>CALIRQ010000001.1 GCA_938042195.1 uncultured archaeon
GGCGGAGGCATCGAGCAACTTCAGATGGACTATAGGTACGATCCTGATCGTATGGGGCGCGACAGTGATCCCGATCCTCTTGAGGCTCATAGGGGCGATCTGATCGCTCGAGCCCTTCGAGGGCCGATTCGCATCCATCGAAGGGCCAAACTCTCGGAAACAGCCAGAGCTCTTCCCTTGCTATCTCCAGGCATTCCCCACACCGTTTGTAGAATACTAAAGGGTTCGAAACTCGGCTTCCTCAAGGCTGTCTCGCATCCTCTGCCAAAAGAGTATCAACCCACGATGTCATCATCTTCCCTTTGCCTATCGAACTAGAGGTAGGCCGTCCTGAGGGCCCGGATCGCTCTATTCCCGATCCGGAGGTAGAGGCTGTGCCACCAGTAGACCTCCCCCTTATCCATGGCGTTGACGGCCTCCAAGGCCTTAACCATCCGGTCCTTGGCTCTTAGGCCTATGATGGCCCGGAGGCCGATCGCAACCTTGAGGGCAAAATCCTCATCCATCTCCATGACGGCCCTTCCGTCCCTGAACCTGATCAGCTCCTTAAGGCTGATGCCTTGGAGAAGGATGCCCCGGGCGAGCTCTGCCCTCCCCCCGGTCACCTCTGCTAGGGGCTTTCGGTTTTGCCCCTCTGCCCTGTAAAGCCTCAACGTAGGCTTCTTCGATATGCTCAGCCTGTACTGAACCATCTAGGTTCCTCCCTTGACCGTTATGATGGGGACGAGCGATTCTGTAAGGCTTATGCCTCCGTGGACGATGAAGGCACCGCTCTTCAGAACGTCCGGGGCGTGGAACCTGCCCATGGCGACAACCTCCCCGCCCACGTCCAGCCCATGGTCGCCGTAGGAGCCTCCATGCCTCTCCGTGTGGCCGATCCAGCGCCAAAGGTAGCGGTTTGGGCTCCTCCCAAGGAAGATATACCCATGGTCCCCCGTCACAACCAAGTCCGAGACCCGGGAGAGTTCGGAGATGATCTTGACGAGGTCCCCTATAACCTCAGAGACCTTTTGGATCTGCACAAAGCCGTACTTGACCGCGCTATGAAGAGGCGCATCTGGGTAGTAAGTGAGAAGCGAAAGATGCCTCCGGCCGCCTATCTTGGGCGGGGACCTGACATTGTCTACGACCTGTCCGGTCCACTCGTATCCCTCCCTCAGCCCAGTTCCGCGGAAGGCATCCTGCAGGTTTTCGGTGCCGAAGAAGGAGCGAGCGGCCATTGCGGTCGTGGTCGGATGGGCAACTCGCCCGGCGGTGTACGTGACCCTACCCTGCAGAGCCTTGATCAAGACCAGGAGTTCCCTCAGGCTGAGGCCATCGGCGACGAGCACATTCGCGCCCATCTCTCCAGCCATTCTATAGGCTTTCGATAGGGCCCATAGGGCCCTTTCCTCGGGCTTTCCGAGAAGGAATTCGTAGAAGGATTTGCCCCAGACCTCGTAGAGCCACCTTTCGAACCTGCTCAGCTCGTCCTCTAGAACCTCGTAGCTCGCATCGATGTCAGCCAAGTCCACCTTACCCAAGAGCCTTTCGACCAAGTAGTTCAGAATTGCTTCCAACGGATCGGGATCGCGGACAAGTTTGATGAGGAAATCTTTGTTGACCATCCCCTCATCCTCCTTAGCTGATATCGTAGCCCAGCCTCTTGCGCTCGAACTCCCCTGGGGATACCTGGCAGAGCCAGTTGTGGATCCGCTGCCTATATTCGACGGCCAGGTCTAGGCAAAGCTTGAGGGCCTCATCGTCGAACTTGCCGTGGGGATAGAGGAGCTTCAAGAGCCCGCTGGTCGTCCGAAGGATGCTCTTCTGATCCCTTATTGTAACCTTTCCTCCGTCCGCGTGTAATCTAACCTTATCGGAGATACGATACTGATAGCTCTCCTTCCTGAGCTCATGCATGATCTCGCAGAAGTAATCCGTTATGAAGCCGTAGCCTTGGCTCAGGTGAACTTCGCTCTGCTCTATCTTCGGAAGCTCCCATCCAGGAATGAAGCCATGAAGCCTATCTATGAAGGCCGAATCTCGCATACACTCGGGCATGACCGTGGAGTAATCTTCTACGGGCATCGGGCCTTGAACCTCGATGTTCCCCATGTAAACGAGGCTACAACCGCTCCTCGCTCGCCTTAAGGCCCCCCTCTCGTACTCACCGCTTTCCATGAAGTCCTTCAGCTTTCCCACGATCTCGTCCGGATTCTGGAACCTTATCCGGCTGACCTCATCGAAGACGACGCAGTCCCTTACCCCTATATCGCCTATCGTTCGGAAGGTTCCGTGGAAGAAGAGGACGGCTGGGCTGATATGCCCGCCAGAATAGAGGCGGACGTAATAGCTGATGTTCCTGAAGAGGAAGCTCTTCCCCGTCGCCCTAGGGCCGAACTCTACGAAGTTCACGTTCTCCTCAACCAACGGTATGAGGCGGCTGATGTACAGGAGCTTAGCCCTCTCGCTATATACAGCGGGGTTCATCCCAAGGCTGTTCATGAGGACGTCGATCCACTCCTCGGTTGAGAACTCTTCCCTCCGCCTCTTGTACTCCTCGAGGCTTATGTTGCTGTATTGGAGGGGCGAGAACTTCACTATTTGGATAGGCGTCTGCTCCTGCTCCTCGCCTTGAGATTCCGGCGGCTGGTATTTGAGAGTAGCAGTTCCCCACATACCCGCCTCTAGAAGAGCCTTATGCTCCTCTAGGATGGAGGGCAAGATCATAGCATCGTTGACCCCGAGGCTTGGGATCTTCACTCTGCGAATCCCCCTCTTGGGGTCCACCGTCACCTTGAACTCGTCAAGGAGTGTGTACTCGCCCTTGTTAATCAGTTCGTTGAGAACTCGATCCCTCTCCTTGGGCTCGGGGTAAAACCTATTAACGAACTTGGCGAGGAGGGCTAAGGCCTTCGGGTCAGGTTTGTCGCCGCAGACATCCTTGATCACATATTCGGAGATGAATCTCGGAAGCCTAGCTACCTCTTGGGTTAGACTGAGGCGCTTGTTAACGACCTCGCTTGGGAAGAGCTCCTTCAGCTTCGCACCCAAGGCCGTTCCCAAAGCCATCTCAGGCCTCCTTCTTGAAGGCCTTCACAAGGTCCTCGAGCGTCCTCTTAGGGCGGTTCTCCCTAACTCCAATCGCTTGCAACTGCCCTCGGTATTTGAGAACCCCTTCGGCGGACTTAAGGGCCTCTAAGGCCTCAATGGAAACGACGTCGCCCATCGCCCTGTAGTTTGGTAGTTGGATGTTCAGGGAGACATCGACGGTCTCAAGATAATCCTTGAGCTGCATCAGGGAGCTCCTCATGATCCCCAGCTTATCGCCGTCACCGCTTGCCTGCACGACGAACTGCTTCAGCCCAAACTTGGTGCCCCCGGAAGCCGCTAGGGTTACTTGGTAGTCTCCCCTTAGAAGCATCCCCAGAGCACCCGCATGCTTGGCGAAGGAGGCATAGCTCATTTTTACATCGAGCTTTAGCAAGTTCGTCCATCTGTCAAGGGTCCCTTTGAAGAGGCCGTAAGCTTCGCTCAGCTTTACCTCGCCTTCCCAGATCTCCGCGCCCGTGATGGGTTTAAACTTCGCCACGAGCCTCGTATCGATGTCGCAGGCGATCCTCCTCTCCAGATCTTCTACGAGGTCGTTCCAACCGATGAACATGAGATCCGGCGGGCGTTCCAACCTGACTTCGTGGAAGCTATCCTTAACAACCCTTTCTTCGTAGGGAGTGCTGTACTGCTGGCCATCAAGCCAGAAGTTCACCGGGATGGGCAGGTTCTTCGAGACATCAAAAGCATCGATCGCCAATACCACTTCTGCCGGTGGCGGAGACGCCCCCTTAGTTTTCAAGAGGAGTTTTAAGGTTCCCTTGGCATCCCACGTGAGGCTCCTCTCTGCGCCTTGAACCCCATCACTCCACCCGACGAACTCCATGTCGCTCGGGATCTCAGCGCGAATGATATGCGTAGCGTCTTTGAGGTCCTCGTGCGTGAAGGGAGTTGTGCGGCTCAGCTCCCCATCCAAGATGAGGGTGATTCTTAGGGGCTCGTTTCTCTGTTCGTCTAGGGCTTCAAAGGTGATCGGTACGACCTCGAAGTCCTTCATCAGAATTCCGTTCTCCTCAAGCTTGGAAGGCTCCCTCCCGTAGTATAGCTCCGGTCCATAGGTGTAGACGAGCCTTCCTTCCCTAAGGGCTGTACGGATCGCTTGCTCTACAACATCGGGCTCACTTACGAGTTCGAGTTCTGGGCGCTTATAGAAGCCCTCGAAAACATCCCTGACCTCGGGACGGGCTACTCCTTTGGGCCAATACCTATTGAGGAGGGACCCCACATCGACCTTCTCGATGATCTTCTGGGCCCTCAGCCCCCTCTCTACCATCGTGAGGAAGCCCATATGGTCTCGCCTCTCCTCCCCCAGCTCTATTGGAGCCAAGCCATCCTCGCTCGGGTAGAGGAGGTAGCGGTAGACCGTTATACAGCTTGGAAGAAAGTCCCGAAGGGATTCCGCCCTCATTCTCTCGAGCTTCTTGATGCCCTCATCTCCGATGAGGGGCTGGAGCTGGGCTTTGTCCTTAAGCATCTCATCCAAGGCGAGGAGCTGCTTCGCGTGCTTTATGGGACCATCCTTCTCAACAAGGCCTCTATCGGCCACGAGGAAGAAAAGCGTGTTCTTGTAGGTCCTGGACTTCGTCCCATAGTTCTCATAGAAGTATTTAGCTACCTGAGCCGCCTCCTCTTTTGTAGAGGCAACTCGGGCCGCGATGCTTGCGGCCCTCTCCTCCTCCGAGAGGAACTCCGAGGGTACGACGCTTGTAAGGGGTAGGTGATAGTCCAAGAGAATGAGCTTTGTGGATCTATCGTCCGGTACCTCCTCGGATCTACTAGGCCAAACGTAAATGTTTGCCTCCTCGAAGAGGGGCTGGGCCTCCCTTTTCTTAACTTCCTCCATGTAAGTCTTGTAGGCCCTGTGCTTCCACTCGTTGAGTTCTTTGGCGATGCGATCCCACCATAGCCCTCGGAGGTTCCTATCCCGCTCAACCTTTCGGAGGTAGTCGTCTAAGAGCTTGTTGAGGTTAGGCGAGCCGAAGATCCAGCGCCCATCTATGAGGTTTACAAACCATAGGTTCTTTCCGCATTCCATCAGAGCCTTTCTGAGGAGTATTGGGGAGACGTCCGGCGTGAGGAGAGCGTAGACGATCTCCTCCTCTGTGATGCCGAGCTGCAGAGGTGTTTCAGCGGCCAGGGAGTTCAGAACGATGGCGGTGAGAATCCTCGTTGCGGCTTGGCGAAGGTCGGGTTCAAGCATACCTTCGATCCTTGCTAGATCGTTATCCAGCCTGTTGACCAAGATTGGGTTCTGAAGCTTCGCGATGGTTCCAGCCCTCACGTACTGGTCTGATAGCTCCGCATGGCCTACGCAGATCATGTAGGCATCCGGAGGCCGAGCCTTGTAGACCGAATAGACGAGGCCCGCTAGGAAGCGGAGCTCGTCCCGCACTTCTTGGAAGGCCCGACTGTTCTTCAGCTTTAGGAGCGTGCGGTCCACGAAGGGATGGAACGGGTAGTTTTCGAGGATCGCCTCTTCGATTTGGCCTGTGTACCTTGGCAGGTGAGTTGCGTACAGGTTGCGGTACTCTTCGCCAAGTGCTGAAGCCTCGCCTCGAAGGATATTGTGTTCGTCCTGGAAGAGGGCGCGTTTCCTGATCTGCTTGTACTCGCCTCCGCTGGCGAGGATCATGCGCTTGCTGTAGCGGTCAAGGATCTTCTCAAGGCGCTTGGCCGCCTCCTCGTAGACCCCGATGGGTGTCGTGACGACGAGTGCGCATCCCTTCGTCTCGCTGACTGCTGCCGTGAGGTTTTGAAGGAACTGTTGGACCCTGTTGCCCTTTATTTCATCTCCCCTCACCATATCCATGAAGAAGGTGAGTTCGTCCATCAGTATGAGAGTCGGTGCTACGGACAGGGCCCCCCTCAATATTGGAACCGCGGGGATTTCATCCCAGGTATCTAGGGCCTTGTGGGCATCGTAGACCCCGAGTTGCTTGAGGAGGAATCCCCAAGGTGTGTTCACGCGGCTACCGTCCGGATAGCGGATACCGAAGAGGGGCTGGAACCTCGTTCCATCAAAAACGACGACCCGAGCATTTGGAGGAACCTCCGCGATGCCCTCAGCCTTTAGGAAGGGAGAGACTTCCTTCCCTTGCCGTATGAGGTAGTAGAGGAGAAGGAGCGTGTGGCTCTTCCCGCCCCCCATCCCGACGTGGAGGTGGTAGACCGACTGGACGCCCTCGCCGTTGAGCCTCCTGACGACGTTTTTGAGGATTTCCCTCATAGCCTCCGTGAAATGCGTGCGTCCGTAGAAGCCCTTTGGATCGAGGTAGCGTGGATCCACCTCGACGTTTTCACCGAGTTCAAGCTTCTCCCAAATGCCTCCCAAGGAGACTACAAAGCTATCCTCGGTGACCCTGCCTTCCACGACCTCAGGGTAGGGGTGAAGAACCTCCCATACACGGTCCAACCGGGAACCCCACGAGTTATATTAACGTTCCAATATAAATCTGTCCAGGCACCTTTTCAAACTTGGGGAGGATTGGGACCTGTGAGGGATCTACTCATCGAGAAGTGGTTCCCTGTGCATGAAGCCAGCGTTGAGAGCGCTAGGGAGAGAAGCTTCGCCTATTTACCTCCCCTTCATATACTATCCATATGGTGGGCTAGAAGGCCACTAACTGCTTCAAGAATAGCTTCAGTACTCGCTTGCCTCCCGCAAGAAGATCTAAACAACGAGGAGAGGAAGCGGCTCCTCCGGGCTCTGGGGTTGAGAGGCGATCCCTTAGCTGCTGTGGCGAGGATGGAAAAGGGGGAGAAGGGATTCGACTATCCCGTGCTCGAGGGGGTCCAGCCGGAGGAGCAAGTCTACATCAATAAGATGGTCGAGCTTTGGGGTAGGAGGCCAGTCGGGGCGGACTTCATGGCTGGAGGCGGCTCCATACCCTTCGAGATGATCCGTTCGGGCTTCGGCGAGGTCGTAGCAGGAGAGTACAACCCCGTAGCCTACGTCATCCTCAAGGCCTCTCTGGAATATCCGATCAAGTACGGCGAGAGGCTCGTCCAAGACGTGGAAAGGTATGGGAGGCAGCTCCTAAACGACCTAAGGCGGAAGGTTGCAAAGTACTTCCCGAGGCATCCGCTCGGACAGCCGACAGGCTACATATGGGTGAAAATGTTCAGATGCCCCGAGTGTGGCGTCGAGACGCCGGCCCTCAAGAGCCTCTGGCTCGATAAGGAGAAGGGCTATGCGGTCTATCCGATCCTCGATAAGGATGGCGTTGAGCTGAAGGTAGTCAGAGTTGAGGAGGTCGAAAAGGTGAGGAGCGATGGAGGGGAGTATTCCCGCGTCAGGGTGCTGGGGGGCGATTACCGAGGAACGATCTTCGAGACAAGGGGCTATGAGCGAGGAGGAGAGCTTGAATGCCCTAGGCATAGGCATACGGTACCTCAGAAGGTGGTTTGGGAACAATATGGAGAGTTCCTTGCCAAAAGGAAGCTCTTAGGCTATCATGGAAGTCATCCTGCAAGACTTATAGCAGCAGTACTAGAGGGAAGGGTATACGTTAATCCTACTAAGGAAATGGTAGATGCTTACATATCTGCCGAGGAAGAACTGAAAGGGAGATGGGGCGATCTTGCCGCAGAAGACCTGGTACCAATCGAAGCGATCCCACAGGGAGTTAAGACTCAAGAACCTTTAAGAATGGGAGTGACAGAATGGTGCGAGTTATTTACGGCAAGGCAACTCTTGGTCCACGCCGAGATCGTCCGCCTCATCAAGGAGATTCACGCCAGGGTAATAGAGGATGAGGTAGGGAAGGGAAGAAGCCGACAGGATGCTGAAGAGTATGCTAAGGCGATAGTGACTTACTTGACCCTTGCGTTCGGCAAGACCCTAGATTACAACTCCACCCTGACTTTGTGGAACAAATCACGAGGCATAATCAGCCATGTTTTCGACACTCATGCTTACGGCTGGACTTGGGACTTCGGCGAAGGCGACATGATCCATTACGGCAAGGCGCTTCTTGAGTGGAGTCTCAAGAACAGTCTCAAGGCCTTGAGGGGAATAGTCAAGAGGCTTAAGAAGTCGAGGGTGAGGGTGGTGTTCGGCGATGCAGCTCAGATAGCATCCATAAACGCTCCTCCCAGCGGGTACGATGCGATCTTCCTAGATCCGCCCTATTACGGGAACGTCCAGTACGGCGAGATAAGCGACTACTTCTACGTCTGGTTCAAGAAGACGCTTGGAAGCCTCTACCCGGAAGCCTTCCAAGAGCCTGAAACGCCTAAGCAGGAGGAGGCCGTGGCCAACAGGATCCGCCATGGGAGCTCGAAGCTCGCCTCCATGCGCTACGAGGAGAAGATGCGGGAGATCTTCGCAAGCGTCCATAAAGCCCTTCGGAGCGATGGGGTCTTCCTCCTCTGGTTCGCCCACAAGGCCGGAGCCGCCTGGATAAGGACGATAAGGGCGCTCCTAGATTCGGGCTTCCGAATTACGGCCATGTGGGGCATCCGGAGCGAGATGGCTCGAAGCCTTCACATCACCGGCAAAGCCGCCCTCAGGACCAGCATCCTCATTGTCTGCCGCAAGCGGCTGAACGGCGAGGGGGGCTACATCCAAGACGCCCTCAGGGAGATCGATAAGGCCATGGAGCCGAGGCTTACAGAGCTGGAGGGATACGGCCTCATGGGACCGGACTTCTTGATGGGAGCCCAGGCAGAAGCCCTCAGAATCGCCAGCCACTACTGGCCCCTCAAGGATCCTTCGGGCAAGAGGTCGGCCTACGAGCTTCTAGACCTGCTCCTAGATCAGGCGGCGGGCATCGCCGTCAACCACGTCACGCGAAGGGTCGCGCCTCAGATCGTAGATATTGATGCGGCGACGAAGTTCTACATCCTCGCGAAGCACCTCTACAGCGACCTCATCCCCTACGACGACGCTAGGAGGCTCGCCCTCGCCTGCCTGGGAGGCTTCGAGGCAGGAGACCCGGTGGAGGAGGTCGTCGTCAAAAGCGGCTTGGGGAGGATGGCGGCTGAGCAGGTGAGCGGCGAGAGGGCGAAGGTCGTAAGGCTTTCTCATCCCTGGGAAAGGTCGCGGGAGGGAAGGCTCTTCGAGGCCAAGCCTCCGCCCATCATAGACTGGATCCATGCAGCCGTTGCGGGCTTGGAGGAGGGAAAGAGGCCGGAGGAGGTCGCCACCTACATCGCGAAGGGAGGCCCCTACGTCTGCGAGGTCGTAAAGGCCCTCTACCACATCCTGCCCGACACAATGCCTGACAGCAGGGGAAAAAAGGGCCGCAATAGGGAGAAGCTCCACGTTCAAGCCCTGCTCTTGGGCATCTGCCGGGAAGGCCTCCACCTCGCCATCCAACAGCAACTTCAAGAGAAGGAGGTCCAAAGGCGTTTAGACGCATACGCGGGGGCGAGGCGATGAGTAGCCTGGTCACAGTCTACTTCTGCGATTCCGAGGCCCTCAAAAGCCTAGCCCAGCTCTTCGAGAAAAGCCTCAAGGCGGAACGCGAAGAACGGAGGATCCTCGACTTCATGAGGTATTCAATGGCCTCACCGGGCCGGATCAAAGCCCCACTGCTCGTCGTAAAAGGGCTCGATAGCCTCCTCACGGGTGAGTACGTCGACCCCCGGCTGGCCCTCGACCTCCTTAGGGTGTGCTTGAAAAAGGTGGGCCGGGATACCCTGTTGCTCATAGAGGCCAAAAGGGTGGACTGGACTCCCACCAACCGAGGCGAGGTCGTCCTGGATGGTGTGCGGCTTCCCGTTTCATCCATCGACGTCGAAGACACGCTGAGGCTCCAAGAGGAATACAACATCAGGAACTTCGTGAAGGCAAGCCTCTAGCTCGGCGCGAGCTTAAGAGCTCCCCTCCGGCGAGGTGGGAAGGGGCCGAGTTGTTGAGTCTGAGGATATTTAGCTCCTGTCGGGCCTCATAAGGCTCGAGGATTGAAAGGGCCGTTGGCCTGTGAACGCACCCCTATGGGGCGCGGGATCGCCGGCGGGGCCTGGCAACCATTTCCAAAGGGGCAGGCATTCGATCCCCCTGCCTTTAGCCTCCAATCCGTCCTCATGATCCCAAGCGATGAGCAACAAATTCCCGCATCCCAGTTCCCCTGAGGCCTTGATCGGGCTTTTGACCCCTCCACTTCGCCGCTGGCATGAGTTGAATGATCATCTTGCCCCAACCCCCTCCCGGATGGCTCAGCGCTTCCAAATCCCTGACCTCAAATCCCTTGGCCTCAAACTCTCCGAAGTTAAAGGGGGAGATCGCGAAATCCATGCCCCTCCCCAGGGCCGTGGCGATCTCCCAGCTGGAGGGCTTCGAGCGTTTGAACGAGGGCCCGCTGGGATGGAACCCGCAGGCGGGTTGGGATCCGGGCGCCTGGAGGAACGTCCCGACCTCCAACCTTTTCTCGGTGGTGCGGGCCGCAGCGTTCTTAACTGCGTTATTATAACGCCGTAGCCCCCCCTATAGGGGGGGTGGTCGCGAAGGGGCCATCTTGAAATCTTGAATATATTCAAAATAAATCAAATGAATCGAATCCGGGCCGAAAGGGGCCCATTTTGGGCCTCATTTCGGCGAAAGGGGCTCAAAAAATCAAAATTAATCAAAAGGGGATCGAGATCACCGCTTGAAATGCGGGGCGGGGAAAGGGATCCGCATCCCAAACCCATTCGTTTATACATCCGAGCCCGATTGCCGAAGGGGCTGGAACGGGCCGGGAATCGGGGAGGGTGGGAGCGGGAATGGAAATGGAAGCGGATGTATTGATAATCGGCGGGGGCCTCGGCGGCTTATCCGCGGCCCTCTTCCTGAGCGAGCTCCGCGCGGCCTCGATCGCCATCTCCTCCAAATCGCCCCTGGGCTACGGCGGATCCACCTATTATTCCCAAGGCGCCTTTCGCTGCCCGATCGGGGGCTATTCGATCGAGGACCACATCCGGGATACCCTGGAGGGCGGCCGCCGCATAAATAGGCCCTTCCTGGTCCATATGCTCGCCGAGGGGGCCCTTGGGGCCATAAGGGCGCTCGGGGAAGCGGCGGGCATGGGGTTCGGGGAATCGAGGGGCTCCCTCAGGATCGAGGGCCCCGATCCCCTGATCCCCAGCAGGGAGTTCGCCATCCGCCTCGGCGAGCGCGTAAAGGCCTTAAGGGGCATCAGGGCCTTCGAAGGCGCCCGCCTCCTGGATTTGGCCAAATGCCCCGACGGCTCCTTTTTGGCCCTTCACGCGTATAACGGCCGGATCCTTTCGATCGGCGCCAAGGCCGTCGTATTGGCGACGGGCGGCGCGGCCAACGCCTATATTAGGAGCGACAACCCCGCCCAGCTCACCTGCGATGGCCATGGCGTGGCCCTCAAAATGGGCCTCCCGCTGGTGGATATGGAGTTCGTCCAATTCTTCCCCTTGGGCATCGCCGAGGATGGGAGGCCCGCCCTTATGATCCCGTTCGCGAAGGGGAGGATCCTCAACGGGCTAGGGGAGGATATAATCCCCAAATACGGCTTGGGGGATTTGGGCGAGGCCCTGAGGATGCGCAGGGATCTGCTGTCCCAATGCATCATGCTCGAGGCGGCCGAGGGCCGGGGGATTGGGGGCGCTTTGCTCATAGATCCCGAGCCCTCAGACGACCATCTCTCCAAATCGGCCTTCGAATTGATGCGCAGGTTCTGCCTGAGGCCGCCCGTTAGGGTCCTGCCGACGGCCCATTATACGATGGGCGGCGTCGAGGTCGATGAGGGGCTTAGGACGGAGCTGCCCGGCCTTTACGTGGTTGGGGAATTGATGGGAGGGGTTCAAGGCGCCAATAGGCTGGGCGGCAACGCCCTAACGGCCTGCGCCTCCCTATCCAGGCTGGTAGCCGCCGAAGTGGCCGAATACCTGGAGGATGAGTTCGGGGAGGGCCCGATCGGCGCCCCGGAGCCGGCGCTGATCGGGGATCTTATGAGGGGCTATGGGCCCAGGGAGGGATCGGTCGATGCGGCGGAGCTGAGGCTTCGCGCGAGGAGGATCATGTGGGAACGCGTGGGCGTCCTCAGGTCCGAGGAGGGCCTTAAGGGGGCGATCGATGAGCTCTCGGAGGCCTTGGAATCGCTGGGCCGGGCCAAGGTCAGGGGCCCCGGCGATCTCATCGCCTTGAAGGAGGCGGAGAACACCCTGCTGGCGTCCTTGGCGATCGCCCGCTCCGCCCTAGAGAGGGAGGAGAGCAGGGGCAGCCATTTCAGGATGGATCATCCTGAGGAGCGGCCCGATTGGGCCAAGGCCATCAGGGTCAGGTATTTGGAGGGCGCGATGAGGTGCGAGATCGCGCCGATAGACTAATAGTTGCCTCCAACCCCCGCCCACGCCCTTGATCGTTTTTATGCCCCTCGTTAATTTCCCCTTGAGCAAACCCTCCTGGCCCCTCGGCGGCCGCTTTAATTCCCCAGCCATGGTTCCTTGGCGGAAGCTGGGGCCGGCGAAATGCCGTCTTCCGCCGGATCGGCTCAAGCCCTTCCTTGATGCCATCGCTTGCGAATAACTCATGAACCCTCCAGCCCGATCCCTTTCGGCCATCGTTTGACCGATTCCCAAGGCCGCGTGGCTGCTTGCGCTGCTAACCCCATGGCTCCCTCCACCTCCACCCCTCCGGAACAATTCGCTTATATCGGCCCTGCCCCTTCATGACGGCGATGGGGCCGGCGGGCCCACGCGCCGGCTCGTGGATCGCCATGCCGCAGTTCTTGGACGCGTTCATCGAGCAGGTCTCCAAGAAGCGGGATTCCCTAGCCCAAAAGATGGCCGTTGGGAGGGCCTCGGTGCTCGATGCCGACCTCGAGCGCCTCCTGCTCGAGGGCTGGCGCCCGATCCCCGCCCATGGCGTCCCGGATAGGGAGGTAGCGGCCGTGGACGGGAGCCGGGCCGTTAGGGCCTTGGCCTCCGGGGCCATATTCTACATAACCCGCGCCATCGCCGTCCTGGGGAGGCGGAGGTTCAGGGAGCTCGAGGCCGACGCCTTCTTCTCGAAGGCCAAGCCCCATGAGATAAGCGTCTTCATCGGTAGGAAGATGGAATGGTTGGAGTTGAAGGCGGCCATCAAGGCCATAAGGGAGGGGGATTTATCCGAGGGGGCCCCGGTCCTGATCGATGGATCCCTCTACGGCCGCCTCCTCCACCTCCCCAGGGATCAACCGGCCGAGGGCATGAGGGCCTTCATGCTGGATTATTTCAAAACCCTTTGGGAGCTCTTCGAGCTCTGCCGGGAGAGGCGCATCCTATTGGCCGGCGTGAGCAAGGAGAGCCGCTCCAGCTTCCTCCGGGACCATTTGCTCGAACGGCTCCTCGAGGGGGAGCTGGGGAGGCTAGATGGGCTCCCGGTGGAGGTCAAAGCGGAGCTCAGGGCCATTTTCGAAACGGCCCTCCAAGCCCCCTCCGAGGCGCTCTCCGCGCTGAGGAGGCTCAAGAGGGCCCATGGGGATCGCCTCGAGGGGGTGGAGCGGATCATCCGCGAGGCCGCGTCGGCGAGGCCCGATCATCAGCTCATACGCCGCTTAGCCAAGGCGCCGGGCTATACGGCGCCGCTGGAGCTCGGGGCCTTCAAGCCCGGGTCGACAACGATCGAGCTCATGGGGAAGGATCCGAAGGCCTATGTGAGGCGGTATTTCAGGGAGGCCATCTTGGAGGCCGAGGATGAGAAAGCCTTCATAAGGGAGGCGGCCGGGATACTCGCCCGGATACCGGGCCTCCCCTCGATCGTATCGTTCCATTTGTTGCCCGATCCGAGGGATACGCCGATGAGGGTCGATATCCCCAGCTGGGCCTGCGGGCCCGGCCATAGGATCTCGGATTTCGCCGGGATCAGGCCCGCCGAGGCCGACGTGAGCGGGATGGTCGCCCTCCTCATGGGGGGATACGCGGGCCTGAGGGATTATAACGTTTGGCTCAAGAGGGCGGATGAGGAGGTCCGCTTGAGCCGGGATATCGTCGACGGGCTTTACAGCCCGGCGCTCGAGAAGATGTTGAACGCGACCATGATCCACCCGAGGGGGTATAGGCGTGTCAAATACCCGTGAGCTGAGGGAGGTCGGCATAATCGTCGGCGAGGCGAGCTCGAGCGAGTTCTTCTTCGCCTCGAGGGCGGAGGAATGCCCTTCGAAATGGGAGTACTTGGTGGCCTTCTCGAAGGAGGAGGTGGATGGCCGATGGATCGAGGTCCCGGTGATCGCCCAAGTGGAGAAGATCGTATCGGCCAGCCAAGCGCTCAGCAAGGATGTCGACCTCGATGCCCTCAGGAGGATAATCGCGGCCGAGCTGGAGGACGTCCGGACCTGGGGGAAGGCGAGGGTCCTGGGATATTTGGCCGAGCCCGGGGACAGGATACTCCAGCCCCGAAGGGCCATCGCCCCGGGGAAGCCGGTCTACGTGGCGCCTGGGGACATCCTCTCCAAGTTCTATTCGTTCCCGGAGGATGAGGGCCTCCTGATAGGCAACCTCATAACCAGGTCCGATGTCCCGGTCCATTTATCGCTCAGGGGCTTCAGGAGGCATTTGGCCATAATCGCCCAAACCGGCGCCGGGAAATCCTATTGCGCGGGCGTCCTGATCGAGGAGCTCCTGAGGAAGGGGGCCACCGTGGTGGTCCTGGATCCCCATGCCGATTACGTCCTCATGTCCCTCGCCCAAGGAGGGGGGAGGCATGAGCTCTCGGATAGGATAACGATCTTCAGGAGCCCGGCCAGCCCGGGGAGGTTCGGGAGAAAGGACCTCGGCAGGGTCGAGGCTTACGAGGTGGCCTTCCCCGACTTGGACTGGTCCGAGATCTGCGATATGGCCGGGATACCGGAGAAGGCCTCGAACATAAGGGAGGCCGTGAAGAGGGCCCTCGAGGCCCTGAGGGCATCCGGATCCATTTACTCCCCGGAGGACCTCCTGCGCGCCCTCGAGGACCCCTCCTGGGCGATCGACGAAGGGGGGAAGCCCGATAGGAGGATGAGGGGATATGCGGAGGGGGCGGTCAAATACATCAGATCGCTGGCCAAGCTCCGGGTCTTCGGATCCTCCTCCACGCCGATCGAGAGGCTATTGAAGGAGGCGCATGCCTCCATAGTCGATCTCTCCGGCCTCGAGGATAAGGCCATGAATTACATAGCCTCGAGGATCCTGCAGGGGATCTACGACGCCGTTGCGATCGGCGCTTACGAATACCCGGTCTTCGCGATCATAGAGGAGGCCCATAGGTTCGTCCCGCCGAACCGCGAGACCTACGCATCTCCCATAATAAACAAGATCGCCGCCGAGGGCCGGAAGTTCGGCATATTCCTCACCCTAATAACCCAGCGCCCCTCCAAGGTCGATCCGGATAGCCTGAGCCAATGCAATAGCCAGATAGTCATGAGGCTCACGAACCCGGAGGATCAAAGGGCGGTTGAGGAGAGCTCCGAGAGGATGAGCAAGGATTTGATGGCCGATCTCCCCGGCCTCAACCCAGGCGAATGCATAATCGTCGGGGAGGTGACGAAGGCCCCGGTGATGGCCAAGATCAGGAGGAGGGAGACGATGGAGGGAGGGGCCGATGTGGACGTCGTCGCCCGGCTCAGGCTGGCCAGGAGGGCTGCGGGGGAGGCGGAGCGCGAGCGGATCCAGGGGGCCCGCAGGGAGCGGTTCAGGGGCGAGTTCCGATGAGCGTCCAAATCGTCCTAACGGCCGATAACCACTTGGATCCGATCGCGGCGGGCTTCGGGCCGAATAGGATGAGGAGGAGGGAGGATCATCTTAAATGCTTCGGGGAGGTCGCCGAGTTCGCCCTTAGGGAGAGGCCCGACCTATTCCTGATCGGCGGGGACCTCTTCGACTCCGTCAAGCCCAGCAACGCCACCAGGGCGGCGGTCATGAGGATCCTCAAGGCCCTCCACGATGCCGGGATCAGGGTCCTCGCGGTCGGGGGCCACCACGATACCCCCAAGAGCGTTGAGGAGGGCGCCTCGCCCTTGGCCGTTTACGGGGATTCGGGCCACATGCGCTTCTTCAAGGACCCGATGCCCGAGGGGGAGATCTTCGAGATCGGCGGCCTCGCCGTCTCCGTCATAGGGCTCGGCCACGATCCCCTCCTCGAGCCGGGCCAGGATCCGCTCTCCGGCCTCGACCTGAGGCCCAAGGGCCGGATCAATATCCTCCTCATGCATTACCCGATCCAGGGCTTCGGCGGATGGATTGGGGAGGAGCCCATCGTGAGCCCCTCCTCCATACCGAGGGCGTTCCAATTGGTGGCCTCCGGCCATTTCCACAAACATCAATCGAAAAGGATCGGGAACGTCTCGGCCATCTATCCGGGAAGCACCGAGAGGGTTTCCTTCGCGGAGGAGGCGGAGGAGAAGGGCTTCGTTTGGCTCGAGCTCGGCCGGGAGGGGATCGTCTCCGAGGAGTTCGTTGAAACCTCGGCCAGGCCCTATAGGACCGTGGAGATAGACTTCCCATCGGGCGGCGATCCTATGGAGCGCATAAAGGAGGGGATCGAGGGTGCCCTGGATCCTGAGGCGGTCCTGAGGATCAAGCTAAGGGGTAGGGCCACCGCCGAGGCCCTCGCCTCCTATAGGCGCCCGGAGATCCTCTCCTTCTGCCAAGGCAGGGCCTTCCATTGCTTCGTCGACGAGGGCGAGTTGGAGATATCATCGCCGGAGGCCCCGGAGCCCCTCCCCCGCACCACGCCGCTCCAAGAGCTGGAGAGATGCTTCAGGGCGCTCATGGAGGGCGCTGGCCCGGATGAGAGGCAAATACTCGAGGAGGCCCTGGCTCTGAGCCGGGCCAAGCTTCAGGAGGCGGGCGCTTGGTGAGGCTCCTCAGCCTTTACGCGAGCAACTTCAAGAAGCTCAAGTTCGACGGGCCCTTGGAGCTCCCGGGGGGAGTATCGGTCATATCGGGCTTGAACGAAGCCGGGAAATCCACCGTATTGGATGCGATCCTCTACGCCCTCTACGGCCGCGTCATAAGGCCCCCGGGCCACGTTAGGGACGAGGACCTGATATGCTATGGGGCCGATAGGGCCGTCGTGAGCTTGGACTTCGAGATCGCCGGCCGCAGATATAGGGTCAGGAGGGAGATCCGAAGGGGGAAGGCCAACTCGGCGATATTGGATGAGGTCCTCCCGGATGGGAGGCTCAAGCCCTTGGCCGCGAAGGTCAGGGAGGTGACGAGGGCCATCGAGGGCCTATTGGGCGGGATAAGCTTCAGCGAGCTCGTGAGCAGCAACGTGGTCGCGCAAAAGGACCTCGATAGGCTGATAAGGGAGGGGGGAGAGAGGCACAAGGTCATCAACGCCTTCCTCAACCTGGAGAGCTTCAATTCGGTCCTCGAGGACCTCAACGAGGAGAGGAAGGATTTGGAGGGGACGCCCTCCAGGCCCGGGTTGATAAGCGCCGAGCGGGCGAGGCTGGAGGCGCTTAGGGCCGAGCTGGAGGAGCTCAACCGCAGGAGGGCCGAGCTCGAGGAGCTTCGGAGGAGGATCGGGGAGCTCTCCAAGGAGCGGGAGGATCTGCGATCCCGCCTCCGGGAATTGGAGCCCCTTCGCGCGGCATTGGCCAAATACGGGGAGGCGTTGGCCGAGAGGGAGAAGCTCGAGGCGGAGCTCGAGGGGAAGAGGGAACTCCTGAGGAGCCACGAGCTGGAGATCGGCGCGCTCGAGGAGAGGATCCGCTCCGCCGAGGCCGAGCTGGCGGGTTACGGCGATCTGCCCTTGGGGGAGGCCCCGAGGATCCGGCAGGCGCTGGAGGCCATCGGGGAATTTGAGAGGAGAAGGGCGGAGGCCGAGGAAAGGGCGCGGGGGCTGGAGGGCGAGATCGAGCGGCTCGAGCGGGAGCTCGAGGGGTTCGACCCGGCTGAGCTGAAGAGGGCGAGGGAGGCCAGGCGAAGGCTCGGCCAATATTTCCCGATCGCGATCGCGCTCATGATCCTATTCGCGTTCTCCTTCGCCTTGGGCGCCCCCCCGATCCTTTGGTCGATCGCGTTGGCCCTCGGGCTCCTCCTCGCCCTGAAGGGGCTTTCGCTCTCGAGGCTGGCCAAAAGGGCCGATTTGGCCGAAGGCCTCTTGGGCAAGGAGGCGCTGTTGATGAACAAAAGGTCCGAGCTCTCGAGGCTTGGGGAGGAGATGGCGCGGGCCCTCGAGGATGCCGGGAGGGCGAGGCTGGAGCTTCGGGGGATCCTCTCCGCGCTCAAGCGCTACGCCCCCTTGATATCGAGCGAATCGAGCCCGGAGCTGGCCGCCGAGAGGGTCTTGGAAAGGCTATCGGAGGAGGGGATCGCTAAGGAGGGGTTGGAATCGATGCTGAAGGGCCTCAGGGAGAGCCTCGAGGACGCCATGAGGAGGGTCGATGCGCTGGCCCTACAATCCGAGATAGAGGCGCTCGAGGAGCGGCTCTCCGCGATGGAGCTCCCGAGCCTGCCCGAGGGCGTTCGTTTCTCCAAGGCGCTCCTGGAGGCCGTTTCGAAGGAGAGGGACGACGCCAAGGCGAGGCTCGAGAGGGTCGAAGCATCCATCGAGGCCTATGAGGAGCGCATGCGGGAGGACGAGCGCTATATAGCGGAGCATGGGGGCGTTGAGGGGGCCGTTAGGGATCAGGAGGCGAAGCTGAGGGAGCTCGAGAGGAGGCTGAGGATCGTCAAGGCGGCGATGGAGGGGATCGAGGCGACCGCGGAGGCCCTGAGGAACCGGGTGAGGCCGAGCGTTGAGAGGTACATGGGCCAAATACTCCCCAAGCTGACCTCGGGCAGGTATAAGGCCGTTTTGTTGGACGAATCCTTCGGGATCAAGGTTTGGGATCCCGATGCGGGCGAGTTCAGGCCTAAGGACGTCTTCTCGGGCGGGACCGAGGATCAATTCCTATTGGCCATGAGGCTCGCCTTCGCCTTGTCCCTGATGCCCGAGGCGAAGGGCATCAAGCCGGACTTCCTCTTCCTCGATGAGCCCTTGGGCAGCTCCGATGAGGTCAGGAGGTCGGGGATAATAGAATACATCGCATCGGAGCTCCCGAGGCTCTTCGGGCAGATATTCGTCATAAGCCATGTCGGCGGCTTGGAGGAACTTTTGCCGAACGTCGTAAGGCTCGAGGATGGGAGGGTCGTGGGCCGGTGAGCCCAGCTCCTTGGGCTCGATGCCTTTTTGGCCTTGGATCCAAAAAGGCTTGAAATCCTCTTAAACCGCCCAATGAGGAAAATCTCATAAAATCTCACGCGCCAGCCTTTCGGGCGATTGAATGCCGAATGCCGCCTAACGATGAAAAGGATATAAAGTCCTTTATCCCTTTAGCCCTTTGGGGATGAATATGGGGGCGATCAAGGTCTACATATCGGATGAATTGGAGCGAAGGTTCAGGGAGGCCGCCATGAGGCTCTACGGGTATGGAAGGGGCTCCTTGAGCATTGCGGCCGAGAACGCCTTCAAGGAATGGCTTTCGGGGGCCTCGAAGGCCCTCGAGGCGACTGGATCGATTGAGGATCCCGTGGAGGCGATATACGGGATGCTATCCCACGTCAAAAGGACTGGGGTGGAGCTCCAGCATGAGGCCCGGGAGCTCAGGTCGAAAAGGGCGCTTGGAGATACTTCTTGATGCCAATATATTCCTCGAGGTCGAGTTGGCCGAGCGGCATGCGGGAGCCTGCAAGAGCCTTTTGGGCAAGGTGAGGGATGATGCCATCTCGGCGGCGATCACGGACTTCCACATAGACTCCATATTATTGGTCATGGAGGGTTATGGCAAGGGTTGGAGGGAGCTGGCCATCTTCCTCGCTTCGCTCCTTCGCTATAAGGGATTGAGTATCCATTCCGTCGGCCTTGGCGGCCGAATGAGGGCCGTATCGATGATGAGGGATTACGGCTTGGATTTCGATGACGCGATCGCGGCCCAAGCCCTCAAGGAGCTCTCCATCGATACGATAGTCTCATACGACGATGACTTCGACTCGGTGGGTTGGGTCAAGAGGCGAACCCCCGAGGACCTGCTATAGGGATTTTTGGGGAGCCGGCGTTAGGAAGCGCCCCCATATGGCATGGCTCGCCGACCGATGAACCGAACCCGCCCAAGGGGCGGCAAGATATATTACGCTACCCGCCCGAGCAGCATCCATGAGCGGCCATGGGCTATGAGAGGTACAGGGATTGGCTCGATGAGGCTTGCGATGATTACGGCGCCGCCGAAGCCCTCCATGGGCTCGGCAAATACGGCAAGGCTTGCTTCCTTTCGCATCAGGCATGCGAGAAGGCCCTCAAAGCCCTTCTGATCAAGAAGCTGAATAGATGCGAATCGATCCATAGCGCGGCGGAGCTATTGAGGAGGGCCGGAGGGGCCGTTGGGGTGCCCGAGGAGCTCCTCCGGAAGGCCGAGTACTTGGATAGGTTCTACATCCCGACCAGGTATCCAAACGCATGGCCCAGCGGAGCCCCCTATAGGCATTATACAAGGGAGGATGCCGAGGCGGCCCTGAAATGCGCGAAGGAGGTAATGGATTTTGTTAAGGGAGAGATTGAGCGAGATCCTCGCTAGGTCCTCGGCGGGGGACCTATTGCCCGGGCTCGAGGCGTTGTTGCGCGGCCTCATAGAGGAATATGGACCCGAATCCATCATAATAGCGGGCTCCCTGCCAAAATCCAGGTTCGTGCGTGGGTTGAGCGATTTGGACATCTTGGTCATAGTGGCCCGCGAGGTCGGGGAGCATGAGCGCTTCAAATTGAGGGCCGTGGGGGATGTGGACGCGGAGATCTCCGTATATAGCGCCGGCGAAGCGCTCCGCGCCCTAGAGGCCGGGGATCGATTCATCCTCGATGCCATCGAAAGCGGCGAGGAGGTCTACGGGGATTGGAGGGCCCGCGCGATGCGCCGCCTAAAGGAGGCGGGGGAGGCCCGAAGCTGATCTTATGCAACCCTTGGCGGAATGCGCCTTTTTTCAAAAGGCGGGGCGGCGATCCCCATACCGGGGCAACTCGTCCGCCTCGGCCCTACGATCCGGTTCGGAGGCATCTCGCCATCGAGGGGCTTGTCTCCAAGAGGGAGGGATCGGCGGAGCTGAGGAGATATTATCGGTTCCGCGCCGATCGATGGTACGGCGGGATAGCCACCGCCGATGCCTCGGGCTGCGGGCTTTTATGCAAATTCTGCTGGACATCGGATCGGGCCTTATATAGGCCGGCCGAGATGGGGGATTTATATGCGCCCGGCGACGTGGCCTCGAGGCTGGCCCGCATTGCCGATTGTAGGGGCTTCCGTCAAATCCGCGTGAGCGGGGGGGAGCCGACCATAGGGAGGGCGCATCTCCTAAGGCTTTTGGATGAGATCGATTCCCTAAAGGGCTACGCCTTCATATTGGAGACGAACGGGATCCTGATCGGCTGCGATGCCTCCTACGCCGAGGACCTTTCCAAATACAAATGCCTCCACGCCCGGGTTTCGCTGAAGGGATGCGATGAGGAGGACTTCTTTGCCTTGACCGGCGCGGATCCGGAGGGATTCCGATTGCAATTGAGGGCCTTGGGGAACCTCTTGGACGCGGGCGTCGAATGCCATCCCGCCGTTATGGCGTCGTTCTCGCCCCCGAGCAAGCTCGAGGCCCTGGCCGATAGATTGAGGGGGATCGATAGGGGGCTTGCGAACGCCTTGGAGATCGAGGAGTTGATCCTTTACGATAGGGTCGCGGCGAGGATAAAGCGGTACGGGCTGAAGCCCCTCACGTTCCACATGCCGGGGCGGATCCCGAGGGAATTGATCTAAGCGGAGGGCCGATATGGAGCTGGAGATCGAGGCCGAGGCCTTCGACCTCGACCTAACCCTCTCGCCCTCATTCGTCTCAAGCCTTTACCGCAGGGCCGGCCCGAAGCGCTGGGTGAAGATCGCCGGCCTATTGGGCGGGGATTTGGAGCTCGAGCAACGCGGCGAGGTCCTCAGGGTCAAAAGCGATGCCAATTTTGGCGAGGAGGAACTGCTCCGGATCGCCTCGCTCGAAACCGGGTTATGGCATGAGCCCTATGAGGAGGGCCTGGGATCGCTACCCGGATCGGCCAAGCCGATCTTGGAGGCGTTGGGCGGGGCTTATGCGGGCGTTAGGTTGCCCATAGCCCCCCACGATTTCGATCGTTTGCTCATCGCGGTCGCGCTTTCGAAAAGGGCCGATTACGAAGGGAGGGTCCTCGCTTGGTGCCGGGCGATTTGGGAGGGATACGGGGGCGACATCCGCCGGATAAGCTCCGCGCCCTTGAGCGAATTGAGGGGGATAAGCCCCAGCTATCAGGTCTTGGGCCTTCGGAGGACCCTGAGCTCCTTATTGGAGCTAGGAGGGCGCCTGCCGAGGGCGATCGTGGAGCGCTTCGGCGCCCCCGAGGGCTCCATTGCGAATTATTTGCTAGGGCTCCCGCCCGAGCTCGCGAGGATCGCCCTGATAAGCGGTTGCTGGGGCATCGGGCCGAAAACGGCCGATTCGATAATCCTATCGGCCTTCAAGGCCCCGCGCTTCATCCCCTGCGATTCGCATCTCCGATCGGTGGCCCTTAGGCTCGGGCTCGCGGGCGAGGGATTGAGGATGCCGAGGGCCGATCTTTGTTCCAAGTTCATCTGCGATCCGAGCCCTCAGGGGTCCTATGGAATCGATCCCTGCCCTGGGTTAGCCTCGTGCCTCAGGGGAGGGCTGGCTTGGCTTGGGGACCTCGGCGGATGGTTCCAAACGCTTGCATATATCCACGGCAGGGCCCATTGCAGGGCGTTGAGGCCTAGATGCCGCGAATGCCCGATCGAGGGCCTTTGCCCAACGCCCGCCCCTCGTAGGCCCTCCTGAGCTCCCGATGCCTTTCCTCCACCCTCGCCCTCTCGGCTATCCCATCCGTCCCGAAGGCCTCCACCGCGAACGATGCCGCGGCCGAGGCGAAGAGGCCCGCCTCCAACGCATCGCGGCTCTCGAAATACTTGATCGCGAAGGCCGCCGCGTAAACGTCCCCAGCCCCCGTTGGATCGACCTCCCTGGTCCTATATGCCGGCACCTCATAGCCATCGAAGCGATCCCCGTCGAAGATCAGCGAGCCCCTTTCCCCAAGCGTCAGCTCAACGATCCTCGGCCCGAATCCCGAGAGCTCTCGGCAAATCCCCCACGGATCCCTCATCCGGGAAACGAGCCTCGCCTCCTCCCTCCCGACCTTCAATAAATCCGCATGTCCCAAGAACTTCCCCCTCTCGCCCCAAAACCTGCCGATCACCCTCGAACCCCTCAGCCCTCGAACGAAGCCTTGGGCATCGAGCGACAGCAGCCCGCATCGCCCCTTGGCCCCCTCGACTTCCTCGGCGCCCACCTCGCCGAACATTGGGTTGATGTGGATCACATCCGCCTCCCAGGAGGGGTCGTAGGCTATGGGGCCCGTGTGGCTCAGGAGCCATTGCCGCCTCCCGCCCGAGGAATAATCGTTCAAGAAATGCGTTAGGGATTCGTCGGGCTGGACGTCCACCTTTATGCCCTCCCCCCTCAACCCCTCGGCCCAAGCCTCGATCTCATCGTTGCCCCTGGTGACTATTTGGGCCTCCCATCCCAATCTGGCCGCCGCGAGGGCGGCATAGCTAGCGCCCCCGAAGGCGATCCTCCCGCCCGCCTTGGTTATCAACTCGTCCTTCGTTATGTTGCCGATGACCAGGAACCTCATGCCCCGGGCTGAAGTGGATGGGCATGGCCGATAAATTTAATCGACCCATCCCCCTCGCCATCAACGATCGGCATGGACTTGGAACCGGGTCGAAGGCTCTCGATGAGGTTCAAGGCCGGCCCGGAGCATTCGGCATCGCATTTGGGCTCCGGGGCCGAGGTCCTTTCGACGCCCTCCCTGATATCCTTCATGGAGAGGGCCTGCAAGGCCTTGGCGGAGCCCCTCCCAAAGGGCCAAACGACCGTCGGCGTTAGGATCGACGTTCACCATTTGAGGGCCGCGCCGATCGGGGCCGAGATCGAGGTAAAAGCAACGCTGTTATCGATTGATGGGAGGAGGCTCGTCTTCTGGGCGGAGGCCTTCAGGGATGGCGAGAGGATAGGCCAGGGGATCCACGAGAGGCGCATAATCGATGAGGATGAATTCCTCAAGGGCTTAAGGGGATCCTAGGGGCAAACCGATTAAGGCAAGGGATCGTCTATTGGGTTGGCGATGAGCACCTTCCCGAGCTCGCATTTGCATTGAACAGGATAGCGTTTGAAAACCGATTCCTACTTGGATCGGGGATAATTTAATCTAGGATGGAATTTCTTCGAGGAAGTTTTTAAGAAATATTTCGCGAAACATTCGCGAGGGTTTATTTGATGGTCGTAGCAAAGCGCAACGTATGCGACATTGTATGCGCTATGAGATCCGCGTTTGCTCCGAATGCGATCTGATTCGTTGCGGAAAGTCCATGAAGGGGTTTTCCAAGAAGCGATTCAAACCCCTTCCTTTTTTGAGGGCTTGGAAAAGGAGGGCTATATGGCGGTATTGCTTCAATGGATGCCTCCAAATCTCATCCGAATACGCCCGTGCTCAGGTACCTCTCCCCGCCATCCGGGAAGATCACCACTATCCTCTTGCCCTCGCCCAGCTCCTTGGCCTTCTGAAGCGCCACCCACATCGCCGCCCCGGAGCTCGGGCCGACGAATAGGCCCTCCTTATGCGCGAGCTCCCTAGCCATCTCGAAGGCGTCCTCATCCTCGATCATGACCTTCTCGTCCAGCTGGGAGGCATCGAGGATCGGGGGGACGTAACCGATTTGGCTGAAGTTCATCAAGCCCTGTATCCTCGAACCCGGATGGGCCTCGACGCCCACTATCCTTATCCTTGGATTGAACTCCCTCAGCCTTCTCCCGACGCCCATTATCGTCCCGCCGGTCCCGATGCCCGCGACGAGCATATCGATCTTCCCGCCGGTTTGCTCCAAAATCTCCCTACCGGTCGTCTCATAATGGGCTATGGCGTTGGCGCGGTTCTCGAACTGATTGGGCATGAAGTACCCCTCCCGCTCGGCCAACTCCTTCGCCAATCCTATTGCGGCATCCCTCCATTCCCCCTCCTCGACTAGGATCAGCTCAGCCCCCATCGCCCTCATGATCTTCATCCTCTCCGAGCTCATCGACTCCGGCATGACGATCTTCACCCTATAGCCCTTAGCGATCCCGATCATCGCCAGCGCTATCCCCGTGTTCCCTGATGTCGGCTCGATTATCGTCATCCCCTTGCGGAGCTTTCCCTCCCTCTCGGCTAGCTCTATCATGTACTTGGCCACTCTGTCCTTTATCGAGCCCCCGGGGTTATGCTTCTCCAGCTTCGCCAGCACGGTGGCATCCCCCCGCTTGGTCAGCCTCTTTATCCTCACCAAGGGGGTGTTCCCGATCAGGTCCAGAACGTCCTCTGCTACGAAGGCCATTGGAGAACACCCCCTTGGCCCCCGCCCGGGCCGATGGCCCTCGGAGGCCCTTCGGAGTCTGGGGTTGAAGGGATCCGATCCGCCGCTACGCCTTGGGGCTCAACAGGTGCAAGGCCCCTCCTCGAGGGGCATCGCGCGCGCAACGTATAGTGGCCATTGCTCCGGGCCGATGGCATCAAGCCCGGAAAGGCGATCCCCAGCCCTTCGCGCCATCGGGCGGAACCTCCTTCGGATCCTCCTATCGGGATATGTGGAGCCCGCAATCGGGATGGAAAATATTAAGCCTTTCGCCGCGATATCGCGCCCGGCAGATCGGATCGATGAAATCGAAATCCATGGGCAGCTGGATGACGAACTGAGGAGGCCCATTCGCCGCTCCATTCCGGGAGACCCTTTGAAAGCATTCGCATGGGATTGACTAGGAGAATTTGGGGAACATCAAATGGGCCTTTCCAAGGGGATGTGGATTCGGGGATCCGGAGAATCCGCCCGGCCCCTCCCGAAGGCGATCCCCGGGATCGCTTATCGCGAAAAGGCATTTAAGAAATGGATCGCCGATGAGGACCAACTGGGTGCATTTGGATTTGGATGCCTTGGAGGCCATAAGGAAGAGGAGGAGCGTCAGGAGGTATAAGCCAACCCCCGTATCCGCTGAGATAATCGAGAAGCTCATCGATGCCGGGAGATGGGCGCCATCCGCCATGAACGTGCAACCTTGGGAGTTCATCGCCGTAACGGATCCCGAGACCCGCAAGAGGATAGCGGATATAACGGATTATGGGAAGTTCATAGCCGAGGCGCCGCTTTGCATAGCGGTCCTTTGCAGGGATACGAAGTATTACTTGGAGGACGGTTGCGCGGCCGTCGAGAACATCCTCATAGCCGCCACGGCGCTCGGCCTCGGAACATGCTGGGTGGCCGGGGATAAGAAGAGATACGCCGATGAGATCCGGAAGCTCCTCGGCGCGCCAAGCGGATATAAGCTGGTGGCGCTGATAGCCGCCGGATACCCGGACGAGGGGGAGAGGCGCAGGGAGAGGCGCGACCTAAAGGAGATCCTCCATTACGAGCGATTCTAGATGGGATCCGCCTCCATCGGCGGGTTCGGCCCTCTCGCGGTCGCTCGGGGCGCCTTGGGACATGGATCCCCCATTCCCAAAGATGTTCTCGGCTCGCGCATCCTTCATAGAATCCCGGCTTCTGAAGCCATCGGAGCGCAGGTCGCCATCTCCTTCGCGCCCCTCAGCCATATGCCAACGCCCCTCCCATGGGCGGCCCCTGAGCTCCCGGACGGGTTAAGTCCCAAAAGGGCTTTTCGCGATAAGCGATCCCGGGCATTTGGGAATGGGTTGGATGGGGCTCAATGGCTCGCGCAGGCCACGGCCTCGATCTCGACTAAGAACTCCGGGGATGCGAGCTTGGCCTCTATGGTGGACCTGGCCGGGGGATCGGTTGGGAAGTAGGCCTTGAAGGCCTCGTTCATGGCGCCTATATCCCTTATGTCCTTCAGGAACACCGTGACTTTGACGACATCCCCCAAGGAGGAGCCCGAGGCCTCGAGCAAGGCCCTCAGGTTCTCGAGAACGGCCGCCGTCTGATCCTTTACCCCGCCCTGAACAAGCCCGCCCGTCTTGGGATCGATGGCCAACAGGCCGGATACGTAGATGAAATCGCCCGCCCTGATCGCCTGTGAATAATGACCCCTTGGGGCATGCGCCCTATCGGTCCTTATGGCCGCTTTGCCCATGGATTTGCCATTGTGAATAGCGCTATGATTATAATCATAGCGCAATTGGGATCAAAATGATCGCGCCTCCAGCGATCAATTCGAAGGTTGGGTAAGGGGCTGACTATGCGGGCCCCCAAATCATTCCAAAATCATTCGAGGGCATGTTAAAAACCATAAGGCGCCATCGAAGATAGGCATCGGGCTTCATCCAAGTCCGCCCTGGGGGTTCGCAAGCACCTCAATATTAGATCATTTTGACTGAAGACGCCTTGAAGGCGAGGAAAACCTTCGAATTCAGGCCAATTTTCATATCATTGAACGATCGCTTGGTTATCTGTGCGGTGAAATCCCTATTGGACCTGACCTTCAATTTAACGATGGATCCGAGGTCGGAGATCTGAACCACCAAACCCTCGAGCGTATTCCGGGCGCTTGAAACGATGGGCCGGGTCGATAGTATGATATCCTCGGGGGGTATATGGACGATTACGCTTCCGCTCCTTTCGAAAGCGGCCTCGATATGCAACCCATTGCCTACATCGATTATGGATGTGCCCTCCGGGGTGGCCTTCGAAAAACCGGAAAAAACGTTTTCTAGTCTGGCGAATTCCGATAGAAATCTGTGGGGCCGTTCGAAAATATCTTGAAAAGCGCCAATCCTTTCTATTTTCCCCTCGTTGAGCAAGGCGATCCGATGGGCTAGGTTCTCCGCTTGAAATACGTTATGGGTTGACATGATTATCGTAGTCTTTCCCTCCCTGTTCACGCGGGACAAAACCTCTTCGATTATAGAGGCGTTTCTCGGATCGAGGTTCGCGGTGGGCTCGTCGAGAAGCAAAAGCTCGGGCTCGATGGCCAATGCTTGAGCGAGAGCCACCCTTTGGGCCTCCCCTCCAGACAGCGCTAAAGCGTTCCTCCCCTCAAAGCCCTGTAGCCGCACCAGCTCCAGCGCGGCCTTGACTCCCTCTCTAATCTCCCTTTCGCTCATCCCCCTAACTTTTAACCCATAGGCCACATTATCGAAGGTGCTCATGTTGAATAGAACGGTCCTTTGAAAAACCATTCCTATCCCCCTTCTCAAATCCTTCCTATCCTTAATGGAATAGTCCACCTCCGCGCCTCGGAACAATACCGTTCCGCTCGAGGGCTCATCGAGCAAATCCAATATGCGAAGGAGCGTAGTTTTGCCCGCTCCGTTTGGACCGATTAAAGCGAAAATCTCCCCCCGCTCGACGCCAAAGCTGACATCGATTAAAGCCCTCTTCCCCGGGTAATCCTTACAGAGGTTCCGCACCTCGACGTGAAAATGCAATCCTATCCCCTGACCCCCCTCAACTGCATAATCGTCAGGAGGAGGTTTATTGCGAACGCCATTGTTAGGAGGATTATCCCCAAAGAGATCGCTAAAGCGAAATTCCCGAGCTCGACCTCTGTAACTATTGCGGTCGTAAGCGTCCTGGTGAACCATCTTATGTTCCCGCCGGCCATCATGATGCCGCCCACCTCCGAGATCGCCGCTCCAAAGGCCACGATTATGGCGGTTAACAAACCCATGCGCGCCTCCCTCAAAACCATCCAAGTCGCTTGCCAATTCGATGCTCCCAACGAAAGCGCCTTCTCCCTTATGGATTCCTCGACGCCCCCGACGGCCGACATGGTCACGCCGATTATTATGGGGGTTACCATTATGAGTTGGGTTAGTATCATGGCAGTTGGTGTATACAATAATCTAAGCGGACCGAGGGGCCCCGATGAGCTTAATAAGAGGTAAACCACCAAACCCACCACCACGGGCGGCAAGCCCATAAGCGTATTGACGAAGCTCCTCAGGGCGACGTCCATTAAACGCATCAGAGTCCGTTTCCCCCTAAATCGCTTAAACCCCAGGATCGTCCCAATCGGCACCCCTGCCAATGCGCCTATCAACACCGCCAATCCGGAAACCCTTAAGGAAAGCAGGGTTATGCTCAAGACCTCTTCTATGAAGGGGCTTTCCATATGAGGGCTTCACCCGTGGGTTCATTGGGGCCGCGCATCATACCATGAGAGCTCATCCCTCTGATTTGGAAAACCTAGGGCCTCGGCCAACTCCAAATTTCGCGCGATCGGCATAAATGGCCTCTCCCCGCCCTTGGTGAAGTTCGCGATAAGCCCCTGTCCCTCCTCCGAAATCATGAACTTGGCCAAGGCGATAGCCCCATTATAGTTCCTATGGGGATGCCTCTCCGGGTTGACGAGTATGATCGCATATGGATTGAGCAATATCTTATCCCCTTGGACCAAGACCGCCATATTCGCCAATTGGCTCTTGAACGAAAGCCAGGTCCCCCTATCCGTCAAGGCATACGCGCCCTTTTCATTTGCCATCCGCAGCACCGCGCCCATGCCAGCGCCAGCCGCCAAATACCATGAGGCCCAGCTCTTGTTTGAAGGGTCCATCCCCAACCTTTTCCATATGCTTAGTTCCAGCATATGCGTTCCGGATTTATCCGCGCGGGAAATGAAGATCGCATCCCCCCTCCCGCCACCCCTGGCGATCTTCGCGAAAGCCTCAGTCGCATTGGATGAGCCGCGTATCCCGGCTGGATCGCTCATGGGGCCGATTATCACAAAATCGTTATACATTATCCCAATCCTGCGAATGCCATGCCCGCCATTAACAAATCCCAGCTCGAGATCCCTGCAATGCACCAAGACGAGATCGCAATCCCCCCTCTGAGCGATCTCCATAGCTTGGCCCGTCCCCGCCGATATTATTCGCACCCTCGTATCGTGTTTCGTTTCAAACTTTGGCATCAGATAATCCAACAAACCAGAATCGTAGGTGCTAGTGGTCGTCGCCAGCATAACGACCGGTTTTAGTAAAAATTGTTGCTCGTATATGAGCATGCCCGTTGCGAAGATCGCTATTATGAGAACCGCAATCAAAATCTTCGGCTTGCTCAATCCCCCGCACGCATCCGATTCGTTATGTTCTTACGAACATATCGAGCCTTATAAACTTTCATGAACTCCGGATGATTGAAGTTTTATCAAAATAAAATTGTAATTCCATGGTTGGGTTTGGGCGCAATCCAAGTGGAAATGGGGAAGCCATCGCCTTTAATGAAGAAGGCAACCTTTGGGCTAATATGAATCCCAACAAGCGGCCCCTCCGAAAATTATATAAATATACTCGTCTGGAACCATATCGCATTGATTCGAAGGCGAAGAATTCTTTCGCCATCCTTCAAGCTCTGGCTGGGGAGAAATCAACTGCCGATCCTCGGCAAGGGCGGGGCCTCTCTGCTCAAAGCAATAAATAGATATGGATCCATCGCGGAAGCCTCTGGGAAGCTTGGGATATCCTACAAACATGCATGGAATCGGCTCGTGGAGATTGAGAGGGCCATCGGGGAGCCAGTCCTCAGGACCAAGAGGGGCGGGAGGGGGGGAGGGGGCGCGGAGTTGACGGAGGCGGCCCTCCGGCTCCTGAGGTCATATGAGAGGACCGAGCGATACCTCAGCAGGGCTCTGAGGGATGGCGAATCTTGGGAGGCGATCGGTTTGAGGATAAGCGCGAGGAATCGCCTTAGGGGGATTGTCGAAGGGGTGGAGAAGGATTCGATCGCGTCCAAGATCAGGATAAGGATAATGGCGCCAGCGGTGATAACGGCCGTTATCACGAGGGAGGCCGCGGAAGAACTGGACATCAAGCCCGGGGATGACGTTGAGGCTGTGATAAAGGCGACGGAGGTTATGATCGCCAAGGATTGAGGGACCGATCGGCCCTCGCCCTCAAACTCCCCTCGGTCCCCTCAAAAAAGGGAGGGTTTTTGGGAAGGGGGGAAGGCCGCCCTCCTCACGCCGTTTCTATCGTCAGCTTTATCTTCGCGCCCTTCTTGGCATCCTCAGAAACCGTTATGTCCCTCTTCTCCCTCTCCGTGAATGATAGTATGTCGTTGAGGCAGACCTTGTCCCCCTTCTTGATATCCTTATTCAACTCAAGGGTGATCTCCCCGATCTTCGCCAAGGAGCTCACCCCTTTAACCCGTGAGCTTTTTGAGCAAAAGCCTCTCATATAAAAATTTTTCTCAAAATGAATGATTTTTGGATTTGGTCAGCCGTAGTGAAGGCACCTCGTGGCGCGATTGCCCCCTTAGCTCAACGCGGCCTTAGCTCGCTCTTCAGCCCGCTCCCGGTTAAGATTATCAGGGTCCTTTCTCCCCTCGAAGCCCTGCCGGATTCAAGCCGCTTCTTGTATGCGGCATAGGCAACGGCGGAGCTCGGCTCGACGAAGAAGCCCCTCTTGGCGAGCTCTGAGAACGCTTCGAATATCTGCTCCTCGCTGACGACCTCCGCATCCCCACCAGAGCCCCTCAAACCCTCCGCCATCAGGTCCAAGAGCGGCGGGCTCGTCCCTATCAGGGCATCGGCGATTGAATCGACCTTGCTCGGCGGGACGTACTTCAGGCCCTTGAGAAGGTGGTAAAGTGGGGAAACCTGCTCCGTTTGGCAAGCCACCACCTCCGGGAGCCCATCTATGATGCCCGATTCCTCCAAATGCCTCAGGCCATCTAGAACCCCCAATAGCAATGTCCCAGCGGACGTGGGCAGGTAGATTGTATCCGGTAGCTCCCAGCCGAATTGTTCCGCCAGCTCGTAGGCGAGGCTCCTGATGCCATCCCTGAAGAGCGGATGGAGTATATGGCCGATGTAGATCTTCCCCGGCTCCGGCCTTTGGGCCTCGGAGGCTATGCGCTCCCTGCTGCCCGAAACCCTTATGACCTCGGCCCCATAGGCCCTCGCCTGCTCCACCTTTCGGCCCGAGGCCCCCTCAGGGACATATATCCTCGCCCTCAAGCCCGCGCGGGCGGCGTAGGCGGCGATCGAGGCGCCGGCGTTGCCGGAGGAATCCTCGGATACATATCCCACCGATCCCCTCAATAGGGGCATCAGGGCTGATATGAGCACAGCGGAGCCCCTATCCTTGAAGGAGCCGGTGGGGTTCAAATGGTCGAGCTTCAGGAATAGGCCATCCGAGAGCTCCACCAATGGCGTCCAACCCTCGCCCAAGGTGACGGCCTCCCTTTCGTTAACGTAGGGGAAGAAGCTCGAATATCGCCATAGGCCCCTCTCCTTGGCTGCGATTCGCTCCCTCCTGAAGCCCGACAAGGGCTTGACCCTGAGCGGGGAGCCGCATTGGCATCTGAAGTCCAGCAAGCCCCGGGCCTCCCGGCCACACCTCGAGCACTCTATCGCGTATTCCATACGTCTCAATTGGGCATTAACCCCCTTTAACGGTTCGCCGGGATGCGGGCCGCATCAGAGGATCCTCCTGCCGACATCCTCCGTTATCAGGAAGCCGGGCAGCTTGGCCTCGAGCTCCCGCTTGAAATCATCCGACCTCAACGCCGAAAGGAACTCCTTGACCGAATCCTTCTCGATCCTACTCGCCGGTATGAGGAAATCGTATTCCTCCTCCGCCAGCGGTATGAAATCCAAGCCATGCGCCTCGGCCGCTGGCCTTATGCCCACTCCCGCGTCCGCGAGGCCCCTCGCCACCGAGGATGCGGCGGCCGAATGGGTATTGACCTCGAAGCCCCAACCCTTGACCCGCGCCTTCAAGGATCCGGCATCGATGCCGACCCTCTCCGATATTTCCTTGATCCACGACTCTATCAATAGCCTGGTCCCGGATCCGGCGTTCCTGTTCACGAACTTCAAGCCCTTGTGAATGATGTCCTCGAATCCCCGAATCCCATGGGGATTCCCCTTCCTAACGATCAAGCCCTGCTGGCGCCTATAGCCCCTCACTAAGATCGCCCGCCCAACAAGGCCATAGCGCTCTAGGAACGGCAGGTTATAGCGCATCGTCTCCTTATCCAACAGGTGAATGCCAGCTATATCGGCCGCCCCATCCCTTACGGCTTGGATCCCCCCCAAGGAGCCCACGTTTATCACCTTCGCGATCAGGTTGGGATTTCGCTTGCGAATGATCCCGAGAAGGATGTCGACCCCGATGCAGTGGCTCCCCATGAGGACCAAATCGGCGGGCCTGTAATCCCTTCCGAAGAGCTCGACCTCGACCTCCTCCCCCCCCTCCAAAAACTCCTGATCCTCGGGGACCCTAACGAAACCGTCAGCCATCGAGAAGGAGGTTATCGCCCCGGATCCCTTCAGGATCGGATACGCCAAGGCCTCTCCGGACTCGGACCTGACCAAGTGGACCGGTAGGAACTCCGCCCTCCCCTTGGCGGAGGCGATCCTCTTAGCCACCTTGGCCCTTTGGCGAACGCCCTCGGCCCCGCCTCCCAAGCCTGCCATGGATCTTATGATGGGGGCAACCAGCGCCGTGAATATTATCATGGCCGAGGTCGGATAACCGGGCAGGCCGAATATCGGCTTCCCATCGACTACGGCTATCGCGGCAGGCTTCCCCGGCTTAACCTTGAGCCCATGTACCAAAAGGCCGGGGCTCCCGAGCCTATCCAGCAAGCTGTAGATCACGTCTCCCGATCCAGCCGATGTGCTGCCGGAGGTTATGATCACATCGGCCCTTCGGAGAGCATCCCTCAGGGCTCCCTCGATCCTCCTCGGGTCATCCCCAACGCTCCCGAGGCGCAACGGCGAACCCCCGTTCTCCAAGACCGCATAGCTTAGGGAGAAGGAATTGACATCGTATATCTTTCCGAAGCTCAGAGCCTCGCCGGGCTCCGCGAGCTCATCGCCCGTCGATATTATGGCCACCTTGGGCCTCCTGAAAACCCTGACCCTCCGCCTACCGATCGCTGCCAGAACGCCCGCCTCCTTGGAGGAGATCCTTTGACCCCTCCTCAGGACGAGCTCCCCGGCCATTATGTCGTTTCCCATCGGCGTCACGTTCTCGCCTGGGGAAACGGCCTTGAAGACGAGCAACTCGTCCCCCTTGGTCTGCGTATATTCCACCATGAGCACGGCGTTGGCTCCGCCGGGCATCGGGGCGCCAGTGGCTATCTCGGCCGCCAAGCCCGGCTCGATCTCGAACCCGGGCTCCTCGCCCGCCCTGACCGAGCCTATTATCCTGAGCGCCCTCGGCTCCTCCTCATCGGCCCCGAACGTATCCTGGGCGATGAGGGCGAACCCATCCACCGCGGCGCGCGAGAAGCCCGGGACGTCTATGCCCGAGTATACGTCCTCAGCCAAAACCGCCCCATAGGCATCCTCCAGGGCGACCTCCTCCTCGCCGATCGGCGAGGGGTTAAAATGCTCCAATAGGATCCCCCTGGCCTCCTCAAGGCCGACTAGGCTCCTGAAGATCTTCCTCCCCAATGGATGCGACAATTTGAGCCAGCCCCGCGATCCCGAATCCTCTGGATCGGCGAAGCCCCTTTGGAGTTCGATCTCTTAAGCCTGTTGGGGCCCTTCGCGGCCCTTGGGCACGCCCCTCCTGGTCCTTACGGCGACGCCCCTCGAAGCGCTCAGCATCTCCGCCGCGCTCATGAGGGCTCTTCCGACTCCCAGCAGGTTTCCCGCTTCGTCTAGAACGATCGCCTCCTCCCCCGGCCTGAGCTCAGGGTCGGCATCAACGACGTGCTTCGCGAAGACGCTTCGCCCCTCCCTTATGAAATCGCCCACATCCCCCCTGACGATCACCCTGTTCGGCGGGGGACTCAGGCGCTCGAGGATCGCCTTGGCGCCCTCCTCCGTCAGCGCCAAGAAGCCGTCCCCGGGCCTCAGGGTCGCCACTAGGGCCCCATGCCTATAGATGGTCCTTATCCGACCCGTGGCCTTCGATCGCGTCAGCTCCACTCCCCCTTCCGGGAATAGGGCCGCGCCCGCGCCGCGCCCGAATTGATAATCCGCCAAGCCCCTAAGCTTGATGAGGTCTAGGGGCCTAGCTCTCTCCCGCTCCATCGAGCCCATTCTAAGAGGCGTTTGGCAAACCATTTTATAAAAGATGCAAAATTTCAAAGGCATATATTGTACTGGAGTTCATTAGAGCCCTTTTATTTTTCAATAAAACGTTTTTGTCATGCGCATAATCCAATTCCAATGGAGGATCAATTTACTTTGCTAAAAAGGGCGCCAAGAAAATAATAGTTTATGAACCAGTTCCGGAATTTTATGAAATAGGGAAGATGATTTTGTCGTTAAACTCAGTCCCAGCCGAGTTATATAATCTTGGTGCGGGGACGGAAGATGCTATTTTTGAAGTAAGCTATGAGGAACTCGATAGCACTTTTGGTTTGCGCGCTGGCGTTAAAAAGAAAAGGATTGACATTATTGATGTAAAGAAATACTTGAGGAAGGGATAGATATAGCGAAGTTTAATTGCGAAGGTTGTGAATATTCATTGCTCTCCGTTCCAAATGAAATCCTGAGGAGGATACCGCTTTACATCATTCAATATCACTCGGCCCCGCTCCCGCTTTTGAAAAAATTAAGAAGCTGGCTTCGAGTATGAGCAAAAACCTCCCTTTATTATCGCCAAAATACCAAAACGCCGTGAGAAAATATTTTCATTTACTTAATCAAAGCTATTGGGGATTGGAACCTCCTCCATGATCCCCGTGGCCGAGCCCAATCTAGGCAAGGGTAAGAAGCGACGGCTTCAACGAGGGATCATTCATGCCCTGCTCGAGGACGAGCCTGCTCGAAGAAAAATTTATTACGATATGAAGCTTCCCTCACCCCGGGGCCGCTCTTGATATGCGAGATATGCGGCAAGGAGATCTTTGGAAGGCCCAAGAGGATAGTCGTGGATAGGGCCGAGCTGACAGTTTGTCAAGATTGCTCAAAGCTGGGCGAGCCGGTAGCCGAGAGGAGGCCCGCCGCGAAGGCGACCAGCCCAAGGATTATCGCGAGGAGGGCCGCGCCGAGGATATCGAAGGAGCTCTTGGAGAGCGAGGTTTGCGAGGATTTCTCGGAGAGGGTCAGGAGGGGGAGGATCGCGGCGGGGATGAGCCAAGAGGACTTGGCCAAGAGGATAAATGAGAAAGTATCGGTGATCCAAAGGGTGGAGTCCGGGAGGATGGTCCCGAGCGTTCGCCTTTGCAGGGCATTGGAGCGCACCCTGAAGATCAAGCTCTTGATCGAGGCGGAGGCCGAAGAGCCCATCCCGAGGGCTCGGCCGGGGCCCGCGCCCCACGAGCCTACCTTAGGGGAATTGGCGAGGATAAAGAGGAAGGGTCAATAGCCGGCCCCTGCCAGCGGGCGATCCGGATTGCCCAAGTTGATCGTCCTCAGGATCGGGCATAGGGTCAAGAGGGACTCAAGGGTAACCACTCACGTATGCCTCACCGCTAGGGCCTTCGGCGCCGATGGGGTCATCGTCAGCGACGTCGTTGATGAGGGGCTCGAGAGGACGATGGAGAAGGTCGTGAAGTCGTTCGGGGGCTCCTTTTGGATAAGGATGGGGGAGCCTTGGAGGAAGATCGTCAAGGATTGGATCGAGGGCGGGAATGAGCTGATCCATCTGACGATGTATGGGATCCCAGTATGCGATGCAATCGATGAGATAAGATCGTCGCCGAGGGATAAGATGATCGCCGTTGGATCCCAAAAGGTCCCAGGGGAGCTCTATGGGTTGGCGACTTGGAACGTCTCCATAACCAACCAGCCAATCAGCGAGGTCAGCGCCCTGGCGATCTTCTTGGATCGATATTTCGAGGGGAGGGAGCTCCGCGCCAAGTTCGAGGGGGGAGAGATCGAGATAATCCCCTCCAGGAGCGGGAAGAGGATAATAAGGAAGGCGAGGGGATAAAATCCCATGGAACAAGCCCCGGAGCAAGGGGCGGCCCCCGAGAGGAAGGATCGGGAATCGCCTCTGGATCGCGAGTTCATCAAGGTGATAGGCCATCTCGGCGGCGAGGAGGCCGTGAAGATCGTCGAGGCCCTCAAGAGGCTCGGGGAGGTCACGGATGAGGTTCTTGCGAACGAGGTCGGGATCAGGATCAACGATGTGAGGAAGATACTCCTCAAACTCTACGAGAAGGGCCTGATATCGGCCATTAGGGTCCAAGACGAGAGCACGGGATGGTATATATTCCTCTGGAGGACTCAGCCCGATCAGGTGGATACGTTCATAAGGAGCCGGAGGAGGAAGGTCCTCGAAAAGCTTAAGCGAAGGTTGAGCTATGAGGAATCTCGGAGCTTCTTCAGATGCGATCGTTGCAAGGGGATCTATCTCTCCTTCGACGAGGCCATGGAGCGCGCCTTCATGTGCCCGGGCTGCGGTGGCCCCCTCAGGGCGATCGATAATTCCAAGGCCGTAGAGAGAATTCGCGAAATCATAAAGAAGCTGGAGGCCGAGTGAGGTATTCCCATGGCATCGGGGGAGGGCCAAAAGGCCGATCCTAAATCCCTGCGCGAAAGGGCCGTGATGGCCTTGTATGAAGCCGGTTGCCCTCCGAACGTTATAAAGCATTCATTGGCGGTCGCCGAGTTAGCGGCGGAGATCTCGAGGGCCATCGAGAGGAACGGCGTGGAGCTCGACTCCGACCTCATCGAGGCAGGGGCCCTGCTCCATGACATAGGGAGGTGCCGGACCCATGGCATAGACCACGCGGTGGTCGGCGCATCCATCGTAAGGGGGATGGGGTTCCCGGAGGCCGTAGCCAGGATCGTTGAGGTCCACATAGGGGCCGGCATACCGGCGGAGGAGACGGAGGAGCTCGGCCTGCCCAAGGGGGACTACGTGCCGAGCACGCTGGAGGAGAAGATAGTGGCCTACGCCGATAAACTGATAGAGGGGGATCATAGGATAGCGCCAGAGGAGTTCGCGAGGAGGTTCTCCCAAGCCTTGGGCCCGAGGCACCCCGCCATATCCCGCTTCTGGAGGCTCCACGGCGAGATATCGGCCCTGAGGGATCAAAGGGCCTAGGGGCGGTTGGGCGATCCCTTTCTGGGAAAAGTTTTATGGCCGCCGACCCCCATTCCGGGATCGAGCCGAAGTGAAGATAAAGGCATTGGCCTTCGACTTCATTGGGACGATAGCCACCGTGAGGGCAGATATAGATGCCTGCATCGCCAGCCTTTACGAGGCGGCTTCCGCCCTCATCGGCCTCTCCGCGCCCTTCGAGGCGTTTAAGGAGGTGTATAGGGAGAAGGCCATCAAATATAGGAGGGCCCGGCTCGAGAGCCATAGGGAGATCCACAACAGGGTTTGGATACGGGAGGCCTTGGAGGGACTGGGTTGCAGCGTGGGCGATGAGGAGCTAGATGAATTGGTGAACTCATACTTCAAGCCCTATATGGCCTCCCTGCGGATACCAGAGGAGACGAAATCCATCCTGAGAAGCCTCAGGGGGTATAAGCTGGGCTTGGTCTCCAATTTCACTCATCCGGAGCTCATATTCTCCTGCTTGGACAAGCACGGCATATCGGGCCTGTTCGATTGCGTGGTGATATCGGGATCCATCGGATGGAGGAAGCCCCATAGGAGGATATTCGAGCACCTCCTTGGGTTGCTGGAGGCCGCTCCCGAGGAGGTCCTGTACGTTGGCGACGACCCAATCTATGATATAGATGGAGCCAAGGCGGTCGGCATGAAGGCGGTCCTGATCAAGGGGAGCGCATTGACCGAGGGGAGCTATTACGGCATAGATCCGATCGAGGAGCCGAAGTTCGAACCGGATTACCGAATAGGATCGATGAAGGAGCTCATGGAGATCCTATCGCGGGACGCAATCTAATGCCCAACTGTCCATTTGGGGCTCGGCCTCGAACTCATCCCCTCGCATCGTGTGCGCTCTCGACCTTGCGCTCATCCTCCTCAAGCTTGGCTTTCAAAACACCGTTTAAATATGAGGAGTCGGATAACCTCATGCGCTTCGGCAACTTGACGATCCTATGGAAGCCCCCTCCCCCGAAGACCTCGATGGCCCTCCCCCTAACCGATATGCGGACCTCCTCCTCCGGCCCCGGGACCTCGGCTATGAAGAGGAGTTCCTTGCCGCGGCGGATCATGTCGTAGATCCACTGCTCATCAACCTCCTTCGGGATCCCCTCCGCCCCTCCCTTGAGCGCAACTCTGACCTCGTTTGCCCAATATACCAGGAGAGCCAATGCCGCTATCGCCAATAAGGCCCCCAGCAGGCCCCGCTGCCCCCTCACCAAGAGCGTCAGGGTTGCAAACACTATGATGAATCCGGCCACCAGCAACGTGAGCTGGAGGAGGTCCTTCGCCTCGAAATGCTCGACCGAATCCAAGGCCACCCCCTCGCCTAGGTGGGATGGGGCGATTTAAGCATTGACCCATTCGTACATTTCAACATCCTCTACGCCATAAGGTTCACCGTTTGCGTGGCGATTTGCCGCCCTGGCCCCGCCCATTTTGATGGCGGATCTACCGAACGGGGCATTAGGGACGTCGGAAAACAGTTCTGGGCCCATCCTTTGATTTATGGGCTATGCGAGGCGCGCTTCGCTATACTTCTATGGATACGTAATGGAGCTCCACTATGCCTCCCGCTTGGATCAGGAAGCCGAAATTCGCCTTATTCCCCTCCCTCCACATTAGGGCCTTCCCGGATCCCTTCCCCCATTCCTCAACGAACCCCTTCAGGAGGGCCTCTATGGAGTTCCAATCCCCCTCGCGAAGGTACCTTGCATCGCCCTCCTTGAAGGAGACGTGCGGATAGATCGCGCTGGGCATAACGACCCTGATCCCGAGCCCCTCAAAGAACTTGATGATGGAGGAGATCTTGGCCTCGGGCTCCATAATGGAGGGACCCCCAGCCCCTTGGAATTGCTTCAAATACTCGGCGAAAGCCTCCTCGGGCGTGGAGCCCAACCCGACGTAATATTCCCCGGTGAAGCTGGCCCCAACGGCGGCAACGACCCCCAGCTCGGCGACGACCCCCCCGGTCCCCGCCGTATAGACCGGTATGAAATAAACATCATGGGAACCGATCCTGTAGAGGATGACGTTACCAATCCTGGGGGACCTTAGGAGGGTCCTGAGTTGGACGAAGGATGGGTTCTTCTCCAAGGCCTCTAGGGCGCCGCTGGGGCCGAGCAGCTTGGCCTTTGACTCCATCGGGACCTTATAGAAGATCATCTTGCCGAACGAATCGTAGTCGTTCTGGACGACCATATACCCCGCTAGGTTCCTTCCCCTCGCCCCCCTAAGCTCTAGGGATAGAAGCCCGAGGAACGCGGGCTCTTCAAAGCCAGGGGGCTTAGCCATGACGTAGTATGTATCCAAACCCTCCGGGACCTCATAGAACTCCTTCCCTACGATGAAGGACGCGGGGTCCGTTACGTGATAATAATTATACATGGCCACCCTCCACTCGAATAACTCCTCCGGATATCTCATCTGGGGCCTCAGCCAATTCGGGATCTCCGAGGATACGTAATCTCCATAGGCCATCTTGAAGATCTGGCTGAAGAAATCCCGCCCGAATACGAAGAGCCTGACATCTCCATCGTAGACATCGATCAGCCCATAGCCCACGAGCCTCACCATCGGATTGCCCTTGCTCCACGGGACCACCCCCGTATCCAGCTTTACCAAGAGCGGGATGGCGAAGTAGGTATTCTCGCCATCGGTGACCGGGAAGGCATCGATCCGATTGCCCCAAGGCTCATATTCGAAGTATGGGAAGAGCAGCCTCATCCTTTCGTGAACATCCCTATGCCTCATGATGTGGATTGGGGTATTCCCATACGCCAGAAGGAAGTTTAACTCGAAGAGCCAGCTGAGCGGGGGATTTAAGTTGATCCCGCCCTTCCCGCTATAGAGGGCCCCCCCAAGCTCATCGCTCCTCCCTCTCCCAAGCGGATAGGCCGCCCAAGAGTCCTTGAAGAGGCCCCCCTCGCCATAGTATATCCTCCTTTGCTTGAAGAAGAGGCTCGCGTTGACTATCCTCCCCTCATGGGCATCGAGCAGGAAGAAGCCGTTTGGGACGTGCGTGTAGAAGAAATGCATCGCGTACCATCTATCCTCGCGCCTCACCGTCTCCGGCAGAACGGGCTTCATGGACGCCGCCCAATAGAGCCTCCCGCCGAACCTGAGTATGTCGGAATCCTGAAAATCCAAATATGGCATGAGGCCTATCTCCGGCTTCAGCTTTGCGTAGGCGGCATCCCAATCCCAAAGCCTCACGGATCTGAGGAGCGAAACGTCGCCGGCGGAGGGGCCCATGCCTCGGGGCGGAGGACCGCTGAAGTTATACGGGACCTCTAGGATCTCGTCCAACTCGGCCAAATACCTATTGACGCATATCTCCTGGGCCGTATAGGGGCCCAGCCATTCGACCTTCCTCGCGTCCGCGATGCTGTTGTTCGCGATAACGACCGAGCTAGTCGTGAGGGCTATGAGGGCCAAGGGGATGAGCTTGCGGGAAAGCCCCTTCGGGCTAATCGCCCCCGGGGCCCATTTGGCGAACCTCCCGCGCAAGGAGAGGGCCCCTAAGTATGCTCCGGCCGCCAAGAAGCCCGCTATGAGGAACTTCGTATTGTAATCTATGTAAGAGGTTAGGAGAAGCCTGAGGGCGATCCAAAGGCATAGGAGCGCCCCGAGCCCATGGAGGATCGATGCCCTATCTATGGTCCCGATGGACCGGGCCTCGACCGGGATGGCCCGGGGCATCAGAGCCCTAGCGAGATTCGTGACCCCCACCAATAAGAGGAGCCTCAACCCGAGCGCCCTCAGGGACGGTCCCACCAGAAGGGTTAGGGCTGGAATCAAGGGGATCACCCTCTCTAACGAATAACGGGGATCTAGCGGAGGGGCGAGGAAGGGTAGCTTGAGCAGGTTCAGTAGCCCGACAAAGCCGAAATCCCATCCCCTGAAGGCCGATGCGAGGGCCATCCCGAATATGGCGTCTTGGAAGAATAAAGCGCCGATCAAGACCTTCGTGATCTGCCAAGCCAAGAATTTGTGGAGGGGGAGGGAGAAGGAATCGAAGTCGAGCCAGAGGCCGCCCCCCTCCCTCCACGATCTCTGAAGGCGCGCTGCGAAATTTATCGCCCACCAAGTTAGGGACCTCCTCCGGAGGAGATCGATCCTGAGGAGGGCGATGGAGGCTAGGGCGATCCCGCCGAAAAAGGAGAAATAAAGGGGCCTTAGGAAGAGGTCCCCGAACTCGATCGAATCCAACCAAGCCCCGAGGATCGAATCCCAAGAGGCCCAGAAGGCGAGGATCAAGGCTAGGGCGAGGAGGATCCGATAGGATCTCTTGGGGAGCGCAACGCGCCTTTGCCCCCGACCGCGATGTCTCCCGAACAACCGACGGCTCGCCCCCGCCAACTCCGGGGCGCCTCCATTAAAGCTTTCGCGAGAAATGACACCGGAAGGTTTATTCAGCAATCAAGTAGTAGAGGAGGATTGGGACAGCGCGGGCCAGAGCTGGTCGATGGTGAGCCTTCGCGAAATGGCGATATATCTGTTCTATAATTATGGTTATTTAGGCGTATTCCTCATGGAGCTGATCGCGAGCTCCTCCATACTCTTCCCCGTGCCGAGCTATCTCGCGACGACCATTGCCGGGACCCTCCTGAACCCCTATTTGGTCATCTTTTCGGCATCGCTCGGATCCTCCATAGGGGAGCTATCCGGATACGCTTTGGGCCTCGGCGGGAGGAAGGCCATTGACAAGAGGTTCGAGCTCCGCTCCCTGAAGCGCGCCTATGCGAAGTACGGCATATGGTCGATACTGGTCTTCGCGGCGATGCCGATACCGTTCGATATAATCGGGATACTATGCGGGATTTTGAGGATCCCCGTGAGCACATTCGTGGCGCTGACGTTCATAGGCAAATTGGTGAGATACTTCCTCCTCGTTATAGCTGGGCGGCGGGCGAGGGATTTGGTCATGGACCTCCTAGCGGGCAGGTTGAACTCCTTCGCCATTCTATACCTCTTAATCCTATCCGCCCTCCTCTTGGGCTCGCTCCTATCGTGGAGGCTCCTGAGCCGGAAATGCGATGAAGGGGGGCGATCCCCCAATCCCTTGGGGTAATTGCCCCTCGGGGTCGCGGCTCGGAGGGCTGTAATGGTAGCGGGGGGTGGATTCTCGGGGCGAGGCCCTTTCGAACCACCGATCTCAGGGTGCCCCAGCCATATCGGCTTATGAGCCCTGCGGGCTGTTCGAGCCCGGCGGCCCTTTAAACCTGGCTACCCCACCCTTGTAGATTGGAAATTCGCTACGGTGGCTAAACCCCCGCCGGCTTTTTGAGTCGTTAAGGCTCCCTTAAAAGTTTTTAGAAGGGCTCGCCGGCCCCGGCCCGCCCTGCGGATAATCGCTCATTCAAGCGGAAATGGGCTCGGGACCAGCCCGATAGGAGCGATCCAGGGGAATCGGACTTTAAGGCCATGGGTACCTCAGCTCCCCGTTCGCGACCCTTGCGAAGCGCGTGAGCCCATGGGCCCTCGCATCCCCCTCTTCGATTATATGCGTCAGGGAATGCCCCTTCGCCGTTAAATAGTCCGAAAGGATCAATCGATGGCATCGCCAATGGAACCTCTCGGCGCACATAACGGCGACCCTGCCCCGGCTCGCGAGCTCCAATAGCCTCCTCACGCCCTCCTCGAATGGGGCCGTCATGGCGTAATCCGCGTAGTTCCTGAATCCCCTGCTCCTCCAAGCACCATTGGGCGACCCCTCCCCTAAGCCCTCCTTGCGCCATCCCCCCAATAGCTCCCCCAGCCATTCGTATTCGATCCCGTGGGATCGGAGGGCCTTCGCCAAGGCCTCGCGATTGAAATGGGGATTGCGCCGCGATCCCGGCCGCCTCCTTATATCCACAACGATCTCTATCCCATGCTCGCGGAGGAGCCCCAAGAACTCCCCTAGGCCCCTCGTGGAATGGCCGATCGTATAAAGATGCGCCATCCGGCCCCCTCGCCCGGGATCTATCTCCGAGTCGGAATTGGGGATCGCGGCATTGCCTTAAACCTTTTTATTGGCTATGGACCGAGACCTAGGCGCGCGGAAGCGATGACGTTAATCGAAGGGGGCTATTTCAGGCTTCACCGAGCCCCGGGAAAGAGGGATTCGACCCTCATAATTGGGCTGGGATGGGATCACGGACCCTGCGCATCCGCGGCCCTCCTGCTGGCAAACTCAATTGGGGCTAAGCTATTCGCTGAGTATTATAGCCGCTTCTTCCCAGATCAGGTGATCATAAATCCGCTTGGGATATGCGCCCTTCCCCGATACGAGTTCTACGAGGGGGAGCTCGATGGCAGGGGCGCGGTCATATGCGTGGGTAACGCTGAGGTGGCGGTCGAGGAGCCAGAGGCCTTCTACGAGGTTTCCTCGGACATGGCCGGATTCGCGAAGGAGATCGGGGCCAAGAGGGCCATAGTCTTGGATTCAACGCCAGCTCGGGGCGGGGAGGGGAAGATCCGATACGCGGTCAATACGCCGCTTATCCTCGATGCGCTGGAAGGCTTGGGCCTCATCCCGATCAGGAACTCGAGGCTTCTCGGGAGCTTCGGCCTGCTCCTCGGCCTCCTGAGGCTCAGGGGAATCCCAGCCCTTGGGATCTTAGTGCCGGTCGATCCCAGTGCCTCGGAAGAAGTCCAGCCCTCCCTCATCCACCTCCTAAATAGGCTGGCATCTGCCCAATGGCCGTTAATGGATAATCGCGGGCGGGGGCCCTAAGCCGAAGAAGGGCAAGGGGGGGCTCGGAGCCCAGCCCTTCTTCTCCAATCCATATCTGGAGAGGGGCTTCGTTAAATGCCTATGGCCCCTTGGGGAGGCCAAATACAGCCCAGGGGAGATCGCCCTGGGAACCTCGAAGGCGACTTTTTCCTTTGCCTCGGTTTTGCAACGCCTGCACCGATAGCCCTGCCCCCTTCCCGCCGACTCCATCCCTCTTCCGCAGGATGGGCATTTGGGATTCCTGAACTCAAAGGCCCTCTCCAATTCCAATATCTCGATCTTCTCCAGGTTTATGGTCCTCGGATGCTCCCGGGATGCCCTCCTCACGCCCCCATAGGCCTTTATCAAATCCCCGACGATCAAGCTCCTCGCGACCCTATTGAGGTCCCCGCTCGGCTCATAGGCCGCGCAATCTATCTCCCCGCTTCCGTTCGACAACCTGAATATTACATGCCCCCCCGGGATAACCCTTGGTGGCGAGGAGACGACGCCCATAACGCAGGCGGACCTGAAGGGCTTTAGCTCGCATATCTTGAAATCGGCCCTCAGGTGCGCATCGGTCCCTTGGTTCGTCCGAAAGAGGACCCACCTTTCCACGGGCTCCCCTATCTCCAACCTTGAGAAGGCCTCGAAGAGGATACCGGGCGATTCCCCCCTTATCCCAACGAGCACCGGATCCGGTCCCCTCGGGGTTATCAGAATCCTCCTTGATTCCGGATCCAAGTTATTGAATGTCATGGGCCTCGTTAGGCGATCCATCCTCTCGACAGAATCCGGGTTCACCCGCCTCCTCTTCCCGTAATTCTCCCGAGCCCTATAGGCGATCATCTCAAAGGTATGATCGCCCGATAGCTTGTTCCCTATTGCCGCGAGCCCGCCCACTATGCCCCTTCCGCCCTTGAACCCTATGGCCTCGCCCCCTTTATCCCTCACGATCTTGATGGCCGAGCTGAGCTTCACCAAATCGAAGAGGGCCCTCTCGGAGAACTCCTCCACCTCCCTTGGGACCTCCCCAACTAGGAATACGATCCCAGGCGAGGTCCTTGGGTCCTCTAACTCGGCGTTCTCCTCCACCACTTCCACCACGGCCTCCTCCAAATCTCGGAGCTCCTCCTCGGTTTCGATCCTGAGGCAGATGGCCCCATTCCCCTTTGTCTTCCAAGGGACGTTTGGGTTCAATCTTATCAGGTTCGGATAATCCAAGAACCTGACCCGGAGCCTCGATATCCTCTCGATTATCAGGGCGCAAATATAGGAGGTGCACCCTCCCAAGAGGGAATCCATGTCATCGAATCCTATATGAACGATCATGACTTATGGTCGCCCGGCGCCCAGGGGGGCCGGGGGAGATCGGCCCATCTCAGCTCTCTATGACTATCATCGTGAGGGTGGATCGGACCTTGTCCAACCGCCTTATCTTCCAAGTGATCGTCTCCCTGAGCTTATCCATGGTCTCGGCCTCGATCTTCGCGACTATATCGTAAACCCCATAGACCAGATAGGCCTCCTTCACGTTGGGCATCTTCTTCAGCTCCTTAAGGACCACGTCCTCGGCTCCTATCTCCGCGTTTATGAGCACGAAGGCCACTGGCATGCTCCAATCACCGTAGGCCTTAGTAGCATGAATGGCTTTAAAATGCTTGCGGCCCCCGTGTGGATGGGAATGGATCCAATCGAACTGAACGAGGCGGCGTCGGCGTCGTTGAGCCTCCTCGCGATCCTGATCGCCTCCATCTTCGACCTTAAGCGTAGGGAGGTCCCGGATAAGGTTTGGGCCCTTTACGCGCCGCCCGCGATCGCATTGACGGCCCTGAGGTTGAGTGGCTTCGGGATAGCCCTATGGCCCTCGATAGCCTCCATAGCATTGACATCGGCCCTATCCCTTGGGCTTTACCGCCTCGGCGCGTTCGGGGGGGCCGACGCAAAGGCTTTCATATGCCTAGCCCTCTCGATGCCATTGAATCCATCCATCCTCCCGTCCAAGGGAAATTTCTTCCATCCCTTCTTCCCCCTGACGGTCCTTTGCAATTCCTACATAATCTCCTCCTCCTCGATCGCCTATATGGCGGCTAGGAACCTCGCTTGGGCCCTAAGGAACCCCGGGAGGATGGCGTTCGAGGGGCTGGAGGGCGAGCCGGCTTGGAGGAAGGCCGCCGCCCTATTGACGGGCTATAGGATGAGGCTCGGGGAATTGGCCGCCAAGGGGGCCTTTTATTACCCCATGGAGGAGGTCGCCTTCGACGGGGAGGTGAAGAGGCGATTGAAGATATCCTTCAGCGCCAAGGAGGAGCCCGCGGATTATTTCAAGCGCCTCGCCGAGCTCTTGGGCGAATCGGAGGAGATCTGGGCGACGCCCGGCCTCCCGCTCTTGGCCTTCGTGGCGCTCGGCCTCCTGATAGCGTTGTTCCATGGCGATATATTGCACGGCGCCGTGAACGCCATCCTCCGCGCTCTCCTCTGATGGAAAGGGTTTTCAAATAGCCCTCCACGCTCTATACGTGGTGCTTCCTCGATGGCCGAAGCCGCGGCTGTTGCGTTGAGCTCGGGCGAGGCCATGGCATTGGACATGAACGCGGCGTTCCTGGGGATCTCGACCCTTCAGCTGATGGAGAACGCGGGGAGGGCCGTGGCCCAAGAGATAGCCTCCCGATTGCCCCCCGGCTCCAATATCGTTGTATTCGGTGGGACCGGCCGGAACGGCGGCGATGGCATGGTCGCGGCGAGGCATTTGGCCTCGGAGGGCTTCCGGGTCTCCTTCATGCTCGTTGGAAGGGAATCCGAGATAAGGGATGAATGCGCGCTCAGGAATTTCAGGATATTGAGGGGCCTTTGGAGGAGCGTTACTATAGAAGAGGCGGGGGATTCCAGCGCCATCGCTCCCGTGGAGGCCGATGCGATCATCGATGCATTGCTCGGGACCGGGGCCAAGGGCCCCCTTAGGCAACCCATACTCCAAGCCGTGAGGGCCATAAACGCTTCGAAGGGGCTCAAGCTCTCTATCGATATCCCGACCGGCATAGATTCCGATACCGGCGAGGTCCTAGGGGAAGCCGTCAGGGCGGACATTACGGTGACGTTCCATAGGGCCAAAGCCGGTCTGGCGAGGGCCAGCGATTACGCGGGCCAAGTCAAGGTGGTTGGGATAGGCATTCCGACCGAGGCGGAATCGCTGGCCGGCCCTGGGGACCTAGCGCTCGTGGTGGAGAAGAGGCCTAGGGAATCCCATAAGGGGGATTTCGGTCGATTGCTCGTCATCGGAGGAAGCGAGACGTATACGGGCGCCCCTTGCCTCGTAGCCCTCGCGGCCCTTAGGTGCGGCACCGATCTGGTTTACATAGCGGCCCCGGAAGAAGCCGCGAGATCTATCTCCTCCATGTCCCCCAATATGATAACGGTGAAGCTGGATGGGGATTGCCTATCCAAGAAGAACGTCGGCCCGATAAGGCCGCTCTTGGAAAGGGCCACGGCGGCCGCCATGGGGCCGGGCCTCGGGACGCGCGAGGAGACCTTCGAGGCGGTCGATGAGATCCTCTCGATGCTCGGAGCCCTCGGGAAGCCCTCGGTCATAGACGCCGATGCCATAAAGGCTATGGGAAGGTCCCGCAGGCCCCTTCAATCCCCAGCCGTCCTAACCCCTCATCGGGGGGAGTTCAAAGCCCTCACCGGGTTGGAACTCCCATATGATCGTAGGAGCTTGGAGGAGCAGATCCGATCAGTTAAGGAGGCAGCCAAGGGGCTAAATTGCACAATACTCCTCAAGGGGCCCATAGACATAGTGAGCGATGGCGAGAGGGTGAAGCTAAATTCGACGGGGAACCCCTTCATGACCGTGGGCGGCACCGGGGACGTTCTCACGGGTATAGTGGGCTGCTTCCTCGCTCGAGGCGCTGACCCGATGAGGGCGGCCGCCGCGGGGGCGTTCTTGAATGGGTACTTGGGGGATTCGCTACTGAAGAGAGGGAGGGCGCCGCTCCTGCCAACGGATATGATAGAGGAGATCCCAAGGGCCTTGAACGAATTGATGCCCCGCGCCTTCGATGGAGGGGCTTAGATTGGAGGCGAATGAGCGGCTAAGCCAGCGATCGCCGAGGCTCTACGTGCTCCGCCTCGGACAGGACGATCCGAGGAAATGCACGGGTGGGAAGCTTTCCAAGTTCGGGCTGGCCATTGAGCTGGGGAGGCCCTCCTCCGTGCCCGGCAGGGCGATACTCCTCGATCCGTTCTCGGATCGCATCCTGACGCCCAGGGATCGCGAGCGGCTCATGAGCGGCGGCTTGGTCGTCGTGGATTGCTCCTGGGAGAGGGCGGAGGGGGTGTTCTCCAGGAGGATCCCCGGGATCCATAGGCGCCTCCCCCTATTGATGGCGGCCAACCCCGCGAAGTTCGCCAAACTGGGGATCCTGAGCTCCGCCGAGGCCCTAGCCGCCGCCCTATTTATAACCGGGTTCAAAAGAATGGCCCTGAAGATCCTTGGGAAATTCAAGTGGGGGGGCACCTTCCTCGACCTGAACCGGGACCCCCTCAAGTATTACTCAAGGGTCGAGGGCGAGGAGGAGATAAGGGCCGAGGAGGCCGAGATATTCGGGCCGCGCGCGGTTTGGGGGGAGGTCGTTTGAGGCTTGAGGCGATCGAGGTAGCGCTTGGGATCGCATCGTTGGCATCGTTCTACGCCTCCTCGGCCCTCGGGATGGAATGGTTGGCCCCATTGGGATGGATCCTCCTATCGGCCTTCCTCGCCTCATTGCTCGACGATTTGATCGCCTCTTGGAGGGCGTGCCGGGGAGGGACCCACGCGCCATCCGCTCAGCCGGCATATGCAAATGTAATCCCCGATCCCCTGGTCGATCAACTCGCATTCGCCCAGAGGCCCGAGGATCTCGATGAGCTCCCCCGGCTCGAAACCCCCCTTGGGGACGCTGAGGACGAGCGTCGCTAAGGGCTTGAGGACCCTCTCCAGCTCTGGGATCGATGCCCTCAGATCGGCCGGCCCGGAGAATACCGTGAAGGAGAAGAGGGCATCGAAGAGGCGATCCCTGAGCGGCAAATGTTCGGCATCCGCCCTTATCAAATGGGCCCCGAAGCCCTTCCCCCTCGCCGCTTTCAACATCCCCTTCGATAGATCAACGCCCACGATCTCGAAGGAGCCGATCAACCTGCTGAATAAGGCCCCGGTGCCGCATCCGAGATCGAGCGCGAGGCCGCGGCCTTCCCTTATGGCCCCCAACGCCGAGTCGTATTTCCTCCCCTGCTCCTCCCCGTATAGCTCATCATAGCGGCTCGAGAGGAAATCATATCGCTCGGCGATCCCTTCCTTCTCTTCCCACTTCCCACGTCGCCCTCCGCTAGCGCGGGCGCCCCCCATGGGCGGAAACTTGTCGATCCGGAGCTTAAATCCTAAGGGTCCTATGGCTCCCACGTTCCGGCGCTCCCCGACCGGATGGACAACGCCCCATAACCCCGACTAGCTTAAACCGGCGTTATCGGAAAGGAAAGGTTTATCATTCAGGAGGCCATATAACACTTTGATGGAAGATGGGACTGAAACCGCCCTGCGAATCGGTCGTTAAGGAAATAATGCCCGTCATAAGATCCCTAGTCGCCAAGGAGTTGGTCAAGAATTACAAGATGACCGAGGTTGAGGTCGCGAGGAGGATGGGTATAACCCAAGCGGCTGTGAGCCAATACATATACGGCAAGAGGGGTAGGAGGAAGAGGATCCCTGTCAATCTATCGGACATGAGGGATATGGCGAAGGAGTACGCCGAGATGATTGCGAAGGGAGAGGCTGGGAAGCCAAGCGCTGATTGGTTCTGCCAGTATTGCATGAAGAAGATAATGAAGAGAAGGGCCTGAAATTCCGGAGCCCCTTGGGGCCAATGGGGAATTGCCGCATTACGAGGGCATCCCTATCCTACGCCACAATCGCGGCAGCACTCCCTCCGCGAGCGAGGTAAGAGTTGGGCGCCTACGCAATGAGCATCGCTCGCGGCCCAGCTATGGGACCATCTCTAGGCGGACTTGCTGCGGCCGCTATGGGGGAACCTCTTTCATAAACGCCCCATAAATAGGCATGTATCGCGGGAGCCGACCTAACGGGGAATAGCTGTGATAACGCCTCCATGCAACGGAAAATTGAGAGAGTTTGAAAATCGGCGGATAAAGCCCTGGTCCCAATACCCCAAGAGCGGCTAGGATCCGCTTAGAAATTTAAGTGGGCCGGGCCGGATTTGAACCGGCGACCACACGGTTTCGGCGCCCCGGGGCCTATCAGCCGTGTGCTCCTTGGCCCCATCGCCGTTAACCAAGCTGAGCCACCGGCCCATCGATCCCTATCCATCGGGCTTGGGCTTATAACCGTTTTCCCGGATGCCATCGGCCAAAAAGGGCTTCCGGGCTCTTGGCTAGGGTCCCCTCATCAACCCTGTTGCCTCCAGCAATTTCGATCCCCATTCGATCATCATCATTCATAACGCCGTAGCCCCCTATTGAGAGATATCCGAGGAGCCCTCATTAAATCAAAAGAATCAAAATTAATTAGATCTGGCCTAAAGGAGCAATTTCTGGCCCATTTAGCTCGAAAGGAGCTAGAAAATCAATATCTCGGCTCCCGACTCGTCCGGGCCGATCCCCTCCATGAGCACCGCGGGCGCGATGGCCGACAATAGGAACAAGGCAGCGGCGAACGCAGCTAGAGCTCTCTTGTCTAAATCCTATCCCCCTTCAGGCCTTCGGCTACCCCCACCAGCTGAGGCCCCCCCTTTGTATAATACGCCCTTTGGATCCTTAAGCAATAGGGCGACCTCCCAGACCGCTAACGCCGCGATCAACATGGATACGCCGAGGATCATTGCCTCCACTGACACCTCAAGGAACTCTCCGCCCCTCATCAAATAGCCCATCGCGCGGTCGACAAAGACCATTATCGTTGAGCCCCATAGCATTAAGCCGAGGAACCTGAGCATGTACCTATCATCCTCAGCCTTGGAATACCATAGGGCAGTTACGATCACCGCAGCGAACGCGGAAATCAGGAGCCACATACCGCTTCACCCCCCACATCCCACAGATATGCTTATAAATAAGTATTACGTATCACAAAATAAGTATTACCAAAGGTGCATGTGGAATGGCTTGCTTTATATTCCCGATGGCGTTGGCGATAGTAACAACCATCGTACAAAGGATCGCTCCCAATATATCCGAGAGGCTTAAGCTGAGCTCGCTAAACGCTTTGCTATGGGGCGGCGTAATCCTGCTCGCGCTCGAGCACATCTGGCATGGCGAAGTAGTGCCCTGGCCGCCGTTCCTGACCGCGATGGCCAATCCAGCCGATATGCCAATAATGCTCCACGAGGTGGCCACCGTGGGCATGGCCATGTCCGCAGCCGTAACCACCACTTGGGCCGCGATGCTCACCATAGCCCGCATGAGGCCAAAGGCGATCGCGCTTAAGGGAATGGAACGAATCAAGAGGCCGATTGGCCAGCCGCTATAAAAATTTTAGTCCCTTTTCCTTTTCATTCTTGATCCGGCGCTGGCCATCCCCTAGGCGACAGGTCGAGGGAAGGTTCATTCAAGGAATTGAGAGGCCCCGAGCGAGGCGATCGAGATCCCTCTACCCTGCCGGAAAGGTTGCTGCGCCATGCCAAATAACTCGGGTCTTGCCCTCCTGTTTTCTCGTCGCGTTTTGTCTGAGGTTGGCCGGTAACGAAAGCCATTCTTCACGCCGTTGCTGCTGACGATATCCTCGGCCATTCCGGCCTTCGAGGTCTCTTCAACCAGCGGCTTAACATCCCGCCACTGCCCGCCCCCTCGTCGATCACCAAGATCCTCTTCCGCTCCATGTCGGCCCTCCGTTTATAGCGGATCCATTCGCCCCGGTTGGCGACCTCGTCAGTGACGGCCATGGCGATGAGTACGCCCCTTCTCATTCGGATCTATGGTATCGGGGATCGAGCGCAAGGGGCCTCCCATTTCTCCGCTAGGTGCCGATCGCCCAGCAGCATCGAACTTCTCCCCATCCCTAGGTCCGGGTCGAGGGGGTTCGCCTCGCCAACGCCCCCCGCTCCGCTTCAGATCGCGCTTCGGCATCGCCTGCGCATAACCGAGGCCCGAAAGCCCATAGGGAACCAATGGGTGAGGCCGCGGCAAAATTGAGCTAAATCTGGGGAAAATACGGATTATTTGATAGGGCAAAAATGGGAAAGCCTAATATTTTAGCGCCTCCAACCATGCCGAGGATAGGGGGTCGTTAAAAAGGCCCCTTGGAAAAATGGTATCAAGGGCTGTGGGCCGGTAGTTCAGCCTGGTATGAACGCCCGGTTCGCAACCGGGAGGTCGCGGGTTCGAATCCCGCCCGGTCCACCATCGAAATTCCCGCCCTCTTTGGCCCATATTTGGCGGGGATCTGGGCGATCATCGCCATATCTCGCAATGGGCCAAGCTCGATGCTAAGGGCCTCCAGGGCGGATCCAGGAACAGATTGTGCGGTACCATTCACCAAATCCTAATGTCCATCGGCTCCTCCGCCATAAACGAGGCGACGCCGCTCACGGCCCCCTCGTATTTCTCATTTCCCCTCCACGATGCCATGACGCTCCATAAGCCGGGCATATCTGGCGCGAGGATGTCCTCGTATATGGAGAATATGAAAGTAGTGGCCGTCCTATTGACGGTGGAGCCATCGGGCCTGAAGTATGTGATCTGCACCTCCGCACCAGAAACGGAGGGCCTGATCCTACCCGAGACCCTTATGAAATCGCCGACCCTCACCTTGGGGTCGGAGACGCGGATCGAGATCTCGCTCGGTTGGCGTCCCGCCGCTAAAGGAGAGGCGATCGTGGAGAAACAGGATATCAATAAAATCAGCGCAATAACCCCCTTATATGCGCGGCGATCCCTCATCTCCTAACGAGCCTCCATCTAAGGGGCCGTGTGCCGTGAGCAAAGCCCCCATGGGCCATCGACCAACCCCACTTCCCATTCATCGCGTGCGGGATTCGCGCGCTCCATTCGCTCGAGCAGCCCCTCGGAGCCGCTCCCGCCGGGAGTGGCGCGAGCCCCGGCCGAGCCGGGATTGGGGATGGGCCTCGTTGGGAGGAGCTAACTCCGATAGCGAGGGGGCGGGGAGCCATCCAGTAGGCGCGGGCCCCGATGCCCGCGCTGTTCGCCATCATGACCGATCCATGAGCATTGATCCATCCGATTGGGCTCGCGGTCCTCGCCATGGCCCAAGCCCCTCCATCGGCGATCGCCGCGGGCCCAAAAAAATCCGGGCGCGCCCGCGTGGAAGGGGCTTGGATCGCCATGCCATTGAAGTCGGCGACGTGAATCATCGGGGCTTCGCCAAAACGCGCCCTCGCCATCATCCCCAACCCCCCTCGTTCTTTGGGCGATGGAAGCGGGAGATAAGCGAAATGAACAATTTTCCAGCTAATAGCTCGGCGCGCGCTAGCTAATTTTGCCGGCGGGAAGCCCCGGATCGGCCGGGGGCTTCCCAATCGTTTTTCAACGATCCCCTTCGAGAAGGCTTATTAGCCTTAAGAGGGGCCCCTCCCTCGGGTCCCTTACCCGGAGCGATAGGCTTTGAAGATAAAGCTCGCCAAACAGGTCGGCAGGGTCCCCTATAAGAGGATCGAGCTAAGCGAGGCCGAGGAGGAACGGGTGGAGGCAATCAAGGCCAAAGCGCTCTCCGTGGATATGCATTCGCATCCGATAGTCCTTCCGGAGGATTTGAAGGACCTCGATGCCTATTTCGATGGACTGAGATTCGAGATAG
>CALIRQ010000002.1 GCA_938042195.1 uncultured archaeon
CCGGCCTCCCCCGGCCCCGCAAGCCTTTTGGCATCCTCCCTGATGAGCTCGACCCCTACGTTCCCACGTCCGGGAAGCCATTGGATTACGGGGATCCCGGCCCCGCCAGGAGGGGCGGGGGGCCCGCCCTCATATTCGGCCTCGGCCCCTCCGTCTTGGATGCGCGAGATCCTCGCGTTCATCAGGCCCATTAGCCTCACGAGCGCGCCAGCCCCTAAGCGGCGTAGATCGGATCCAGGGATGAGCAATTCGGCGGCGCCGCCCTTGGGCTCCACCCTTATGGATCTATGGCCCCGGTCCGGGAACTCCGGATGGAGCGGCAGCCTCGCCTCGATCGGCCCGGGCATACGCCGAACCCTCAGGGGGACGGGGTCGGGGATGAAGAAGTACCTATTGGCGATAGGGTCTATCAGCTTCCTGTTCTGGGCGTACAGGTTATCCCAGCTTATCGTGGCATCGACGGGCTTCGGCCCGACCTCGATCGCGAGCCTCCTAAGGGACTCGGGCAATATCCCGCGCCTCCTAAGGGCCGCCAAGGTCGGCAACCTGGGATCCCCAAATCCCTCCACGAGTCCCGCCTCCACGGCCTTCAATATCCTCGATTTGCTAAGCTCCGCCCCGGCGACCTTCAGCCTTCCGTAATGGATCGCCTCCGGATACTCCCAGCCTAAATGGGCGTACATGTATTTTTGCCTGACCATGTTCGTGTAATGCTCCTTCCCCCTTATGATGTGCGTAACGCCCATCAGGTGATCGTCTACGCCGCAGGCGAAGTTGTAGAGGGGCCAGACCCTATACGTGCTCCCGACCCTGGGATGGGGATACTTCTCAGGATCTATTATCCTCAAGGCCGGCCAATCCCTCACGGCCGGGTTCGGATGCGCGAGGTCTGTCTTGACCCTGAGGATCGCGTCGCCCTCCCCGTATTCGCCCGAGAGCATGCCCCCCCATCGATCCAGATGGGCCCCCGACCCCAGATCCCTGCAGGGGCAAGCCCTCCCGGATAATGCAAGCGATCTGAAGGTTTCCCTATCGCATGTGCAAACGTATGCCCCCCCGCGCTCGATGAGCTCCTCCGCCAAGCCATAATAGATCCGGAGCCTATCGCTTTGGATATATTCCTCATCCCATTCGCATCCGAGCCAGCGCAGGTCGGATCGTATGGCCTCGTAAAATTCCAGCGAGGACCTCTTCAGCCTCGGATCCGTATCCTCGAACCTCAGGATGAACTTCCCGCCGTAGAGCTTGGCGTATTCGTGGCTCAGGACCGCGGCCCTAACCGAGCCCAAATGGAGGACGCAATCCGGGTTTGGGGAGAACCTGGTGATTATCCGGGGATACTTATCGGCGTTGGGCAGGGGAGGCAGGGCCCTCGCCTCCTCCTTGGGCCTTCGCGCCGCCTCGACCGCCCCCGATGGGCCCAGCTCCCGCATCTGCTCCTCGAGCCCCATTTTATTGACCTCCTCCACGACCCCCTCGACGAGCTCGGCGATCTCCTTCGCCCTGGGCCTCAGCTCGCCCCTCTCGGCCAAGAGCTTGCCCAAGGTCGCCTTCGCATCGGCCCTCCCACCGTGCTTAACGGCGTTCTGGAGGGCCAGCTTCCTCGCGAGCTCCCGTATTCCCTCCAAGCCCTCGCGGCCCATCTATATCACGCCCGTCTCCTCGGCCAGCCTCCTCGCCTCATCCCTGCTCAAGCCCCTTTCGCCCAATATCGTGAACCTCTCCGGCCTTATCGCATGGGCCATCGAAAGCGCCTCGATTATCTCCTCATCCCCAACGCCCAATTGGCTCGCCGTGGTGGGGCAGCCTATCGTCTCCAGGACACGTTTGATGCGCCGCCAATTCAAGCCGTGGAGCTTCGCCATCATTATGGTCCCTAGGCCGCAGCGCTCTCCGTGGAGGCCGGGGTCCTTCGCTATAAGCTCCAGCGCGTGGGCGAACAAATGCTCGGATCCGCTACAGGGCCTCGTGTTGCCCGCTATGCTCATCGCGACGCCGCAGCTTATGAGCGCCTCGACGACGGTCCTCACGGCATCGGGATCCCTTCTGGCTATGGAGCGGGCCCTCTCCATAACTAGCTTCGAGCTCATCAGAGCGAGATTGGCCGCATATTCGCCGTAATACTCCCCCCTCACCTCATGGGCCAGCCTCCAATCCCTCACCGCCGTGTATTTGGCTATGGAGTCACCGCAACCGCTCGCGAGGAGCCTGAAGGGGGATTTGCCGATGACCTCCGTATCGGCCACTATCCCTATCGGCGCTTGGGCCCTTATGGAATAGGGCCTCTCCGATCCCTTTATCGACGCGTAGGGGCTGGCTATCCCATCGTGAGAGGCGGCCGTGGGAACGCTGATGAGGTGGGCCCCGCAACCGGCCGAGGAAAGCTTCGCGACGTCTATGCTCTTCCCCCCGCCGACGCCCAAGACCAGCCGGATCCCCTCCCGGCCTATTAGGGCCTTTATCCTTTCCACCTCCGATGCCTCCGCCGATTCCACTATCGCGTGGCGGATGGAGTAACCCCTCTCGCCCAAGAGATCGGATATCGAGCTCCCAACCAAGCCGTATGTCTTTGGGCCGGATACTATGAGGACCTCCCTCCCCAGGCCCAGCCTATCGCACATGGGGGCGATCTCGCGCATCGAGCCATCGCCAACCACGACCTCCCTGGGCAATTGCATATAATGGGGTGCTCTGCGCTCGGAGCTCATAGGATCGCCCATAGGCCCACCAGGATCAGGAATGCTGCGAATAGCGCCGCGGAATAAGCGACCGCCCTCGAGAACCCCCCTACGGACCTCACCAGGGATTCCAACGCGGATTGGCCCAAGGTCTTGACCTCGACCTTCCTCCGCTCGCATGCCACCTCCGCCTCCTCCAGCTTGGATTGGGCTTGGAGGGCCGCCTCCCTCGCGGCCCCTATTATCCCATCCCAACCGACGTCCCCAACGACCGGGTACCCGAGCCTGGAGGGGGCCAAGCCGTTGACGATATGGGTATCCGTGGTCATCACCTCGCCGGAGGATATGCCGACCTCGGAGAGGGCCCTCAAGATCTCCTCCCTTAAGCCCCGCTTCATGTTGTTCCCGTCAATTATAACATAAGCGAACCTCTCGGAGAGGATCTCAAAGGCGAAGACCACCACCCCGCCGGGCCCCATGCCATCTCTCGGGCCCATCCCGATCGGCCGCGATTCCGCGGCCCCGAATTTGAATCGATAGCGCCCCTCGCGGATCGCCATCGATACCGCGGCCAATGCGCAATCCCCCAAGGGCCCATGATCCTCCGCCCCGATCGTTCCCGAGTCATTCATGCAATTGTGGGAGTCTATCAAGGCCGGCTTTAAACCGATCGATTCTATAGCATCGAGGGCCCTCGACACGGCGCTTGGGGGTATATCCTCCATCTCCTTGGGGGCCGTCGTAATGGCCATTAATAAGCAATCGCCAAGGACTTGGCATTTGCACCGGGCATCTCCCCGAGCGACCTCGATCTGGGGCGATGAGATCTCATGGAATCTTTCGAAGTTCAGGGATTCCAAGACGCTCTCGATCAACATCCTGCTTTGGAGGGATGAGGACAAATTCAGGTCATGGCCGGAGATGCCATGGGGAACGCAGACCACGGCCCCAGTGAGGCCCTTGAGGATTCTCTGGATTGTGAAGGGGAGGGCGCTGCTCCCGACGTTCAGGAAAGGGCCCGGATGGAAATTCGAGATCACCATGATCCCGAGGAGCTCCCCCCCTCCCCTCCTCCGAAAGGCGATCGTCGATGTCGATATCTCGGAGCGCTCCCCGAGGCCCTCCATGAAGGCCTCCAGGGGCGCGCGATCCAAGTTAAGCCAGTTGGATAGGAGGGCCCTGAAGGCCAGGATGGGGGAGGACCCCAGCTCGGCCCTCCCGGCCCTCTCGATGTAAACCAAGATGAGCGAGGAATAGGCGATCGAGAGCGCCGCCCCGATCATGAGGGATGTCAGGAACTTATCGAACGGCAAGCCGAAGAGCGATGCGGCGAGGAGGCCCGAGATCGCTGGCTGACCGATCGCAGCCGAGGTTTTGGCAGCCAAGCTCTTGGAAGAGATGGCGAATAGGGAAAGTGTTCGAATGAATATCGCGAACATCGTCGCCAATAGGAACGAGGCCACCGGGGGCCCGCTCGATATCAAGCGCTCCAAGGTCATCCCAATATCCCATGCGATTATGGAAACCAGCGATAGGGCCATGCGCCTCCTCCTATGAAAGAGCTCATCCCCCCTTAGGAGCTCGCCCTCCACGGCGATCGATGAAAGGATCGAGGGGAGGAGGAGCGCTACTGCGCCGAATGCCGCGGGGGGCATGAAGTACCTCGCTTCCCCTTGTCCTTCCGCCATAGGGCACCAAAGGAACCCCCCGTAAAGGGAGGCGAGCGCGATGTATATCGCCATCCTCCGGCCGGATGGAAAGGTCAGTCCCCTAGCCAAGTTGTAGTATTTGGTAGCCCCCTTTATCTCGGCGTATATCGAGTCCCTACCCGCCTTTGAGCCCCCTATCTCTCCTCACTGCTCCTATTATCTTCACTACCATCCCCATATCGCTTCCTTCGATGGCCGTCCCCGTCACGATCGCATCCGCGCCCGCCCCGACGGCCCTCTGGGCGAGCTCCGGGGTGGATATGCCCCCGCCCACTATCACCGGTATATCGACCGCCTCCTTAACCCTCCTTATGACCTCGGGCTTCACGGGCTCCCTCGATCCAGATCCCGCCTCGAGGTATACGAACCTCATCCCCATGTATTGGGCCGCGAGCGCGTACATGGCGGCGATATCCGGCTTATCCTGCGGTATCGGGTTGGCCTGCCCTATGAAGCTCACGGAAGTTTGGGCCCCGCCGACTATTATATATCCCATCGGGATCGCCTCCAACCCGAACCTCTTGACGAGCGGGGCGGCCAGGGCTTGGGCTCCCACTATGTAATAGGGATTCGTGGAGTTCATTAGGGACATGAAGAAGATGGCGTCGGCCTCCCCAACCACCCCAGCCAACCCGTTTGGGAACAGTATGACCGGGAGGTCGGATTCGGCCCTTATGCGCTTGGCGAGGTCGCTTACCTGGCTGGGCATGGATACGGTCGATCCGCCGAGCATCACCGCCGCCGAGCCGGCCCGCTCCAAGGCCTTAACGATCGACGATGCCCGCTCCGGGTCAAATTCCTCCGGGTCGAGCAAGGCCAAGTGTATGGCCCCGTTATTAGCTATCCCATCGAGCAATCGGCGTTCAACCTTCCCAAGCGATGGGAGGGGCATGGAAACGATCAACCCCTTTGGAAGAGCAACCTATTCGCTATCTTGGCAGCGAATATGGGATGTTTGAGGAGGTATCTGGCAACCCTTTCCAAGTTCAATCCATTCGCGAGATCCAGTACATCCTCCGCCTTAAGCATGCCGGCCAATTCGTTCAGGTCCTCATCGGAGAGGCTCTCCAGGACCCGGAGGGCCTTCAGGCTCTTGGATATCCGGTTTCCCCATATCCTTCCGAACTCGGCCTCATATTCCGCCAGCCTCTCTGAGCTGATGTCCCCCTCCCTCACGGCCCTCGAGGCCACCCCGCCGGCGATCGAGCCCGCAACTATGCTGGAGTGTATCCCCGCCCCGGTCAGCGGGATTACTTGGCCCGCGCTATCGCCGCATATCATTAGGCCATCCCGCACAACGCTCTTTAGCTGCCCGCTTATCGGGACCGGGGCCGCGCCCTCCTTTATCCTCCTCGACCCCGAGAACTTCTCGGGATAGGAGGCCAAGAATCTTTCGAGCAATTCCCTTGCAGGCCGCCCCCTGGAGCCCAAGCCCACATTTGCGACCCCCTTCCCCTTCGGGAATATCCAAGCGTAGCCCCCGGGGGCGACCTCCTTGCCCAAGAAGAACTCCAGCGTATCATCCTCAATCGAGCATGGCGAGAGGGTGTATTGGACGCATCCTATCACCCCATAACCGCTCCTATCGAAGAATTTCTTAGCGGTCATTGAGTTGGCGCCATCGCATCCGATGACCAAGGCGGCGGAGATTTCGTAAACCCCGCCATCGCCGCCGACCTTTATCCTCCAATCCCCCGCCTCCCCGGATATATCCAAGGCCGGGGACCCAAGCCTAATCTCCGCCCCCTCCTCCACGGCGGCTTCGGCCATCCTACTCAAGAAGGCATCTTTCCTTATTATGAACCCGGCGCCCATATCCACATCCTTCCTGGAGAACTCTATGAACTTGCTTCGATCCGGCGCGTGGATCCTGACGCGCTCGATTTCATTCGCTATGAAATCGGGCGATCTCCCGATCCCAGCATCCGCTAGCGCGCCCTCGGAGATGGCCTCCCCGCAGACCCTCTTCCCGAGGCCCTCCTCCCTCTCCAAGACCAAGGTCCTGGCCCCTCCCGATGCTGCCCTTCTTGCGGCCGCGCAACCAGCCGGCCCCGCCCCTATTATCACCACATCGAACTTCTCCATCCTCAGAGCATCCCCCAGAGGCGATGATGAAGGAAATCGGATCGGAATTAAAAAATGTGGAGCCCAAAACTTTTATAAGCGTTCCCAGATAGAGGGGCCGGCCTCCGGGATCGGAGGATGATCGATTGAGCGAAGGAGAGAGGCGAAAGGCCGGCGGGAGGGGGAAGAGGAAGTTATCCAAATCGATGCTCGAGGGATTCCCGAGGGAGGTCGTGAGGGCCTTCGCCAAGTTGCCCAGGGTTTTCAAGAAGCCCGATATGGATAAGCAGCTCGGGGATAGGATCTCGAGGAGCATGAAGTGGAAGTACCTCAAGAAGATGGAGGGCATGGGCATAATAAAGCATTCGACGAAGAAGTACTATCAAAAGCTATACGATAGGGTTTCCGATTGGATGGAGAAGGAGTTCATCCCCAAGCTTAGGAAGGCGGAGATGGAGGATTAGCAAGGTAGGGCTAGGCCGGCTGGCTTCCGAGCTCCCTCAGTAATTCCCTAGCCCTATCCAACCTGATTTTCCTCTCGGAGACCATTCTCTCGGCTATCCTATCCGCCAGATCCCCAGTCGCGCCGGCCATGACCGCTATGTTCCTAGCGTGGAGGGCCATGTGACCCCTTTGTATGCCCTCCGCGGCCAATGCCCTCAAGGCGGCTAGGTTCTGGGCCAATCCGACCGCCGCCATGACTTCCGCGAGCTCCCTGGCCGATTTAACGCCGAGTATCTTGAGGGATATCTTGGCTATCGGATGGGCATGCGTCGCCCCGCCGACTATGCCGGCGGCTATGGGGAGCTCTATCGAGCCCGATAGATCGCCCTCCGAGTCCTTCTCCCATATCGTCAACGGGGAATACCGGCCCGACCTGGCGGCGTAGGCGTGCGCCCCGGCCTCCAAGGCCCTCGTATCGTTCCCGGTTGCGAGCGCAACGGCTATTATGCCGTTCATTATACCCTTATTATGGGTGGCGCATCTATAGGGATCGGCCGCGGCGAACTCGTAAGCGCTCACTATGCCATCGACGACCTCTTCCCCCCCGACATCCTCCTTCGCGATCTTGACCCTCGCCCTCGCCAACCTCCTCGTGGCCAAGTTTGATATTATCCTCAAGTAGACCTTGCCGCCCGTTATCCGCTCTATTATGGGCGCGACGGCCTCCGCCATCGTGTTCACGACGTTGGCTCCCATCGCGTCCTTGCAATCCACGTATAGCTCCGTGATCAGCATTTTGCCAACGGGCGTGCTCAATACCTTGCAATCGACATCCCTCGCGCCGCCGCCGAGGGAGATCAACACCGGATCCTGCTCGTTCGCAAGCTTCAATATCTCCTCCTTTTGGGATAGGACGGATAGCTTGGCGAAATGCGGATCCTTGACCCCAACCGCCTGTATTTGGCCTATCATGATGGGCTCCGTGCTACAGGCCCAAAAGCCCCCGCTCGGCCTGGCCATCCTAGCGGCGTTGCTCGCAGCCGCGACTACCGATGGCTCCTCGATGGCCATTGGGATCAAGTAGTCCTTTCCATTGATTAGGAAGTTAACGGCTATCCCCAATGGGATCGGCATGAAACCTACGACGTTCTCGATCATCCTCTCGGCGCGCTCGAGACTCAATCCCCCCTCCCTCCTCAGCAAGCCCGCTTCCTCATCCGTCAACCCGGAGAACTCCTTAAGGAACCTGAGCCTCTCCTCTATGCTCAATTTATAGAAGCCGTGGCATTCGGACGACTTTGCCAAGCTCCAATCCCCGGGACAAGATCCTGCGAAGCGGAATTTATATCATTCGCCGCGCCCGATCGCCGATGCAATGCTGAGATTGGCGGGGCATCGGGGCCATTAAGCGAGGCCCCAGCAATCGCTAACGGCGCATGGAGTACTTCTCAGGATCGATCCCCCTAAGCTTCGCCCATTCCAAAAGCCTTCCGGATAGGACCACGGGGACCCTCCTCAGCTCCTCGATATCCTTACAACCCGTTAGGAACATCGCGATCCTCAGCTCCTCGAGCAATGTCTCCATTACGTCCTCCAACCGCCGCGGACCGGCGTTGGCGGCAAGGAGGAGCTTGCGCGCGAATCCGCCCAACGATGCCCCCAGGGCTATGGACTTGGCCACGTCCAATCCGTTCCTTAGCCCGCCGGAGGATATCAGGGGAAGCTTGGTAGAGTTAGATGCCTCCAAGAGGCTCGCCCCGGTCGGTATTCCCCAATCCCAAAAGGTTAGGCCGATCCGCTCCCTCCTCCTCATCCCCATCCTCCTAGCCCTATGGCATTCCACGGCCGACCAGCTAGTCCCGCCAGCCCCCCCTATGTCTATGCAGGCCACCCCTGCTCCCTCTAGGGATTTCGCGACATCCCCGGAGATCCCGCATCCCGTCTCCTTGGCTATGACCGGGACGTTGAGCGATTTGGCTATGGAGGCTATCGCCTCAAGTCCCCTCGAGAACTCCGGCTCGCCCTCGGGCTGGACGGCCTCTTGAAGCGCGTTGAGATGTATGCAGAGGGCATCCGCATCGACCATCTCCACGACCGAGCTGGCTATCTCGAAGCCATCCTCGCCCCTGAGCTGCGGGATGCCCATATTGGCGAATATGGGGATCGAGGGGGCAGCCTCCCGGGCCACCTTAAACGTTCGAGCGAGATTGGGGGATTCTAGGGCCGCCCTTTGGCTCCCCAATCCCAGCGGTATCCCGAATTTTTCCGCTGTCCTGGCCAAGATCACGTTGAGCTTTGAGGCTTCCCTCGTGCCCCCAGTCATGGATTCTATCAATATTGGGGCGCGTATGCGATGGCCGAGGAACTCCAAGTCGAGCCTAACGTCCTCCAGATCCAGCTCCGGCAATGCCCTATGGATGAGGTGCGCCTCATCTAGCCAATTGGAAGATCGGAATCCAACGTCCTCCCTGAGGGCTATCTCCAAGTGGTCGAATTTCCTGATCTCCGTCCTTGATCTGACTGGCAAATCTCAACACGCCCTAGAGCCCATGTCGTCCATCTTTACCCTATAGGGGGTTCCCCCAGCCCTCCTTATCGATTCTTCGATCGCCCCGAGGGCATCGGGCGGGCCGAGGGCTATCATGCAACCGCCCCCTCCGGCCCCCGTTAGCTTCGCCCCGAATGCCCCCGCTGCGATGGAGGCCTCTATCAGCCTATCCAGCTCCTCGGAAGAGGCCCCGACCTTGGAAAGCAAGGCTTGGTTCTCATTCATCAACTCGCCGAGCCCCTCCATATCCCCACCTTCCAAGCAGGAGATGGCGCCCTCCGAAATCTCGCGGATCCTCTCGAACGCCTCCCTCGCGATCTCGGGGTTCCTCTTTAAAAAATCTTGGACCTTAAGGATCTGTTCCTTAGTCGATCTCCTCTTCAGGGTATCCCCGACCACTAAGGAGATTTCCCCGGCTACCGGAAGCCTTCGGAAACCCCTCGAGGGTGAATAGGCAATGGCGCCCCCGTAAATGGATGTTGCGTGATCTATCCCGGAGGGGTTTCCGTGCAAGATCCTCTCCGATACGAACGCCAGTTCGAACATCTCCTCACGCTCGAGCCTTATCCCGAACAGGCTTGAGAGGGCCACCAAGATCGAGACGGCTATCGCCGCCGAAGAGCCCAATCCAGCCGATAGGGGGATCTCGGAGCTCAGTCTTATGTCAACGCCTTGCTCGATCCCATAGCGCTCTAGGAAGGCCTTCACCATCGAGACCAGCGGGCCGAAGGGCCCCGACTCGGATCCTGATTCCCTCAAAGATTCCGCGCCATCCTCGCACATGCCCAAGCCTTTGGCCGATATCGCTATCGAGCCCCGCGGCGCCAATCCGGCGCTTGCCTTAGCGTATAGGTTTATGGCGATCGCGATCGCCATGGCCCCGCTCACGACGAAATGCTCCCCAACCAGTATTGCCTTCGCCGGTGCCAATCCAACGGATCTGGCCGGCATAACCCCCCACGCCCTCCCCACCGATCAAAGCCCACGATCTTGCGTAAATCGTTTATTGCGCTAGCAAGGTGGCATCACGGCCCCCATGCCATCGAATGGCGCGATGGCCTTTTCACCCTGTTTATTCGATCAATTCCGCGAGGTCTCCGATTTCGGCGCTTGATTTCCCTCGATTATTCGACCCCCTTCCGCCGAGATGAAGCCCAAAATGGGCCCCTTTCGGCCTGAATTTGATTTATTTGATTTCCTTTGATTTCGTTAAGGCGGCTCTTTCGGACCCTCCCCCCCATAGGGGGGGTCAACGGAGTTATATCACTTAAGGCGCATCCCTGCGGGCGGGGCAACTGGCCCCGGGAATCACCGTTCGAAGGAGATCGCAACGTACCCAACCACGCTACTATAATCTCCGGTCACATCCCCGCTCGTCCCGTAAGCGAGCAACTTCGCGCTTCTCGAGCCGGTCGATTTTGAATAATGGATCAGGGCGGTTATGGGGCCATATCCGCAGATCGAGATCCCCCTCGACTCCACAATCCTTTGAAAGCCCTCCTCATCCATTCTGAGGATCAGGTCTATTGCGGACCTATCGTTCTCCTCCGCGATCCCCTTAGGCTCGTAGTGGCTCATGTCCGAGGACGCTATCACGACGATTTCCCTGCCAGCGCTTGCGCTGGCGATCGCCTCCGCTATCTCTCGGCTCGCGCTTAGGTCTTGGAGCCCCATGCATATTGGAACGAATTTGAGCCCGCTGCCGAATAGGAATATCAGGAATGGGAGCTGGACCTCTATGGAGTGCTCATATCTCAGGGCGAGATCGTTAACGTCTATTATATCGGAATTATCCCGTATGTCCCTCGCCAGATCCGAATCGATCGCCACATCCCCCAGCGGGGTCCTCCAAGCGCCATCGATCATCATGGAGGCCATCCCGCACGAGCCCGTATGGTCGGGGCCAATTATTACGACCGATTCCGGGATCCTGTCCTCGCCCAAGCGGCAATAGGCGTGGGCCGCTATGTGGCCCGAGTACATATATCCGGCGTGCGGACAGATCAGCCCGATGACCTCCCTAAATCCTTCTTTGGCCTTCGGCTCCGGGATCCTCCCGGGGCCGAGCTCATGGAGGAAGCACCTCCTTATCTCTTTCCTCAACGAATCCGGTGCGCCGGGATAGAAAGACCCGGCATGTGCGGGATATCTAATCTTCAATGGGATTTCACGCGGGATTAGGCCGCCAACTTTGTTTCGAAATCGTCCACGGTCTTATCTATGCTCCCATCCGGGGGGATTGCCCCGCGCTCCCTGAGGACCTGCCTGGCCAGCAACCAATACACCATCGCCAGTGCCCTCCTGCCCTTATTATTCACCGGTATGGCCAGATCGACCCCAGCGAAGGTGTTATCGGTATCGCAAAGCGCTATCACCGGGATCCCATGGGCTGAGCACTCCTCCATCGCCTGCAAATCGGCCCTGGGATCCGTTATTACGACCAGCCCGGGTTCCGCGTGCTTTGGATGAAGCGGGTTGGAGATCATGCCCGGGACGAACCTCCCGGTCACCGGTACGCAACCGCATACCTCGCAGAACCTCTCGACGGGGGTCTTTCCATAGAGCCTGGAGGAGATCACGTATACCCTTTGGGGCTCGTATTGGGATATGAACTTCGCGGCCACCCTTATCCTCTCATCGATCTTCTCTATATCCAGTATCAAGAGGCCGTCGGGTCTGATCCGGTATATATACGGCCTCATATCCTTCGTCTTCATCTTCGTTCCTATATGCAGGCCCGCTGCGAGGAGCTCCTCCAAAGGCAGGAGCAGTTCCTTTGACTCCACCTCCTGTTTCTCGGAATATTCCATATCCATCGCCCGGCTACTGCCGCCCCCCCAGCCCCTTCTTCATATGCTCCGCATATTTCAATACCTCATCCATGACTTCCACGTGGGAGATCAAAGTCCTCCTACAACAGTACTTCTTCAGCCCCAAATCATCGAGTATCTTCGAGGGGTCCTCCCCCTCCCTCAGCCTAGAAATATATTCCTCCCATTTATCCCCCACGACCTCTCCGCAGGTGAAGCATCTTATCGGGACCATCATATGGCATCGCTACCTATACGATTTCTGCCTCCTCCTCCTGGGCCCGGGGCCGCCGAACTTTTTCGGCTCCGTTCGCCTTGGATCCCCAGCGAGCATCGTCCTGTCGTAGGCCGTGAGTATCCTCCTCAATTCCGAGCTCCTCGTCCATTCCGCCAACCCCCTAGCGATGGCGATCCTGCAGGCCTCGGCTTGGCCCATGAACCCCCCACCGGAGACCTTCACCGATATATCCACCCCCTTGGCCTTATCTCCGGCTAATAGGATGGGCTCGAGGATCTTATACCTGGCCACCTCGGGGGATATAACCTCCAATGGGAAGTTGTTGATCGTTATCCTGCCAGATCCCGGCTCGATCACGGCCCTCGCGATTGCCGTCTTCCTCTTCCCGACGCTCAAGAGCGCTTTCTTCCTTTCGCTCATTTGCCGCCGATCTCCCCCATCAATTCCTTCAAGGTCACGAAGGGGCATTTCAGCTTCGAGGCGCTGGCCTCCTCCAAGCTCAGGAGCTTCACGCCGGAGAGCCCTTCAGGGATCCCCATATATACCTTGACCCTCCTATAAGAATCCCTCCCCTTGGGCTTCTTCCTGGGCAACATGGACCTTATGACCCTCCTCAGGTATGTATCCGGCCTCCTCGGATGCTTGGGGGCCTTCTCCTGCGAGGCCAATGTCCTTGTCCGGAGCTTCCTCAGGAGCTTGGCCAATACCCTGCCCTTGGTCCCGGAGATGACGGCTTTCTCCGCGTTAACTATTACGACCTCCTTCCCCCTCATCGCCTCCTTCGCGGCATAGGAGGCCAGTCTCCCGCAAATCATCCCCGCGGCATCCAGATACACGCGCTCCCCAGGCGCCTCGGCCATATCATTCACCCCAGTATCTTGATCCCAGACCCCGTTGGGTTTTCGTTCACTAACTCGGGGATCGAGAGGCACTTCCCGCCGACCCTTTCGATCTTCCGCCTTGCGCTTTCGCTGAACCTCAGGGCCGCCACCCTGACCCCATGTTCCAAGGATCCGGCCCCCAAGAGCTTCCCCGGGACCAATATCGTCTCGCCGTTGGCGGAATACCTCCTGATCCTGCTCAAGTTCACGGCGGGGATGTTCCTCCTAGGCTTAGACAGCCTATCCGCGATATCCCCCCATATGGGGGCGCCGTTCTCCTTGGACTTCTTCCTCAGGAACGATATCAGTTCCTCGATCTCCGGAGATTTCATAGCCTCACCGCTTTAGAGGGCCGACAGGGCTCCGCTCATCTCCACAGCCTTCTCCTTAATCGCCCTACAGGATTCCCTAAATATCCTCTCCAAGCTCAAAGAGCCCACCGATTTCACCTTGAATATGAAGGAGTCCCTGTCCCAAGTTATATCGATCGGGGGTGGTGATATCGGGCAAGCCCGGATGCAGTCCATGCACAGCGTACAGGCCATCTCGTTCGTTACCACCAGTTTGGATCCATCAATCCCGAGGATGCCCTTGGGGCAGACTGTAACGCATTGCCCGCAGGCATCGCATCGCCTGGCGTCGATCTTTATCCTGGGAACGTTCTTATAGCTACAGGTGGACGTTGGCTGCCATTTCGCGTGCTCCCTCCCCCTCCCAAGCCTGGCATATGCCTCGAGCTTTATCCTCTGCCCCGGGGCCAGCTTCAATATCGGGATCCTCTTGCTCACGGGCTCGACGCCCGAGTCGGATTTTAGATCCCCCGAGTAAACGGTGATCGCCGCATCCTTAGCCTCCGCCTCCAAGGTTAAAGTGGCCGTGCATTTGGAACAACCGAGCTCGCTCCCGCATCCGCAAATCTCCCTCGGGACGTATGAATCCAAATCGGTCACCAGTGGGATCAGGCCCAACCTATGGGCCAGTATTTCATCGTACATGCTCGAATCGTTCTCCAGTATTACCACATCGTCTATGGCCATTGTCGGAACCTCGGATATCATGGCCCTCCTTATGGCGTTCGCTAGCCTGGGCCCGACCCCCACGAGCAGGAACGTCATCTCCTGGGGATCCATATGGAGTATCTTTAGCTCCAACCCATCCGATTCCTCGCGGCTCCCGCTTGAGCCCATGGACTTTTTAAACATTTTCGAGCAGCTCCCTAATGCTCGAAACCGATCACATCCCCCGTCAACGGATCTATCTGGAACTTGAAGCGCCTGCTCTCCTTCCTCAGGACCGCCTTCTTAAGCGAAACTATCCCCTCCACCTCCCAAACGTCCATGGCCCTCCCGGCGGAGTACCAAACCTTGCTTATCCTAATCTCGGCTATCCTATCGGCGTAGTTGGCTTCGAGGTGCCTTATCGCGGCCGATTGCGCATCGGAGGCGTCCTTTATCCTGATCTCGCGCAATCCCCTTCACGCGCATTCGGGGAGGGGCCAATTTAAAGCTTGGGAAGCAGCGGCGCCAGGCTCCTCCCCAATAGCAGGAGCAATCCCTGCACCATTCCCAAGGCCCCCAGCGTGAAGGCGAAGGGTGGGAAGGAGAGGATTCCCCCAATGACCTGGATCAGGTCCTCGAAGAACTTTAGGGCGAGATAGGCCAGCAAGGCCGGCACCAAGAACCCGAATGCTATCACGAGCACGGAGGAGATCATCAAATATTTGATCAACACGTAGGAGGATGCCAAGCCCACCACGAGGGCCAATAGGGCGGCCCACCTTAAGCCCCTTATCGGCTTCAGGAATATCCCGAGCCCCAAAGCGCCCCCTATTAAGATCGTCGCCGCATCCCTCGGCCCGGCCAAGAACATATGGATCGAGCCGGCCAAGAGGGCCATCCCGAGGAGGAACCCCAGAGATGTCAGGGCCCTCTCGATCGCGGGCTTGCCGCGGAACGCTCTTGAAAAAGCGCATATTCCCGCGAATATGAGTATTTGCGGGAAATTGGCCACCGTTAGCGAAACCGCTTGATCCAAGAGCGCCCGGTACATGCCCTATCCCAAAGGGGCGCGAACCTCACCCGGGCTTCGAGAATGGGCTATTCGGAGAATAACCTACCCTAGATTCCTCATCCTTGGTTACCAGGTATCCCGGGATTGAGACGATCCTATCTCCTACCGCTATATGGCCGTGGGAAACCAATTGCCTCGCCTGATTGATGCTCTTCGCCAACCCCAGCTTGAAGCTGATCGTCTGTAACCTCCTCTCCAATATATCCCTCACGGAGAGGTCGAGGACGTCGTCGAGGGTCGCGTCCTCGGGTATCAACCCCAACCTCGATAGCTTTTTCAATAGCTTGCTTTCGATCATCTCCCTTTTCTCGGCCCTCATCCCGAGAATGGATCTGGCCATCCCCCTGATCTCGGAGAGCATCGTCTTATATCGCCAAAGCTCCCTCTTGTTCCTCAGCCCATATTCCCCCAAGAGCTTTAGCTCCTCTTGAAGGATCTCCGCCCTCCAAGGGTGCCTAGGGGTTTTGTACCCCTTCCTTTGCCTCTTCGGATCCCCCATATCCCCACCCACTCAAGCGGCGGCGGGCTTGGCGGCGGCCTTCTTTTTAACCCCTACGGTCTTCCCGGTCCTGCCGGTCGTCCTGGTGCGCTGCCCCCTGACCTTAAGCCCCAGGGAATGCCTTACCCCCTTCCAAGACTTTAGGGCCTTCATGAGTTCTATATCAGACTTCACCTTGAGCATTAGATCCGATCCTATTAGGTGAAGATCCCTTCCGCTCTCCGGATCCTTCCGCCTGTTGAACAGCCTAGGCGGGATTCCAAATCTCTGAGGATCGGATGCTATGGATTCGATTTTTTGCACATCCGAATCCGATAACTGTCCAAACCTTATATCGGGCCTCAGGCCGGCGGCCTTCAGAATGGCGTTCGCGAAGCTGACCCCTATGCCCTTGATCTTGGTCAAGCCGTTTATCAGCCTCCTGTGGCCTTCGATATCGGTCCCGAGGACCCTCACTATGTGCCTATACTCCCTCGACATGACCTTTCGCCGTTCGGCTAGCTAAAAAGGGCCTTGAGCGCTTATTTAAGGATTTAAAAGCCTCACGATCGTTGGAGCCCTAAGTCAATGGCGGTCATTGCGCCGGTTGGGCTCCCGCTTGTTTGGACTCCAGCTCCAATATCCTCGCCTTCGCCCGCTCGAGCTCCGATCTCGCCCCGGCGAGCTCCCCCTCGAGCTCTCTGATCCTAGCCCTGAGCTTCTCCGCCTCGGAGCTGGGCACATATGATGCCAATTTCCTTTCAAGCTCCTCGGCTTTGGACTCGATCCTCAGGAGCTCGGACTTGGGGATTAGCTCCTTCATCTTCTCAGTCAGCTCGTTGATCTTGGCTTGGAGCTCCCCGACCTTGTCCTCATGCTCCGCCTTTGGAATCGATTCGCGCAACTTAGAGCGGAGTTCCTTCAATCTCTCCTTAAGCTTCTCGACCTCCGATGGCCTACCCCTTTTTGGCCTTCCGGCCCTCCTCTTCCTCGTGGGATCTTCACCCCCCGTTCTAGAGGCCTTCACCCTCAAAATAATAAGTATTATGATTTAGATGGCAATGATCGAAGATTGAGCGCATTGGTGCCGCGAAATGCGTAGGCCCTATGTGATAATTGGGGGAAACATGAGCGTCGATGGAAAGACGGCAACGGCGACCGGGGATGGATCGATTTTGGCCAGGAGCATGGGGGCGGAGCTCGTCCGAAGGTTGCACCTCTTAAGGAGCTCTGTTGACGCCGTCATAGTTGGGATAGAAACGATCATCAAGAACGATCCTCAGTTGACCGTGAGGGCCGTCGAAGGGAGGAACCCGACGAGGATCGTCTTGGATAGCATGGCCAGGACCCCCTTGGGGGCCCATGTGACAAATGTCGGGGAGGCCGGGACCGTCATATTCGTTTCGAGGAGGGCCCCAAGGGAGCGGATAAGCGCCTTGGAGGCCAAGGGCGTGAGGGTGGTGGAGTGCGGCTCGGATAGGGTGGATTTATCCATGGCGCTGGGGATCATTTCTGAAATGGGCCTGAAGAAGGTCCTGGTTGAGGGAGGGGGGAGGGTTAGGTGGAGCTTCTTCAAGGAGGGTTTGGTTGATGAGCTCTTCCTTTACGTAACCCCCCTCATAATAGGCGGGTCCACTGCGCCGACCTTCGTGGATGGGGAGGGGTTTAGGGATCCCAGGGAGGTCGTCCGCCTAAGGCTGGCGAGCTTCGAGGTTGTGGACGGCACCCTCGTCCTCAGATACCTAGTGGAGCGCTAAACCTCCTTAAGCAATGCGTTCAATTTGCTGAGGTCTCCGCCGCTAACGGCCACGAGCTCCTTCAGCTTCTCCAATGCCATCCCTGAGTCTATCGCGGCCTCCGATAGCTCGATGCCGTCCCTCAGGTCATCGCAGACATCCCCCACGTAAAGTATGGCCGCCGAGTTGATCAGTATCAAATCCCTCCGCGGCCCCCTGTCCTTCCCGGACAGGATCGCTAGGGCCTTGAGGGCGTTCTCCTTATGGGATCCCCCGGCGATTATATCTATTGGCCTCCCCCTCCTGATCCCAACCTCCTCCGGGGTCACCTCATAGGTCTCTATCGAGCCCCCCCGCAATTCTGATACGATCGTCCTCCCAAGGTTGGAGAACTCATCGATCACCATGCCGCTCCCCTCCCCGAGGCCCATGGGGACGAGGGCCCTCTCGTATCCCATGCCCTTCAATATCTTGGCTATGAGCCCCGTTCCCCCGACTGCCGTGCCGCGCACTTGCCTCTTCAAAGAGAAGGGGTTGAGGGCCGTTGCGATCGCAAGCCTGAGGGAGTTCATGAGGGGAACTATGATCGGGAACGCCTCGCGATCCTTGAAGCCTATGAGGCGACTCATCCAAGGATAAGCGCGATAGGAGGACCATACGACGGTCCCCGCCTCCTTCACGCACCTCTCGACTTCGGCAGGGGATAGATCCGTATTTATGCCGAGCTCAATGGATAGATCGATAGCCCCAGTCCTGGAGGAGAAGGATCTGGAGCCGCTCTTGAGGGCCATCGATCCGGCGGATGCAGCCACCAACACCGATGGGGTCGTTACGTTTATGGTTGGGATCGTATCCCCCCCGGTTCCTCCGGCGGTTACCATTGGCTTCGAGGCATCGAGGTTGAGCGCGACCGCCTTCGTCTCCTCCATGGCCAATGCTATCCCCATAAGCTCGCCCTCGGATAGGCCCTTCATGGAGAGGGCGCCGAAGAAGGCCAACGAGACTAGGTGGGCGTCGGGGGAGCCCTTCGAGAGGAGCTCAAAGACCCACCGAGCGCAGGCCCTCGATTCATCCAACCCCAAGTCCTCCCTCCTCAAGAGCCTTTCGATAGCCTCCCTGAGCTCGTATATCCAGCTCCCAGCCCGCTCAGAGGTTTCCCGCTTCATAGGCCCGCTTAGGGAATATATGATGAAAGATAAGTTTTAACTTAAAAACGAGTATTGATCCGAAGCCATTCGCCCGTTGGGGCTCCGCATTCCCGATCATCCCCGAGCAATTAAGGGAGATTTCCGAGCGGGGGAAGCTTGAAGCCGAGTGCGCTACACAATGGCCGTTGTAATCGGGTCCTCTCGCATTTGGAACGCGCCACCGTGAAGGCGCGCCAAGGGCCCTGAGGGATAGGTTTTGACCGTTTGATTTGACCCTCGATCGACCTCCTCTCGGAGGGCTCCATGGCCATTCAAAACGCTAAAAAGGGGGTTGGTCCTACCTCCCCGCGACCTCCGATGGAAGCCGCAAAGAGCGCCCTCGAGGATCTGGGGAGCTGGAGGAGGACCCATTATTCGACCGATTTGTCGCCGGGGAGCGATGGGGAGGAGGTCATCCTCTTCGGGATCGTAGCCAGCGTGAGGAGGCAAGGGGCCATAAGCTTCCTCATACTCTCCGATTGCAAGGGCCTCATCCAGATCGTGATCGATCCGAAGGTCGGCCAAGACATAGCCCAAAAGGCGAGGAGGCTGAGGAGGTACTCCTTCATTGGCATCAAGGGCAGGGCGAGGGCGATGGATAAAGCGCCGCGCGGAGTGGAGGTCGCCCCAACCGAGCTCAAGATCCTAGCCATCCCGTCGAAGGATCCGCCCTTCGACATGTTCGGCCGCAGGGTCCCGAGCTTGGAGAAGAGATTGGACATAAGGGCCGTCGATATGAGGAGGCCGCAAGTCAAGGCCTTATTCAAGATAAGGGATTCCGTGGTCAGGGGGATAAGGGCCTTCCTATGCGAAAGGGGATTCATGGAGGTGAATACTCCAAAGCTGATAAGCTCCGCCACGGAGGGGGGATCGGCGCTTTTCCCCATACTATATTATGATAAGGAGGCTTTCTTGGCCCAGAGCCCCCAGCTCTATAAGGAGCAACTCGTTGGCTCCTTCGAGAGGGTCTACGAAATAGGCCCGATATTCAGGGCCGAGAGGTTCAGCACCGATAGGCATTTGAGCGAATCCACATCGGTCGATGTGGAGATGGCCTATGTGGATTATAATGACGCCATGGATCTGCTTGAGGAGCTCATCAAATATGTTGTGAGGAGGTCAAGCGAGGAATGTGGGGAGGAGTTCAAATTGATCGGAGTGGAGCCTATGGCCCTGAATGGGGCATTCGAGAGGCTCAGCTATGGGGAAATATTCGAGGACCTCAGGGAAAGGGGCGTGCCCATATCCTGGGGCGACGATCTATCCGCCGCGCAGATCAGATCCGCGCTCGAGGGGAGGGGCGGCTTCTTCTTCGTGAAGGATTGGCCAACCAGATCGAAGGCCTTCTACATAAAGCCGAAGAGGGATGACCCAAAAATATGCGAGGGGTTCGATCTCTTCTTCGGATCCATGGAGATAGCCTCCGGGGGAACGAGGGTGGATTCCGGGGAGTTGCTCAGGTCCCGCCTGATCGAGAGCGGATTGAACCCGATCTCCTTCAAATATCACTTGGACGTATTCGATTACGGCATGCCCCCCCATGCCGGATTCGGCATGGGCTTGGAGAGGCTGCTCATGGTGATCACGAGGAGAGAGAACATACGGGAGGTGGCCTTCTTCCCGCGGGATCCATCGAGGCTGGTCCCGTGAAGGGAGGGGATGCGGGATGGGGGAAAGGATAACCCTGGAGGATCTGGAGCGGCTCTGCTGGCTCTCAAGGTTGCGCCTCTCCCAAGAGGAGAAGGTGGCGTTCCTGGGCCAGTTGAACAAGATATTGGATTACTTCGAGAGGATAGATGAGGTCGATGTCGAGGGGATCCCCCCGACACATCACGTCATAGACCTAACTAACGTCCTGAGGGAGGACGAGGTGGAGGAGCCTCAGCCAGATGAGGTACTCGAGCTCGCTCCCCGAAGAAGGGGTAGGTACATATTGGCACCGAGGATCTTGTGAGGTGGGCTGGGTGCTCCCGAGATCCGCCATCGAAACGAGGGAGGAGCTGGCCGGCGGCGCATCGGTCGAGGAATACGTCCTCTCCCTCCTGGAGAGGATAAGGAGGGAGGATCCCAAGATCAATTCCTTCATAACGATCTGCGATGGGCCTGCGATAGAGGCCGCCAAGGCCCTCGATAGAAAGCGAAGGGAGGGGGGAAAGCTTGGGCCGCTCTTCGGCTTGGCCGTGGCGGTTAAGGATAACATATGCACCAAGGGTGTGAGGACGACGTGCGGCTCGAGGATGCTCGAGGGCTTCGTGCCCCCTTACGACGCAACCGTCATAAGGAGGTTGAAGGGAGCCGATGCCATAGTGATCGGCAAGACCAATATGGATGAGTTCGCCATGGGCTCCTCCACCGAGAACAGCTATTTCGGGCCCACGAGGAATCCCCTGGATCCCGAGAGGGTTGCTGGAGGATCTTCCGGCGGGAGCGCGGCCGCGGTGGCCAGCGCCTTCGCTCCGTTAGCCCTTGGCTCGGATACGGGCGGCTCCGTCCGATGTCCGGCGAGCTTCTGCTCAATCGTCGGCCTGAAGCCCACCTATGGCACCGTGAGCAGGTATGGACTGATATCCTACGCAAATAGCTTGGAGCAGATAGGGCCTATGGCCTCGAACATCGGGGATTGCGAGCTCCTATTCGATGTCATAAGGGGATATGATCCGAGGGATAATACATCATTGCCCCAAAAGCGCGTGGAGATCGGAGAGGGGGGACTCAGGATAGGGGTTCCGAAGGAGTTCTTCATGGAAGGGGTACAGGAGGCCGTGGAGAAATGCGTGCGGGATTTCTTGGACAAGATGGGGAGCCTCGTGGAGGTCGAAGAAATAAGCCTTCCGAGCTTGGCGTACGCCCTGCCCACCTATTATATAATAGCCATGTCGGAGGCCAGCTCGAATTTGGCGAGATATGATGGCATCAGATATGGCCTAAGGGGGGAGGACGGATCGGATTGGAACGAAACCTATTGCAATAACAGAGGCATGGGATTTGGACAAGAGGTCAAGAGGAGGATAATCCTCGGGACATATGCCCTCTCCGCCGGCTATAGGAATAGGTACTACATAAGGGCTCAGAAGATCAGGACCTTGATAAGGGAGGACTTTGAGAGGGCCTTTAAGGAGTTCGACCTGATAGCGGGGCCGACGATGCCCGTGCTCCCCTTTAGGATCGGAGAGAAACTGGATCCTGTGGAGGTATATATGTGCGATATCGAAACCGTCCCAGCCAATTTGGCGGGGATTCCGGCGATCTCGGTCCCGTGCGGGATGTCCCAAGGGCTACCAGTTGGATTGCAATTGATGGCGCCCCCATTTGGGGAGGAACTCCTCTTCAGGGCTGGGAGGATCGTTGAGGAGCTCGCGTGAATCGGTGAGCGCGGGATTGGCCGAGGTGCCCATAAGGATAGGCTTGGAGATACATTGCCAGCTGACCAATCTCAGGACGAAGTTGTTCTGCGGATGCCCCGCGGATTACAGAGGCTCCCCGCCGAATACGCATATCTGCCCCATCTGCATGGGGCTCCCCGGATCGTTGCCCTCGCCGAATAAAAAGGCCATAGAGGACGGCGTGGCGGTCGCCATAGCGCTGAACTCGGAGATATCCAAGAGGATGACCTTCTTCAGGAAGAACTACTTCTATCCGGATCTGCCGAAGAACTTCCAGATAAGCCAATACGATGGAGGAGGGGGGGTTCCCTTGGCGAGGGGCGGATACCTCCACATAGAGGGTGGGAAGAGAATAAGGATAAGGAGGATACAGATCGAGGAGGATCCGGCCAAGTTGGCATATGAGGGCACCATAGATGATTCCACGGCCACCCTAGTCGACAACAACAGGGCCGGGGTCGCCCTTTTGGAGATAGTCACCGAGCCGGATATGGAGGATCCGAAGGAGGCTAGGGCGTTCCTGGAAAAGCTTAGGGGGATCTTGGAATGCCTAGGCGTTTCCAACGGGGAGCTAGAGGGCGCCATGAGGTGCGATGCGAACATATCGCTCGGCGGGGGGACTAGGGTTGAGATAAAGAACATATCGAGCTTCAAGGAGGTGGAGAGGGCCCTTACATTCGAGATAACGAGGCAGAGGCAATTGCTGGCCAGGGACATCGAGGTAAGGCGAGAGACGAGGCATTGGGACGATGTGAGAAGGATAACGGTATCCCTCAGGGCCAAGGAGGAGGAAGAGGATTATAGATACTTCCCCGAGCCCGATATAGTTCCGATAGAGATATCCGAGGATTTCATAGAAGGGATAAGGAAGCGATTGCCGGAGCTCCCGGATCAAAGAAGGGAGAGGTACATAAGGCAGTTCGGCCTGCAGGAGCACAACGCGGAGCTCATAAGCTCCGATAACGCCCTTTCGAAGCTCTTCGAGGAATGCGTTAGAATGGGCGGCGATCCGATCGAGGTGAGCAACTGGCTGGTTGGGGATTTGATATCGTTCACGAGGGAGTTGGGGATGGAGCTAACCGATCCGCGGGTCAGCCCAAGTAAGATAGTCGAATTGGTGAAGTTGATAAGATCGGGGTCGATAAGCACGAAGATCGCGAAGGAGGTGCTTATGGAATCGCTGAGGTCCGATGAATCGCCGGAGGATATCGTCAAGAGGAGGGGTCTGCTTAAGATCTCCGACGAGGCCTTGCTGCGGGACGTCGTCGAGGAGGTCTTCACGGAGAACGAGAAGGCCGTCAGGGAGGCCCTGCACGATGAAGATGTGGTGAACTTCCTCATAGGCCAAGTGATGAGGAAGACCAAGGGCAAGGCCGATCCAAACCTGACGTATGAGATCGTCAAGGGAAGCCTCGAAAGGATTAAGGGCGGAGCGCCCGACTCGTGAGGGAAATCGAGGGATCGATCGCATGCGCCTAGTGCTTTGAGCAAGCCGGCATTGGATGGATTAATGGTTTTTCACCAAACCCGCATCCGGGCCCAAGAAGATCACGATGCTATGCCTTGATTGGATTCAGAGAGCTCGCCCCTGCCTTCCTTGGCTACCACATCTGCAGGATGAGCGCATATGGCGGCCATGGGAAGATCGAGCGCCCAATGCGGGGCCCTCTCACATTTCCACCAACTCCTCAACCATTTCCATGCTTAAAGAAGCACGCCACCTCCCCGACAACCCTTTAGCCCTTGAATACCTTGGCCAAGGCCTCCCGGGAGTTTGAGCTCCATGGCCTTGCCGCATGAATTTTCCTCCGATGATGTAGCAATCCTCACGGTCGGTCACGCGCAGGGCTCCTGAGTTTTAAGCCGGTCGACTTCCGGGCCGAACTCCCTCACGGCCCGATCGACTTCCTCGACGGCACCATGCCCGGCCACGAAGGCGACCGCTTCCCCCGATCCAACCAGGCCTTCGGGCAAGTATGGGATGAGGCGCCTGGGCCTCGAATGGAAGAGGATTACGTGATCGGCGGCCTTCATAAGATCCCATTTTCTCCATCCGCGCCCCATCGATCCCTAAGATTATACTCGATCGCGCCGATTTCATTTACACCATCCATGGTCGTGGAAATTCCAACATTCGAATAAAAGCCGATTCCCGGCGCATCGAGAGGGGCCTTAACCGTTTCGACACCAGATTTGGCGCCGGGAGTGGGATTTGAACCCACGAGGCCCCAAGGGGCCACAGGCTAACGAGCCCGGTCTCCAGGCGTGGGCCCCCGCGGAATCTGCCCCGTACCAGGCTCGGGAATCCCGGCCCAGTAGGGCTTGGCTGAAACAAGCTTATGAAGGTTTCCCGGCAATGGGTGCGGATTGAATTTTCGCCTTGAATATTTTTATATCCGGGAGGGGGGCCTTTGTTCATTGTCCGGGGGCCTTGGGTTTGGATAGGTTCGAAGGGAGTGTTGGCTACGTTTCTTCGATAAAGGTCTCGTTGGCCTTCTCCTCCATCCTCTTCTTCGGATCGGCCATAGCGGCCTATTGCTTCAGCGATAGGATACCGATAGACATAATAGAGGTCTTAAGGAGGGCGTTCGGGGAACTGAGAGAGTTCGACCCCATACAGCTCATGCTTTTCATATTCCTTAACAATTCCGTCAAGAGCTTCATGGTGATATTGCTCGGCCCAGCTTTGGGGATAGTGCCCTTCTTCTTCACGGTGATGAACGGCGGGATTTTGGGATTGGCCATGGGAAGGGTCGTGGAATCGAGGGGCATCGCCTTCGCCCTAGCCGCCGTGCTCCCCCATGGGATCTTTGAGATCCCGGCCATAATAGCCAGCTCCGCCATAGGCTTCAGGCTGGCTTGGGAGGTATTGAGGAAGATCTTCTCCGGCGGGAACGTCCTACGAGAGCTTAAGAAGGGGTTGCGGTTCTTCCTATTGAGGATCGCCCCCCTGCTATTGGTCGCCGCCTTCATCGAGGCCTTCATAACGCCGGCCATATCCCTCCTCATCTCAAAGCCATAGACCCCACGACCGGCGAGGGGCGGCGAAGAACGGGCCGAGTGGATGATTACTTGGCTCTCCAACGGGGATAGAGGCCCCTCTTCATCACAACCCTATCAGTTTTCACGGCGATCCCCTTCTCGAGCTCCATCACCTCCTCCGTACTCATCAGGGCCTCGCCGAGGGCGACCGCCTCCCCCTTCAAGGTCATTATGGCCACGGTGGCCCCCTTTTCCATATGCTTGTCCAATTTCGCTATGCCGGGTATAGCCAAGTTGGCGCCGTGGCAGATCGCATCCACGGCCGAATCCCTTATGTAGACCTTGGGCATATACTCCAAGGCCTCCTCCAAGGGTCTCACGACCTCCCTGAGGGCCGATTCATCGCCATCCCTCTCGTATTCATTCTTCGCCCTCACCAAATCATGGAGCGTGTAAAGTCTCCTCCCCTCCTCGAACGGTCCGGCCCTTATCCTCCTGAGTTCGGCCATGTGGGCTCCGAAGCCGAGGACTTGGCCAATATCCGAGCAGAGCTTCCTTATGTACGTCCCGGATTGGCAAGCTATCCTGAATAGGACCTTCCTATCGACCATCTCGAGCAACTCGCACTCGTATATCTCCCTGACCCTTACCGCCCTTTTGACGGATGCCCTGAGCGGGGGCTTTTGGAAGATCGGCCCAGTGAACTCATCGAGGAGCCTCCTGATCTCCCCCTCGCTTGATTCGCCGTGGAGTATCATGAGGCATACGTATTCCTTCCCGGATAGCAGGAAGGCCTTGAGTACCTTGGTGGACTCCTCGAGGGCTATTGGGAGGATCCCGGTGACCTTGGGATCGCCCCGCCGCCGATCGGCCCTAGGGTCCCGCCGTGCCCGATCCTCCCTACCCCGAGGATCCTCTTCACCCAAGCCGTGACCTCATGGCTCGATGGCCCGGGCGGCTTGTCCAAGTTTATCATTCCATACCCAATATGCTCCTCCAGCGGCCTTTTGTATGGATCCCATCCGTAGTTCGGGTCGGTGGCGTCTTCGCTCTTCACCACGACCTCCCTTGGCATCGTCCAGGGGGGCTTCATCGGGTATCGCCGGAGCCTCGGCAGAGGGGGCTTATAAATTGATGAGCGATGGCGTTCGGAGCTATGGAGCGGGCGGGGCTTGGCCCTTGGCCGCCCTCTTCCGCCTAGCCTTGGGCTTCTCCTCCGCCGCTTCGGCCTTCGCCTTGCGCTTGGCCTTGGGCTTCCCAAGGAGGACCTTCATTATCTCCTCGTCCGATGCCCCCCTCCTGATCTCGATCTTCTCATCGGTGGGGGAGAGATGCCCCACATTGGCCCTCCTCCTCTTCACGCCCGTCAACTCCTTGGGCCCGGTCACCAGGACGTTCTTATTATCTATAATATCCACTATGACGCATCTCTTCCCCGCTTCTCTCCCGGCGGTCTTGACGCATATCCTGCCGATATCTATGGCTGCCAACCGCCATCCCCAGTCGGCCAGTAAATGCCTACTGGGTTAAATTAATCTTCTTCCCCCCGCATCTTCCGACAAAGGCCTCCACGGCCCTCTTGAGGAACGCGGTGGTATCATCCAAGGGCAACAGGCTAGTATCGACTATCAGATCGTATGCGGATATATCTCCGACATCGATCCCGTATAGGCTGAGGTATCTCTCCCTTTGGGCCGCCTCCCTGCTCCGGGTTTGCTCCCTTGCCCTTTCGATGTCGAGGCGATCCCTCTCCGCTATCCTCTTGAACCTCAGCTCATCCGGGGCGAAGAGATATATTCTCATATCCGCCCCCTCCCCAGCCATCCAAGCCACCAATTGCCCCTCCAACACCACAGACCCCTTCTCCACCTCCATTTTGGTGAGGGCATCGATCCCTTCGTCTATGGAGGGGTCCCGCCTCGCGATCTCGCCCATTTCCTCCAGGGAGATACCCCTCCCCTCCGCAATCTCCCTGAACAATTTGCCGGCTGATGAAAAGCGGAGGCCGAACTCGCTCGCTATCGCCTTCGCATACGTGGATTTCCCCGTGCCATGAGGGCCGCCGATCGCAATCACTTTGCACAAATCAGGCCATCGACCCTCAATCTTCTGGGGTGAGCCCGAACAGCCTGGATAGCGGCAGGCTGATCGCGAATGAGCAAAGGATGTACCAAGCGGCGAAGGAGAGCTCGCTCCCGAGGATCCACGGTATGGTGAATGGGGATTTGGCGACCGTGGAATGGCCGAAGAAATTGCTCAGGACTATCCAGATGATCCAGAACGGGATTATAAATATGAAGCTTATCTTCATCCTATCCCACATCATCTTGCTTTGTAGCTTCATCATGGATTGTTGCCTCTTGGCGACCTTGGCCATCAGCTGCTTATCCCCGCTCTTCCTCGCCCTGTCGAATTCCTCCCTCCAAGCCGCCACCTCCTTCGAAAGCCTCCTCAGCTTTTGGACGTCGACGAGCAACCTATTGGCCAAGTTCGTTATAAACGAGAGCAGGAAAGCCAAGGCCAATATGAATAGGGTCGAGTTTGGGATCGAGGAGTAGGGCTTCAGGGCATTCATGCATGCTTCCCAAAGCGCGGCGATTGGATCCAATCATCCCACCATCTTGGATATTATGCCGAATAGCTCCTCCGCGGCCTCCAGATGCCTGCCGGCCTCGTTATTAACTATCTTCACCGGGGCCCCCGTTATGACGGAGCAGGCAGCTGCCAAGAACCTCGACCAATTCAGCTCCCGCTCTATAAGGGCCCTAGATGCTTCGTCCCTCCTCCTGCCCTTATCGGATGCCCTGCGATTGGCTATCTCCTCCGGAGGGGCCTCAATGAGGACCAATAGGGAGGGGGAGAGCTTGGAGAGGACGTTCATAGGCAACCCGGGCCAGAGGCCGCAATCGGTCTTCACGAACATATGAGTATCGACTATCAATATCCCGCTGCCCCTCCTCTCCGAGATCTCCCTCGCGGCCTCCTCTTGGATCTTCCTCTGCAAAGCCACATCCTGCCTCCTTATCTCATCTCTATCCAAGGCCATCCCCCTCCTCCCGAGGATCTCGGACATGATCGTGCCGAAGTTCACCACGGAGACGGGCACTCCGTTCTTCTCTGATACGCCCTTGAGGGCCTCCAGGACCGTCGTCTTACCGACCCCCGGCAGGCCGGTGACTATCACCGTCAACATAGCGGCTCACTTCCCGAGGATCCCCCTCAGAGCCGGATACATCTCCGCGACCCTTTCGCGAGCCAAGATCTGATAGTATTGCTCGAGGATCCCGACCGTCAATAGGATGCCCGTACCGGATCCGAAGGCCCCCAAGAAATCCGAGAGGGATGCGACAAGGCCGATTATTATCCCACCCAAGATCGTGACCGTTGGTATATATCGGGAGAGCAATTGCCTTATCGGGACGTCGGCTCTTCTGAAGCCGCCGACCTGCATGCCGGAATCTATGAGTTGCTTCGCCACCGTGCCCGCGTCCATGCCGCTGACCTCAACCCAAGTCTTCGCGAAGAATACGCATGTGAGGACCATCAGGAATATATGAACCAAGGACCTTATTGGGTCCTGTGCTACTTCGGAGAGGCTCTTTGGAGAAGTCACGTAGTAGACCAAGCCGCCACTTGGCCTATAGGAGTTCCCGGCCACCTCGAACGTGCCCAATAGGTTCATCCAGAAATTGGCTCCAGTGGGATTAAGCCTGGACCAGATTATTTGGGAGATGAAGTATATGTTCCCGAAGAGCGCGGCGGCGAAGATCACAGGTATGTTGGATACGTAGAGCAATTTGATCGGGAATTTCCCCCTGAACCCCCTGTACCGCGAGTGGGATATGGGTATCTCTATCCTGAGGCTGTTCACATAGATGACCAAAGCGAAGACCGCGAGCGTCGTCAGGAATCCTACCATATCCGGCAGGCCCTCCCCTCGGTAGAATGCCTCCTGCAATGGGCTGCGCATCATAAGGGATTGCACAAAGGCCACGAGGGCCCCTAGATACTTTCCATCGCTCATCGGGCCGACCGGGGCTATGGATTCCCACCATATCCTCTGCGCCACCCCGGCCGCTATGAAGAGGCTTATCCCGCTCCCGAGTCCCCATCCCTTCTGCAATAGCTCGTCCAACAACATTATCACAATCCCGGCCGCGGCCAATTGGAGGAGGATTATGAGTTGGTTCTGGATGGGGATCGCGCCGTAGGCCCCGCCGATTATGTAGGCCAAGGCTTCGAAGATCGTCATAATTACGGCGAGGACCTTGCTCGCGCCCGTGAAAAGAGCCCTATCCTCGGGCTTCGTCATATCAACGTCGATCATCTTCGAGCCAGAGAGTATCTGAAGTATAAGGCCGCCCGTTACTATCGGGCCTATTCCAAGCTCCATGAGGGTGCCCCTGCTCGAGGCGAATATCACCCTCATGGCCCCGAAGGGATCGGCGAGGCCCTCCTTCCCGATCCCGTAAAGCGGTATCCTGGTCATGACCAAGTAGGTTATCAGCGCCACCGCGGTCCAAGCCAGCTTCTCGTTGAACGGTACTCTCCGCTCGGGCTTCTTTACGTCCGGTAGGAACCTTGCGAATGGTCGGAATATTTCTATGAACCTGACCATTTATCCGGATCCCCCCGGGGGGCTCAATATGACCCTCCCTCCGGCCCCCTCTATCTTCTTCAAGGCCGAGCTGGAGCAGGCCGCGGCCTTGACCTCTATCGGGATCGATATATCGCCTTCGCCGAGTATCTTGGAATAGCCCAGCTCCCCCAAATCCAAGCTTATGGGCTGGTCGGCTTTGATCCTACCGCTATCGATCAATCCGGATATAAGCTCCGAGAGCTCGCCGAGGTTTATCGCCTTGACCTCCTCCACCAATGGCGGAGTGAAACCCTTCTTCCCCTTCCTTATGCCCTTGCTCAATAGGAGCGTCCATTTATGCTTGCACCAGCCCGCGTTCCCGCGCCCGCCCTTGCTCCCGTGCTTCCTATGTTGGCCGGATACCCCCCAACCATGGGTCCTGGAGCCCCTGAGCTTCCTAACCTTCCTCTTCCTAGTCGCCATCCCGCTCGCCCCCAATTCGGATTCAGGACATTTTCTCTATAAGCTCATCTATCCCCCTTCCCCTATAACCGAGCTCGCCGCCCGATCCATATGGCTTCTTAACGCTCCCTTTGAAACCCCCCTTCGGAGGATGGAGCCTGAAGACGGGCTTCAACCCCTTTTTATAAAGCTCCTTGGGGCTTATCCTCCCCTCCAGGATCTCGCGCGCGATCTCCTCGACCGATCCATATCCGAGTTTTCGGAGAGCAACGCCATCAAGCCTCCCGACGCCCACAATCCTCCCCCTTCTCTCGAGGAGGAGCGCCAATTTCTCAAGGCTCGGCTCTCCCCAAGTCACTAAATCCTTCACCTTCCTCAACATCCCAATGATCTCGGGCTTTTTGGGGAGCAGGACTGCGTGAAACCTCCTCCCAAGCCTCAGCGTCCTCAGGGCGTATTCCATCTCGCCGCCCATCTTAATCCCACTCCGAAGCCTTATAGCCAAGAGCACGCCGAGCGTCTCCGCCGACAACGAGATCACCAATTGAGCGTCAGGACCATTCCGAAGGAGGTATTATGCGATAGCTACTCCTAAGGGCGTCGTATATCGCATATGCCATTGAGCTGAGGGTGCACGTCGAGCCGAAGGTCCTAGTCCAGCAATCCTTTACTCCGGCCAACTTCAATACGGCTTTGGTGACCTCTCCGCCGACCAAGCCGAGGCCCCTGGGCCCCGGGATCAATTCGATGGAAACGCTTCCGCACTTCCCCCTCACCTTGAACGGCAGGGAATGAAGCTGATCGCAGGCGCACTCCCAGCTCCCGCACCCCCTAAGGACGGGGATTACGTTAAGCTTGGCATCTACGATTGCTTTATCTATCGCGATCCTGATCTGCTTGGCCTTCCCGGAACCGATCCCAACGTATCCGTCCTCGTTCCCCACGCAGACCACGGCCTTGAACCGCGTCCTCTCCCCGGCATCGGTCTGCTTTTGAACGATCCCTATGCCGAGGACCTCGTGCCTAATATTTGGGAGGAGGGCATCAACTATCTCCGGCTCCATTATCTTCAATCCTTGCGCGAATATATCGGCCAGTGAGGCCAATTTGCCCTCTTGGACCATCCTCCCAACCTTGGTCCTCGGGATCCACTCGCCCCCTTCCCTGCCCGCGTGGCCCATCTCCATCATACCCCCTGCGGTGCGGACGATATGGCGCTCCTAACCCGGTCGAATTGATCCGGGATACTTTCGGGCCCCAGCCCGGCCTTGAGATAAAGCGAGAAGGATCTGCCATATCCCCCCTTGGATTCCAAAAGCTGTTTTGCATAGGAGGCTATATGTTCTCCCCTTATCCTTGACTCCTGAGGCAATACGCCCTCCCCGTGTGGGACGTCGAGGCCCGCGTCCAGAGCGCCCCTGAGGGCCGCGAACGCCCTTGAGCCAGCGGTCGCCCTTCGCGGGCCGAGATCCAACACGGCGCGGGATATCCCCTTTGCAATAGCCCTTTTGCCGGCCAAGAGGCCGGTTAGATAAGCAGCCGGAACGTTCCCCGTCCCCCAGTTCCAATCGAATTTCCTCAGCTCCTTCGAACTGGCTGAGGCCACCGTGCGATCCCCTTCCTCGCTGGTTTCAATGATCTGCACGTGAATATTCTTGAGCGTTGGCCTGATGACCAGCCGAGGGAGGCCCGACAGGAGGAGGGCCCTCCTCTTCCTATAATCGGTCTTGCCCTCCCTCCTCCTCCTGAACGCGAGCCTGTACCTCGGACCTTTGGCCAAATTCGGTGCCCCTACCTCCTCTTAGCGAGCTTATGGGCCTCTATATATTCCTTCAGGTGCGATACGCTCCTGAAGGAGCCCCCCTTCGCCAAGAGCATCAACCTCCTGTATACGGACTTCGTGATCCTGCGGCTGTCCCTCATCGACTTCAGATGCCTCCTGATCGCCCTTATCCTGTTCACCCATTCGCCCTTCCCGCCGCCTCTGCCGCCCTTCCTGCTACCCGGGCCCCTCCGCCTCCTCGCCAGCCTCCCCCTTCTCCTAGCCCCGCTGATCCCCTTCTTCTGGATCGCCTTTATGCTCCCCTCATGTATCAGTCTCCTTATGTCCTCCCTGGTTATCGCCGATTCTATCCTCTCGATGTCATCGGGATTCATCCAAACCCTATCGATCCCGACTCCCAATATCTCAGCCGCCATTCGCCTTTGGGTCCGAAGGCTCATCCTTCAGCCGCTCCTCCCCCGACCTTGGGAACCTCGGATGCGATCCCTGGGTTAAGGACCCGAAGGCCCAACTCGGCGCATTTCTCAATTATCGCGACCCTCTTCCTCTCTCCCACAGTGTGGGCTATCCTGACCGCATGCCTCACCGGATCGAGGCCCTTGAGGCTCTTGAGATCTCTCACGAGGACCTCAATAGACCCGGAGGGGTGGAGCCCGCGAACTTCCTTAGGGCCCTTGTACCCAACCTTGACGAGCTTGGGCCATCCCCTAAGCCTCCTTCGCATCTTGCTCGTCTTCCCCTTTGGCTTCCTCCATCCGGTCTCCAGTCTCTTATAGCGCCAAGATTCCTGCCTTAAGAACACAGGCTTCCTAGATCTTAGACGCTCCCTGAACTTGAGGAGGCCTTCCGACACCCCTATATCCCCTCCGATTTTTCATATAAGTAGATCCCGTCGAGGAATACCCTCAGATCCTTATCCTTGATCTTGGTGGCGGCCTCTATATTAGCGGCCGTTTGGGAGACGTCCTCGAGGTTTATCCCTTTGACGATCACATCATCGCCGGATACGATTACGTCCACCCCGCCAACAACCTTTGCTACCCTAGGGGTTTTCTCGCCGCAGAAGTTCTCGATCAAGACCTTCCCATCGGGCTTGGAGAACTTGACGCTCATCGGGAAATGAGCGTAGACTATCTTCAACTTATAGGTGAAGCCCTTAGTGACCCCCTTTATCATATTTTTGACATGGCCCGCGGCAGTGCCCACCATCCCGAGGTCCTTCTTCTTGGGCCATTTTGCGGATATCACCACGGACGAATCCTTAAGAGCTATGTCCACAGGCATATGTGATAGGTCCTTCGTGAGCTTCCCCAAGGGGCCGCTCACCTCTATCGCCTTGCCCCTGAGGCTAACGCTGACGCCCTCCGGGATCGGCACGATTCGCTCCACGTATTCCTGCTTCGCCATGTCAAGCCCCACCTAGTAGAAATAGGCCAAGAGGATTCCGCCGATCCTATTCTCCTTCGCTTCCCTGTGGGTCATTACCCCCCTCGGAGTGCTGATGAGGAGGAGGCCCATATCCCTAGCCGGCAGGTATCTCGCCTCCCATTTCTCTATCTCATCGGCCCTAACCGGGAACCTCGGCCTGATCGCCCCGCATTTGTTTATCCGGCCCAAGAGCTGGACCCTGAACTTGCCGGACCTGGAGTCGTCTATGTATTCGAACTCGCCTATGTAGCCATTCCTTTGCATTATGGCCAAGACCTTGCCTATTAGCATCGAGGCCGGAGATATCAAGCATTCGCGCTTCCTCCTCATCTCGTTGTTGAATATCGTAGAGAGTGCGTTGGATAGGGGATCGGAAGGCATATTCCACCACCATCACGAGTATTTTTCGAACCCCAAGGCTCTCGCCACTTCCCTGAAGCATTGCCTACAGAGGTCAAGCCCGTACTTATGTATAACCGCGTTCATTTGACCGCAGCGCTTGCACGGCCTGACCGACTTCCCAAATTTCCTCTCCTTCTTAGGCTTCATCTTCGCCATCGATCATCCCTCCACGACCTCTATCCCAAGTTCCTCCCTAGCGAATGCGATCGCTTCCTCCTTGCCGATCTCATGCGATTTCCCAACATCGGATCTCCTATAGGCCCTCCTCTTGACCCTGAACCCCGCCCTCTCGAGCGAGATGATGACGTCCAAGCCGAATATCCCGAGCTCGGGATCGTATTTGGTTCCGGGGATCTCTATATGCTCCTTTATGCCGAAGGCGAAGTTTCCCCTTTCATCGAAGCTCGAGGCCCTTATCCTGTTTCCGATGGCCGCGAGGGCCCTCCTCAAGAACTCGAGTGCCCTCTTGCCCCTTAGCGTCGCCATGCAGGCGATCGGCTCCCCCTTCCTTATGCCGAAGTCCTTGATGGTCTTCTTTGCATTCCGGAGGCATGGGCGCTGTCCAACGAGGCTCTCAAGGACCTTCCTGGCCCTCTCCAAGGGATCGCCAGATTTCCCCACCGCCATATTCACGATGACCTTCCCCACGCGGATTCGGCGCATGGGGTTCTGACTTCTCCCGAGCCTTTGTGCTTGCAACTCAACCACCGCGGAGCTTTATCGCCGGCGCCTCCCTCCCCACGAGGAAGGCATAATCCGCCACGGTCCTTACGACTGTGCCGTCTTCGCCTTCCAAGGAGACCATAGCGGGCCTGAAGGCCGTCCCTGGCTCTATACTCCCTATCCTCCCCATGGCCCCGACGTTCTTCCCATCGGTGACGATCGCGTAGGATCCGGTTTCGAATTTGAAGTGATCCAGGATCGATTGATCCGGGATCGACAGCTTTATAACATCTCGGCTCGAATAGCCATCCTTCACGGGATTCCTGGGATCCGATACCTTCAGGACCACGTTTCGCCCATCGTGAAGATTGAGTTGGATGCTTCCCCCCTTCAGCGTCTTTTTATCCATCACCTTGCAGAGCTTGAAGGAAGCCTCCGATTCATCTATCTCAATGGGGACTAGGACGTCCTTCGGGGCTGGGACGATCCTGAGCCTGATATTCGCCTCCGGAATCTCCACAACATCCATGAGTCCGACCGGATATCCCTCATCCCTTCTAACGCGCCCATCGACCCTGATCGCCCCACGCGCGATTATAAGCTTGGCCTCCCTTGAGGTTCGGGCGTATCCCAAGACGTCCCTTATCAACACTAGGAGCGGAATGCAATTCGCCATGGGGTGCGGCCCTGGGCTGGGCCGAGGCGCCCATACAAACGCCTTTTTGCTGATCGGCCAATATCCCGGCGCCTTATAGCGCTTCAGATGCCTCAATCCGCCCTTCTTGCCCATCACGCGCCCGCCCCGGCCCTAGCACTCAGGGCCTCGGCCCTCCACTTATCGCTCAAATCCAGGGACGTTATCATAACCTTCGATGCGTGGATTGGAACGTTCTTCGCCTCCCCGGAAACGCTCTCCCTGGTTATCCCCTCCACGAGTATCCTCGCCCTCTCCCGATCGACCCCTATGACCTTGCCCTCTATGCCGGAGAAATCCCCCCTCATCACCTTCACGGTGTCCCCCTTCCTCACCGGGAGGCTCCTCAAGCCATATTTGGCCTTTAACTCATCGGATAGCGGCGCGGATAGGAATTTCCGCCTCCTATGATGGGGAGCGTTGGCCACCGCCCTCCTTTGAGCGCGCGGCTTCTTCGACTCGGTCCTCAAGCGCCTTCCACCTCAAAGTATCATGCTCGCCAAGTTGGCGACCCTAGGCCATCGCTCGGCGGCCTCCTTAGCGACCGGGCCCCTGATCTCGGTGCCCTTCAGCTCACCCTCGGGCGTCACCAAGACCGCCGCATTGTCCTCGAATTGGACCCTGATCCCATCGGGCCTTCTATAGGGCATCCTCTGCCTTATCACTACCGCATGAAACATCTGCTTCCTCAATTCCGGGGTCCCCTTCCTCACGGAGACGACGACCATATCGCCCACTCCCCCGGACGGATACCTTCGATGCCTTCCCCTGTAGCCCATGACGTTTATGAGCTTCAGCTCCTTTGCCCCGCTATTGTCAGCGCACACAAGCATGGTCCCGGGGATCAGCCCCCTAGAGATCTTGGGGCGGTATTCCACCATTCCCTTGGCCGAAACGGCCCTCGTCTTTGGAGCAGGCATCGATCAGATCACCCCAGCTTCTCCACGACCACGAAGGAAACGGTTTTGTTGAGGGGCCTGCATTCCGCTATCCTTACCCTATCCCCTACCTTAACTTCCATGCAGGGCGGGCTGTGGGCGGGAATCTTGCTCCTCCTCCTCTCATATCGGTTGTATTTCTTTATATAATGAAAATATTCCCTCTCGACTGTGATTGTATTCTTCATCTTATCGCTCGCGACGATCCCCTCCAAGATCTTCCCCCTGACCCGCAGATCGCCGTGGAATGGGCAGAGCGGATCCTCGCAATCCCTCGCCGGGGCCTTCACCGGGATGCCTATATTCCTCGTCACCATCTGCTCACCCTGAGCTTTATCCTATCCTCCGGTCTGCCGAGGAGCCTCTTCCCATCAACCTCAACGAGGCGTCCATCCGGGAGCTTCAGCCGAAGGATGGCAACATCCTTCGGGACGACCTTCCTCTTGCCATCGACGCTCAATACCAACGTCCTCTTGGTTTCATCTATTATCCGGCCCTCGAGGCCGATCAGCGATCCATTGGGGCTCCCAACGACCTCCGCCTCAAGGCCGATCAACTCATGCCTCAGGAGGTTCTGGGGGGTTATCGGCGCCATTAGGATCCACCCTCCCCTTCGACGGTCAGCAATCTAGCTATGGCCCTTCTTATCTCCCTGATCCTAGCCGGATTCTCCACGTTGCCCATCGCGGATGCCGTCCTCAGCCTGAATAGCTCGGTCCGCAATTCCTCCAGCTTCTTGACCCTTTCCTCGGGCTTCATAGATCTTATCTCACTCATCCTCAGAATCGGCAATTCGATCCGCGACCTCCTCACCTTCGGCCTCCCCGGCCTTTGCGGGCCCCGCCCCCTCCTTGGGGATCGCCCTATCCGGGAACTCCGCGTTGGGTGGCAGTATCCGAACCTTTATCCCGAACAGGCCGGGCTTCAATTGGGTATAATGGGTCGCCTCCCTTATCTGCTTAAGGACCGGATCCCCGGCCTTGGGCAGGTATCCCTCGACATATTTCTCATACCTAGCCCTTTCCGTGGTGAGCTTGCCGCTTATCTTTATCTCGGCTCCCAGCGCTCCGGCCTCCATTATCCTGCGGAGGGACCAATAGGCTGCCCTCCTGAAATGGACGCCCTTCTCCAGAGCGGAGGCTATTTGAGCCGCCATGACTGCGGGATCGAGTTCGGGGGCCTCTATCTCGGCGACCGAGATCTGCGGGTTCTCGAGCCCGAACCTCTCCTCGAGCAACCTCGTCAGCTCCTTTATGCTTTGCCCCCTCCTCCCTATCACCATTCCCGGCCTAGCGGCGTATACGACGACCCTTACCCCGAGCGGGGTTCTCATCAGCTCAACCTTACTATAGCCCGCCCTCTCCAGCTCCTTGGAGAGGAATTCGTGAACCGCGGCCCGGAGGGCATTCTCCTTGATAAAGTACCTTTGGACGGACATCTCAACCGCCGGCGCAATGCCCTAAGTCGATGGCGCTGGGAAACCTCAATTTTCCTCAGCCTGATCGGTTCCTAATGCAATTCGACCGGGTTTATATAATCATATCGCCCGCTGGCTCGGATGGCCGACGGTTCCCGGGGCCGGGAGAAAGAATCCCCCCTATTCGATCTCGTAGCCAACGAGCTCCACATGGGTCAAGGTCTCAAAGGAAGGCGTCGATCTTCCGAAGGCCCTAGGGATATACCTCTTGAGCTTCATCCCCCTCTGGGCCGCCGCGTGGATTATCTTCAGCCTCCCTGCGTCGATCCCCTTGTATTCGGCATTGGATTCGAGCCCCTCGAGGAGGCGAAGAATCTCCCCCGCCGCCTTGACCGGATATCTGCCCGAGTGCCACCTCTCGGGCAGATCCCTATGGGGCACCTCCTTCTTGTAGCGCCTGAAGGCTATGGGCCTCTCCTTCCTAACGACGGCCTCGAGGAGGGATTTGGCCTCGCCGAGCCTCATCCCCCTTATGGTTCGGCATATCTCGACCGCGTGTTTGGGGGATATCCTAAGCTCCCTCCCCGAGCATTTCACGGTCCTCTCGGGATCCAATTCCCCCGCTGAATAGCCCCACTCCGGCATTTTGAAGCAGCCCCGAGCGGCCCCCCTTCCAATGGGCAATTAATTAAACCTTCCGTTGAAATGTTTTAAAGCGGAGCCGCCCTCACTAACCTGAAATGGCCATGCGACCTCGATTGATGAAGTGGGCCCTAGCGGCGCTCGTGTTGACGCTTATAGCCATGCCGGCTGGGCTGATCGCGGAGGGGCAGGGTTCTCAGAACTGGTTGCTCATCATAAAGCCCCCATCGGCCGATACCTATGTTAGCAGCTTCGTCTACGAGGTTGGCAAAGAGAGGGTCTACCCCGGCCCATACGGGGCCTCCGAGGGGCTCTTCGTGGGGAATGCCTACGATAGGGCCTTCAAGATCTACGGCCATGGGAGGGCCTACTTGAGGTTCGATACCTCCGGGGTGCCGGCGGGGGCCAAGGTCCTGAGGGCCGAGCTTCGCCTTTTCCTATATCAAGCGCCGAAGAGGGAGTTAAAGTACTTGGCCTTCAGGGTCTTGGGCCCTTGGGAGGAAAAAACGATGAAGTGGGCCGATCAACCGCCGATCGCGGACTCCCCCACAGCTTGGACCATCGTGGGCACGAAGGCATTCATTTGGGTTTCTTGGGATATAACACGCGATGTGGAGCTTTGGATCAAGAATCCCTCTTCGAACTTCGGGATAGCATTGAGGATAGAGAGGGAGAAGGATGCCGAGGGGGAAATAGCGGCTTTCGATTCGAAGGAGGGCGTCCATTCGGTTGATGGGGAAAGGGCGGTCCCGAGGTTAGAGATAGCCTATTCGGGGCCATGGGCTCCCGGCGCGATCCCGCTCTCAACGACCTCCACAGAGGCCTCGGGGTCAACGACTGTTCAATCGGTGACCGTTGCCCCAACGACCCAGCCCGAACGCCCGACTTCGACCGCGGTTTGGACGAGATCGGCAACGAGCACGGAGGGGGAGGGCAGGGTGGGGGATTGGGACAAATCGCTGCTCGCCATCGCGGCCCTGTTAGCCATCGCGGCATTAGCGATCTTCGCATTAGGGATCCGAAGGCCCAGGGGCGCGATCCCCAGCGGTTGAGGGGCGTTTTTAACCATCCCAAGTGGCCTTAGCACCTCTTATATCCCTCCAAACCCCCATATCTTCGGAGGTGGTATTCATGGCGGCCAATCCTTGGAGCGATGGCATCAGGGTCGATCCGTCCTCGGAGATAGGATCCGGATGCGAGCTCGGGCCGGGGGTCGTCGTAGGGAAGGGCGTTAGGATAGGGGATGGAGTCGTGGTGGGCCCTCACACGATCATAAACGGCCCCTCAGAGATCGGGGACGGGACCAATATCGGGCCCCATTGCTCGCTCGGATATCCGAGCAGGAGGGTATTGAGGGGGGGCAGCCCGGAGCCCCTTAGGATCGGCCGAGGTTGCGTGATACGATCCGGCTCTGTGCTTTACGAGGGGGTTTCGATCGGCGAGGGCGTTGAGTTCGGGCATTACGTATTGGTCAGGGAAAACGTGGAGATCGGGGGGGGCTCGCTGATAGGGACCAATGTGGTGATCGATGGGAATTGCAGGATAGGCTCCAGGGTATCGATCCAAACTGGTGCCTATATATGCGCCAACTCCATCATAGGGGACTTCGTTTTCCTCGGCCCCTATTGCGTCCTCACGAACGACAAATACGCGGCCCAGAAGGAGGTCGAGCTCAAGGGCCCAATGATCGAGAGCGGAGCCAGCATCGGGGCAAACTCCGTAATAATGGCCGGCGTGAGGATCGGGGAGGGCGCGGTGATAGGGGCCCAAGCCCTGGTCAATAGGGATGTCCCCAAGAGGACGATCTGCTTCGGGGTCCCCGCCAAAGGTATCCGGGAGGTACCGAGTGGGTGGAGGCCGCTCCTGAAGGAGCGTAGGTAATATATATCGCGGAGATCATCGCCTATGAGGCATTCGGGGGCGTCCGATCCGATGAATCCGACGAAGGGGCTGGCGATGGCTCTTATGATCGTCCTAATGTTCGGCCCGATCCTGAGCCAAGCGAGCGCCCAAAGCAACCCCGAGCCGCTTCGGATCCATAGGGAGGTCATCGTGAAGAATTGGGGTAGCGTCGTGATAGTGGATAGAATCGATGCTGGGGCGGATTCGGTGGAGGCGATCGAGGTGGGATTCCCGGGGGGAATGGCCTCCTCGATGAAGCAATGGAGGGCCATCGACGGCTCTGGGGCGGAAGTGGCCCTGCGGGAGGTCGATGAGGCGGGCGTGCGATGGCTGGGCGCGAAGCTCCCGGCCGGGGGCGGGGGATCCCGAAGCTTGACGCTTTACTCGACCTTCGATGGCCTCCTCTCCTATGGGGCGTTGAAGTTCTATTTGCGCCTCAACCCCTTCCCAATGCTCAAGGCGCCCATTGAGAACTGCACAGTTAAGATATTCCTCCCTGGGGATGCCAAGGTATCCCTCGGAGAGGGCCCCATATTCTCGGTCGACAGGGAGGGGATGGCCTTGGTCCTCCGGGCATCGTTCGCCCCCTTGGAGCCATACCTTGATGAGGAGTTCGTCATAGATTTCACATCCTATGAGCAGAGGCTGTTAAAGGTGGAATCCTTGGAGAGGAGCATAACATTCGAGGAATCCGGCGATTTGATGATCAAGGATTCCTATTCGTTGAGGAACCTTTGCCAAAGGTCCATCGATGGAGTAATGGTGCCGCTGGCCAAGGGGGCCGAGAGGGTGGTTGCCGAGGATGCGGGGGGCGCGCTTCCGCAGACGATCCACATGGGGCCGGGGGATTCCATTAATGTCACCGTCAGGCCTAGGTTCAAGAACGTGAGGTTCTCAGAGGGCTTCTCCTTCACGGTATCCTTCCGGATCCCAAAGGGGGAGGTCGCCAAGCGAAGGGAGGGGCTCGAGGGCTGGGGGATCGAATTGGAATCGATCCCGCCGATACCCGGCTTCGCTGAGGGCGCCACCGTGAGGATTTCGCTCCCAAGGAGCTTCGGCCTGAGGTCGGCGGAGCCGGCTCCCTTGGGAATGAGCGAGGGGGCCTATGCGAGCACCCTAATCTACAGCCTCGGCCCGATCTCGCCGATCTCCAAGCCGAAGGTTCGCTTGGAATGCTCCTTCAATCCATTTTGGTCGGCCCTGAAACCCATTGGATGGGTCTTCGCCCTTGAGGCGATCGCCCTTGGGGCGATTGCGATCGGTATTTCCAAGAGGGGCGCCAAGCCCAAGGCCGGGCCCCTGACCGAGCTCCTGAGGAGGTTCGTCCATCTATACGGAGAGAAGAACGCGCTCAGGCTCGACCTGGGGAGGATGGAGGAGGAGTTGCTCCGGGGAAGCATCGGGAAGAACGAGTATAAGCGGAGGAGGAGGGTCGCGGAGGAGAGGATCAAGGAGATAGAGAGGGCCTTGGCCCCGGTGAAGGATGGTCTCAAGAGAGGGGATCCGAGGTACGCCGGGCTGATAAGGAGCATCGAAAGGGCCGAGGCGGAGATCGAGGCCGCGAAGGCCTCCGAGAGCCAGCTCAGGGCCCAATACAGGAGCGGGAGGATCTCAAAGGACGTTTACAACTCGCTCCTCTCCTCCTCCAGGAAGCGCGGGGAGAGGGCCGAGAAGGAGATCGAGGCGGCCCTGCTATCCTTGAGGGGGGAGGCGGGATAGCCAATCCGAGGGGCCGGATTCGATCCCTATTTGGTCGTGCGGGCGATCTCCCAAACGGAATGGGATTTGCCACTTAGCATATCGACGAGGGCGAGGATCGCCGCGAGGGCCTCCAAGACGATCCCGGCCAAGAGATAGGGCAATTCGGAGGGGCGGCCGAGGGCCATTTCGACCGCGGTCCTCAGGAGGAGCGAGGGGGACTTTAGCGCGGCGTTCTCAACGCAACCCGGGTAGAGGCCGATCCTCCTCCAAAGTTGCAAATGGCCGAAGGTGATCCTCCTTCTCTGCGCCACGTAATCCAGGACCGTGCGCGGCGCCCTTATGTAGACCTTGGCGCCTCTGCAGATCTCCGATCTATAGCCCATCTCCTCCGCCCTCTTCGCCACATAGGCATCATCGTTCACAACCCATTTCGGTATCGACTCCACTATGGACCGCTTTAAGCCGTAGAGCTCCCCGCATGCGTAAACGAGGCGATCCGAGAGCACCTCGAGGACCCTATTGTGGAGGGCCCAAATTATTGAGGAAATCCTCTCGGCGAGGGTTTCGCCGCTAATCGGCTCCGGGGCCCCGCTTACGATCCCCAAATCCCCTCCGGATGATAGCCTCTGGGCTATCCTCCTTATGGCTAGCTCCCCGGGTATGACATCGGCCCCCATGAATACAATAAACTCCCCCTTCGCCTCCCTCAATATCAGGTTGATCGCCGAGGCCTTGCCGCGCCTCTCGGGCTCGAGGAGGATCTTTATCCTGCCATCCGCCTTCGCGAAGAGCTCCGCGATCGGCACGGTCTCATCCGTGCAGCCCGAGCAGACGATTATGACCTCGTCGAGATCGCCCAGCCCCTGATCCCTGAGGAGGTTTGTGAACAACCGGCGTATGTTCTTCCCCTCATTGTAGGCACAGATCCCGATCGTGATCCCACGGCCCATACCAAACACTATTTTTTAGGAGGCCCCATTAAATATGAGGTTGCTGGGGCGGCCGAAGGGGTTGGCGAGTTGGGGGAGGAAATAGTCAGGACGAGCTTCTCGATACCCTGCAGCCTTTTGAAAGAGCTTGAGGAGGCCATGAGGGCAAAGGGGTATAAGAAGCGCTCCAAGGTCATCTGCGATGCCATAAGGAATTACTTGGCGGAGTATCGATGGTCGGAGTGCGAGGGAAAGCGCGTCGCCGCGGTCATTTCGCTCCTCTACGACCACGAGCTCAGGGGCGCATCGGAAGCGGTTATTAAAGCGGGCCATGAGTATGGGCAATCGGTGATCTCCACGATGCATATCCATTTGGACGAGAGGAATTGTTTAGAGGTGATAGTCACCAAGGGGCATCCCAAGGAGATAAGGGAGTTCGCCGAGGGATTGATGGGGATGAGGGGGGTCAAGCAACTGAAGCTATCGATCATGACGTCCTGATTCCCCAAAGCCGATCGGGCGGCTTCGGATTCGAGGCAACGTTTGGGGAGCGGCATGACGCCGGAGAGGTTGTTCAGGCTTCAGGGCGAACTTTCGAGGCTCGTGGAGCCAGGGGGGGCCTTGGGGGAGGTCGGACTGGTTGCGGGGGCCGATGCCGCATATAAGGGGGATTTGGCGGTGGCGTGCGCGGCCTCGATCGATATGGAGACCATGGAGGTCGCGGAGGCGAACTTCTGCAGCGGGAGGGTTTCATTCCCATATATCCCGGGCCTCTTCGCGCTCCGGGAGGCGCGGATCCTGATGGAAGCGCTCAAAGGCCTCAGAGCGAGGCCCGACGTCTGCATCGTGGATGGCCATGGAGTGGCCCATCCCAGGGGGTTCGGGATCGCATGCCAAGTGGGCCTGGCCTTGGATTTGCCGACGATCGGCGCCGCGAAGCGGAGGCTCTTCGGGGCCGCGGAGGGCGATAGGATTCTAGGGGCCTCGGGCGAGGTCATCGGCGCCATATTACCAGCGGGGCCCGGCAGAAGGCTTTATGTCAGCATTGGGCATAGGATCTCGCTCCCCGATGCCTTGAGGGTGGTGGAACGTTGCATGAGGAAAGGAGGCGTCGTCCCGCTGGCGATCGCCCACAAGCTCGCGAGGGCGAGGCTATCGGCATCAAGCCATACCATATGATGGCGCTGCTCAGGCTCGCGGATTTAAGCGCGAAGTCCGGCGCCGAGGGCGCGCTTGTGACGACGCGCGAGCTGGCCAGGCTGATGGGCATATCCCAACAGAGCGCCTCCCGCTACCTAATAGAGCTAGAGGGGCTCGGGCTCATCCATAGGTCGAGGGCGCCGGAGGGGGAGAGGATAAGGATCGCGGAGGAGGGCTCGAGGAGATTGGCCGAGCTCTACGCGATCCTCCGGGGATTCTTCGAGAGGCCGGAGGCCGAGCTGAGCCTCGAAGGGAGGATCTTCACGGGCCTCGGCGAGGGCGCATATTACGTGAGCCAAGAGGGATATAGGCGGCAGTTCGTCGAGAAGCTCGGCTTCGATCCGTACCCTGGGACCTTGAACCTGAGGCTCGATCCTAAGAGCCGGTCGAGGAGGCCTTTATTGGATCGCATCGACCCAATAATAATAGAGGGGTTCGCGAACGGATCGAGATGCTTCGGCCCTGTGAAGTGCTTCAGGGCCAAAGTGGCCGATAGGATAGAGGGCGCCGTCCTAGTGGCCATGAGGAGCCATTACGGGGACGATGTGATCGAATTGATCGCGCCGGTAGGGCTTAGGGAGGCGCTGGGGCTGAGGGATGGCCAAACCGTTAGGGTCCGGATCCCGCTCGCCCCCAATCCCCAACGATCCTCAGCCTGACCTCCGTGGAGCTCATGAGCCCCGGTCCATCGCGCTTCGGGAGGCGCACGACCTCCGTGCGAAGCCCCATCTCCGCTATGAGTCCCCGAACGGCCTCCTCGATCCGGCCTTGATCGTATCCAACCGCCAGAACGTCGGGCCTTATCCGATCAAGGAATTCCCTTAGGCTTAATCCCTCTTGGCCGAGCAGGGCCACGTCGACGGGCTTCATCGCTTCTATCAACGCCCTTCTCTCCCACTCGGGGAAGATTGGCCTCTTGCCCTTCCGCCCCTCCGCGGTCGAATCCCTGGCAACGACTACAATCAGTAGATCGCCGAGCTTCTTCGCCTCGTTAAGGGCGAAGAGATGACCCATATGGATCCCATCGAAGACCCCGCCCGTCAGGACCACCCTAATGGCGGCCCTCCCCTTTTCGGAGACCTTGTAAAGCGGCCTGCGCCTACCCTCCGCCTCGATGCGCTCGAGGAAGCCCTCAGCCGCCAAGGCCTCCAATAGCCTCCCGCAAATGGGCTCCTCGACGCCGCAGCGGCGCGAGAGCTCCTCGGGCCCAAAGGGCCCCGAGGATATCTGAAGGGCGAGGGCCTGTCGCAACAATTCCCTCCTGAGGGGATCTCGGATATCGCCCATTTCCCAACGCCGTTGGGACGCATCCACCCCTAATAAGGTTGGCCCCGCCCAGCATCGACCTTGGGCCTCGGCCAATCGAAGCTCACCAGCCCCAAGATCCTTAGGGCATCCAATAGACCCTCGGCGTAGGCCGCGGAGGCTAGGGCCACGGCCCCCTTGCCCCCCTCCAAGTAGAATCGGGAATCCCTCAGGTAGCTCTCCGCCTGCTCCAAGACCTCCAGGACCCCTGGGGGCGCCCCCTTCCTCCCGATCCTCCCCAAGGCCTCGGCGAGGGTTTCGGCGTATTTGGAGGCGAGCGCCGCGCAATCCTCGGGCATCCCGCTCATGGGAGGTCCTCCTCGGGAACGCCAGCGAAGGCCCTTAAGCAATCCCTTTCAACGAAATGGAGCTCCCCGGGAATCACTAGGCAATGGGGGGGAGGGCCGAAGTCCTCCTCGAGCATCCTTCTCGCCCTCCCGCCCCTCACCAGCTGATCCGGGGAGCCGATCCTCGCCACCCCGACCACGAGCGTATCCGGCGTCAGGGCGCCCTCGCCCCTCTTTGATTCTATGGCCAAAAGCTGGCCCAAGGCCCCATTTATGGCCATTGCGGCGCCCTCATCGGCCCTGAAGTCCATCAGGAGGAGCGTATGGAGGCCCCTCGCCCGGTTATCGCGAAGGCATTCGTAGGGCGATTCGGGTGGCTTGGGCCCTTGGTGGATCGGGATCGTCGCGGCCTTCCCGAACTTATAGCCATGAAGGCCCGTAGCACCGCATACGGCCGATAGGATAGAGGAGGCGTGGATTATCGACGTCCTTATCCCCGCCCTCTCGGCCTCGAGCCTCAGGCTCGCGTGGGTCGTGAAGACCATGGGATCCCCGGGCACGAGGAGGGCGCCGCTGCCCGCCTCCTTGATGGGCTCGAGGACCGCCTCATGGAAGCGCTCCTCCAGATCCGCCCTGCCCAGTAGTCGGATCGGCTTCCCAAGGAGGCCCTCGAGCCTTTGGATCGATAGGCCGGGCATTGGGCTCGTATAGAGCTCCAAGAAGACCACGCCCGCGGCCCTCGCCTCCCCCAAGCCCCTGAGGCTTATGCCCAGCTCGTCGTGAAGGCCAAGGCCTATGAACTTCAGCTCCGGCAATGGGACGATCCCCGGCGGAACCCGAGCCAACAAAATATTTAAGGAAATCTCGCGATGGGCCTTTAAGCGGGCCCATAGCTCAGCCAGGTAGAGCAGCGGACCAGAAGGGAGCCGAGGCTCGCTGGGCTGAAGCTCTTATCGGGGCGGGAGCCACCCGAAGGGCCTTGAAAGCCCGGGGAGAGGTCGCGGGTTCAAATCCCGTTGGGCCCGCCAAAGATTTATTTTTATCCCGAAGGGATCCGGGAGCATGTCCCCCGACTCCCTCCATTTCCCAGTCGATCTAAAATCGTATAGGATCGAAGGGTTGGGAAAAAAAAGGAGGGGGGTTAAGGGCCTACTTCACCAAGCCGGGCGGAGGCCATATGGCCTTTACACCCGGCCTCACCGATTTCGGCGGATATATCGTCACCATTTCTCCCTTCTGTATCTGCATCATGGCCGGGTGGGCGTGGATGTTCCAATGATGATATGTGCCCGCATGGGGGGAGTCGGGCGGGAAGGTTATATCCTTGAATTGTACGCGTCCATAGGGCCTGGCTGCCGCGAAATGGAACGGGTTCCAATAGTCGTCGGCCCTTATATCCGACTTTTCAAGGGCTTCTTTGACCTTCACCGGGTCCGTGGATGCCGCTCTGTTGATCGCATCCGCTATTAGGAATAGGTCGGCGAAGGCCTCGCCTGCGTGCTCCATTATGAACTTCTCCTCCGGGTATAGCGATACGTAGTACTTATTTATCCACAGATCGGCCAATCCCGGCCAAGGCCCGGCATCGTAGAACCAAGAGCCGACGCTGATAACGTACTCAGCCGCTTCCTTCGCCCCTTCGATGAAGTCTGGCATCAAGTAGCCCGCGCCGCCCCCATTAACCACCGCATAGCATTTGAGCTCGCGCATGGTCCTAACTATCAGGATGGCGTCCGTCAGGTAAGAAACCGGGCATACGACCTCGGCCCCGGAGGCCTTTATCTTGAGCACCAAATCCGTGGCGTCCGTTATGCCGGCCGGATAGGGCTCGTAGAGGACTACCTGAAGCCCATACTTCTCGGCCGTGGCCTTCAAGCCTCGCGCCGTATCGGTTCCATAGGCGGTATTCTCGAATACTATAGCTACTTTTTTGGGAGACCATCCATAGATCTTCCCAAGCTCAACCAAGCACTCTATTTGCATCTCCCCGAACTGGGTCGCCAGGGGCGAGGTTTGGAATATATACTCGAGGCCCCTGCTGCAGAGTTTGTTGGATATCGAAGAAGTCACATAGGGTACCTTATATCTATCCATAACCTCGCTAACCGTTAGAGAAACGGCGCTCTGATACGATCCCAAAGCCGCCGTGGGCTTATAGGTCGTTATGATCCTCTCCGCCTCGGCCTTGCCAGCCGTGGGATCGCTCTTCGTATCCCCAGTTACTATCTTGATTTTGGCCCCGCCCAGGGACGGGATCCCCCCGATTTTCTCGTTAATGTACTTGGCCGCTGCCAATACGGCCTTGTGACAAGCCTCCCCCATCCTAGCAAGGCCTCCGCTGAGGGGCCATATAGATGCCACGACCACTTCCTCAACCACGGGTTTGGCGGGCCCGGTAATCGTTACGGTGGTTGTGATGACGGCAGCCGGAGCCGGCTTGATCGTGGCCATAGAAGCCCCGTATCCGATCCCAATGCCCACTATCAGTGCTATTAGCACCAGTGCTATGGATTTAGTCCCAATAGCTGACATAAGCCTTTTCCTCATTAGTTTTTCGGGGATATCTATATAAAAATTTTTCGTTCATAAGAGGGCGTCGACTTGCGCGGGCTGTTTTATTATTGCCTTTTCATCCAATGGAAGTTTTAAGGAAACCGCGCTTAAAAAGGGCTACCGCGAGCTGCGGCTTTCAACTGAAGCTCTGGCGAAAGCCCCGGCCCTTAAACCCTATAACAAAAGATATATATTCTCCGCTTCCCTCCCCTAGAGGGAAGAGATATGGAAACGGATTTGATTATCCAGATGGTAGTAAGTGGCATAGTGATAGGGGGCTTTTACTCCCTTATGAGTATAGGCCTTTCATTAATATTCGGGGTGACTAAAATGATCAACTTTGCTCATGGGGACTTCATGATGCTTGGAATGTATCTGACCTATTGGATCTGGCATTCCACCGCTATGGATCCCTACCTGCTTTTACTCGTTACCATGCCGACCCTTTTCCTCCTCGGGGCGCTGGTCTATAAAGTATTGGTTAACAGGGTGATTGGCGGGATAGGTGAGCAACAAATATTCTTAACGGTTGGCCTATCGATCTTCCTTCAAAACTTGGCTTTATTATCTTGGACGGCGACCTATAGGACAGTAACCACAGCCTATTCCATGGCAATCTTCTCCGCTGGACCCGTGACGATCAGCGTCCCTCGCTTCCTAGCCTTCATATGTTCAATAATTCTCGCGGTCGCCATTACGCTCTTCCTGAGATTCACAAAGACCGGTAGGGCTCTGCGCGCAACCGCTGAAGATATCGAGGCGGCCATGCTCATGGGAATAAAGCCGAGAAGGATGTTCATGCTTTCCTTCGCGATAGGATCCGCGCTCGTCGGAGGGGCCGGCACGTTCCTAGTGTCCTTTTACTACACTTGGCCGACCATAGGAGCAATGTTCACATTATTATGCTTCGTTACGGTCGTGCTCGGGGGATTGGGGAGCATCGTTGGTTGTCTGATAGCTGGCCCCATATTAGGGGTGGTAGAGGGCCTAGGATCTTTGGCTTTAGGGGCTGAGATGAAGTTGGTCGTGCTATACGCAGTGTTCGTACTAATCTTGGTGTTTAGACCCAAGGGTTTAATGGGGAGGAGGATGCTATAGGCATGGGCTCCGCATTAATGATTAGAAGGCATTTCTACCTATTAGCGCTGGCTGCGCTTCTGGTCTTCCCATTGGTGATCCAAGACGCCTTTTTGATACACATTGTCACCATGATATTCTTTCATGCGTTTTTGGCCAGCGCATGGAATCTTATAGGCGGATATTGTGGACAATTTTCTTTGGGCCATGCGGCCTTCTTCGGCCTTGGGGCTTACACTTCGATGCTGCTATTGTTATATAACTCCGTTCCGCTTTGGATTGGGATGTTCGTTGGTGGGTTGGTTTCCGCCTCATGTGCTATCCTCATAGGCCTTCCCTGCTTTAGGCTGAGGGGCCCATATTTCACGCTCTCATCCATAGGGATAGCTGAATCTTTAAGGCTAATATTCCTCAAATACAGGGATTTCACGGGCGGAGCCGTTGGGTTAGAGATCCCCCGCTTTGGAGCCAACCCTATGATAGGCCCGTATCCGTTGCCCCATAAATTCATGGGGGACCCCATTCTCTACTTCCAATTCGATAGCAAGATTCCCTATTACTATTTGGCGTTCGGCATAATGCTCCTCATGCTCTTCGTAACCAGCAGGGTTGCGAAATCGAAGCTCGGCTATTATTTCCTCTCGATCAAGGAGGATGAAGACGCCGCGGAGTCCATGGGAATTCCAACCACGAGGTATAAGCTCATCTCATTATTGATGAGCGCCTTCTTCATGGCATGGGGGGGCACATATTACGCAATGTATTTTCGGTACATAGACCCCGACTTCGTCTTCGCGCTACCCCTATCAGTTGAGATAGCGCTGGTGGCCATAATCGGAGGCTTGGGAACGGTTTTCGGTCCACTACTCGGAGCCACCTTACTGGTCCCGGCCTCGGAGAAGATGCGGGCTTGGTTAGGCGGGACTTATGCCGGAGCGCATTTGATAGTTTATGGCCTAATACTAATGATCGCCGTCCTCATAGTTCCGGAGGGGATCTGGCCCCGCTTAAGGAGGTTGATAAGGATCAGGGGATGGTGAAATGCTCTTAGAGCTTAAGGGGGTTACAAAGAGCTTCGGCGGCCTAGTTGCCGTCAAGGAATTGAGCTTTGGAGTCGAAGAGGGCGAGATCCTAGGACTCATAGGCCCCAATGGCGCGGGGAAGACGACCACATTCAACGTCATAAATGGATTTTATCCGCCGGATCGCGGGCGGGTAGTTTTCGATGGTCTGGACATCACCGGAAAGAAGCCCAGCGATATATGCAAGGCCGGGATCGGACGTACCTTCCAGATAATGAAGCCGCTGAAGCGCTTGACCGTCTTGGACAATGTGATACCGGCGGCTTTCCTGAGGACAAATAGATTGGGAGAGGCCAAAAGGAAGGCTATGGATGCATTAAGGCTGACCGGTTTGGTTGGGAGAGCCGATTCCTTAGCCTCCGAGCTGACGCATGCTGATTTGAAGCGCTTGGAGCTATCGAGGGCCCTAGCCACTGAGCCGAAGTTGCTCCTATTGGACGAGGTGGCCTCGGGCCTTACTCCAAAAGAGGTATCCGAGGCAGTGGATTTGATAAAGAGGATAAGA
>CALIRQ010000003.1 GCA_938042195.1 uncultured archaeon
TGGCCATATGGACACGGTCCCGGTTGGGGATGTGAGCCGTTGGAGCTTCGATCCGTTCGAGGGCAAGTTGGCCGACGGGTTCCTATATGGCAGGGGCGCGGCCGATATGAAGGGAGGCTTGGCCGCTATGTTATACGCCCAAGCAATTCTAGCCGGATTCGAGGAGGAGTTGAACGGCTCCATGGTTACGATGGCCGTGCCGGATGAGGAAACTGGGGGCAAATTTGGCACGGAATATTTGTTGAGGGGGGTGGGGATTCGGGGCGACGCCTGCATAGTCGCGGAGCCGAGCCTCCTGAGGCTTTGCAGGATAGGGGAGAAGGGCTGGTGCCTCGTGAGGATTTCGACGAAGGGCAGGCCGGCCCATGGGAGCCTACCCATGCTCGGCGAGAATGCAATCCTGACGATGTGCAAAGCCATAAGGGCATCCTCCCAAATCGCCGCCATTAAGGCGAAGATCCCGGAGGAGTTGATCGAGGTGGTGGAGTTCTCCAAGGGGGTTCTGAGAAGCGAAACCGGGAAGGACGAATGTGGGGATGCCCTGGATCATTTCACGATCAATTATGGGACCATAAAGGGTGGGACGAAGGCGAACGTGGTCGCTGACTCATGCGTAATGGAGGTGGATATAAGGATTCCCTTGGGCTCGACCGCGGACTTCGCCTTTGAAACCCTCGCGAAGCTCGTCAGGGCGGAGGTCCCGGAGGCCGAATTGGAGAGGATATCCCACTCCGACCCAACCCATACCAAGCCGGATGATGAGTCGATCGCCGTGCTCCGCAGGAATGCTTCAGCGATCTTGGGCTTCGAGCCGAAGCTCTTCATCCAGCAAAGCGCCACCGATGCCAGGTTCTTCAGGAGGGAGGGCATACCGGCCTATTCCTTCGGGCCGGGGGATTTCATAAGGCAGTCCCATGCCATAGACGAAAGGGTCGAAGCCGATGATATCGTTAAGGCCGCCGAGATATACGCTTTGATGGCCTTCGATTTACTTTCCTGACCCTTTTGGTCTGCCAAGGCGTTTGGATGAGCGATGACCTCCTACATGAATCTGAAGTGCCCCCGATGCGGGAACGAGGCAAGGGGCTTCGAATACGCTTGTCCTAAATGCGGCTCCGGCTTGGAGGCTCAATATGATCTCGAAGCCGCCAAGGGCCGATTGGACAAAGCCTCGCTTGGCTCCAAGAAGGCCCGAAGCATGTGGAGATACGCTGAGCTGCTCCCGCCCAAGCCGGAGAACATAGTCAGCCTCGGGGAGGGGTTCACGCCCCTGATAAGATCCGAAAGGATCGGGGAGTCCTTGGGATTGAGCAATTTGATGCTGAAATTGGATTTTGCGAACCCCACGGGTTCCTTTAAGGATCGCGGCGCCTCGGTCATGATCTCAATGGCCAAACAGCTGGGCTTCAAAGAGGCGGTCTTGGATTCGTCCGGCAATGCGGCCTCATCGATATCGGCCTACTCGGCAAGGCTGGGCATCGAATGCTTCATCTTCGTGCCCGATTACGCGAGCGAGGGCAAGCTGATGCAATCGTCGGCCTATGGGGCCAAGGCGTTCAAGATAAGGGGGACGAGGGGCGACGCCTATAAGGCAGCAAATTACGCCAAGAGGCGGTTCGGCTGGTATTATTGCGGGTTCCAAACGAATCCCTTTGCCATCGAGGGCCCGAAGACGATCGCATTCGAAATCCTAGAGCAACTCGATTGGGCCGCCCCCGATTGGATCGTATTCCCGGTGGGGACCGGGAGCGGCCTCCTCGGCATATATAAGGGATTATGGGAGATGAAGGGCCTAGGCCTCATTGAGCGGTTCCCCGCCTTGGCTTGCGTGCAGCCGGAGGGTTGCTGCCCGATAGCCGGCGCCCTAAAGGGGGGGTCCGATGAGATAAAGCCGATCGAGAGGCCGGAGACGATCGCGGAGGGCCTGATGATAGGCGCGCCCTTGAACGGCCAAAGGGTCATCAAGGCCGTGAAGGATACGGGCGGAGTTGGGGAGATAGCCTCCGATGCTGAGATATTAAGGGCGGGGGCCGAGCTCGCGAGCCTTGAAGGTTTATTCGTGGAGCCATCGGCCGCGGCCTCATTGGCGGGCGCTAGGAAGCTGGTTGAGGAGGGCACGGTGGACTCGGATGACGTGATCGTTTGCGTGCTGACCGGCAGCGGCCTCAAGACCAAAACGCCCTATGGGGATCTATCCAAAATCCCCACGCTCTCCCCGGTGGAAGAGGAGTTGGAGGCCGCTGTTAAGCGGATCGGGCTGGGAAGATTTTAAAAGATTTTAATCGAGCCGATGCCGATGGTTTCGGCGAGTCGCCATGGTCGATAAAGCGGAAGTATTGAGTAAGTTGGATGAGCGGGGCCTGATAGAGCTGACCAGAAAGCTCGTGAGGGCGCCGAGCGTGAATCCCCCGGGTAGGTATGAGGAGGTTTCGGGGATAATGCGCGAGGAGTTCGAGAAGCTCGGCTTGAAGGTCTCGATCATGGAGGGCGAACCGGGGAGGCCCAACGTGATTGGGCTGTTGGAGGGGTCGGAGGGCAAGAGGACCTACATGATTAGCGGGCATATGGATGTCGTGCCCGAGGGGGATCCATCCGCTTGGAGGTACCCGCCGTTCGGCGGCGAGGTCCACGATGGGAAGATATGGGGCAGGGGGTCGGCCGATATGAAGTGCGCGCTCGCGGGCGAGATCTGCGCCCTGAAGGCCGTTCTGGAGGCGGGGGCCGAGCTGAAGGGGAACCTTTTGCTCGGAGCTACCGTCGATGACGAAACGGCCGGGCCGATGGGCATGAAATACGTCCTCGAAAGGGGCCTAAGGGCTGCGGGATTCCCAAGGCCGGATATGGTCCTAGTGGGGGAGATCTCCGATATGGACATAGTTGGGTCCTTCAAGGGGAGGGTCTGGTATAGGGTAAGGGTGCGCGGTAGGACCGCCCATGGGGGGGCCCCACAATTTGGCATCAACGCCATAGAGAAGGCGATCGCTTTGATAAACGAGATGAAGAAGATGGAGCTGAGGGATCACCCCCTCGTCGGAAGGGATACAATCAACCTCGGGAGGATCGAAGGGGGAACCAAAGTGAACATCGTGCCGGAGCTCTGTACCTTCGAATTGGATGTAAGGATCGGGCCCCCGCAATCGACCCAAAGGGTCAAGGATTACGTGGAATCGGCCGTGAGGCGCATGAGGGCCATCGATCCGGAGTTGAACGTGGAGGAATTGACCGTTACCGAGGATAGGGATCCATTGGAGGTGCCGGAGGGGCATGAGCTCGTGGAGATAATAAAGCGCGACGTAAAGGAGGTTACGGGCAGGACCCCGGCCTTCAGGGGATCTCTCTCATCCGGGGACCTATATTATTGCATAAAGTCCGGGATACCCGGGATTTGGCTCGGGGCCGGGAAGCTCGAGGTGGCGCATGCGCCGAACGAGTACGTGGAGATCGATAAGCTGGTGAGCGCCTCCAAGGTATACGCCCTGAGCATATTGGATGTTTGCGAACAAAAATAAAAAGGGTTAAAAAAGGGAGCTTATCGGCTCAAGGGAAGTATTGGTCCAATATCTCCTTCGGAGTGGGCTTGGTAGCGTAGCTGACCAATACCATTATGATCAGGGCGATTACCGACGATAGCAGCAACGGGTGGCCGCCCATCAGTATAGAGGTGACAGTGGGCTTAGCGAAGTCCGGCGGCGATGTCAAGAAGATCAGGACTATCTCGCCTATTATGATCGATGCCAAAGCGCCCTCCCTGGTAGCCCTCTTCCAATAAAGGCCTAGGACTATCGCCGGCACAAGGACGCCCATGCCGCCGAATACGAAGAGGATTATGGTGAAGATCAAAGCGGGCCTAATCAGGCCGAAGATGAAACCCACGGCCCCTATAACGACGGCGACGATCCTCGAAAGGGCCAATACCGAGCTATCGCTGGCCTTGGGCCTCAGGATTTGCTGATAAATATCCCTGGATACGGCGCCGGTAGTCACTATCAAAGTGGAGTCTATGGTCGACATGCCAGCCGCCATCAATCCGGCCATCATGAGGCTGCCGACGATGGGCGGCAGGGCATAGGAGGCTATCAGCGGGTTGACCCAATCGAGCTCCCCGGTGCCTAGCTTGAAAACCGGGGCCGCGGAAAGGCCAGCGATGTAAACGAAGAACGAGGATACGAAGAACCCAATGCCGCCCCAGATCATCGCCCTAGCCAATGCCCTCTGGCTCTTAAGGAATAGGAACCTAGTGAAGAGCTGGGGCTGCCC
>CALIRQ010000004.1 GCA_938042195.1 uncultured archaeon
GCATGGATCAACGCCTCCTTGGGCCCGAGGCCAGCCCGGGCATGGCGCTCACTTCCCCAACCCGGAAATGGCTCTTGCCAATCGCCTATATTTATAGGGCGTAAGGGCCACGAGAAGGGCCATGAGAAGCTCCTTTAAAAAGCCCCTCCCCTGCCCCATCTCCTTGGCTTCATACTCGAAGAGCTGAGCCGCGTTGGCATCGTTCTTTAACCATATCTCAAATAGATCGGTGAACAATGGGTAGACGATCCCATACGGGGTCATTGCGAGGGTAAAGGACTTCATGCTTGGGTCTCTTTTCACCTTCATAAAAGCTTGGATCGTTTCCTTATCCAAGAACCTGCGCAATTGACGAAGTTCATATTCCTGCGTCGGTATTCCTCGAATCAGGAGGAGATCCCAATTATCCTTGAACGCCTTGGCGAGCCCTTTCCCGAGTTCATGCGTTGCGAAGATGGTGTAAACGAGGCCGTTACCCTGCAACCGCCCTAAAAAATGCCTTATCCTAAAGAAATTCTTGAAATCCTCCTTCGTGAACGGGGCATAGGTGGCATCGTCCATGAATAGAGCGTAAAGGTAGGCGACAGAGCCAAGTTTGGCCAAGGTGGCCAAGGCAGGAGTAAGGCCGTGGGAGGAACGGATGAAGCAACATCCATCGGAGGGATAAAGGGTTCTCATGACCGATATCAAATGCCTCGCCAGCGTGGTTTTTCCAGATCCCGGCGGGCCGTAGATGATTAAGTTCCGATGGAGGATGCCGTCCTCATCTGGGAAGAGGCGGTAATCGTTGATGAAGCTCTTCGGCCCCCCCGCGAAGGCGTTATCCACGAAGATCCTTTCCGGGCCCGAGAATTGGTTCAGGGCCCTATTCCTTATTTCCAATACTTCCTCGAATTCCATCTTTCTCACCCAAAAAATACTCAGATGGGTTATTGATCTTTTTACATCTTTCGTCCGGGATATAGCAAAGGCCTCTCAAGCCCATCGTTTCGCAAGAGGGAGGGAGGTATCCCCCTCTGGCTATATGATCCACCTGATAGCTCGTCTTCGTTTCCTTATAATCCGGCAAGGCCTTCAAAAGCTTTTTGATTTCATCGGCATCGGCCCCCGAGGCGAGGAGGTTGGTCACTTTCAATTCCCTGTATTATGGGATTTCCATTGCAACAGATCCTGAGGATTTTGAGGGATTCAGCCGAGATCTGGGCTTTCAATTCCCTGTATTATGGGATTTCCATTGCAACGTTCTTCTCAGCAAATGTATCGTATTCTATCAGGTTGACTTTCAATTCCCTGTATTATGGGATTTCCATTGCAACTGGGTCGCGGCGGATTCGTGGGGGCGCGTGGCCGGCGACTTTCAATTCCCTGTATTATGGGATTTCCATTGCAACGTCACTAATTGGATGGTGGATAACGCTACTGCTTTGGCGACTTTCAATTCCCTGTATTATGGGATTTCCATTGCAACCGAGCCTTTTCGGCCCCCTTTCCGCCAAATCCGCCCGCTTCGGGCATCGCCGAAGAGGGGCCCCTCGATTATTGATGGATTGTAGGATGCTTTATAAAGATAATCGAATTGCAAAACACGCTCCCGCTTATAGGCGACATGCGGCCCCCCTGCCTTTTCTGTATGGGTTCCCCGGGCATCATGGAGGCCATGCGGATGAGCTTTGCCCTCGGGCGCTCCAATTCATATAAAATCTGGGCTGAAAAGGCGAGAATTATGCGGCCGATGAGGAGGGCGCTAGTTGCAAGAACCGTTTGTAGAATACCTATAAGGGCTTGAAACCCGATCCTTCTTACACCCTCTTTTGCTTACCGATGGGAATGGCCCCCAATGCGGCGAATCCCAAGGCCGATAGCGCGATCCCGCTTCCGTAGAACATTATTCGAATCAGCTCCATTATGGCGGGCGTGAAGGTCCTCGAGAAGTTCGTCGCCAAATAATCCCCGAACGCCGTGCTCGTCGCCAGCCCCATCAGGAGCATGGCGATCCCTGGGATCGCCAACGATAAGCCGAATGCCCTTTGCGGGATCTCCCCCCTTAAGGAATGGGCCCTCATCCCCCCCGGCACGATGCCCGGGAAGGATGTGGCGACGGCCCTTATGATCGGGGGCGCCATCAAGAGGACGAAGGGCAGCATCGTTATGAACCAGAAGATCGTCAAACCAATCGATAGCAAGGTCAAGGCCTCCATCGACATCGGGAGGGCTTTCGCATAAAGCGCCTTAAACACGAAGACATATAGGAAGGCCACGATCAGGTTCCCAATGGCCAAGGAGGCATTCGATGCCATTATGAACCGCCTCCACGAGAACCCCCTTCGGACGATGTGGCCGAAGAGGAAGAAGCCTATGAAGTTCCCGGGCACGGCGGCTAGGAGGCTGCCCATGTAAAGGCCTCCGTGCTTCACCGAATCGCATATGAGCGTTCCCAAGGCCGCCCCAACCCCGCCGACCCAAGGCCCGAAGATCGTGGCGAAGAGCGCCGGTATGACGACCGCCGGCCGGAACTGGCCCATGCCCCAAGGGGATTGGATATAGGCGGTTGCGTAAGAGCCGATAGCGTATAGGGCGGCGCAAAACGCCGCGGAAATGGCCTTAAGCGAATCCGGTGGCCCCGCCTCCCTATCCATCGAAGGCATCTCAGCTTCCCGAGCGGCATTGGGCCCTCTTAAAATTTCTCTATAGATAATTTTATTGCCTTTATATAATTTAAAGGAGAAATCGATCCTCATTCCGGCTCTAGGTAAAAGTCGTATCGGGTGCTCGAGCCCTCGCTCGCATGGATCGAGGCCCGCCCAAGGCGATAGCCGCGGGCGCTCACCGTCAATACCAACGGCCCGGGTTCCGCATAGGAATCGAAGAACCCGTCGAACGTATGGATTCGATGCCCGAAGCCCCCGGCACCGATCGATTCGATCGATGCAGTGGCCCAGCTGACGGTCCTCGGCAATCCCTTCCAATTGAAGCCGTAAACCGAGCCCGATAGATAGGCCCTTTCATCCAAAACGATCGTCAGGCTCGCCCCGGATCCGAGGTCGGCCCCTTCGATCCTGGCCCGATGCCTGAGCCCGAACGGGCCGAGGTGGTTATAGGGCAAAAGGGCCGTTAAGTTGGTCAAATGGAGCTCCCCCTGCAAAAGGCCCGGGGCGGGCGGATGGAAGCCCGATGGCCTATACCAATTCGTCAGCTCGACCACCACGGTCCATCCGCCCTCGTAGGATCCGGCGATCGGCGCTCGGGCCCTGCCCCAAACGCCTTGATCCGCTTGGAAGAGCATCGCCGCCCTCCTCCTCTCGGCCCCCAGGCTCGGATCCGCATAGCCGAACAGGCCCGCCAACCTCAAGTATTCGACCCTTCTCGTGCCCGCCGGGATCGGCGGGACGGAGCATCCCGCGAAGGCCACCTTCGCTCCATCGGCGAAGAACCCGGATCCGGCCCCGAGGTATCCGCCCGGGTCGCTGGAGGTCGAGGCCGCCGCCACCAATAGATCCCTATCGTCATAGATCCTTATCCGCATCGAGGCGTTGAAGGGCAGGGCCGTGAAAACCCCCTCCTTCCTGAACAGGATCGTGAGGTTGAACTCCACGCCCCTCATCAGTTCCACCCCCACATCCGAGATGGAGCCCATCGATGCGCTAACGATCCGCCTCCCGAGGTCCCCGAGCGCCGCGACGCCCTCTTGGACGTACCCATAGGTCCAAGCGCTTATCGCGTATTGGCCCGGGTAAAGGGCCAGGGACGATTTGAAGCCCCTCCCCCTATAGTACGACTCGGAATAGAGGAAGCCGAGCCTGAGCTGGGCTTGGAGGAATAGGTTCGTCTTGGAGCTCGGCTCGAGTGTCGGGATTGGGGGGGATGGGAGATCTGGGCCGATCCGGTCCACGAGGACCGATCCATTCGTGATGAGCATGGATGAGGAGGGCCCGAAGGCATCGCTCCAGCCCGGCCATGGAATCGTCGAATGGGCCGAATGGGTGATCGGCAGGCCCCAGGAGTTGGCGTAGGAGCTCCAGAAATAGGCGACATCGGCGAAGGCCCGCGAGGCTACATCGTACGCCAAGACGGCCACCTTGGAGGCATTCCAAGCCCAAGGCCTTTCCACCGCCGGCCTTTGGGCATCGATGGATCTTATCGTCACGTTCAACCCCGCCCCCCGATACATGTGGAGGCTGATGTGGGATACGGCGCCGTACATGCCCGCCGATGCTTGGAGCGGTTGATCCAAGGCTTGGAGATCGGAGCCGGGGAAGGGGGCCTGTATATATCCGCGGGCGTAGGCCCTTATCATATAAGGGCCCGGGTATAAGCCATAATCCCTCAGGCCCCGATACCTGAAGAGGGAGTATTTGATGCCCCTCCTTGGGTCCAATGGAGACGTCGGGCCCGCCATGCCCAGCCCATTCAACGCCACCGTTATGGATGAAGCGCTCGAGGGGACGTGGGTGAAGTTGAAGGCCGCGATCGAATCATCGTAGTCGAGGGCCTCCACCAAGATGAAGCGATGGGGGTCCGGGCCGCCGATGGGGGAATCCGCCGCCTCCCCGGGCCGATCGTGGAAGTGGATCGTTACGTTGATGATGCCCGAGCGCCTTAATGAGATATGGATCGATAGATCGTATCCGAAGGCCCCATCCGGGATCGTGAAGTATGAATGCTTAAACCTGGTCCCGCTCGCATCGGTTTGAACGTAGCCATTTACGAAGGCCCTGACGAAGTAGTTCCCCGGCCCCAGCCCATCGATCCATGTCGCGAACACTTGCGGGACCATCCCGCTGAGCCTGCTCGGGATCCCGAAGTAGCCCTTCGCCCCGAATTGGAACCTGAACTCGCATCGATCGGATCCCAAGCCCGTTATCGGATCCGGGGCCTCCCCCGGCCCAACCCACCACCTCTGGGCCGGGCCGACGCCGTTGAAGAGGCCGAAGGGGTCCCTATGCGGCGGCGCGGCCGTATATGGGTTATAGCCCCCGGGCCCCTCCCATGGGAAGGCGACCGGCTTTGGCGAATTTGGGGGCATTAGGCCGTGGGGCCCGAAGACCGCGTTCCCATGGACATGGGGGACATAGGGCGCGTGGGTCAGGTTGATCGGGGATTGGCAAGCGAGGTTCCGCTCTACGTAGTAATCGCTATCGTATATGGCTACGGTTATCGGCGATTGGGAGCTCCAGGGAATCGGGCCCATGGCCCCCTCCGAGCGGACGATCCCATGGAGCTGGGGCCCCGGGCTCAGATAGACATCGATGCTGAGGGATTGCCCCCGATGGACCCTGATGCCCTCCGCGACCTTCCGCTCCGGGAAGCCGGCCGCGCTGGCGTAAAGATCGTAAAGCCCCGGGGCCAAGCCCTCGAGCTCGAAGCGCCCTTGGGAGCTTGCGTTGAAATACGCCCTAGCCTCCACGGGCCTATCGGTCAACCTCCCGGATAGCGGATCCTCCGCCAGCCCCACGGCCCTCACCCTCCCGGCGAGGCGGATCGGCTCGCCGTATAGGCCCGGGGCAGCCCCCCTGCCATACCTGATGACTCCATATATGATCGCCGGATCCGGGTCGGCCTTGACGAGCAGGACGGGCCAATTCTCGGCGGGCATGGCGGCGCTTATCGGGGCCGATGCGGATTGGGAGGCAATCGGATAGCGATCTCCGAGGAAGATCTTGAAGAAGTACCTGCCGGCGACGACCGGGGCCCTGATCTGATTGATCCTTACGTAATACCATTCCCCCCAACCCCTCTCCGGAGTGAACTCCATCCCCCTCCCCGAGGCCTCTATCCTTATCGTCCACCAACCCGGGCCGAAGGGATCCAGCTCATCCGCCTTGGAGACGAAGATCCTGCCATAATCATCGGTCAGGGTCGTGACTATGTTGGAGGAATCCCCCATATCCCACCTTATGGTTCCCGCGGGCTCGAACCCGTCCTGGATCAGCTCCCCGCCCTTCCCCATGATCGGGGCCGGTATGTAAACGGTCAGGTTCCAATAGCGAAATATCGGGCGGGGTTTTGAGGGGCTCGCGAAGAAGGAGGGTTGGGAGAAGTTTATGGCTAGGATGAGATCGCCAACGCTGTCCCAGCGCGGCTCGGACGCCATTATGGCCCCTTCCGGCGAATATGAGCAACCCTCGACTTGGAGGGGGCGCTCGAAGGTCGCGAATGGGGATTGATATCCGGGCGGAAGCGATGGCTCGCCCAAGTAAAGGCCTTGGCCGGCCCCGGGCCAAAGGTGGGCCAATGGGCCCGGCGCATGGGCTCGGCCGAAGGAGTTCCTCGGATTCAACTCGTGGTCATCGGATCTGAGGAGCGGAGGGATGCCATCGGGGCGGCCTAAGGTGGTATGGGCCATCGATCCGGGGATCGATGCCGAAAGGATGAGGGCGATCAACCATAGGGCCCTCGGGAGCGCTCTGGCGATCCCCCTCACCCCCATCCGGAGCCCGAAGGCCCAGCCCCTCACTTCGAGGGGCGCTTCCGCCTCCGCCTCAAAACCATGAGGGCCGCGAGGGCTACGATGCCCAAAAGCACAAGCGCCACCACGATCGGATAGAGGGATGGGAGGACCTCCACCTCGATCCCAATCGTATCGCTTAGGCTATATCTCCCATCCTGTACCCAGTCGAATTTGAGATCCATCGAATAGGTTTGCGGGACGGCCTTCCCATCGACGTCCAACGTGAAGAAGGCCGTTCGAACATCGCCGGGGTTCATCGTGCCTATAAGATCCGTCAGGGTCCCGGAGAAGAAGTTCCCAGCCAAGAGGCGGACCCGGACCGATTCTGCCTTGACGTTGGCGGCGCTCCTTATCCTAACCGCCATCGTCACCCCGGAGTCCCCAGCCCGGACCTTCGATGGCGATATCTCGAGGATCTCGAACCTAGCCTTCTCGGCCACCGTCAGCTGGATCCGGCCTATGAGCGATGAGGGGCGGTTGGGGCTCAGGGCGTATATCGGGAGGCTGTAGTTCCCGGGCCCAGCCCCTTCATCGATATCGATGAGGAAATCCGCCTCGGCGATTTGATTGGGTTGAAGGGTCCCCAAGAAGGCCCTATCGGAGGAGCTCGACGCCATCCTGAAAGGCCCTTCGAGGCCGAGGCGCAGCTCCAAGTCCCTTATCCCGCCTTGGCCGGAGTTTATCACGAAGACCTTTAGGGTCGCTTGGGAATCGCCGGGGAAGATCTTGGCCGGCACCGTTAGCATCCTATGGATGCGCACATTCCCGGCCCAGATGGGCACGTCGATGTAAACGCTCTTCGAAACGGCCCGTAGCTCCCTCGCGCTCCTATACCTCAGCTCCAACCTCAGCCTATAAACGCCCTCCTCCGCGCCGGGATCGATATTGAGGATATAGCGGAACGTGAAGGTCCCGCCGGGCGGCATGTCGCCGGCGCCCCGGGTCACATTCTCCGCCCTTATCCACTCGTCGCTGGAGCGATACCTATGCCAAAATGGGCGCTCGAGCCATAGGATCCCCTCTACGTCTCGAGCGAAATCGTCGCCGGCGTTCGCAACGACGACTGAGAGAGTAATGCCCTCATCCCCGGGCTTGGCCGCCATCGGCGAGGCCGGGTTCGATCCCCAATATACGCTGGCCGGAACGAGGTTCGCTACCCCTAGGCCCTTGGCCTCATGGGCCATCATCGGGAGCGCGGCCCATGCGATCGCCAAGGCCATCAGGAGGAGGGACCGTTCGAGCCCGATGCGCCGAATCCCTTCGCCCATATGAGGATCACCTCGAAACGGATCTAACGAATATCGGAATGGCCGCCGAGAGCGTTAGGAGCGAATATAGGGCGAGCACGATCAAATCCGGGGCTATGTGGTGGATCTGGGCGTTGAGCACAATTATCTTCCTTAGGGCATCGGCCGAGTAATATAGCGGCAGGGACTTCCCAACGACCTGAAGCCACCAAGGCAGCTGCTCTATTGGGAAGACGACATTGGAGAGGAAGGTCATGGGCATGTTTATGAGCATCAGTGACGTCATGGCCGTTTCCTGTTCCCCCGATATTGCGGTTATTATTATCCCTATCCCCGAGAAGCTCAGCACGGCCAAGAACATCGTCAAGACCATTAGGAGCGGGCTCCCGTATACCCTAACCCCGAAGAAGAGCATGGATACGGCCAGTATTATGAAGCTCTGAATCATGCCCCTCACGGTCTGAGCCAGAACCTTGCTGACCACAACCGTATACCTAGGGACCGGGGAAACCATTATGCCATCCAACGTTCCCTGCTCCTTCTCCCGCGATATGGTCGCCGCCAATCCGGAGAGCGTCCCCAAGGTCACCGTGAGCGCCATGAACCCCGGGGCTAGGAATTGGAAGGTCGTCGCGCTGCCCCTCACGAAGGGCCTCCTCTCCAATCCGATCGGCTCCAAGAGGGCCATCGGATCCGCGCCGGCCCCTAGGCCGGAGATCCTGGACGCGGCCACGCCCTCCGATATGATCCTAACCAAGGACGATGCTTGGCCGAATATCGACGAGGCCGCTTGCGGATTCGTGTCATCCACGATGATCGTCAGGATGGCCTGCCGGCCCGAGGATAGGGATTCGGTGAACCCCTGCGGGATCACCAAAACGCCCTTCAACTTGCCCTCCGTCATCCTCTCCTTGGCGGCCTCCAAGCTGGCGAAGTCCCTCACCTCGAATAGGCCCGTCGATGAGGCTAGTTGGGCGAATCGATCCGCGATCTCCTCGCCCGCCCGCCCGCCATCCTCGTTGACGATGGCGATCGGCAAGCGGCCGTACGGGCTGGAGAACTTTCCGGCGTAGGGGTTGGCGGAGGTTATGGAGGGGAACATGTAGCCGAAGATGGCCATCATCACTATTGGGAACAATGTAAACGCTACGACCAGCATCTTGGCCTTCCAGAAGTCCAAGAGGTCCTTATGGGCCATCACCATGGTGACGTATGCGATCCTTTTGAAACCCATTTGGCCCGACCCCTTTCACATCCTCCCGACGGCCCTTATCGGGATCCTGTTCTCCGCCCTATCCCTGAGATCCCTACCGGTGAGCTCCAAGAAGACCTCTAGGAGGTTCGAAACGCCCAGCTTCGACTTCAACCCCTCCGGGGTATCGACGACCAATATCCTCCCATGATCGATTATCCCCACCCTATCGGACAGCTCCTCCGCCTCCTCCATTATATGCGTCGTCAGGATTATCGTCCTGCCCCCTTTCCTCAAATCCTTTATCAGATCCCTGACGAATCGGATGCTTTGCGGATCGAGCATGGCCGTCGGCTCATCCAAGAATAATATCCTCGGGTCGTGCAACAAGGCCCTTACGATGTTCAAGCGCTGGCGCATACCGGAGGAATAGCCGCCTATCGGGAAATCCTTGAACCCCTCCAGCCTGACCATCTCTATCAATTCATCGACCTTCCGCCTCAGCTCCTCCCCCTCCATTCCATAGAGGCGCCCGAAGAACATGAGGTTCTCAACGGCGTTGAGCCTCGGGTAAAGGATCAGCTTCTCGGCCACCAAGCCTATGGCCTTCCTGACCTCGTCCGGCTCCCTCAAAATATCGTATCCCCCGACCTTGGCGGTCCCCTCCGTCGGCCTCATGAGCGTCGTCAACATTCTAACGAGCGTTGTTTTGCCGGCCCCGTTGGGCCCCAGGAGGCCGAATATCTCCCCCTCTCTGATCGAAAGATCCACGTGATCCACGGCCGTGAAGTTGCCGAAGCGCTTCGTGAGGCCGAAGGCCTCCACCGCCAATCCCAAGTGCCACCAGCCCCGGCGTTGGAAAAGGGTACATGGAGTTCAACTATATATTTTACTTTCCAAGCTTTAAGGGAAATCGGGCCGAACGCATTTGGATGGCCCGAGGAGCTGAAGGGGGGTTATTCGAAGCCCTCATATCGGCGCCGCCGGCGCGGGGCCCACGCACGGCTATGGGATAATGAGGGGGCGGCCGAACGGGCCTTTTGGGATTTGGAAGCCGACCGCCGGTGGGACCTATCCGCTCCTAAGGAGAATGGAGGAGGGATGGTAAGGGCGAACGGAGGATTTCGGGGGCAGGAGGAGGGCATCGGGATAACGAGCAAGGGTGGCGCGAAGCTTAAGAGGATTTTGGGGATCCATGGGGCCTTTTTGAAGATCGCCCATAGGATCCATTCGGAGCTCGAGGAGGGGCGTCCGAAAGCGCAGCCCTGAAGGAATGGATCGAATGAAAGCGATCCTTAAGGCCCAACTGAGGCCCGGGGTTTGAAGGGCCTAAGCGAAGAGGAGAAAGCGGAGGTCCTTTGCCTTGAGGAGACAATGGCCCGCCCTTGGGGCGCGCAAATATGGGGAGTTGGCCCCAGCCCGCCCCATGATTTATGAAACTTAAATAAGCTTTTATCCCCCGAACGCAATTCGTTCATTGCGGGATTCGATTTTGGATAGAAGGGTCCCGACGGGCATCGAGGGCCTCGATGGCGCCATCGAGGGCGGATTCCCCGAGGGCAGCCTGATCGTGGTGGCCGGCAACCCCGGCACTGGGAAGACGTCCCTCGCGGCTAAATTCCTCCTCACCGGTGCCGAATTGGGTGAGCCGGGCGTATACATTTCGTTCGCGGAGAGGCGCCAAGCCCTCCTGGAGAACCTATCGAGGCAATTCGGCCGCAGCCTTTGGAAATTCGAGGAGGAAGGGAGGCTCAGGATATTGGATATGGCGACGATGAAGGGGGAGGCGGTCCCAGAGATCTCGGAGGCCATAATCAACGAGGTCCAAGCGATGGGGGCCAAGAGGCTCGCCATAGATTCCTTCACCGCTATGGCCCAAGCCTTCAAGGAGCCCATAGATGTCAGGGCGATGCTCCATTCGATCTTCAGCAAACTCGTTAGCCAACTCGGCTGCACTACCGTGCTGGTCTCGGAGGTGCCGTTCGGCTCGGAGCGCATAGGATGGGGCTTGGAGGAGTTCGTGGCCGACGGATTGATAATCCTAAGGCGGATGCGCTTAGAGGATCGACCGTTCAGGGAGTTGGAGATCGTTAAGCTCAGGGGCACCAAGCTAACCCAGGAGAAGATCGCATTCACCTTGGAAGGGGGCTTCCAAGCCGTCCCGGCCTTCAGGGAGAGGCCCATTGAGGGGCCTGGGCGATTCCAGCCCATCCCGGATCCGCCGGGGAAATTCTCCTCGGGCTGCGCCGAGCTGGATCGGATCTTGGGCGGCGGCTACGAAAGGGGCTCTACGGTCCTTTTCGAGATCGAACCCTGGATATCGACTCGGCAGCATCAATTGTTGATCAGCCCAACCATTTGGAACTTCCTATCCCAAGGGAGGGCCCTGATAATGGTGCCATCCCCGAGCGTCGATCCCTCGCTCGCCAAGGGGTGGATCTCGGAGGGCGGGATCCCGGAGGCCGAGATCGGTGCGCTCATCCGAATCTGCATCCAAAGGGAGGTGGGCGCTCAAGCGGATCCCTGCATCCTCCAAATGGAGGGGAGGGACATTTGGGAGGATTATCGCAAATGCCTGGATGCAGCGGAGGGGCTCACCAAGGAGGGCCATGGGCCGATCCTCAGCGTGATCGAGGTGGTATCGCTCGCGAACCGCTATGGCTCGGATCGGGCCATCAACGTATTGGGAATCGAGGCCACGAAGACGAGGATGGGAAGGGGCTTGATGATCCTCCTGCTCAAGCCCTGCCGCGAGGACCTCCGCGGGAATCTTGGGGCGATGGCCAACGTGCACCTGAGGATCATGAGGGAGCACGGCGCCGTTCTCCTCCGCGGGATAAAGCCCAGGACCCATTTATTCGCGATTGAGATGGACGTTTCCAAGGGCTACCCGATGCCAAAGCTGATACCCATCTCGTGAAGGAGCCGATCCATTGATAAATGGCAAGAGCAGCCCGATCCCCGGGATAGCCTGGCGCCCAATCGGGCGGCCTTAAGCCCCTCGGGCTCATGGGATTTAGTTCAGCAAGGCCTTAATATGGGACCAATCTCCTCGTCAGCCCATCATCTTTTACGAACGTTAGCCTCCAAGATCGATTATCTGAAACCGATCCGCCCCGCGGGCGATAATGAGGGTAAGGTTCGCTCTACCCCCTCAGGCTCGAGATGGGAGGTGGAATCTGCCCGCCGCGCTCCACGAACCCCGAGGACGAGAACCGGCTCACCGGCATCACGATCGCCGAACCGAAGAGCCCCCCGAACTCCACAACCTCGCCCGCTCCCTTCCCCGGCACCGGTATGAGCCTGACCCCGATCGGCTTATCGTTCACAACGCCTATCGCCATCCCATCCATTATTATGGCCGATATGGTCTCCGGCGGCGTATCCCCGGGTATGGCTATCATGTCCAGCCCAACCGAGCAAACGGAGGTCATGGCCTCGAGCTTCTCCAACGAAAGCGACCCCGCCCCCAGGGCATCCCTCATGCCCGCATCCTCGCTAACGGGTATGAAGGCCCCGCTCAATCCCCCCACGAAGGAGGTGGCCATCGCGCCGCCCTTCTTTACGGCATCCGTCAGGAGCGCCAGCGCGGCCGTGGAGCCCGGGGCACCGCAGGATTCTATCCCCATCGCCTCTATTATATCGGCGATGCTCTCTCCCGCCTCCGGCGTGGGCGCGAGGGATAAATCCACTATGCCGAACCTAACCCCGAGCCGCTTGGCCATCTCCCTGCCCACGAGCTCCCCGACCCTCGTTATCTTGAAGGCGGTCCTCTTGATGCGCTCCGCGAGCACTCTGAAATCCTCTCCCCGGCTCTGCTCGACGGCCGCCCTGATGACCGCGGGCCCGCTTATCCCAACGTTTATGACGCTCTCGGGCTCGCCCAGCCCGTGGTAGGCCCCGGCCATGAATGGGTTGTCCTCGGGCGCGTTCGCGAAGGCCGCCAATTTGCAACAGCCGATCCCATTCCTATCGGCGGTCGCCCGAGCCGTTTCTAGGACGATTTCCCCCATGGCCCTAGCGGCGTCGACGTTTATGCCGGCCTTCGTGCTCGCTATGTTGACGCAGGAGCACACCCTCTCCGTGGAGCTCAATGCCTTCGGTATGGAGCGCATCAATATCGAATCGGCTCGCGTGCAACCCTTCTGGACCAAGGCCCCATAGCCGCCGATGAAGTCGACGCCGACCCTCCGGGCACCCTCCTCGAACGCCCTCGCAAGCCCAACCGCCAGCTCGATGGCCCCCTCGTCCGGGATTCCCCTTATGGCCGGTCCCAGTAACGCCGAGGCGGGCGTAACCGCGATCCTCTTATTGACTATCGGTATCCCGTATTTCCCCTCGACCGCCTTAGCCTCCTCCACGAAGCCCTCCGCCACCTCCGAGATCTTTCGCTCGATCCGATCCCTCATGGTGTCGAAGTCGTCGCTTACGCAATCCAAGAGGCTTATGCCCAACGTCACCGCTCGGACGTTCAGATGCTCCACCAGGATCATCCGTATCGTTTCGATTATCTCCTCCTTGGAGAACAAGCGCCATCCCTCTCCTAGATGCGATGCATGTAGCGGAAGACGTCCTCGTGTTGCACCATCGCCTGTACGCCCAACGCCTCCCCCCTCCTTTGGAGCCTCTCCTTGAGCTCCGCGAGGCTCACCCCCATCTCGCTTATATCTATCAGGATCGTCATGACGAAGAGGTCGCCCATCTTCGTCGATGCCAAGTCCAATATGTTGGCGTTGACCTCGGCCAGCTCGCCCGATATCCCGGCCACTATTCCGACCCTATCCCTTCCCATGACCGTCACGACGGCCCTGTCGGTTGACAATGGAAGCCCCCCGGGGGAGGGCTAGAGGCGATGTATAAAACGGTTATCCAGCCCGCCGCAATATCGAGTGATCGGGCCTTATTGTCCCGGCCCGTACTTGGCCTCGAATAGGGCGAGGGCCAAGCGTTCGAGCCGATCCGCATCCTCCAGCCGGGCGAGCCAGCCTTGGGGGATTCCCCTGGCCCCTAGGTAGGCGCCCGATATCGCGCCGGTCATGGCGCCTATCGTATCGGTATCGCCGCCCAAGCCAATAGCGTAAAGGATGGCCCTTGGGAAGCTCCCAAAGTTGGCCAAGAAGGAGAAGATGGCCGTCGGAACCGAGTTGAAAGCCTCGACCCCGTTTCCCAGCTCCGCAACGACGCGCCTCGGATCGGCCCCCTCCTTGAGCAATCGATCGATCGCCTCGAGCCTTTCCGCGTAAATCCCTTGGGAAACGATCCCCCTCAGGATCCCGAGGAAATCCCTCGGATCCAATGGGGCCCCCTCCCCGGAGCGGACGGCCAGCGCGACGGCAGCGGCTTGGAGGACGGCCCCCTCGATCCCCAGCGGATGCGTATGGGTTATCCCGCTGGCCTCCTCCGCGGCGCGCTTGAGGGTTCGCAAGTCATCGTTATAGAAAAGGCCCAGCGGGGCGATCCTCATGGCCGCCCCGTTGCCGAAGGAGCCCCCTGGGTAAACCAAGCGGGCCGCCCTCCTCCAATCGACCCCGGCCCGCATCATGCGGAATATCCGCGGGGGGCCCGGCCCATAGCCCCTATATGGCTCCCTTTCGTAGTTCTCGGCGAACCTCGCCGCCATATGATCGGCATCGAGGCCCCGCCTCTCGATCAGGGATTCGGCCACGCCTATGGCCATGTGGGTATCGTCGGTGTAGCAAAGGATCTCCGGGGGTTGGGCCTCGGCATCCGCGTTGCCGCGGCGGGCGAGGGCCCTTCCCCAGCCCGATGCCCCCAGGGCATCCCCGAGGGCCGTCCCGAGGAGCGATCCCGCAAACTTATCCCTGAGATTCCCCAACCGCCCCTCCGCCCAATCCATCTATCAGGGCCGGTAGCCCGTCTAGGCGATCCAAGATGAAATCGGCCCCCGCCGCCTCGAACTCCCCCCGGCCCCTGGAGGTCGTAAGGGCCACGGCGATGCAACCGGCCGCCTTTCCGGCGAGGACGTCGACGATGTTATCGCCCACGTAAACCGCCTCCCCCGGCCCCACGCCGAGCCTCTCGCAAGCCAATAGGATCGGATCCGGGCTGGGCTTCGGCCTAGGGGCCTCCCCGCCCCTCACGAGGGCATCGAAATACTTCGCGATCCCGAAGCGCTCCAGGATCCCCTCGGCCAGCCCCGGGACCGTATGGGTGGTTATGGCCAGCTTCAATCCCCTCGCCCTAAGCGCCTCCAAAACCCCCAAGGTCCAAGGGTAAAGCCTCGCCTCCCCAATGAACTCCCACCTCATCCTATTGTATAGCTCCATGGCCCCCTTGGCCGCATCATCCCCCAGATCCCCGACGAGGTCCTTGAAGATATCCCCGCTGTAGCGCCCCCAAGCCCTTCGCATGAAATCCTCGAAGCTCAGCTCGGGCCTCCCGAACTCCCTGAGGGCGGCGTTCGCCGCCATATGCGCCGGCTTGGCCGTGTCGACCAATACGCCATCGAGGTCGAATATCACGGCCCTTATGATTCGCCCCAAGCCCTCCGGGCCTCCAAGCCCTCGGATGCCCGATCCGAATCCGGGGCAACGGCCACGGGAGCGCGGCCCCTCACGGGTACTCGGCCGACTCCCCCGGCTTCAGCACGATGACCCTGACGGACGGCGCTAGCCTCTTGGCCTCCTCCACGAACGCGGATGCCTCCCCGTAGAGGACCGGGAACGTCCCATAATGCATCGGGATGGCGACCTTGGGCTCCAAGAGGGTCAGGGCCACCGCGGCCTCCTTGGGGCCCATGACGTAGTGGCCCCCTATGGGCAACAGGGCCACATCGGGCGAATAGAGGCGCTTTATCAGGGCCATATCGCCGAACAGGGCCGTATCGCCGGCGTGGTATATGGCGATGCCATCGCCCTCGATCACATAGCCCACCGGGCCGCCCCTGTTGGCCGTATGGGCGGCCGGCACCATGGCCACCCTTATGCCCTTCCCAAGGTCCACCAGGGATCCCATATTCATTTGGACCCTCTTCAGATCCCCTCCTAGGGCCCCCGCCACCTCAGGTATGGCAACGATTGTGGCTCCCGTCCTTCGGGCAATCGCCTCGGCATCGCCCAAATGATCCATATGGTCATGGGTCACTAGAATGAAATCTGCCTTCTCGACCTCCCCCGCTTTGATCGGGGCCTTTGGATTATCGGATATGAACGGGTCCACGTAGACCCTCGCGCCCCTATAGGCCAGCTCGAAGGCCGAATGCCCGAGCCATCGTATCCTGACCAAGCTTCCCCACCTCGGCCTATTCGATGCCGCGGGGCGATAATAAGCGTTCCGAGGTCCGGCCAGGATTTGATGCGATCCCATCGGCAGAGGGGCTCCGCCGATCCCTCCGGCGCTTAGATCCTATTGGCATATAACGCCGTAGTCCCTATGGGGTCCGAAAGGAAGGGCCATCTTGATAAAATCAAATTCCGAAAAAGGGCCGAAAATGGAAGTCTTTCTTGGAAAAATGGTTAAAAAGATTGGAATCTGGGCGAAATGAACGGGGAGATATCCGACCCCTCCAAAACCTTGTCAAACCCTTGGGCGAAGGCGATCCTAGGGGATGGGGATCGAATCCCCTCGCCGCATCGTTGAGTCGGCGCTCCGATCGGATCCGCTGCGGGTTGGATAACTCGGCCTGATTCAAAAAAAGGAGGAAGGGGGTTCCGAGGCTCAGGCCCCGACTCAGGAGGCCGGCTTGGGCTCGGCCCCGGCCGGCGGGGCCTCCGGAGCTGGCGCCGGCGGGGCCTCCGCCGGAGCTGGCGGGGCCTTCGGCTTGGCCTTTCTCTTGGCCTTCGGCTTGGCCTTGGCCCTCGCCCTCCCCTTAGTCTTCCCGGACCTCTTGCACCTTGGCATAATCTCTCCTTTTTTGTTTATTCATAACTGACTTAAAAAATTTACATTCGTTTTCATCCGCCGAATCCGTGATGCATCGACCCATTGGATCCGAGGGCCGGGTGCCGCCCTATTGCGGGATTCGGGATAAAGGATTTATACCGTTCGGGAGAAGTCAGCGGGATGTCGCCCGGATCGGCCGACGCACGATCCGATGGGCCCAGAAGCGAAGGGGTTTTGGCCGAATATGGATAGGACCTGCAGGGACTACGTCTGCCCCGTATGCGGCAAGGCGATACCGAGGGGCACCGAGGCCTCGGAGCTTGTGATCGAATCCCTCAGCGCGACCCTCGGCGGCGTCCAAGGCCAGCGCGAGGAAGCCGCTCGCTTGGATCATCGAAGGGTCTACCATAGGGATTGCGCAATAGCGGAGGGCTTGGCGAGCAAGAGGTCCAGGTGGTCGAGGGACTTATGGATCCAAAGGGGCGTGACCGAGGTCGTATATCACATAGGCGGCAAGGAGGAGGTTCGAATACCGCTCATAGCGGGCGAGGGGGCTGGCTCCGAGGCTTGGGAGAGGGCCGTGGCGAAATATAGGAGGATGCGGAGCCTCGAATCGAGGGGGTTCGGGCTCAGATCCGAGAAGGGGAGGGCAGCCGAATAAGGGCGCCCGATCCCCGGGTTGGGATGGATCGGATCTTAATAAATGGGGAGGAGCCCGCTTAAATGGGATGATGAGGTAAATGTCGGAGGAAAAGCTCCCGATTTCGGAGGAGTTGAAGGTGCTCGAAGGCACTACCCTGTACAAGACGGGTAAGTGGTGGTCTGCCGTAGCCCTGGTGGATTCGTTCGGGAGGAAGCAGGTTGCGCTATACCTATGGCTGAATAAGGAGGGCAAGTGGAAGCGGCAGCAGAAGTTCGTCATCCATAGCAGGGATGAATGGCTGAGGGTCAAGGAGGCCGTCGATAAGCTCAGCGAAAAGCTGCCCTGAGCCGGGGCGCCTTTTCGGGCCGGGGGATGGCGAGCCCTTCAAGATCCGGGGAGGAGCCGATTTGGCTTGGTATTGCCCAAATTGCAAAGTGGAATTTTCCGATTATCAGCCCTTTTGCCCGTATTGCAATAAGCCGTTGAGGAGGTCGAAGAGGGTCGAGTGGTAGGGCGTTCGCCGCGCCCCCAGGGGAGCCGGAATGCGCGCGGGGCTCGGCGAGGGCAAGCGCATTTGTAAACTTCCAGATATCGGGCCCCGATCACTCATGGGGCCCGCCGGGATCCCGGCAACCGCCACGCCCGGCCCTCCTTCACCAACCCGCGCTCCTTTAAACATCCCCGATAGACCCTCATGGCCTCATCGTAGAATCCGTCGTCGTAAAGGACCTCGCCCTCCGATAATATATCATGGTCCAAGAGGCGCAGGCCCCTAACGTAATCGATGGATTCCCCGGGATGGAACCCGATGGCCCTTGGGCGTCGAATAAAAACCCCTTGGATTACCTCCTCTCGAACACGCCCTCCGGGAGGCCCTCGGCCACGACGCATACATCTATATCGCTCGATCCTCTGAAGTCCCCCCTAGCGTAGGAGCCGAAGAGCAGGACGCACCTCGGCCGGAGCGGCCTTATCTCCTCGAGGAACCTTTTAAGAAGAAGATCCGCCTCCTCCCTGAGCTTTTTCTTTGGCAACAATCGCCCTCACCCTCTCGAATATCTCCTCCGCATACCTCAGGGCATCCCGGGCTTGGGATTCGGTATAATGGCTCTTAGCGGAGCCGCTGTAGAAAGCGTTCGCGCACCCTAGTGGGAATATAGTATTGGTCGAGGATCTTCGCCTTGTCCTCGAGCCCCTCCAAGCCCTCGACGTATCTTGACAGCTCCCTCAATAGCTCGCCTAGGTCGTGTCCCTTCATCTCAACGCCCAAGTAATTTAGGGCCGCCTTCAGGGCCATCTCGGCGCATTGTTGGGCGCAGAGGCAAACCTTGGACCATCGCCCGGCCCTGAAAAGGTCGAGCGCAGCCCCGAGGAAATCCTCCGCATCCTCCAGAAGGTCCATGGATCTGTCCAAAAGCCTCACCGAATTGACCCCCAAGGCCATTTTTAAATATATTTTGATTTGACCCCCCTCAGCTTTGGATCCGGAAAATTTGGAGGCGAGGCCATATCCCATCAGCGCCCCCCTCAGGCCTCGTAGGCGACTGGGTCCTCGATCCCCGCCTCCTCGAAGGCCCTCTTCCTATTCAGGCAGGATTCGCACCTTCCGCAATGCCTCTCCCCGCCCGAATAGCAGCTCCAAGTCAGCCCATAGGGGACCCCGAGCTCCGCGCCCAGCTCGATGACCTCCGACTTCTTCATATCGTGGAATGGGGCCTCGATCCTGATCGAGGTCCCGGTCCCCAAGCGGGCGGCCCTTTCGAACGCCTCGAAGAACTCCCTCCTGCAATCCGGGTAGAAGGGCGCATCCGATCCCTGGGCCCCGTAGAAGACCGCCTCAGCCCCTATGGAGGCCGCGTAGGCGACGGCTATCGAGAGCATTACGGCGTTCCTGAAGGGCACTATGAGGGAGGGCTCGAATGCGGAGGGCATGGGCATTCCTTCATCGCATAGGGCCGTGGCCCCGGCGTAGACCTCCTTGAGGGCCGATAGGTCCACGATCTTGAGGGGGATCCCGAGCCCCTCGGCGATCCTCTTTGCGCTATCGATTTCGGCCCTCGAAGCCCTTTGGCCATAATCGAAGGTCAATCCGTGGACCTCGTAGCCCTCCCGCTTGGCCCAATAGGCCACCGTGGAGCTATCCGGGCCGCCGGATAATATTACGATCGCCCTCTTCCTCATCGATCGCGCCCCCATCCCCTCAAGGCCCCGGATCTGGAAAGGTAAAGGTGGAGCGGATATCCGAGAGCAACGGTCGCGGCCGAAACCCCGGCCAGGACATAGGCGAAGCTGGCTAAGTATGGGAGGCCGAGCACCAGGTGGAGCATGAAGGCTATCCATATCGAGATGATGAGGCTATAAAGCCCCAGGCCCAGAAGGACGCTTTTCCTCCTCAGCCAATATATCGCCAATAGGCCCGCGAACGACGGCGCAGCGCTCAGGAGATCCATCGGCCCGAGCGGGCTGAATAAATTCCCGATGAATACGCCGAGCGCGATGCCGCATGCGGCCGGGATGCCGAACGTCGGGACGGCGCCCATCAGGGCGTTGGCCACGCGCAATTGGATTTGGAGGAAGCTTATCGGAGCCAAGAGGTAAACCAGGGCCGCATAGGAGGCTGCGAAGAAGGCGGCTATCGTTAATCCCCTTGCGCTCGCTCTCATCCCTCCCCAACCCGGGGTTTGTAAAGCGGAACGGGTGGGAGGACCCACTCACCCGCTCTGACTTCTATGGGATTCCGGCCCATTTAAATCTTGTTTGGGTCGCCGGTCGGACTTGGGGCTCCTTAGCCCAGCCAGCGAAGCCTTCCGAACCGGTTGAATTTTAGGCCTCTATGATGGCGGCCACTGGTCCCCCGCCCGGCGGCCCCTGATGCTCCGATCCGCCCGATACGTAGACCATCGGGTCTCCAACTATTGATGCAATAACAGCGTTCACAACAGCCCGCATATGCCTCGTGCTGCTGATATCCGAGTCCGTCAGGAGCGTCGTCCGCCTCCCTCGGACCCTCCCGGTTGGGTGGGCCCCTCCCTTCGCGAAGACGTTCACGACCCTCTTCTGTAGGGCCGGGGGAGGGCAACAGTCGAACTTAAGGCCCGCGCTCCTTAAAGCCTCCTTGACGCCTTCGGCATCTATCCCATCCCTCATCACGCTGTGCCCAATCCTGTATTTGCTGATGGATTTCGTCGAGTTCCCCATCAGTATTATCTCATCGTTAAGTAGCTCGATGCCCGCAGAGGTCGATGCGGTCGTGGAGTAGAGGCTCCAATCCATGCATATTACGGAATCGTTCAACTTCTCCTCATCGATCTCTCCTAGGGCCAAGGCTACGCCCAGCGCGGACGCGCCCCTGGAGTAACCCATGGACTTTAGGGTATCCGTGGTGACCACCGACTTCCCCCTCTTCATGGCGTCGTTGATCCTCTCGGAGGTCAAGAGGGGGCATTTGATCTGCACAAAGTGTACGTCCTTGGGGTCCTCTATCTCAGCATCCCTCATCGCCTCCTTTACGGCCTTCGCGACCTCCCGAACTTGGACCATCGTCCCTATCTCCTCGGGAAGGAAGTCCCTAGTGAAGGCCACGCCGATCGCGAGCCTCTTGTCCTTTCCCTCCGCCGCCCTAACCTCCTTCTTGGTGAAGATCGTTGCGTGTGGAGACGAAACGCCCTCGCACCCCCCAGAATTGACCAAGGCGACCCTCTTGCTCACCTGCTCTCGCGAGATGCCCAACTTCTCCGATAGGAGTAATTGGAATGCCAGCGTGGCGAGGCCCCTTGTGAAGTCGTTGACGAGCCCGTTGCCCTCGGTCTTTGTTATTATGGCGACTATGTCCCTCGGATCGATCTCTCCGGAATCGATCAACCTTCTCAGCTGGGAAACGTCGTCGGGGGAATCCATTGGGATCTTATAAACCCCTACGTCCATAACCTTCATAATCAAACCCTCACCCGAACTCCTCGGCCAACCTCTTTAAAGCTTTTTCAAAGCACTCCATCGGTGCCCTCGTCAGCCCCGCGCCTATCTGGCCGATCCCCGGCTCCCTATGGGCTATCCCGGTGTTTATGAATGGCGCGATTCCGGTCGCGATGACCTTCCTTACGTCTATGCCCGTGGGGGTGCCCTCGAAGTTGAGGTTTGGGATCGTGAAGTTCCCGTTCTTGGCAACGGTGATCTCGTACATCTCCCTCGTGTAATCGATGGCCTCTTGGGGCGATCCGCCGACGAACTGGACTATGGCCGGCGCGGCCGCCATTGCGAACCCCCCTATCCCGGCCGTCTCCGCGATGCTACTGTCGCCCAGATCCGGGTTCGCATCCTCGGCCTTGTAGCCCGGGAAGTAGAGGCCCTTGACGAACGGCGCTGGGGCCGTGAACCATTCCTCGCCCGTCCCAGCGACCTTCAGGCCGAACTCCGTCCCGTTCCGAGTCATCGCCCTGACGAGGGATGAGCCCTCGAGGCCGGCCAGCGAGTCCATCATGGCCTTACAGGAGGCCATGGAGAGATTCAGGAAGAAGTGATCCGTCTCCGATAGGTATTTGGCCACCTCCCCCACGATGTCATTCGATAGGCCCGCCCGGAGTAGGTGGGGCATGAAGGCCCTGGTGAAGAGCGATGTGGCCGCCACGTTCCTGTTGTGGCACTCGTCGCCCATGTGAAGCGCCCGCGCTATTAGGTTCCTAAGGTCTATCCCGCCCGCCTCCTCGATGCCCGCCGCCAGGGCCGGGGCTAGGGTCCCCTCGATCCACCGGAGCCTCTTAATGACCTCGGGCCCATAAGCCCCGAACCTCAGGACCTTCCCGAAGCCCTCGTTTATGTTCGAGTAGGCATAGTTGCCCAGCGCTTTATCCTTGACCACGAATACGGGCATGCTGGGCGATATGACGCCGGCCATCGGGCCCACCGCCGAATGCTCGTGGCATGGTTCGAAAATTATCTCTCCAGACCTCAGGAGCCTCTCCGCCCCTTCGGGGGAATCCGCCAAACCTTCGAGCAAGGCCGCGCCGATCATGGCACCCCGCATGGGGCCGCACATCCTATCCCAAGTCACGGGAGGCCCGGCGTGGAGGAACATATCCTCGCGCATCCCCGGAATGGCCTCCAAGGCCTTTTTGATGCCCACCAAGACGGGTTGGCTCTTCAGGACCCTCTCGATCCCCTCCCGGTTCGCCCGATCGACCTCGTCCCTCTCGAGCAGCGAGAGGAGCTTTATCTTCTCCGGATCCCCTCCCGCGGGCGGCCGCCATTCCACGTGTATAACTCCGACTTTTTGCTCCTCCAAGCTCTTGGCGAAAGATTCCAAGCCCAGATTAACTACCGAGATCCCCGCTCTCGTGATCCCCATCAAGGCTCACCTCAAACCAAAGGCCCCCTTGAGCTTCCCCCTCGTGGCGATCAAGGAGGCCATCCGTACGGCCTGGGCATTGCTCGGCATCACTATAACGCCCGCGTCCTCCAGCTTCCTCACTTGGGCGCTAAAGCCTTGCGGGTCCTCCTCAGTTCCCACCACGGATGCGACGAAGGAGAGGTAGCGGCCCTTCCTCTCGGCCGTGGCCCTCGCCTCCTCTATGAAGGGCTTAAGGGCGCCCGCCGGATCCGGGTGGGCCCCGTAACCCAAGACCACGTCGAACAATATGACGGCCACGCTCGCATCCCTCGCCTCTCGGAGGATCCGCTCCTGCCTCTGTCCCGGATCTATCATCGGGTGGGGCTTGCCCTTGGTGAACTCCTCCTCGCCCATGTCGATGCACGTATTGCCCTTGCCGGGTTGGAGGCCGGAGATTTTGAGCTCAGGGTCCATGGGGGTATTTGAGTAGACCGGACCAATCAATCCCGTCAGGATCGCTATGGATTCCTCGCAAAGGGATCCGCCGGAGAATAGGCCGCGCACGAACCTCTGCCTCCCGGAGAAGCGCTTATACTCCGCCTTGGCCTTCGAAAGTATCTCCTCCCCCCTCATGGTGAAGGCCTTCGGAACGTACCTCCTCTTCGACGCGAGCGAAACGGCTCGGAGGGCCGCCTCCTCCAAGGTCCCGGCTGGGATCCCACCCGCCTCCCTGATGAGCGTTGGGTTCCCGCCGATGAAGTCCACAACAACGGGCTTCTCGATCCTCTCGATCGCGTTGGCCAGCTTCCGCTCCACATCCGGGTGAGGGAGCTTCGAAACTAGGACGATTACCTCCGTTTCTGGATCTTCTTCGAGCAGCTTCATACCCTGTAACATAGTAATGCCGCCGACCTCTCGCCAAAGATCCCGTCCCCCCGTGCCTATGGCTTGCGTGATGCCCGAGCCGCTCCTATGGATCAGCGTAGTGACCTCCTGTAGGCCTGTCCCGGCGGCCCCGACGACCCCTATTGGCCCCTTCCTCACGGCATTCGCGAACGCCAAGCCGGCTCCATCGATGATCGCGGTGCCGCATCCGGGCCCCATCATCAGGAGGCCCTTCTCCTTGGCGAGCCTCTTCAGCTCGATCTCATCCTCGAGGGGGACGTTGTCGCTGAAGAGGAGGACGTGGAGGCCCCTCCTCAACGCCTTGAGGACCTCGAGCTTCGCGAACTCCCCCGGGACCGATATGAGCGCGAGGTTCGCTTGAGGGTTTCGGTCCAAGGCGCTTTCGAGGCTCTTGGGCCGGATCAGGCGCTCCCGCGGGGCTGGCCGCCCCGCCCGCAGGAGTTCCTCTGCAGCCGCCAATGCGCTCCGAGCGGCATCCTCCGATATCGCCTCGATCACTATGACCAAGTCGTTCGGGGCGGCGGATTTGGCCTCATCGGTGAGGAGCCCCGCCTCCCGCAAAAGCTTCTTGTTCTGCTCGGTCGCCATGACCGCGCCGACCTGCTTGATGCCCTTGAGCGAACCGAGCTTGCTGGAGATCGTCATGAGCGAGCTGGAATCCCAGTACGTATTCTTCTTCACCATCGTGCTTAAAACCATAGTTTATTCCTCACAGCTGTCTGCGGACGGCTTCAAATTTAAGCTTTTCCAATCGGATCGGCCGATCGAAGAGCCATGGCCACCGAGCGACTCGCCCAGAAGCGAAAAACTTTTGGATCCGTGGCTCGGAATTAAGCCATAGGTCAGCCGAGTTCGATGTGCGGCCATTTGATGCAAGCCTTCGGAATCTCCATGGGCTCATCCGCCAAAAAGGCCCTCAATAAGAGGGGCGAGATCGGACGGGTCCACAGCATCTTCCAGAATACCTTGTATATCCTGACGGGGAATCGGAGGCTGATCGGGGTAGTCGGCCCTAGGTCTTACAACATGCCGATCAACCTCAAGGTTTGGCTTCCAGAAAGATTGGCGATTGGGGATTTGGGGTTGAGCCAGGGGATCCCGGTGTGGCGCTCTGGCGATCTGTTAATGATTGGCGGCGGTCTTTCGGTAGACCTCCGCGGGATCAGGATCTGGAAGCCCGTCGGGAGGAAGCGCTTGGTTTTGGATGGGGCCAAGCTCCTCCGTTCCATTGAGGAGGTCGAGAATGCCGCATTGGAAAGGGCCTCCGCCGAGGGCTTCGGGCCATTGATCCCCCACAGGGAGGGTTTGATCGCCAACGACCTATATGGAGTTCCTTCGGGCGAGCCGGTGATATCGAATGCTGCTAGATGTATTGCCAACCTCTTCAAGGCCGTCAAGGAGCATGATCCGATCGGAATCGATCGGAACGTGATCGGTTTGATCGGCTTGGGCCCCGGGCTTACGCCTTCCGGTGACGATTTCCTGACGGGATTTTTGGCGAGCCTGATATTCGGGGTTAGGAGTTGTCCCCATCGATTTAGGTTCCCGATCGGAAGCCTACGGGAATCGATTCTGAGGGCGAGGATCTCGACGACGCTCGTGAGCCAAGAGTTCCTCCTACACGCGGTCGAGGGGCACGTTGCCGAGCCGGTCAATGACCTCATAGCGGCCCTCTTCGATGGGGGCCCCCAGTTGCGCCTGCTGACCCATAGGGTGGTCGATATGGGTGAAACTTCGGGCAGCGATATAATACTAGGCATCCTTATCGGGGTTTCGTTGCTCATTCAAACGATGGAGTCGGCACATGAGCTCAAGTTTTGAACCCAAAGCCCGACTTCTTGACCGTCTCTTTAACCGATTGTTTTCGATTATTTAGGACGGATTTATCGATCAATTTTTCGAAAAAGAGGATTAATGAACCCCTCCCTAGCGCATGTAAAAACTGTTTTCCAAAAAAAGAAAGTCTTTCAAGCGCGTGCTTTCGAAGGGGCTAAATACGTATTCTTTTGAAATTGAAATGCCACGTTTTTATACGTTCCCAATGGGGCAACCGGGTTTATTCTTCACTTTGAAAAGGCGTTTGATTAATGCGCCGATAATGCTGGCCTTCGTGGTTGCCTATTGATTTACATATTTAAGGATTATGTGGGGTAAGGGAAACATGAGGGCAAGAGAACATTGGTTCGGAATTTGGGCTCAAATTTTAAATAAAAGGGGGATTTCGTTTCGCTCCGCGCTGCGGTAAATCGCTCCGGAACGGAGCCGGATGACCGGTGGGTATCAGCGCATGGCCCCGGCGATCAGAGACAACACGATGGCGATCACCAAGGCGATGGGCATATAGGGGGTGTTGTTCTTTATCACTTTTGGAATCTCCGTCTTAAAGCCGTGAGCGGTAGCGGCGACGTTTATCTGGACCGGGCTTATCATGGCGCCATAAGCTATCCCATAGTTGACGAACCCAAAGGCCCATATCGGGATCCCCGCCTCCTTAAGAACGGGAAGGATCAAGGACATGACCATCACCGTATAGGCTCCGGCCGGGACGCCGACGGCGAAGCCTATGATGATCGCTGCCACCACAACGACTTGCAAGGGAACGGCCCTCACGAGATTTGCCAAGGTCGTAAAAGTCCCGATCTCCGCTATGATATTGATGAACCCCAAGAAGAACCCGGCATAGAACAGGTACCAAAGGATCGTCCTGCCCCCCTCGATGAGCCACTCGCCGATCTTATTCGGATGGACCTTGAGGCAGAGGGCCGTGACGATTATGACGAGGAATGGTGTCGAGATTATCGTGAAGATCGTCTGCTTGGTTATCTGGTTTATGGCCGGGCCCAATACGATCATTATGAGGAAGAAGATGAAAGGAAATGCCCTCAGGAGCATTGTGGATAGAGGCTTCTCCTCTCCGACGGCCGCACTGGCTACCTGGGCGGGGTTTTGCTGAATTGGAGAGGCCGCTTGGGCCTCGACCATGCCCGGCCTGATCAGGCCCCTCTGGGCTGCCCTTCTGGTCGAGTAAACGGCTATCGCGATGCCAACCGCCCACATGAAGAACGTGAACGGCCGCATCATATCAGCGTAGACCGGGACTTCGATCCCAGCTATCTTCGCCGTTACGGCCGATTCGGCCGAGGAGGGCGAGGTCGTCCAGGATGTGGGAGAAACGATCGAAAGCCCAGCGACGACCCCTGGTATCCAGCCTACCGTAGAATATATCAGCGGGGCCGTGATCAGCGTGTTGGCAGCCCCACAACCGGCCATATAGACCGCTGCCGCTTGAGTGAAGACCATCAAGCCCACGACGACCTCGATCCTTTTCTTGAATATCCTCTGTATGAGCTCCACGAAGGCCCTCGTCCCGCCAGCGGTGGCGACGAACATCGCAGTTGAGGCGTAGATGATCACCGAAGCTATCCCGAGGATCCCGGTGATGCCTCCAACGAAGACGGAAGTTATCTTTGGGATTGTTAAGGGCTTATCCAAGAAGAGCCATCCGAAGATTATCGCGAGCAAGGCTCCAGTAAAACCCGCTACTTGGACTTGGGCCCTTTTGCCCCTCCAGCCTATTGCCATGAGCAATATGACCACAAGGGGAACGACCCGAAGTACCTCCTCGAGTGCCAAAAGCCACACCTTCTTTTCCTTAGTATATTTTACAATGCTAGAGGAGATAATAAAGTTTTCTCAGAAATTTTATTAGTTCCCTCTTTAAAGTCAATCTATATGAACGAAATTCTCGTGATCGCACTAGGAGGAAATGCAATCAAAAGGGCTGAACAATTGGGAACCGCGGAGGATCAACTCCGCAACTTGCGGGTCACCTGCGATCAAATATCCGAAGTGGTGAAAAGGGGCTATAGGCTTGTCATCACCCATGGCAATGGCCCGCAGGTTGGAGACCTCTCGTTGCAACAGGAATTGGCGAAGGGCATGGTCCCGCCACAGCCATTGGACATCCTAGGGGCCATGACCCAGGGGCAGATCGGATACATGATCCAGCAATCTTTAGGAAATGCCCTAAGGGGGCGGGGGTTGGACGTGCCGGTGGTCACGGTACTCACGCAAGTCATCGTCGACCCGAAGGATCCGGCCTTCGAGGATCCAACGAAGCCCATAGGGCCTTTCTATGATGAGGAGGAGGCGAAGAAGGCATCTGAAGAGAGGGGCTTCTTCATCAAAGAGATAAAGGAGTTCGGAGATAAACGCTTCAGGAGGGTCGTCCCATCGCCGGAGCCCCAAGAGGTTGTCGAGAGAGATGCCATACGAAAATTACTAGAGCTCGGATTCATAGTCATATCGGTCGGAGGAGGGGGCATACCGGTCATCGTGGAAGATGGTCGTCTGAAAGGCATTGAGGCGGTCATAGATAAGGACCTCGCAAGCGAGATACTCGCAGAAAGCATAGGTGCGGATGTTTTGATGTTTTTGACGGATGTGGACGCGGCCCGCTTGAACTATGGGAAGGCCAATGAGGTCAAGCTTGGTCGCGTGAGTGCGGCAGAGATGGAGAGATACTACCAAGAGGGGCATTTCCCACCGGGCAGCATGGGGCCCAAAGTCCTAGCCGGGATCAGATTCGTGAAAAGGACTGGGGGCAAAGCGATAATAACTTCGCTAGATAAAGCCATAGACGCCCTAGAGGGTAGATCCGGGACGTCGATCTTCAGATGAGGTAATCGCAACTGGAGCGAGGAGCGGGGCCACGCCCTGGCAAATCCTTTAAGGAAAGGAGCGGCTTCCGGGTCACTTTAGGCCGCGAATCGCTTCGATGAACCTCTTCGAGTCCGAAACCCAGCCGAATATTCCGCCCTGCGCTTTGATCATCTTTATGCCAACCTCGTGGAACTCCGGGAAATAGGAGGCAACGCAATCCTCGAGCACTAGGCATTCATAGCCCCTGTCATTCGCTTCCCTGACGGTCGTATGTACGCACACTTCGGTCGTAACCCCGGTGATTACCAAGTATTTAATTCCCCAATTTTGCAGGATGAGATGGAGGTCCGTAGCATAAAACGATCCCTTTCCAGGCTTATCGATTACAGGCTCGCCCTCCAACGGCTTCAGCTCATCTATGATCTCATGGCCCTTTTGTCCCCTCACGAGGACCCTCCCCATTGGGCCCTCATCCCCGATGCGTATCTTCAACCTCCCCCTCCTGAGTTTGCTGGGAGGGCAATCCGATAGATCTGGGCGGTGTCCCTCGCGGGTATGTATCACCTTGATCTCAGTCCCGCGTACAGCGCTGAGGACGTTTCTTATGGGCTCTATCGCCCTCCTAAGAAGGGATACGTCATTGCCCAAGAACTCTCCAAATCCCCCAGGCTTGAGGAAGTCGTTCTGCATATCGATAACCATAAGGGCCGTTGCCCGTGGCTCAAATTCAAAATCATATGGCTCCGCCTTTACTACTATTTTCTCATTCATCTCGACCATCCCCCTCCGGCTTCGGATTTTTTAAAGAATTTGATCAATAGGAAAATGACCGTGAGGATCGCATATCCAATTGTGACTTCCCAGGCCGCAGCGAAAGCCACCCTTCCGCTATGGATGATCCCGACGAATGACAGGGCTGCCCCGAACGAGGAGAATATGGCCGCTTTGCTCCAATCCCTATCGATTACGAATGCTCCAATAGCCCCCCAGATCAAGCCGACGAGGATTGCGCCACCGCTCAATATCTCCAAGCCTTTATACGCGATTCCCGCCGAGGCCAACGTCCCATATCCGACCTCGGCCGCCGTCTTCCCGACAGTTCCCAAGGCGCCATCAACCAGATTCTTCCCCCAAGAGGCGAAGTTGGGGATCAGGGCCAGGACGATGGCCGGCGCATGCTTCAATGGGCTGGCTTGGAAGGCTTGGGCCCCTATTACGGCTCCAATGTATACGAGTATTGGGAGGACGCAAACCAAGGGAATTATTGACAGTACTAAGGGCAGTATGCCGAGGAGGCATACGATACCTATGGCGATCCCGGTTCCGAGGGAGTAGCCGATGCGCCCGCCGATGGATTTCCATCCGGGATGGCCGATGTACACCGCGGTTGGGAATGGGCTTCCCAAAACCGCTCCCGCCAAGGTCCCGACCCCATCCACGAAAATTACTTCGGAAACGTTATATTCGTCTCCAGCTGCGGCTGCGCTCTCGACGTTGTTAAAGGCCTCGGTGAAGTTGTAGATTCCCATAGGTATGGCAGTGGATAGGAGCGGAGCGAACTCCCCTAAACCCTGCAGTAAGTCGGAAACGGCGAGGGAGGGCAAGTATGGAGCGAAGCCCGCGATGGCCTCCATAAGGGGCTTCGGCTTCATATATCCCGTGAGCCACCCTACGGCGGTACCTATGAGGATCATCAGCAGGCCGCCTGGCATTTTGAGGGGCATTGGGACTATGGCGAACCAGGCCACCAAGATTATCCCGAAGGAGATGAAACCGATCCAGGGGACTTCCGACATCTGCATCGCGGGCGTCATGCTGATGAAGGCGATCGAAATCCCGGCGAGCGTGCCGAGCATTGCGGCGCGCGGCGTATGCTGGCGTATTACTTTCCCAAAATATGCGCCGGAGACCTCAATGAGACCTTCGATGAAGCACCACGCAAGCCCTATGCGCCATGCGAGCACCGGATCGCCCGTCTTGAGGACTACCGGGAGCATTATCACGAGCGTGACGAGGAAGTAATGGGGAACGCTGGGGCCGTATGGAAGGGCGGTCACATCGTCCCTCTTCTCCTTCTTCGCCAATCTTTTTGCCATATGGGCATAATAAAAATTCCCAACTATGAGGGATATGCCAACGGCCGGGATGATGCGGCCGAAGACGATCTCCGCGGGCATCCTCACGACGAAAAGCATCAGGCTGCTAAGGACCATGACGTTCATTAGGACGTTGGTCCATAACCCAAAGAAGGCATTCCAGTCGCCGGACACCCACCATGAGCCGTACTTTCCTTTCGACGCTTCCGGGTTCATTCCAATTTTCTCACCTAAATTATCTTATTAATAAGCTTTTGCAAAGGCGGATGTGAGGCTCATCTATGCGCTACACCGGCACATAGGCCCGCTCGATCGCCGCCCATCCAAGGCATCACTGGACCTGATGGTTGGGTTGAGAGTGGCCAATGGCCATATAGTTAAAAATAGTTTAAGGGAGGCTAAGCTTTTAGATCAAGCGGAAGGCCTTGGCTTTGTGAATATCATTCGTTCCAATATTATCACAACGATTATGACCGATATTACTGGATTGCTGAATACCGTGGCCACCAATCTCGGCACTTGGGCCCAGAACCCAGTGGGCAATGTGCTCAAACCGAAGCAGAGGAATACCGAGAATCCAACTATAAATATCTCCCTGCGACCGAACTCCTGGCTCCTCCAAATATCCGCCCCTATGCCGATCACCGTAGATGCGATCCCGATCAAGATCGCCCCGGCCACCGGTTTCGGCATGGCCGCCATGAATCCGCCCATGGGCCCGAAGAACCCCACTATGATGAATATGATGGAGCCCACGAGCAAGAAGTATCGGGATGCGACCCTAGTCAGCGTGATTATGCCTAGGTTCTCCCCATATGGGACGAGGCCTGGGACACCCAGCAACCCAGCTAGGGACGTCTCGACGAGGCCCAATACGGAGAACGATCGCCTCGCTTGGGGCTTTGAGACCGTATGGCCAACGATCGAGCCCCATCCCGTTATATTCCCATATAGGTTCAATGCGGCCATGAGGTTCACGATGGTCATCGTCACTATTAAGTCGGCGGGGGGAATACCGGCTCCGTAGGGGAAGAACTTCGGTACGGCTATGAGGGGCAATCGCGTGACCGTTTCCCAGTCAAACATTCCAGCCCCGATGAAGATCGCGTAGCCCGCAACGATTACGATCAGCGTGGGGATAGTGGATATGAGGCCCTTCCCCTTAATCGAAACGATGCCAGCGGCCAATGCGAGACCGATGCCGACCAATAGTGGCCATCCCGGGCCATGCGCCGCGATCAGCGACGCTCCCAAACCCGCTATTGCCAATCCGACCATCATGACCATGGAGCCCAAGACCAAGGGGCTCCAAACCTTGGAGATATATCCCACCACTCCAGCTGCACCGAGTACGAATACGACGACCCCGGCGATCGCTTGGGCATTGAATGATAGAAGCGCGTATTCCCTCCCGCCTATCGCCAGCGCCGAGAGTATTGCTAGGGAGGGGATTATGTTCGGCCCGGATACCATGGCAAACCTATGCCCGGCATAGGCCTGGGCGAATGTCGATAGGCCGATCATCAGGACGACCGTGGCCATATATCCAGCCATGACCTCCCCCGTGAACCCGAGGCCCAGGCCAACGACCGCGTAACCCCATACGACGCAGTAGAAAAGGGTCACGACCCATTGGAAGCCGTATATGGCTATATCCCTAGCCGACCTTGGTTTCTCATCCACATCATAGACCAGTTCGAACGATTTACCCATTCGAGCTCTCCCAGGGTATGGCCAACGTCTCCTTTAAGCTTTTGGCCCCTCTCTTCGGCGCTGTTGCTTTAAGCCGCCTTTATGGATCGCCTTCTGCGAATCCCTCACGTCCAAGCTTTGATGGGCCAGATTTCAACCCCGTCGATTCGAGGAAGCCTATTCTGAGCCCCTTTTGGATTTGGATGCGCCCGAGAATGGCCCGGAGGTGGATTCCCATAGCCACCTTAAGGCAAGTGCCCCCGTTTAGGCTTACATTATATATAAATAATCGTTCCCAATATTATCATGTGGCTACCGCTGCCGTTCCAGCGTTGGCTTGGAATATGGCAGTTGGTGGCCGAGACAATGGGAAGTGAAGAAAATGGTCCAGATTAGGACTTATGAACCCTTTATGACCAAAGCCCGCGATGACCGCTTAAAGAAGGTGGAGGAGGCTTATGAGCAATTCAAGAAGGATAGAACCTTTCATTTTCCCACATGGCTCTACGGGGAGCCTCTCGGGAAGTTATTCAAGGTCGAGGTCGAGGATTGCCCAAGGTTTGGAGACACCGCTTGGCTGGAGTTTGATTCGGCGAGGACTGCGTTCTTGGTCATAGATATGCAGATAGATTTCTGTGGGAAGAAGGGATATGTCGATGTAATGGGGTACGATCTATCCCTAACGGCGGCGCCGATCAAACCCATCAGGGCTTGCCTAGACGCCATTCGGGGGACGGATATCAAGGTAATATACACGAGGGAGGGCCATCTGCCCGATCTGTCGGATTGTCCGTTCAACAAGATCCTGAGGAGCAAGATAATTGGGAACGGCGTTGGCATTGGGGATACGCCGCCGGGTGGCCTTGGCAGGCTCTTGATCAGGGGCGAAAGGAACTGGGACATAATAGAAGAGCTCTACCCGATGCCGGGAGAGTACGTCGTCGATAAGGCCAGCAAGGGCGCTTTCCACCAGAGCACCATGCTCCAGCAACTCTTGAATATCTTCCCCCCGCCAACGCACCTGGTCATAACGGGGATCACTACGGACGTATGCGTGCACACGATCATGAGGGAGGCCAATGACTTCGGATACTGGTGCCTATTGCTGAAGGACTGCACGGGAGCTACCGACTACGGAAACTACGAAGCGGCCATAAAGCAAATCAAGATGCAGGGCGGCGTATTCGGCTGGGTTTCGGACTCGAAGAGGTTCATCGAAGCGGTCAAGGGAGCGGGGCTGAAATAATCCCAAAACGCGCCGAAACATGCCGATCGCATGTTTCGGCACCTTTCTTTACCATGGCAGTTCCATGCCTTTGACATGGGCATCAAGTCGATCCGCGAGGGGATCGTTTCGGTATCGGCTTGGGCAGGAACATGGGCACCCTCCGCCTATATCTCCGATATTCGTCCCCAAACCTCTCTTCTAACATCTTCTCCTCTCGTATAGCCAACCTATAATACAAAAGGGCCAGGATCGGCCACATCAGCAGGGTGGGGATCGTCGGCCACTGAATGAGCAGGCCCAGCGTCAGCAGGATTATCCCAAGATACTGCGGATGCCTGACCAAGCCATAGATCCCAGTTGTAACCAAACCGCTCGCACCGTAGATGCGCCGCCATCCCAAGAATACGAGGGCCATCCCGAGGATCATTATCGCGAATCCAATCCGATATGCGATGGGGAAGGCGCTTCCAAACCGGAGGATCAAATCCTCCCCCCCCAGTAGGGAGGTTATGATGAAGACCGATAATGGGAACCCGTACATTTCGGCGAATAGGGCTATTATGAAGGACAGGTATGGGCCGGCCGAGATCTTCGCGTTCTCCTTCTTGATCGGGATCAGGACTAGGAAGGCGGCGAAGGAAACGGCGTTCAGGAGGAAGAGATCCCATCTCTGGGAGAAGTCCATGGCATCTCATCGCCTCATTCCCGATATCCCCTCGAGACGCGATTGGCGAGACGAGGGGCCATGGCGGACGACCCGCAACGATGCCACCTGCAAACGAAGTGGCTTGAATTTGCCAAGGCCGATATTTATCTCTTCTGAGGGCGAGGGCGCTCATCCATTCGCAAATCCCAACGCTCCCGTCGAAGCTTTTATCTGGCGCGCCTCGTAGAGTCGGGCGATGCCGAAGGTCGGGGTGCACGTATCCATAGCCGGCTCAGTGGATAGGGCCGTCGATAGGGCCATTGCCCTTGGCTGCGATACCTTCCAGATCTTCACCAGGAACCCGAGGGGGTGGCGGCGGAGGAGGCTCGGGGATGGGGAGGCCCGGGAGTTCGCTAGGAAGCTCGGGGCATCGGGCATCGGCCCGGCCGTGGGCCACATGCCCTACCTCCCGAACCTGGCATCGCCGAAGAGGGCCGTATACGCCAAATCGGTCGAAGCCCTCGGGGCGGAGCTGGCCACCTGCCGAAGGCTTGGGATACCATATTTGGTTGCGCATCTGGGCAGCCATTTGGGCGCGGGGGCCGAGGAGGGATCGAGGCGGGTTATCGCGGCGATCAACTCGGCCCTCTCGGAGGGCCCGGGCGATGTTATGCTATTGCTGGAGAACGGCTCGGGCTCCAAGAACGGCATCGGCTCGACCTTCGAGGAGATCGCCCGAATAATCGATGGGGTGGATGCGAAGGAGCGGGTGGGCGTTTGCCTCGATACATGCCACGCCTTCGCCGCCGGCTACGATCTGAGGGATGAGGGCTCCCTCGGGGAAACGATGGACGAGTTCGAGAGGGCGCTGGGCTTGTGGAGGCTGAAGGTCGTTCACATAAACGATTCCAAGGGCGGCTTGGGCTCGGGCGTGGATAGGCATGAGCATATAGGCATGGGGCGGATAGGGGATGGGGGGTTCAGGGCCATATTGCGCCATGGGGCGCTGGCCCGGCTCCCGATGATCCTCGAAACCCCGCTCGATGGGCGCCGGGACGATGTGGAGGAATTGAGGTGGGTCCGCAGGCTGGCGGGGGAGGCCGGCCCGGCTTGAGGAAGGGGCCGAGCGGATTAAAGGATATATACCCCAACCCGGCCAATCCTATACGGACCGCCCATGGCTTCATCGAAGCGGCTTCCCCCGCTCCTGTTATTGATTCTGGCCGCCTCATTGGCGGCTCATGCGATCCCCCGAGCCATGGCCCAAGCTTGGGCCGAAGGGGGAGGCGTTGTATGGGGCTACGTCTATGGGTATGATTGGAGGGGGCGCTTGAAGCCCATATCTTGGGCCAGGATCGAAACGGCCGATGGCCAATACTCCGCCACTTCGATGGACGGCTTTTACGAGCTCGTTTTGCCCTCGGGGACGTTCGTCATAAGGGTTATCGCCCCCGGCTATGCCGAGCAGGTGGCCACGGTGGCCGTGACCAGCGGCTCCTCCTCCTCTATCGACTTTTACTTGGAGCAGAGCCGGACGCCCATACCGGAGTACCCGGCCCTCGCGATGCCCGCCTTGATGGCGCTGGCCTTGGCAATGGCCCTCATGATCGCGAAGAGGAGGATCCGGGCGGGCGCCCCGGGCTCCCCACCTTGACGCCATTTATGGCCTCGTAGACCTTTATTATCGATCCCCAATCCTCCTCCCCTAGCCCGAATGCCTTGGCGGCTTGGAGCAGCTGGTATACAAGGCCGGCCAAGGGCGTGAAGAGGTTCAGCTCCCTGGCCTCCTCCAAGAATAGGCCTATGTCCTTATGCATCAAGCCGGTCTTGAAACCCGGCGAGAAGTCCCTGGCTAGGAGCTTCGGGAGGCGGTTCCTGAGGGCCCACGAATCCCCGGTCCCGAACCTGAGCACCTCAAGGGTCTTGGGATCGATTCCGTACTTCGAGGCCCATAAGGCGGCCTCGAAAAGGCCGAGCGTGTTTATGGCCGCCATGAGGTTGTTCGCGAGCTTCACTGCCTGCCCGCTGCCCACCGGGCCAACGCGGACCACGACCTTGCCTATCTTCGAGAGTATCCGCTCGGCCTCCTCGAAGGCGCCCTCCTCGCAGCCCACGAGGATCGTTAGCTCGCCCCTCTCGGCGGCCAGATACCCCATATAGGGCGCCGTGATCGGCGCGTCGATGAACTCGATCCCCATCGCCCTTAGCCCCTCCCCAATCTCGATCGCCGCCTTGGGCCCTATGGTGCTCAGGTTGATGACCATTCGGCCCCTACCCAGGCCATGGGCCGCGCCCTCCTCGCCGAAGAGGGCCTCCTTGACCTCCTTCGGCGACGGCAGGCTCAATAGGATGGCGTCGGACCGCTCGCCAACCGCCTTCGGCGAGGAGGCCCTTGCGGCACCCCTCCCGCAAGCCCCCTCCAAGGCCTCCTCCCTAATATCGAAGACCGTCAGCGGATAGCCGGCTTTGAGCAAGTTCGCGGCGACCCTGCTCCCCACTATGCCCAACCCTATGAGCCCTAATCTTTTCACGGGAAGCACCTGAGGGTTTTTGGCCGCCCGAGATTTTAAGCTTTCCCGTCCTGGGCGAATCGCGGTTAATCCATACGCAGAAATTCTCATCACGACTTAAAACGATAAGATTCTTTAGTTTTTTAAAAAAAGGGTGGGGTTTGTAAGATCCTCTGTTACAGCTTGATCCCGAAGAAGCCCGCGATCACCGTACCAGTTAGGAAGATGTAGAATGCGATTCCGCCTATGAGGATTATTGTGTGGATCGGGTGCGGCCAATACTCCTTCGGCAGGCCCTTATAGGTTACGTAGAGGACGGAAATCATGGTGATGAACATGAAGGCGGCCCCAAGCGTCGATCCTATCTGGACCAGTACTGCGGGGCTTGCAACGAGTGCAAGCACGAACGCGCAAATAGTGAAGATCGCCACCCACATATAGTACCAATCCCTTTGCGGCCTCCTCCTCACGGCCGGTATGGCTTGCCACATCCCCTCGGCCATGACGCGGCTGTTCCCATCCATAACGGACAAAAACGTATCCCAAAGGGTTACGGCGGCTAGGAAGAGGAATAACGCGAAGCCCCAGGGCCCCACGTATTCGCCGAAGTATCGCGCTTGCTCAACGGCCGTTTTGATGCCCGCCGGCACCAACCCCAATGGCCTCAGGATCGTCATCCCGCTGAACATGTAGCTCAAGGAGCCGAATAGCGCCAAGGGCGTATAGACATAGATCATATCCGTTCTCAGCAGGGATAGCCAAGCCTTGAAGTTCTTAAGGCTCTCCGGGCTGGTGGAGGGCATGAACCCCTTTACCGGGATCTCCTCCGGCTTCGCCCTGAGCCCGGTGATCTTTGCCACATATTGCCCCATCGCATAGCCCTTCTCCCTGGCGTATATGGCGTATCTGGTCATCTCCAGCTGGCCCCCTCCGAACGCCCAGCCGAACATCGTGACCATGAACGCCAAGGCGCCGGGCTTTGGAGGTATGTATCCGAAGCTGAACATGCCCCTTATGAACTCCCCGACCGCCTCGGGATAACGAGCCCCCGTTGCTATGACCACCCCCATCATGCCGAAAGTGAGCATCAACGAGGTAACCGTTACTATTTTTTCAATGACATTATATATGACCTTTGGCCCTGCCAACGTGATGACGGCGATTATGGCAATAACGTAGCCCCAAAGCATATAGGTTCCGGTTTTCGTCAACTCGAACAAGGCCGTTCCCGCGGAGGACGAGCAACCGGCGAAGAACCAGGCATCGCTGATGATGACGGAAAACATGTAAAGCCATACCAGCCATAGGAATGGGCGTATCCTCGCGAATAAGCGCATTGGGGATTCTCCGGTGGCTATCGTATACTTGGACCATAGGTAGTTATTCGTCACTTTGATTAGGGCGCTCAAGAGGATGGTCCATGCGAAGGCCGCCCCATACATGGCTCCCGCGATGGAGCATATTATCAGCTCTCCCGTGCCGACCTCCAAGCCGCTCACGATGAACCCTGGCCCGATCCACCTCACCTTTCCCCTAAGGGTGTCCCATCCAGATGGCGGAGCCGGTATCTCCTTGACCTCATATTCTTCGCCCTTCGAAATTACCGTCTTCTTAGCCTCCATTCTCCCACCACGAAAATAACTTCACATTTTCAAGGATTGTTTGAAATTCATATTTATAAGTATTTCGCTTAACAGCTTTTCTTAATCATCAAAAAATCATTAAATCTAAAACGTAAAATTAACATGAATTTTAAAATTCAAACCGATCGAATCCAAATCTTTATTAATGCGCCCCTTTAGGTGGCTATGGAAACTTGCCAATCCCAGAGGAATTGATCAAGGATACCGCTTCGAAACTTTATGAGAGGGCCTTGAAGGAGCTTCCAGGGGATGTCCTCGAGGCCTTGCAAAGGGCCCATGAAAGGGAAACGAACGCCATCGCCAAAGGGATCCTTTCGGCGATCGTGGAGAACTCGAAAATGGCCAAGGAGAGGGATTTGCTCATATGCCAGGACACTTGCATCCCGGCTTATTGGGTGAGGATCGGGACGAGGGCGGTTTTGGAGGGGGATCCCATCAAGGCGATTGGGGAGGGATCGCGAAGGGCGACCCAAAGAATCCCCCTAATACCCCATTGCGTCCACCCGCTTACGAGGGCGAACACCGGGACGAACGTGGGCATCCACGTCCCGGTCCTCCACATAGACCTTTTGCCAGGGGCCGATTACGTGGAGCTCGTGGCTATGCCGATAGGCTCGGGCTCCGAAACCGCCCCCAGCGCGCTTAGGATCTTCTCCTATGCGGATCCCATATGGGCAGTTAAGAAGTTCGTTTTGGATACGGTCGTCGAGGCGGGGGGAAAACCATGTCCTCCGATAATCGTCGGGGTCGGCATGGGGACCTCCTTCGATTATGTCGGATGGTTGGCCAAGATGGCGGCCTTCCGCCCGCTCAACATGCGGAACCCGGATCCGGAGGTGGGGAGGATGGAGGAGGAACTCCTTAACGCCATAAATGGCACCGGCATAGGACCCATGGGCATGGGCGGGGATACGACGGCCTTGGCGGTCAACATCGAGATAGGCCATACCCATACGACCGAGATGCCCGTCGCCGTGAAGCTGTTATGCTGGGCCGCTAGGAGGGCCTCGGCGAGGATATATTCCGATGGGGGGGTCGAATACTTAGTTGGGGATGGGATATGGGGAACGTGATTAGGCTGGAAACGCCCTTGAGCGAAGGGGACGCGAGGGCCTTAAGGGTTGGGGACGTAGTTTATCTCACGGGGACCATTTACCAGATCAGGTTGGGAGGCCACCTGAAGGCCCTCGAATGCGCTGAGAAGGGGGAGCGGCCCCCATTCGACCTCGAGGGCTCTGTGATCTATCACGCATTTTCCTCCATAGCCCGAACCGATGCCGGATGGAAGCTCAATTATATCGGCGCGACCACGAGCGCTTTGCTAAATAAATATGAGCCACCGCTCATCCGAGGGTTCAAGATCAGGGGGATCGTAGGCAAGGGTGGGATGGATAGGGCGACGTTGGAGGCCATGAGGGAGATTGGATGCGTCTACTTGGCCCAAGTGGGAGGAGCCTCGGCCCTTTACACCTCGAGGGTGAAGGGGGTTCATGCGGCGTATTGGGAGGAGCTGGGGGCCGAAAAGGTCTTCGCCCTCAGGGTTGAGGATTTCGGTCCCCTCCACGTCGGCATGGATGCCCACGGCAACAGCCTATACGAAAACGTAAGCTCGGCCGTTAAGAGCAAGCTCCCGGAGATCTATAAAGCGTTGAAGATAGTCGTTTGAAAGCGGAGCGGGCGATGCTCTGATCTCTGGCGATGGAAGACCCCCGCTCTTTATCGAGGGATCGTTGGCATCCGTGAAGAGCGATGAAAAAGGTTTCACGCGATTTTCACAGGAACGTTTAATGCATCCGAGATGAGTTCCTTATAGTATAAGAGCTCCTCCCCTTCGACTGGGTTGACGCATCCTAATTGGTAGTTCCTCCCCAATAACCTATATTTCGGTACGCCAAATGCATGGTACGGACGGAGAACGACCCCCTCGACGCTCTTCAGATCGGATATCAACCTCACGATTCCATCGATGACCCCCTTGGACATATTAACGGTTGGTACGAGGGGTATAGAGATTATCATCCTTCTCCCATACGCATCAATCAATTTTAGGTTCTTTAAGATCAACTCGTTAGACTCTCCGGTATACCTTTTATGGGCTTCTGGATCGCTATGTTTTAAGTCGTACAGGATCAAATCGGCATAAGGCAAAAGGGGCTTGACCGCCTCCTCCCAGGGGGCATGCCCACACGTTTCGATGGCGGTATCGATGCCCATCCTTTTGGCGCCCCTCATGATCTCCATGGAGAAATCCGGTTGATAAAGCGGCTCCCCGCCAGATAACGTTATTCCGCCGCCCGAGTCGCGATAGAACTTCACATCCCTCCCCGCCACCTCCAGCACCTCCTCAGCATTCTTCACCTCCCCGACCATTTCCAACGCGCCATTCGGGCAAGATTCCACGCACTTGCCGCATGAATCGCATCTTTGCCTGTTTATGACAAGCCCTTCATCCCTCGCCTCAATAGCCCTTTTGGGGCAAATGGCTACGCAAATAAAACATCTCTTACATCTATCTTCGTAATACAGCACCTCGGGGAATGGATTTTGTCCCTCCGGATTGGAACACCAAATGCACCTCAATGGGCAACCCTTCAAGAAGATAACGGTTCTAATCCCGGGGCCGTCGTGAACGCAGTATCTCTGGATATTAAATATAACTCCGCGTGCCTTCATTTACAAGCACTTATGATTCAAAGTATATGCTCCGTCCTTCTTATGATCTCATCCTGTAAGCTCTTCGGCAAATCCACGAATCTCGCGCTATATCCTGAAACCCTGACCAAAAGCCCTTGATATCTCTCCGGATATCGCTGGGCATCCCTGAGGACCTCGGATGTAATTATGTTCATCCCTATGCCAAACCCACCAAGCCTGAAAAACGTTCTGACGAATGCGATTAACTTCCGAACATCGTCATCCGACCTCGCCACCGAGGGGTGAAACGTTATGGTCAGCGCCGTTCCATTCGATATCAAATAATGGTCGATCTTTGATGCGGATTTAGCCGCCGCCGTTGGGCCCTGTAGATCATATACTGGGGATATATTGTTCGCCAGCGGCTCCCCGGCTCTCCGCCCGCTTGGGAGGGCCTTTGTATTTGCGCCGGCGCTGGCGTGGGCTGCTACCGAGTAGAGCCCGGGCCTATATACGCCGCCCCTGGGATTTCTATATCCGCTCACTTCCGCACAATATCTTTTCGCAACCTCCTTGGCGTATATGTCCGCCTCGTCCATGTCGTTTCCGTATTTGGGCGCTTTCAATAGCTTCTGCCTCAAGCCCTCCCTTCCCAAAAAGTTTTCCTCAAGCACCTCAATCAATTCCCCCAATGGAACGATACCATCCTCATAAACTACCTTTTTGATGGCCGCAAGGGAGTCGGCGACATCCGCCAAGCCTATCCCTTGCGGGCCCGTATAGTTATACCTTGCGCCTCCGGCCGTAATATCCAATCCCTTTTCGATGCAATCATCGACCAATAGCGAAAGGTATGGGGTTGGCGCGCGCTCTTGATGGGCCAAATCCCAAGCATTCAACATCGCAATCATATGCCTTACATAGTAGTTGAGCTTTTCATAGAATTTCCCGATTAGCTCATCAAAGCCTATCCCTGGGCTCTCTTTTATCTCTTTCAATGTAAGTTCCAGTACTTTAGCTAAGTTTAGGAATGCTGCATTCGTCCATCCGTAAGCGTTCCCAACTGTGGTCGGCTCTTCGCATCCCACTATCGCATATCCCCTGGCCTCCCTAAGCGGTACGCCCAGCGAAAGCAATGTCGGGATTATCACATGGTCATTGAAGAATACCGGTTTTCCGGTGCCCCTCTTCAGCAATTTGATCGCCTCGAACATGAGTTCATCGGGGGTACTTTCATTAACTCTGACGCACAGAGTGGGTTGCTCCATCATTACGTCTCCATCGACCTTCAAAAACAGGTATGATAATTCGTTGGTTGCATCGCCCCCATCATCGTTTATGCCCCCCAGCGTTATCATTTGGGACATTGTTACCCCACCATACACCCCTCCTTTCGGAGGCTCATTGACCTTCCTAACTTCGTTAAATTTCAGCCATAAGCATTGAATGAGCTCTTCCGCCTCGCGTTCCGTTACAATCCCCTTTTCCACATCGTGTTTAAAGTATGGATAGAGATACTGATCCATGCGGCCTGGGGAAATGGCCAGCCCATCGCTCTCTATTTGAATGATCAAGTGAGTGAACCAGAGGGCCTGAAGGGCCTCGTGAAAAGTCCTCGCGGGGTTGGCTGGGACGCTTTCGCATATTTTTGATATTTTCAACAGCTCCTCCTTCCTTATGGGATCCTTGCACATTTCGCTCAATTCCATTGCCAACTTGGAGTATCTCTCGGAGAATTTTATAACGGCATCGCAAACGATCGATGCAGAATTATAAAAGGCCAATTTTCTAAGGCCCTCGGGATCTGAGGGATCGGTTCTTTTAATCTTTTCTTCGACATCCATTTTGATGCGTTTGAATCCATTCTTCAGAACCTTTTCATAATCTACAACTATGTGCCCAACCCCGTTACGCAAGAAAAGCGTAGAGATTATCGGATTGTCTTCGTCATGAAAAACCCTCTTTGCCTCACCTTCCAAAATGGATAAGCCGAGCTCTTCTACAGTTTTCCCCCTCCAATATGGGAATACGTTCCTTAAATTTTTTTTAGCCTCCTCGCTGATTTCAAATGCATAAAGGGGCCTCTCGCTCACGGAATCCAATTGCGTTTCCATCCAAGTGCCAAATTCTGGGAATATCGGAGCGGCTTTTGGCTTGCTGGCTTGATTTCCGACTATCAATTCCCCCTCATTGATATAAATGCTCATATTGGTGAGGATCCTATCCAATGCCTTCGCTCTTTTTATAATGGTCGGCTCATCTTCGCTTTCCATGTAGGCTTGGGTGATCAGGAGGGCCCTCTCATGGCATATGGAAGGTTTCGTCGAAGCGAGGAGATCCCTGATCCTTCGGGTCCTCGGAGTCAGCCCCATTTCTGGTATCGGCTCCCTTAGCGCCGCTATTTAAGGTTAACTCGATTTCGTGAGGTCGTCAACTTAGGGGTTGAGGGACCGGGGCCATCGCCAGCTCTTCAGCGCGGCGCCGCCCGGCCAACTCTCTTAAAGCCATTATTTGTCAAGCGATCCCTATAACTGCCAGCGATCCGAAGGGCTGGCTGAAAGCTCAATTATCGGCCGGATGAGTCCCCCATTCGATTTGCCCCTATGCGCTCCCTCAGATAGATCTCATATGCCCTCCTGCTGAGCGAATCGGCCTCCGAGTTTTCCTCCCTTGGTATCCACAGGAAGGATATCCTATCGAACTCCCGGGCCAGTTTCAGGGCTTCGAGATGCTTCGGCGCGTAGAGGCCCCCCCGAACCCTCCATCGCCCGCTCATTTGGTTGACCAACAAAAGGCTATCGGATTTAACGATCACCTCCTCCCCCTGCCAGCCCCGCTTCAAGATCCACCTCAGGGCCTCGCATAGGGCATGGTACTCGCTGAAGTTGTTCGAAACGCTCTCCCCAACGAACCCATATGCCTCCTTAACCCTCTCCCCGTCCCGGTAGATCACGAACCCAAAGGTTCCTATGCCAGGATTCGTTGGCTCCGCGAGGCCGTCTATGAAGACCTCGAGCATTGGCGAGACCCCGGGTTCCCGCTCGCCATCGGCAAGCCCCACTGGCCCATAGGATGGCCGCCCCTAAGGCGATAAATATGGCTTCCCCAACAATCCCATGGAGGGAAGAAGGAAATGGGGATAAACATCCGGAGGTTATTGATAGAGGCCTCGAAGCCGCGCGAAACGGCTTTGGTAGACCTCTCCAAGGCCATTTGCTCAGTGAACGGCGTGGAGGAATGCGATATAGTCGTCACCGATGTCGATGCTAGGACCGAGACGGTGAAGCTGACCGTTAGGGGCCCGAACATAGGATATGAGGAGATAATGAGGATCTTGCGCGATAGCGGCATGTCCATAAAGGGCGTGGATGAGATAAGCGTATCGAAATCCAAGCAGGTCCCGCAGAGGCCGGCCTCCCAGTAGCTCCATTACCCAATTATTGGCTCAAATGAGCGAGTCGAGGAGGAATCCGGCGGCGAAGGCGATCAATCCGAACCCGACCATCCTTAGGCCCCTGATCCAAGGGTTTCTATCCCCGGCCCTCCCCATATAGGCGCCGGCCGCGAACAGCATCCCCAGCGCCAGCGCTATCGAGGCCCAAGCGGCCTCCTCAAGCCCTAGGGCCTTCAGGGCGACCAATGCGAAGGGCGATATCGCCACCCCGCATGAGAGGAGGGGGGTGGAGAAGTTGACCAAGGCCAGCAGCAGGGCTATCGACTTGGCCGACCTCTCGATCCAAGTCCCATCGAGGTCCCTGAAGAGCGCCATCTCTAGTTCCGATATCTCCCTCTCCCTTTCGAGGAGCTCCGACTCGTAGACGCTTACGCCGGTCGAGATGCCGAGGGCTAGGCTGCTCGTCGCCATCGTGAGCACGATGGCCCTTAGGCCCGCCCCCGATGCATGGGCCACTCCGACGACTATGCCGAGCAACATGAAAGTGGAATCGAAAAGGGTATTCGTGAAGGATCTGCGAAGGAGCGGAGCGACATCCCCCCTAGAGAGCAGCCTCCTAAAGCCCTCCAATCCCATGGCCACCTCGACCGAGGACCTCCTCCGAGGGCTCATGAACCGAATGGGCGGCTGAGCGGGAGCTCGCTCTAGCTTATATATTAAGCTTGTTTCGAATGCGGAAGGGCCTCCCCACAACTGCTCTGGGATCGAGCCCAGCGAAGGGATAAGGCATGGAAAGTTTAAGTTGCGGTCTTGGCTAGCCTCGCCAAGAAATCGAAAGTTGAGGCGTATGGCCGAACATAGGATGAGAGTGCGAGAACCACGCACGCGGCTTACCCTCCTATTGTTGGCCCTTTTAATGCACCCCTTAGCCCAAACTTCCTCTGCTAAGGCATTGGAATTGCCCATCCGAGCCCAAGGGACCGGATCGGGCGAAGGATCGGTCAACCTATTGGGCTTGATGGGCGGATGGCCGGCCAGGGTTATAGTGGAGTATGAGGGCGAGTTGCCCCCGCTCCCGCCCGGGGCCAGGCTTTTGAGCAAGTATGGTTCGTTGGGAATGGCCTTGCTCGAGGTGGATCCCCAAGGCTTGGAGAGGCTCTCGCGCGGAGCGGGCATATTGGGCATATATCCCGACCTGAGGATCCGGATGGCTGCGGAGGCCTTCGATGTGGGGAGGGATTATCCATTCCTCGGCCGATATCCTGCTTTCCTAAACGAAACCGTTGAAATGATAGGCGCGAGCGGGCTTTGGAAATTGGGCTTCAGGGGCGAGAACATCACGATCGCCGTCTTGGACAGCGGCATAGACAAAACCCATCCAAACTTCGCGGACCCCTTGATGAACAAGACCAAGGTGATCGGCGAGGTTTCCTTCGCCCCCGGCGAGGAGAAGGATGCGAACGATTACGTTGGCCACGGGACCTTCGTGGCCGGCATAATAGCCGGGACCGGCGCGGCGGATGCGAAGGGCTTCTATGGATACTTCGCTGAGAAGGTCCTCAATGCCACAATCGTGAAGGGGACCCAGAAGGGCGTGGCCCCGATGGCCAAGCTCTATAATATCAAGGTCTTCAATAAGCTGGGCGCCGGCCAAATCTCCGGCGCCGTCGCCGGCATCGATTGGGCGATCGAGCATAAGGCCGACGTCATAAACCTCAGCCTCGGCCTCCTGCCGATATCGATTGGCGATGCGCTGCTAAGGGCGGCCGAGAAAGCCGTTAGGGCGGGCATAATCGTCGTGGCCTCGGCCGGGAACTACGGGCCCAGCACCTTCACGATCACCAGCCCCGCCCTATCCCCTCACGTCATAGCGGTCGGCGCCTGTTATCGAAGCGGGGGGATCGTTTACTTCAGCGGCAGGGGCCCCGCGCCGTATACGGTGGTCGAGAAGCCTGACATCGTGGCGCCGGGGGCCGCCGTGATTTCATCGGTCCCAATTTCGAAGTTCAAATCGCCGTACGGGGAAATGTGGGGGACCTCGGTCTCGGCGCCCTTCGTCTCCGGGGCCGCGGCCCTCTTGAAGCAGGCCGCCCCGAATGCCTCCAGGAGGAGCCCATATGCCATAAAGGCCGCCCTAATGGCCGGTGCCAAGGATCTTGGCCTTGACCCCAGCGCTCAAGGCGCCGGCCTCCTAAACGCGACCGCCGCTTATTTGGCCCTAAGGGATAAGCCCTCCCTAACCAGGTTCGCCATAAGGGCCCTCAATTCCACGACCGCGCCGCTCATCTGCCTCTACCCGGGCGACTTCAAGGTCGCGAACCTAACGGTTATAGCGCCGGAGAGGCTCGTTAACGCGACGCTCGAGATAACCGGCAGCGTGGCCTCCATAGCGTCCTTCTCAAACGCCTCTCGCATCTCCGTTCATAAATCGCTCAAGGCGGCCACCGGAGAGGTCTTGGATCCGACGCCCGACTACTTCGTGGTCGGGGATCGCTATCGGAACTCCACGTCCCGCTTCGTCGCGAACGCCACCGGGATCGTATCGATCCCGATCCAGATCCAAATCCCTGAGGGATCCAGCCCCTTGACGTATAGGGGGCGCTTGAGGCTCCTAAACGGGACGAGGCCCATCGATGAGATCGAGATCAGGATAGATTGCAAGGCGGCGAAGGCCAAGGTCCTCTTCGATGACGTCTTCCAAGGAAGGATAGATGTTCAATATCATCAAATCATACCGTTCGATGCGGAGAGGCTCTGGGGCGGATCGCTGATATCCGCCTATGCCAACATCTGGCCGCTCGGGGCATTCGATTTGTGGAGGATCGCCTCCGAGGGGGGATATGATGTGGATTCCCTGAGGCAGGCGATGAACTCCACGGGCATGGGCGATCCTTGGGGCCTAATGATGAGCGGTAGCTACAATGCCATACTCCTCTTCGACACGGAGCTCCACGAGGGCAGCGCCTCCATGTTCCCAAAGATCCTCGAGAGGGGCACGAGCCTCCTGATCCTATATGACGCGGACTTCGCTTATCAGAGGATAGAGGAGTTCGTCAGGCCGGAGGAGGTCGAGCGCCCCCCGGCTACTGGGATAATGGAGAACTTCAACCGAGAGCACCCGATCTCCGAGGGCATCAGGAACGCGACCTTCTTCGGCGGGATATTCCTCACGGTCAGGGATCCAGCCGAGGTCGTCGCCACCGGCTATGAGTACGGCGACCCCGCGTTCAGCGGCGTCATGATAGCCACCTACCAAGCCAACTCAGGGGCCAAGTTGATCGCCGTTGGGGATTCGAACGCCTTCGACATAGGATTGGTCAGGGACTATGTATGGTTGTACCATCGCATAAGGGGGAGAAGGGAAGTCCTCTCGACCGATAACGATAGGCTCGCCCTGAACCTCCTGAGGCACTCGATCCCGGAGAAGCCGCGGGGCTTGGGCTATTGGCCCCACCCGGCAATCGAAGCGATCCTATCGATCGCCCTCGCGATCGCCCTAGGGCTGGCGCTCCGTTATAGGCGCATGGCCCGAACCGCTTTGGCATCCCAAAGGGGGGATTAAGGGTTCAGGAGCCGTTTCAAGATCCCCTGGCCCGCTCAGCCCGGCTCAACGGTGAGGACTATGGTGGGGCTTATCGAGGAGAGATAATTCCTGTTCCCGGACCACCTCGCCCTTAGCAGGTAGCTGCCCGGGGCGATCGGCTTCCAAGAGGCCGTGAAATCGCCATCCTTCGGAAGGCCATATAGGAGCGGGCTCCACGTCCCATTGCCCAGCCTATGCTCGATTATCACTAAGCCATTCGATGCATTGACGCCCAATAGGGCCTTCAGCCCTATGGCTTTGCCGACCGATGTGGAATTGGCGCTGGCGAATAGGTCTATTCGGCTATTGGCCCTCTTGACCTCCGCGTCCACGCTCGTGCTTAGGGCATCGGGGATCCTCGGATCCCCGGATCGCCACCTCGCCCTTATGGAGTATGCCCCTCCCTCGGGCCTCCATGAATGGCTATAGGTCCCATTCGCCCCGCTCTCAACGCGGGCCAACTCCCTCCAATTCAAGCCGCCGTCCTCGGAGATTTCAATGCTCACGGGTATCCCCTCTATCGGGGCATCGGGCTTGGTGGAGTTGAGCTGGCCGGAGATCTCGATCCCCTCCCCATAGGTTATCGTGGCTTGGCTGAGCGTGCATGTAACCGAGTAGGGGCTCGGGTAATTCACCTTGTAAACGAAGACGAAGTTGTTCTTGGAGGAGAAGGCCATCTCGAAGTATGGCCCCGCGGGGAGCATCATGGCCCCCCTGTTTATTAGGAGGCCGAGCATGGATTTCACGTTCAGCCTATTCCTCTCGACGAACGTTTCATTGGAAACGAGCCTATTCCCTTCGTAGACGAGCCTGAAGTAGCTTGACCCGCCCTCCGCCCTCCTCTCTATGAAGTAGGTCCTCTCCCCTCCCCAGCTGGACCCGTTGCCTATCCTCGCCATCCAATACCATTTGGAATCCTCGCCGAATCCCAAGAAGTTAGGCTCGAAGCCCGCCCCTCTCGTATAGGTGGCGAAGACGGCCACGTGGGAAACGTTGTAATACTTCAATATCGGCAAGGCCCTTGTTTCGTTGGAGAGGAAGGCTAGGGCGATCATGGCTATCTGGGTCGCGTTTATGGTGCCGTTATCCGCGAGGCTGTAGCGCTCCCCGATGGCCGTGATCCAATAGCCGTAGTCCCACCAGGAGAACACGACCGCATCCTTCGGCAGGCCGTCCCTCATCCATAAGCAGGCCTCAAGCCAATCCGAATATTTGTGGGGCTCGCCGGGCGGCGGGCTCGCCGGGATCGAGGAGGTAACGATCGTCGCTGGCGAATAGGCGGCCCTGGCCGCCGAGTGGAAGGTCGGCGCCGATGCCAATAGGAGTATTAGCAACGCGGCGGCCCCGAACTCCCTCCCGACCCTTGGCATATGCCTGGTCCTCTTGGAGGGCCAGATGACCGCCTCCCTTATCACATCGACGGATGGCCTCGCTATTTCCACCAGCGCCATCCCTCCGGCCAAGGAGAGGGCCGGAGCTAGCAGGAGCGAGAGCCTGATGAACGATGATGCGAAGTACAGCGTCGTCAAGCCGTAGATGAGGAGGAATATATCGGAGTTCCTCAGCCTCCTCGCGGCCACGGCGAATCCGAATATCCCGAGGAAGCAGAGGACGCCGAACTCGTAATATAGGGAGGCCCAGGTCGCCGGCCTATGCTCCGCCACCGATTCGATGAGGGGCATCTGGGCCCTCGTCAGGGGCTGGAGCACGGTCCAGAACTTCGCCTCCAAGCCTCGGATCCTCCCGGTGGCCCAGAGGGCCGCGTAGGCGATCGCGAGGGCCGCGAGGAACCCAAGGGCGACGAGGGCCCTAGCCCTCCCCCCCTTTGCCCTGGAGAATAGATGTGCCATTAGTATTATCGCGAAGGCCGCCGGGATCGAAAGCGTGGTCCATTCCAAGAGGAAGCCATGGCCGAGCCTAGGTAGCTGGCAGGCGGTCCCGATGCCGAAGGCCATCGCGAGCGAGTAGGACAGCAATAGCCTCGTGGAATGCCGGCCTAGGAGCGCGAGGGCCATTGAGAAGAGCGCTAAGAGGACGAGGGCGTATCTGAACGCCCCCCAGCTCGCGCAGAGGAATGACATCGAGAGGCCCGCCATGAGGGAGTATATAACGGCGGATCGGAGGGACCTCTCGGGCGATATGGACCTCAGGAAGAAGGTGAACATTATTATCGCGGCGAATATCCCCACGCTCTCGTCATCGAAGAACCCCAGGGACGTCCTGCTTATGTAGGCGGAGTTGAAGGCGAGGAATAGGGCCGATATGAGGCCCGCGGGCCTGCCCCAAAGCTCCTTGCCGAGGAAATAGATCGCAAGGGCGGATAGGGCGCCCATTGCAACCGGGAAGAATACGACCGTTCGATATAATCCCGGGTCGATGCCCAAGGAGAGGAGGAACCTATAGAGCGCGGCGGCCGAGAACGAGAGGCCGGGGTAGGAGGTGGAGAAGATGTCCCTGCCCCAAGGGTACCAGCTCATGGAATCGCGCCAGCTGAAGAAGGAGGTATAACCGTTCCTGACGAGATGATCGGCAATCCTATATTGGAAATAGGGGTCGAACTCGCTCAGATAGGCGCCCCATCGCAGCGGCAGGAGCCTCAGGGCTACGGCCGAGGCCGCTATCAGGGCTAAGGCGATCGCCGTTAGGGCATCGGCTCTGGGGATCGAGCGCAAGGAGCTAATGGTAGACCTAAGCGCATCCCCGAACCTCCCCTTTGGGGCGAAGCGGCCCAAGGCCCCCCTGAGGACCTTGATATATTTCGACATGGCGGCAATCCCCTTCGCGAGCGCCCCAAGCCCTTGCCGGGAGCGATGGTTTAGGGCCTTCAAGGATTTTATAAGCCTTCCCCAAGCCTCAAACGCGATTAAGGGTTTCGGCGGCGATGGCGGCTTGGGCGGAAGGCTTGGCCTATTGGTCAATCCCATAGCCGGCATGGGGGGGAGGGTCGGGCTGAAGGGGACGGATGGCCCCGAGGCGCTGAAGAGGGCGATCGAGCTCGGGGCCAAGCCCGTTTCGCCCAAAAGGGCCGAGGAGTTCCTCAAGGAACTCGTCGGATTGAAGGCCCATGCGAGCCTATTGGTCGGCGCCGGGGAGATGGGGGAGGAGGAGGCCGTATCCTGCGGCATCCGGCCGGAGGCCGTATTCGGCGAAAGGAAGGGGGAAACGAGCGCGGAGGATACCAAGGCGATAGCGGGAAAAATGGCTGAGGAGGGTGCGGACCTGATCGCCTTCTGCGGGGGGGATGGGACCGCTAGGGATGTGATGGATGCGATCGGGCGAGCCGCGCCGGCCCTTGGGATACCGTCCGGCGTGAAGGTCCATAGCGCCGTTTTCGCGATAAACCCGATCCAAGCGGCCAGGATCGCGGCCCGATTCCTGAGGGGGGAAATAGCCGCAGTTGATGCGGAGGTCCTCGATATAGATGAGGAGGCGTATAGGGCGGGGAGGCTCGGGATCAGGCTCCACGGATACCTCAAGGTGCCCTCCGAGGATTCCCTGATGCAGAGGAGCAAATCCATCGGACCGGAGGTTGAGGATGAGGAGGAGAACAAGAGGGCCATAGCTAGATACGTTTCCGAGCTCATGGGGGATGGATCCGTTTACGTGGTGGGCCCCGGGACTACGACGAAGGCCATCTTGGATGAGCTTGGGTTGGAGAAGACCTTGCTGGGAGTCGATGTGATCCGCAATGGGAAGCTATTGGCGAAGGACGCCGGCGAGGGCGAGATACTCAGGGCCGTAAGGGGCTCGCCGGCGAAGATAATAGTCTCCCCCATAGGGGGCCAAGCCTTCCTATTCGGAAGGGGGAACCAGCAGATATCCCCTGATGTGATAAGGGAGGTCGGCCTTGAAAATATAATGATAGTGGCCACGAGGCGGAAGATCGCCAGCCTGAGCCCCCAGAGGCTTTTGGTGGATACGGGGGACGCGGACCTCGATGAGGCTTTGAGGGGCTACGCCAGGGTAATAATCGATTACGGGGAGGAGCTCGTGATAAGGGTCGAGTGAAGCCCCTCAGGAGATGTACCTGGGCCCTTCGTCGGCCCTTCTCATGGCCCTCTCCATCCTGAGCTCGGCCTCCTTCAATTTGGCCTTCAGCTCGACCATCCTCTCTATATCGGGGTCCAAATTGGATAGGTTCAGCTCCAAGCCGAGCAGGCCCCTAATGACCGAGAGCACGGCCTTGGCCGCCTTGGGATCGGGCATATAGCCCACGGTCTCCCCGAGGAGGCAGAGGGCATCGAGGCCCTCGGATCTCGCCAGGGCCGGGATCAGGCCCGCCATCCCCACGATCGGGACCCCGGAGACATCGACCTCCACCCCGAGCCCCTTGAGCCTCTCCATCCAAACGGGGCTATTGGCCGCGCCATATACCCTCGGCCTCTCCCTCTCCTCCGAGCTATAGCCCCCTATCATGGCTATCAATTCGACCGATTTGGATTTGGCGTACTCCAAGATCCTCAGGGCCACCTCATATTGCCCCCTGGGGCTCTGGGGCTGGCAATCCCCCGTTAATATCAAAAGCTCCGCGCCATCCGATCCCCCCCTCCAATAGTAGAACTCGTTCTTGGGCAATCTCACAACGCCCTTGGAATTGACGATCCCGTAATGCGGGAAATGGGGGGAATATAGTACGGCAACCCTCCTAGCGCCCAACTCCCTTATGAGGAAGCTGGCGGCTATCCTCCCGACGGAGCCTAGGCCGGGGAGGCCCCCTATCAATACCGGCCTATCCATCCTCACCGGCGCTTCCCTTATCAGGGTCCTCAATTCCAATCGACCTAGCCCTATAATCCGCGTATTTATCCTGCGGGGAGAACTTCGGTGGATGGGGCGAAACGGTCCTGCCCCCGCAAGCCGGACAGAGATCCTTGAGCGTATAGACCTTGCAAACTGGGCACTTCCTCAACAGCCTCATCTCAGGAGGCTCCCCCTCCCCCCAGCCCCCTCTATCGCCTTGAGGGCCGTTTCCACCGCCTCCCTCAACCTCCTCTCCGCCTCCTGATATCCCTTGGCCTCGACCTCGATTCGGTACTTCGGAGCCCCTATCGTATATATCCTAACCAAGGAGTCCTGGCCCTTCTTGGCCTTCTTGGCCTTGCTCAAGGCCTCCTTTATGAGCTCGATCCCGTTGGGCTTATGGCAACTCATCTCCAAGGTCGCGGAGACCTTCACCCTCTCCGGCTTTATCTTCTCCTTCGCGGCCTCGACCAAAGCATTGGACCATTGGGGAGGGATCCCGAGCTTCTCCAAGGGGGTGGCGCCCCTTTCCGCGCACTCCTTCAGTGCCTCGAAGAGGGAATCGTATTTCTCCACGAGCTTCGCCTTGATGCCCTCCGCCTCCTCGGCGCTGGCCCCGAGCGATTCGACAACTTCCCTGAAGATGGTTTCGGCCCTCCTCCCCTTCTTCCATTCGACCATCTTCTCGGTCCTTTCCCTGCCCGTGACCCTCCTGATCGAAAGATCCACCTCCCCCCTGCTCGGATTTACCCTGATGACCTTCAGGACTAGCTTCTGCCCCTCCCTCAGGTGATCCCTTATGTTCCTAACCCAGCTGGTCGAGACTTCGGAGATGTGGACCAGCCCCTCCTTTCCGTATTCGTCCAAGAGGGCGTACGCTCCATAATCGGTTATCCTTTTGATGGTCCCTATTACCAGATCGCCTTCCTCCGGGTATTCCTCGGACAGGGCCCGCCACCCCTCAAACGCGCGATTACCCTAACTCCTGCACGACCTCCGCCTTTATCTCGGCCTTTCCCCCCTTCGGGATCAAGAGCGGCTCCTCGCATACATTGCAGCTCAAGGCCATTGAGGCCCTATCGAAGGCCGTCTGCTCGTTACCGCACTTCGGGCATTTGACCCTGAGGAATTTGCTTCGCGGCTTGGGTATTAGCTCCCCCATGCGCATGGCGCCTTACACCAACTCCATCTTCTTCAACCTTATGCCGAGCCTGTAGACCTCATAGTTGCATGCCTTGCACCTAAGCCTTAGCAATTGTTTCTTGGTGGTCTTGGCCGATCGCTTGAGCTCCGGCCACTTCTGCCCGCCGTAGCCGTGCTTCTCCCTTTCGTGCCTCCTGACCCCATGGGCCAACGCCCTCTCCTTGCCCTTCTTGTAGATCGATACCGCATGCTCGGTGTGGGCGTTGCACTTGGGGCAATAGGTGGATATCTCCTTTGGCACCTTCATATCCATCGCCGGAGGATCATGCACAGGCGGGCGGGCTTATTTATGTATTGTTTCCTATGGGGCCCATGCCCTCATATGGGCGATCGGATCCTCTCCGCTACCCCCCTCCTGATGAGGGCCTCCGCGTTCTCCAAGGGGAGTGCCGCTACCTCCTCGCGCTTGAAGGGCCCATACTCCTTCATATCGATCCCCATTATCGCTGGGACATCCTCTAAGAACCTGACGGCGAGGACCTTGGTGCCGATGGGCCATGGGCCCGGGGGCTCCCTCCCCTCCTCGACGGACCTCTTGAGATCCTCCACGTACATCGCCAACTCAAGCAACATAACCCTTAGCCGCTCCTCCTCGCGGGCGATCGAGCTTGGGAGGGCTCCCCCATTCAATACCGCCCTCATCAACTTCTCGAAGCGCAAGCTTATCAGATCCGATGCCAGCCTCCTGGCCCTGCCCAGCTCCTCCGCCATCAGCTGGGCCTTGAACGATTTCTCATCCAAAAGCCTCAGCCCATCCACGAGCTCGGCGATATAGGAACTCAACCTCCTGTAGAAGTCCTCGGGCAGTGGCTGAAGCGCCTCGGACAGCTTCTCCCCCTTCCATCGCTCGAAGAGCTCCTCGTACAAGCGCTCAATCCACCGCCGGGTAAGCTTTCCCCTTGCAAACCAGAAGCAGCGCGACCGATGCGGGGAGGTCCACCGTTTCATCCTCATAGGGCCCGAAGCTCTGCCCCCCGAGCTTGAGCTTGGGGGCCTCGATCACGTGGATCCTCTCCTCCCCATCGAAGGCCGCGGCATCGAGGAAGGGCTCGAAATCCTCCACCCGCTCAATCCCCAGGGGAATGACCATCAAGCCCGTCTTCCCATTAAGGCTGCCGGGCAACCGGATGAGCCTATGCAGGTCGGTCGTCACGACGGCATCTATATTAACCGATGCGAGCTTAATGGCCCCTCGAAGGATCGCCTCCCATCCCTTGCTCCCCGCCCGCCTCCTCAGCCCCCATCCCCTCCCATCGAGCCAATCCCTCAGGAGCGAATCCCTTCCCTCCACTATTGCCTTTATCGCCTTTGGCGCCAAGCCGAGCGCCCTGAGCCCCTCCTCATCGAAACGGGCCAATATCTCGGATATGGCCTTGGAGAGCCTCCCCGCCCAGCCCGGGGAAAGCGGCGAGGGGGTCGGCCCCCCTCCCGATGCGGCGAAGCCATGAGCGGAGGGATCCATCCCGATCCCCATCAAATAATCCACTATCTCCCTCCTCTCCGATTCCCCCAATTTCAAAACTTCCTCGGATCTAACGTGGAGGTGATATCCCCTATGCCCCGAGAAATAGGCGGACATCTCGGACTGGGTCATGCCGAAATCCGAATGGAGGATCTCCATGAGCTTCATGAGCTCATCCCTCGCCCTTTCTAGGCAGGATTCGCACATCCACGCCTCCTCCCTGAGCCCCTCGGCCCCGCATTTGGGACAAGCCCTCGGGGCCGGGCCCGAGCCGGTCGCACCGCATGCGCAGGCCCATCGGTCATGCTCGAACTTGCATGGTGCATCCAAGCGATCCGCGTCTATATCGAAGCATAGCTCCGCCCCAAGCCATCCCTTCCTCTCCATCTCCGCCTCCGGATCCCTGTAGATGGCTGTGGAGTGATAGGCGTCGGAGGGGACCCTCTCCCTCAAGAACGCGATGAGCTCCTCCCCCGATGAAAAGCCCTTATGCCTAAGCATGAACTTCTCCCCGAAGAAGAGGAAGCCGAATTCCCTTCTAGCCAACTCGCTCGGCACCCTCAATTGGGTCGGCCCCCTAGCGTAATACTCGCCGAACTTCCTCTTGGCGAATGAGATGGAGAGGGCCCTCTTCCGCTCATCCATCTCGATCGGGGCTCGGAGTGGCTTTAACAGCTTCTGTGCCCCCGGCCCGGCGGGTGCGGCGCATCCCAAGCCTCCTTTCGTAATACGCCATCGGATGCCTTATCCCGCCGCATTCGCCCTCGGGGCCGACGCAAAGCCCATGGGTCCTCATGGTATCGCATTTCGGGGGCTTGTACCTTATGCGGCTCCCCCTCAAGCCGAATATATGCTCCACTTGATATTTGGTCTTCCTCCCATCGAAATCGGCCGAGGATTGGAAGACCCGGATTATGTCCTCCTCGCCCAACCCGGCCCCGGCCAAGAAGGCCGTGAGGGCGAACCTGCCCATGTGGGATATATTCCTGCCATGGATGGCCCCCTCGTAGAGGCTCTTGATGCATGGCGGCATCGCCTCGAGGATCAGGCCCTTAGGCGCCTCGAGGTATTCCGCCGTGCCCCTCGCGGATTCCGCCAGCCCCCTGAGGCCGCTCACGATTGGCTTAAGGAACTCCGGCTCTCCATCTATGGGGGTTGAAAGCCTTTCGAGTATCCTCCTATAGACCTCCTCCTGTATGAGCCTGGCGAGCTCCTCCCTCGTTAGGCTCACCCATCCGCTCGATAAGATCCTATTGCAAAGCTTCCATTTCCCATGCCTTAGGGAGGCGGTGTCCTTGAGGTAATCGGCGAAGTATAGCTCAAATTCGTAGAACCTATTGGAGCGGCTCTCCCCCGCGGTCCGTATCCTCATCCCGAAGGTCCCCTCCCCTATCCTCAATATCTTCTCGGACGAATCCTCCCTGAGGAAGCCGTATGCCCTCTTGGCCTCGGCCAATGCGAAGCGCCTCTGGACCCCTTGATCCCTCACTAGGCTCATGAGCATCAGGGCGATCGGATACGATATGATCTCCATCTCCTCCTCCCCCCTCCTCCACTCCGGGATCCTCCCTTCGAGCATCGCTCCCCTAGCGCGCTCCTCGGCCTTTGCCAAGATCGGGCGGAACTCTTGGGAGGCGAGGTCCTCCAGCATCAGGCCCTTGGACTTGATGTACTCGGCCGCCTCCGCCGAGAAAGGATACTTCGCCAGGTCTATCTTCCCGAACATCGCCTATTCCGATTCTATCCTCGGGGCTAGATAGTAGAGGAGCCTCCCCCCGCTTGGGGGCTCGAAATCGAGCCTAAGCGGCATATTGGTCGAGAGCTCCACGGTCACGAGCTCCGATGTCGATGCGCCGGCCTTGACCATCTCCGAGAGATAGCTTAGGGCGAAGGCGGCCCTCGAGGGCTCCTTTACCTCCAGTTCTATGATCCCCCCATCCTTGGTTAGCTCTATCGATGCGCTACTGAGCTCCGATGAGCTTTTGAGCATGAACCTCCCGGGCTCCACCTCGAACCTAACGCTCTCGCTTATCAGCTTGGCATCCTCGATCACCTCATTTAGGAGCTGGGATGGGAGCTTCACTTTGGCGTTGAAGCTTATATTCGGGGTCGGGACCTCCTCCTCAACGTGCTCCAATGTTGGGAGGGTGAACCTCTTCACGACCTTTCCCTTGAAGGTCAATTCGAGCTTCTTAGTCCTCCCGTCATATGAAAGCTCCAGCTTTTCATCGCTCTTGGCCCTCCTCAAGAGCTTCAAAAGATCGGAGAGCCCGATCCTTATCCTCTCGGGCACCGGGCAACTATAGGATTCGAAGGCCGAGCTCGGTAGCTCGAAATCCACCATGGCTACGTGAGATGGATCCATGGACCTCAGCTTTATCCCGCTTGGATCGGCTTGGAAATCGGCCTCCTCCACGAGGGTCGATATGGCGGCCATGAGGTTTCGGAGGAGCCTCGCGTCCGAAACGGTGACGTTGAACAATCCCCTCAATCCCCGGGCAATTCCCCGGCAATCGAATGGCCTGGGCCCCTTAAATAGGATTTGGAGCTAAGTGATCTCCCTCCACGTATAGCCGCATTTGGTACATCTGAAGAATTGGGTCGAGGATTCATCCGCCCCCCGCGTCTGCACAATCCAATAGAAGGCCCTCTTGTTGCCGCATTTGGGGCATTCCGCCTTGGCCGTCGGGAGGGTCCTCAGCTTCTGCTCCTCCCTCCCTATAACCACCACGTTCTCCTTCTCCCGCTTTATCTCCCTAACTTCCTTCTCCTTCGAGCTCAGCTCGTAGCCGCACTTCGGACATATGAACGCGACGGCCCCCTCCTTCTTGGTGGGGGATAGCGCCATACCGCATTTCGGGCAGAACTTCAATGGCGCATCAATCCCATCCCGGGATATGGATTCGAAATTTAAGCATTGCGGATCGCCCTCGCGAGCAGGGCCGCCACCCTTATGGGCTCCGGGAGCCCCCCTTGGGCAACGCAGGTGAGCTCCAAAACCTTCGATGCCGCGTCTCGGGAAATCCCCTCCAAGAAGGCCCTGACGGCCTGCCGCCCCCTCGCCCGGATCTCCAATCCCCCCTCCGCGATCGCCATGATGGGCAGCCCGGTCATCGAACGGAGCCTCTTCGGATCCAGGGCTTGGCCGGCTAAATCGAGGCTGGGTAACATGAGGAGCCTCAGTTGGCCGAAATGCTTCGACCCGAGCACCATGGCCCCCAATGCCTCTCCCGGATCCGAGCCCATGGGAACATTGCGCCACATCGCCCCATCAAGCCAAAGGCCGCCGCGGAAGACAACCCCCGCCAGCGCAATCCCCTTATGTCCCCGGAGGGGGGCGGCGCCGATCCCGAGTATCCTCAGCTCCCTCTTCACGGCCCGGATCTCGCGAGGGCCCTTGGAGCCCGGCCAAGGCCCTTTGGAGGAGCCCGGAGAGGGCATCCGGGGATGGCCCACCGGCCCTGCAGATGAGCTCGACCGCATCCCCCATCTCCTCGATCCCGACAATCCAAGCGTATACCAACAACGCCTCGGCGGCGTTCGCTATGTCTCCCCTCTTGGAGCGCTTCGGCAGGAGCGCCCTAGCGCCGCACCTCTTGGCGGCCTCCGCCAATACGGCATCGCTGACCTTGAGGCCGCGCGGCCTGCCCTCCGATATCGAGGCCGCGAGCGAGCAGATGAAGTTCACGTAAGCATCGCCGAGCTGGGCGAGGCCCCTATCCCTTAATACCTCCTCCAGCGCCCTTCGTCTCAACCCATTCCCTCATTGCCCTATCGAATCCATCGGCCAATTCATCCATGGTCGATTGGATCCTCTTCAAGGCCCTCTCGATCGCCTCCCTGGGCTTCCTAGGCTTTCGCGTCCTCACGTAGAATATCGCCGATGGGATGAGCGGATGCGGGATATCGTATCCCGCCAGCTCCACCGACTCGTCCTCGCATAGGAAGCCTTGGAGCAGGCTGCAAAAGGTGTGCCCTTCATCTATCTCGAACTTCAGCTCGTTCCCATCCTTTTTGATCAACTTGAGCCTCAAGGGGCTCCCCTCCGCAGGGTTCCGTAATCGGAAGATATCTTCCTAATTTCCTTATTGCCGCAATTGGGGCAGTGGAGCGAGCCGGATTTCGCGATCAATTCCCGGCCGCACTTGGAGCAGAAGGCCTTGATCACGCCGAGCTCCCTGCCGATTGTGCTGAGGATCGGCAATCTGTTCCTAGTATTTATGACCTTGGCCTTCACGAAATCCCCCATCCTGCATACGTCCATCATGCTCCTCTCGTACCTGGTGCTCGATTCGGCTATGTTGAGGGCCCCCGTGAAGGGATTCGGGAGCCTCTTCCCCTTTACCTCGATTATGCTCACTATGGCCATTTTGTCCTGGACCCCGGTGACCTTCCCGATTACGACGTCGCCAGCCTCGATCACGATCGGCGTTTTGGTCAAGGGCCTCACGAGGACCATCCGCCTCCTTTGATCGATCGATGCCAGCCCGGTTACGGTGGAATAGATGTTGCCATCCCCCTCGATCGTCCAAGGCCCCGGATAGAACTCCTCCACGACCGCGAGCTTCTCCCCGGGCAGGACGGGCCATTCGCCGAGGGTCTTGGGCCTAGGCATCGAGCACCACCCTATAGAGGTCCACCGCCACCCTATGCCTCCTTCTAATATGGAAATCGAATGTGGGGGGGATATACATATTCATTTGGTACAAATGCGTTATCGCGCCCCCCTGCTTTTCAACGAGCCTTTTAATAAATTCTCTGCCGCCCGGATCGCTTTTATGGAGCGAATAAACCACCCGGCCCAGCTCGAGGGCCCTTTCGAGGAATCCCCGATCCGCCCCCCTCCTCCTCACGCCGAATGGCGGGTTCTGGATCACCGTATCGAAGCGGCCCCTCAGGGCCGATATATCCGAGACGACCCATTGGATCCCGCGGACCCCAAGGGATTCGCCATTGCGCACGGCGACGGCTATTGCCTCGGGGTCTATGTCAACGCCCACCACGAGCTCGGCCCCCAGCAGCGCGGCCCCTATGGAGAGCCTCCCGGTCCCGCAGCCCAGATCAGCGACCCTCTTCCCCTTCAAGTCCCCATGGACCGCTTGGGCCAAGAACAGGACCTCGGCCGCCGTCCTCGCCGGTATCGTATATTGTTCCAAGGCCTCCTTTGGGTTGGGGTGGGGCCTCACCCTCTCCAATATCATCTCAAGCCTTCTCTTGCGGAGCCCCGGGGCGGCGCTCATGCCATTCGCCGGACCCTTCGGCCCTTTGGCAGCCCCTCCCGCCTCAGCTCCCCGAGGGGCGCTTCGCCTTAAGGCTTTCCCCTCCCAGCCGGCTGGGGCGGCGAAGCGTTCCGGAGGGGGATGAGGACCGGCGAGCCCCTGCCGCTTGGCTTGGGATGGCTGCCCGCATGGCCGATTGGATCCAATAGGCGATATTTTCGGAGGACTATATGATTGGGCCATAATTCTTGAGTTGGATGAATGATGCAAAATCATGCCCAAGGCGATTGTTCGGATCCATCCGGCCCACGCAGAGCCCCTCGCCATTGAGGATCGATGCCTTCGGGCTCGCCGATGCGGATGGGATCCCATTCGACGATGGCGAGGGTCCTCTATAACTCCGTTGACCCCCCCTATAGGGGGGGTGGTCGCAAAAGGGCCTTCTTGAAATCTTGAATGAAATCAAAATAAATCAAATGAATCGAATCCCGGCCGAATGAAGCCCATTTTCGGCTTCGTTTCGGAGAAAGGTCCGCAAAGAATCAAAGAAAATCAAAAATCTAGGCTAAATGAATCGTAGGAGGCATCGAGGATGAGGGGAAAAATCCGGGCCGATCGCATCGGCCATTTGCGAGGTTGGCACGGCAGTCTCTTCAGGCCGCCCTAGTAATGGAAAGGTCTGGGCAATAACAACGGGTATGGCATGCAGCAGCCGCATGGGCCTATGCGAGAAGGACCCGGATCCGAGAGTGGACGGTGATGGAATGATTGCGAGGCCCCTCGCATCTCAAATGCCGAACCCAGCGAGTTATATCCTTAGAGATAAGCCACCCCATTTTCTGGGAATCCTCGGGGACGTATTATGGGCGAGGGCCTTCCTGAGCCGGTTCGTAGTACGCGATGGTCGTGGGCCTCGCTTTCCCTAAAGCTCGGATGCGAATGGGGATGGTGCGATATTCCGGGCTTGAGCGAGCGGAGGGGCGGACCAGGTGGGGCTTTCGATACGCCCTCAATGGCCTCATGAATGCCGCCCCTAGGCGCCTTAACCCATCGCTTGGGAAAAGGGATCCCTCCGATACTCCTCCCAGGAGAGCTCCCCGAGGGCTACCATCACCTCCCTCACGTTCAATATGGGCCTCCCGATGGCCGGCTGATCCTCGATGGCTATCCTGGGGCAGGCCGTGTTCGCGAACGCCTCCAGCTCCGAGAAGGAGAGGAGCGCCTCCGCCCTGAGGTCCCTGAACGAGAGGATGATGGCCTTTTTCCCCTTGCGCTTCAAAAGGGCCCTTAAATCCCATGCCCCCCTCAAGCGCTTTTGGGAGCCCTTAAGGCCCACCAGGACGCCGATGCGCTTGGCCCCTTTGAACGCCTCCATGGCGGCGAATCTAGCTCGGAGCAGCCTTTTGGAATCATCCATGAGATCTACGACCTTCCCCTCGTATGGGTCGGCCGCCAAGACCCTCTTATCGGTAGAGATCCCCAGCCCCAAGGCGTGGAAGCGCCCGCCCCCGAAGAACAGGAAGGCATCGACCTCCTCCGCCACGGCCTTGGCGGCCGAGTAATCGCAGCCCAAGACCTGCCCCTCGTGGGCGGCCCAGCCCGTGGGGCGCCCGATCCTGACCTCCTTTGAGGAGGCCTCGAGGATCCCCCTGATCCGATCGAGTTGATGGATATGTTGCGCGGTAGTCGCCAAGCCTATGATTCGCTCCGACTTGAGCAGCTTGAGGGCCTCTTCGATCAAAGGGCCCGGATCCTCTTCGGCCATCGTTTCGATGATAACCGCATCATCTCTGGCGCGCCCCCGCATTGGCGAATGTCCGATCTGGACCACCAAGTCGGCCCCAACCGCCTCGGCATCCTCGGGGGATATATCGCAAGCGCCGTAGCATGGATCCGCCGATGCTATTACCTCGGCGCCCGTGGCCTCGGCGATCGATTCGGCTATCGCCGCGCATTTGGGCCTGAGCCCCTCCGGGAGGCGCAATAGTATGAGCTTCGGGGATCTCCGCCTCAATTCCTCGATCAATTTGGGCGGGAGGGGATCATGCGACAATCCGAGGGATCGCCCCGAAATGGGGATTGCGATCTCGGCCCATCTCGGCGCCGGCCTGAAAAACCTCGTTATTCAGGCCGCGCCTCCTCGGGCTTAGATTGGGAGCTCGGCTTGAACCCCCTCCGCCCCCTTGAGCTCCTCAACCAGCACCTTGTAGGTAGTTGGGAGCTTCGACGCGGCGACCTTGAGCGCCCTCTTCGCGGCTTCGATCCCCCCCTCTTGGACCAGGACTTGCATAACGGGCTGACCGGGCCTTAGGATCGCCGCTCTCCCGATGGGCTTTCCGAAGGATTTCCTCATCCCCTCCTGTAGCCTATCCGCGCCCGCGGTAGCTATCATCTTGTTCTCCCTAAGGACTATGTGGGGATACGGGAAGACTTGGAGGAGATACGAATCCTCGCTAAGGGATTCGGCAATGGCCTTGTTCGCGGCCACCCTCGCCGCCTCGAGGGCGTTGTGGCGCGCTTGGACCTCGTTCTCGGCGATCAGGACGACCCTATGCGTATAGGTCGCCCTCGGGTTCCCGATCACGAATTTGGATATCTTCGGCTGGGGGGCTCCATGTATGTACTCGACCCTTACGTAGGGGCGGTTCTTCGGCCTCCTGTAATTCTTTCCCCTCATTATCCCATCAACCCTTCGGGGCCATTTGGCCGGGCCGATATTAAACGCTTCGCCTGCCCCCTAGGGCCCTGTCGGAGGCCTTCCTGAGGACCCCGAGGAGGAGCGAGGCCTCCCTCTCCGTGGCGAAGGATCTCGAAACGACGTTCCTAAGGGCCCTCGATGCCAATTTGGCCCTGTGGCTTGGGATCCCGGCCAGCTCGGCCAAATCCAGGAGCCGATCCTCGAGCCTTCGCTTGATGTCCTCGCTCGCGATTCGCCTTCGCGGCCATCCCATCGAAAATCCCCTATGGATCTCGTAGAGGATTATGGCCGCCGATGCGGCCACGTTGAGCACCGGATATTCCTCGCTCGCCGGTATGGATACGATGAGATCGCACTGCTCCACCTCCTCATTGGTCAGCCCTATGCTCTCCCTGCCGAAGATGAGGGCGACCGCGCCCTTGGCCCTCCCCAATCTCTCGGCGAGCTCCTCCGGGGCCAAGGGGATCCTCTTCAGGTTGGACCTCCCGAAGGATGGCTTCGAGGTCGTCCCGATAACTAGGTCGACATCCCGTATCGCTTCCCGAAGCGCCCCAACGTTCTTCGCGCCCTCCAGGACATCGATCGCGTGCGCTGCCATGGCCCTAGCCGCCTCATCGATCCGGGCCTTGGGATTCACCAGCCATAGGTCCTTGAGGCCGAAGTTCTTCATCGCCCTTGCCACGGAGCCGATGTTCCCTCCGCTCTCCGGCTCTATCAAAACCACCCTTAGGCGCAAGCCCTCCCTAAGCCCCATGGCCCGCTCCACCCATGAGCTCCTCCAATTTCGAGCAAATCTCCTCCAGTTCCCCCACCTCGAGCTCGAAGACCCTCTTATCGGGCGCTATCGAATGCGCCAGCGCCTGGTCCAAACCCGCGGAGCTCAGGTAGCCCCTCAGGACGCTCCTCGCGAGCCGCCTCCTTTGCGAGAACAGATATCTGGTCAGGTCTTGGAATAGGCCCTCATCGAGTTCCCGGACCGATGACCTCATCACTATCTCCACTATCGCGGAGTCGACCTTGGGAATGGGTCTGAAGGCCCGCCTCGGTACGTGGCCCAAGATCCTCGCCTCGGCCCTCCGCCCTAGGCTAACCGTCAACCTCCCATATCGCTCGGTCCCGCTCTTGGCCACGAGCCTCTCGGCGAACTCCCTTTGGAATACCAAGATGGCCCTCTCGAAGCCCAATTGGAGGAGGCGGAATATCAGTTTGGAGGATATGCTATAGGGCGGACAGGAGACCACCTTATTGAACCTCGGGACCTCGACCTCGAGGAAGTCTCCGGGGATCAACCTTACGTTATCGAATGGCTTGAGGGCGGTCTCGAGTATCCGCAATAGCTTTGGATCCTTCTCCACCGCCAAGACCTCCCCCGCCCTCTTGGCCAACTCCACCGTCAGCGCCCCCTTCCCGGCCCCGATCTCCAAGACCGTATCCGATCCGGAAAGGGAAGCGAGCTCGATTATCCTATCCCTGACCGATTCATCTACCAAGAAGTTCTGCCCCAGCCTCCTCGCCCGGCGCCAGCCATGAAAACCCATGGCCTAGTCGGCCCTAACGAATATCCTATACTTCGATTCCCCGCTCAGCTCCTCCACTATCCTTTTCGCGATCAGCCTCGCGGGATCCGGGATGCCGGCCCTATCTTGGATGTCCTTGAAGCTCTTGAAGGGGGTTTTCTCCCTCTCGTTTATTATCTGCCACATGGTCTTCTTCCCTATCCCCGGCAATAGCTCTAGGGCGTGCATCCTCGGCGTGATCGCTTGGGCCTCATTGAAGAACCCCACGAACCTACCCTCCTGCCCCCTAACCAGCTCCTCCACCACCGACTCAAGCTCGGCCTTGGCGGAGGCGGTCAGCTCCCTATACCCTATCCTCCCCATTATCCTGCTTATCTTATCCCTCCCGTCTTTGCCCACGTAGATCCTCTCATGCGGGGATAGGGTGAATCCCTTCTTCACCTCGGCCTCCAAGAGCGTGAAGAAGGCCTCCCCTATCAATTGTGCTATGGGCATAGATGCGTGCCTGCCCCTCCCGGCCGAGGGCCTCCCATAGGGCAGGAAGTCCAATACCAGCGCATAATCCTCATATCTCTTCGCGGTTGGGGATATGCCCATATCCTCACCCCATCGGGGTCCCCGTTTAGAGGGGGAATCTCCCCTCGGATGGGTTTGGGTCCGAGAACGACATGTTCGGCATCCATTCTTCGTTAAGTTATTGGGGCATTCGCCCTAAAAATATTGATCCAATGGGCGCATCGGGGCCCTTAATCCTTGCTCTTGGCCCCCTCCAGGGTCCTTATTATGCCCTCGAGCGTGGAGGTCAGGATGACCCTGCCCTTCGCCGATAATATGGCCCTGGCCTCCTCTATGGAGGAGGGCATGCAATTTACCAGCTGAACGGCATCCCTCCTGCTCAAGTCGAATTTTGAGATGAGCTCCTCGGTGAGCTGGGCCGCCTTTTTCGGATCGACCTTCGAGAATTTCGCCAAGTAGTCCAAAACCCTGCGCTGGAACTCCCCAAGCTCATCTAGGGACCCCTCTAAGAGCTCCCTCGCCTCCGGGATCGTCACCTCTTTCGCGGATAATATCTTCCTAGGCATTGTTGATCCGCCAAGGCTCCAAATGCTCCGGCCTTACAATGAGCTCCTTCTCCTCGCCGCCCACCTTAACCCCCACTATATAGCTCCTGCCGCGCACATACTTAACTATCCCTATCCTTCCCTGATATCTCCTATGGGGCATGCCCTTATGGAAGCTTGGATCTATCTTTATGCAGACCCTGCTCCCGGGCTCGTATTTCCTCAGGATCCTGCCGAGGCCGCTCTTCCCCCTTTCCCTCGGCCTCTTCCTGAGGACCTTCCTAGTCCTGCTCTTATATCCCTTTGATTTCTTGACCATGGGCGACGACCCACCTATTTGGGTCCTTCGATCCCCTATATAAGCATCCACCGGTTCAGGGAAGGCGGGGCAGGCCCCGGGGAAGGCCCCTCGGCAATCCCCTCCTCTTGCGAAGGGATTTCATCATCCTCCTCATCGCGAAGTAATGGCTGAGGAGCTCTTTAACGTCCTTCTCCGACGTCCCGGAGCCCCTAGCGATCCTCCTAATTCTCGAGGAGCTTATGATCTTCGGATCCTCCACCTCCTCCTTGGTCATCGATTGGATTATCGCCTTCCAGACCGATAGCCTTCTTTCGGCGGCCTCCAAGCCCTCCTCCGGCAGCTCGTATCCCCCGGGCAACATCTTCCAAATCCCCCTCAGCGGCCCCATCCTCCTCAAGGACTCGATCTGCTCGTAGAGGTCCCTTAGGGTGAACTTCCCCTCCAGGATCGCCCTCGCCCTATCCCTCGGGACCTCCGCCTCGGCGCGCCTGACCCTCTCCAAGAGGCCCTTAAGATCGCCCATTCCCAAGAGGCGGCCTATGTAATCGGAGGGCACGAAGGGCTCCACGTCGTCGAGCCCCTCCCCCGAGCTGATGAATTTGATCTTCGCACCGGTAGCGGCCACGGCCGAGAGGGCGCCGCCCCCCTTGGCCGAGCCGTCGAGCTTCGTCACCAATATCGACCCTATGGCCGTAGCCCTTCGGAAGGCCTCGGCTTGGGGGGCGGCCTGTTGCCCAATCGTGCCATCTATGACGAGCATTATCTCATCGGGATTGGCGACCTTCGCCAACTCCGCCATCTCGGCCATCAGGCCCGCCTCGTTCTTGTGCCTCCCCGCCGTATCCACTATGACCAGATCGAAGCGATCGGCCTTGGCCCTCTCTATGGCCCCCCGCACTATCTCCTTGGGATCGCGCCCCCCGCCGAAGACCGGAACGCCAATCTTATCGGCCAATTGCCTCAACTGCTCCAAGGCGCCGGGCCTATAGGTATCAGCGCAGACCAAGGCCACTTTCATTCCCCTGCTCTTGTAGAACTTGGCGAGCTTCGCCGAGGCGGTCGTCTTCCCGCTGCCCTGTATCCCGACGAGCATCAGGACGTTCGTCCTCCCCTCGACCAAGGAGGGTTTTGCGGGCTCCTCCCCAACCATCTTGGTGAGCTCCTCGTAGAGGACCTTGATCACGTGCTCCCTCCTGGAGATGCCCGGCGGCAGCTTCTCGCGGAGGGCCCTATCCTCGACGGCCTTGGAGACCCTAAGGACCAATTCGACGTTCACATCGGATTGGAGCAGGGCCCTTTGGAGATCCCTGACCAATTCCCTCACGGCCCCCTCATCTACGATGGGGAGCCTCAGGATCCTCCTCACGCTTTCGCTGAGAAGCCTCCCCAGCCTTTCCAAGATCAGCCACTCATCAATAAGGATGAGCTTAAAAGGGAAATGGGCCCGCTACTCGCGCGGGCCGGGACTGCGGCTCATAGGGCCTCTTTGAACTCCCTATTCGTGACCTTCACCTCAACCTTCTTTATCTCCTCGATGAACCTTGCGAGGGCGGAGGAGACTATCTCGAAGATCTTCTCGCCCTTCTCCCTGTTCCCCCTGAATGGGTTTCCCATGAATCCCTCCTCGATGTACTCCAAATCCCTCAGGGGCATTGTTATCCCATCGTAGCCCTCGAATATTATGTTCATCCGCCCATCGGCCTTGGTGAATTTATCGCTGAAGCCCTCCGGCGCCTTGGGGAACTTCGGGATCCCCTCCCTCCTCAGCCTCTCCAAGTGGACCAGCTCGGGGTTATAGGCGAGCATCTCGGAGGTTTCTATCTCCCCCCCATGCCAACCGGGAAGCTCGTCCGGCCCCTCGATCAGATCCCTATATAGCGGTATCGTGCTCGCGGAATCCACCGCGTAGACGGCAACTAGGGCCCCGGTATCGTTCCTGATCTTCCTCAGGACCGGATCGAGGGCCCTCAGGTTCGAGGTGTGGCCGTTCACGAATATGACTTTGTTAAATCCATGGTGGATGAGGCTCCTAGCGATGTCGTAAAGGACGTTGCTGAGCGTTTCGGCCCTGAGCGTTATTGATGGGTTGAGCATATGATGGACCGAATAGCCGACCCATAATAATGGCGTATGGGGGACATCCGCCTTAACGGCCGCTTTGGTCGTCGCGACCCAAGCCTCTATGCCATCGCATCCCATTGGGCAATGGGGCCCGTGTTGCTCCATGGCCCCTATTGGCACTAGGACCACATCTGTCCTCTTAACCCATTCCTTAAAATCAGGGGCCGTACATTCAAATAGATTATGCCTCAACGCCATATTTTATCACTGCCAATCATTCATGGAGCCCTCCTTATAAGAGTATCTAGGGCTAGCTATTCAATATCTCGATCCCCATCCGAATTAATCGGCATCGATTCGGACGAGCCACTTCCTCTGATCGACGATCTAACAACTAAAGAAAAAATTTATATGGAGATGGACGAAGAGGAAATGTGAAACAAATTGACGAAATTCATCTTCATGTTGACGCGGGAGGACGTGACCGTACCGAACGCCTTGGAGGTGGCCAAGGGGATTTCCGGTAGCCGCGTGGAGTTCGTCGGATTTAAGGACATTGGGTTAAGGCGGGAGGAATATCGGGAACTAGTGCGGATATTGAGGGATGGTGGGAAGAAGGTCTTCCTAGAGGTCGTGAGCAGCTCCAAGGAGAGCGCCCTGAGTTCCGCCGAGATGGCGAAGGAGCTTGGGGTGGATTATCTCATAGGGGGAACGTATTTCGACGAAACCATGAGGGCAATCGAGGGGAGCGGGATAAAGCACTTCCCATACGTTGGGAAGGTCTACGGCCATCCCTGTATCCTCGGGGGAACCGTGGAGGAGATAGTAGAGGATGCCAAGGCCAAGGAGGCCGGGGGGGCCGACGGCTTGAACCTACTGGCCTATAGGTATGGGGGCGACCCGGCGGCCCTCATGAGGGCCGTCATAGGGGCCGTGGATATACCGGTATTGGTGGCCGGCAGCATAAACAGCTTGGAGAGGGTGAGGGAAGTCGCGGAGCTCGGGGCTTGGGCGTTTACGATCGGGGGGGCCATCTTCGAGGGGAAGTTCTCGCCCGATAGGGCCATAGGGGCCCAAGTAGAGGCCGTATTGGCGGCGTTGGATGCCCTTGGGCATCAGTAAAATTATTCAGGGGGCTCAATGAAAAGCCCCTTGGGGATTCGATTGAGCGAGGAGGAGATGGTATTCATCGAGAAGGGCGAAATACCGAAAGGTTCAACGCTGATTGTTGGCCTGCCGGATGTGGGCTTGGTCGGCGTGATAGCGCTGTCCCATATAATTTCTTCCCTCAAGATGGAGGAAATAGGATCTATAGAATCGAAGATGTTCCCGCCCATAGTGGTATTGCACGGGGGCGTCCCGAAGCCCTCCATAAGGATCTTCGCCAAGGGCCCCCTCTTGGCAATCCTTTCGGAAATGGCCATCCCGGCCGGCTTGGTGGTCCCATTGGCCGAGGGGATAGTGGATTGGGCCTCAAGGAAGGGGGTGAGGATGATCCTGTCCATGGGGGGGATGGCCGTTCAGAATAGGCAGGATCTGGATAAGCCCAAGGTATTCTCCGCGATCTCCGAGAAGGGCTTGGAGAAATATCTGAACGGCATAACGGAGAGCTTGGAGGAGGGATACATGGTCGGGGCCTATGCCGTGATATTGAAGAGGTGCTCCGAGATCGGCCTCCCGGGGATAACCCTTTTGGCGCAAACCTTCTTCAACTACCCGGATCCGGAGGCCGCGGCCGCTACAATAGAGGTCGTAAATAAGATATTGAATTTGAACGTAGATTACTCGGATCTGCTCAGGAAGGGCGAGGAGATAAGGCTGAGGGCTAAGGACGTCATGAGGAGGACTCAGGAGGAGATGATCCGAATGAATAAGGCCCAGGAATACGATGTACCGGTGATTTATGGGTGAGGGGGATGATGCATAGGAGAAGGAGGAGCTTGTTCGATATATTGGATGAATACTTCAGCAGGGCCGAGATGCTCCTCGAAAGGGCCTTCGAGAGCGGGTGGGATGAGTTCTCCTCATGCATCGAGCCGCTCTCCAACGTATTCGTTGGGACATCCGATGTAATAATAACGATAGATATGCCATATGTGGATCGGGAAAGCGTAAGGGTCGAAATCCGCGGCGACGTGATGGAGGTCTTTGCGAGGACGGAGAGGCCCATATGCTTGGATGAGATGGGCCTCAGGCATAGGATGGGCCGCTTCAATTCATATCGCGCGGTATTGAGAATACCGGTCCCAGTGGATAAGGATAGGATGGAGACGAGGCTCAAGAGGGGGATCTTGGAGATAAGGCTGCCGAGGCTTTCCTAATCGCGCTTCACGAGGTCCTTGATTATCAAAGCCAATATGGAGGCGGGTATGGATAGGATTATGGCCAACGCGATCCTTTGGCCCGGGCTCAAGTCCCCGGGGAAAAAGCATAGGACGGCTATCAACAATGCCACCGCTAGGAAATGGGCCTTCCCCCGGAATGCCATCCTCCGCCCCTCGATGGCTTCCCCCAATCCAGAGGCCCCCGATCGACCTAAGTGGCTTCGCTCCAATCCCGGGCCAGGCTCGATGGCTCGCCCCGCCTCAGCCCTTGACCCGCACCACCTTATTCCTTCCTAGGGCGCTCCAATACTCCACTTCCACGCCGCTGGCCAGCTTGGGCCTGAGCTCATCGTCCGCCGAGAGGGGGGCCTCGAAAGTCTGGTACGTTTCCATATCCATAAGCTGAACCGAGTCCTCCCCGACGGATATGACCTGCGCCGACCTCTTCTCTATCAACGGGATATCCACCCTCCCGTCGACCGGGCTCAGCAAGCTCCTCTTCTGCCCGCTGAAAAGGCCGACCGCCACTATCCTGGCCTTGGCGGATCCGTGCTTCCCCGGCTTCGACTTCTCCAGCTCTATTATCCGGCAGGGCTCGTCCTCTATGACTATGTATTGGCCGATCTTCAGCTTCCCAACCTCTTCCGGTTTGCTCATTTTCCAACCCCCATACCGCCTCATGGAGGGTATAATATAAAATATATCCGTGGCCCCGCCTCCCATCGACCACCAGTTATATAAAACCCCCTAAAGATATAGCCTCTCGAAGTGTCCGGGCTTGAATAGGATCGAAAGGGTCGGCCTAGTGACTAGGGTGGATGAGGAGGGCGCTACAGAACTGGCCATGAGGCTTTACGATCATCTGATGGGGGCCGGGGTTAAGGTGATCCCGGAGTCGGATTTCGCCCGCAGGAAGGCCCTCCAGGGCGGCAAGAGCTTATCGAACATGGGGGACGTGGACCTCATCGTGACGATCGGCGGGGATGGAACGGTTCTGAAGACCTGCATGTCGTTGCCCAATCCCGAAACCCCCATACTCGCGATAAATATGGGTAGGAGAGGATACCTCACTGAGGTCGATCCCGAGGATGCTATCCCGGCCATCGATAAATGCCTTAGGGGCGAATGCTTCATAGAGGAGCATAGCAAGATCTCGATCTTCGTGAATGGCGATTACGTAATAGATGCCCTGAACGATGCCCTAATCGCGCCGGCCATACCCTCAAAAATGCTAACGTTCGAGATCTACCAAGAATATCAATCCATAATAAGGACTAGGGCGGATGCCTTAATAGTGGCGACGCCTACCGGCTCAACGGCGCACTCCCTATCGGCCGGTGGGCCGATAGTGGATACATCGCTCAATTCCTTCCTGCTGACCTTCATATGCCCCTTGGACCCCATCGGGTCGATAGTGGTTTCTGCGGAGAAGGAGCTGGACATAAAGGTCCCATCGCCTGCGATCAAGACCGTGATCATAGCCGACGGCCGCTATGAGCGCGGCCTCAAACCCTCCTCCAATATATCCATAAAGCCGTCACGCCATAAGGCGGCTTTCGTCAGGTTCCAAAAGCCGTTCTTCATTAAGAATTTGCCGAACATAATTTCGAGGGGAAAGCGAGAGGGGATATGAGCTTCGTGCTGGATACATGCGCGCTGATCTCCGGATTGAACCCGCTTCAAATAGATGGCGAGGTCTACTCGGTCCCCATGGTTTTGGAGGAGCTGGGATGGGAGGGCATCGTGCAGGTGAGGCTCGAGGCCGCATTGGCATTGGGAAAGCTCATCCTGAGGGATCCGACGCCTGGATCCGAGGGAGAGGTCCTGAGGATCGCGCGGGAGCTCGGCGAGGACCTCGCCCTATCGAAGGCCGATCTGAAGGTCTTGGCGCTCGCCTTGGACCTGAAGAACTCCGGGAAGGGCCCAATGATAATAAGCGATGATTACTCCATACAGAACTTGGCTAGGAGGTTGGGGATCCGGTGCCTGAGCCTGACGACGTTCGGCATATCGTATGCGTTCGATTGGGCATTTTATTGCCCGGCCTGCCATCGCAAATTCGCGGAGGAGAGGGAAACGTGCAGCGTATGCGGGACGAAGCTGAAGAGGGGCGTCGTAAGGAAGGCCAAGGTCAAATGATCCTCGGACCGCGCCGAGGGGCATCGGGATTTCGAAGCCTTCGGCATATGGCTTCCGTGGCTCCGCGCCCCATATGATCCCCGGGGGCCTTTGGGATGTGCGGGATATTCGGCTGCGCCCTCTTGGGCGATAACTCCGGCGAAGTCCTCTACGCCTCCTTGAAAAGGCTGGAGTACAGGGGTTACGATTCGGCTGGGCAGGCCACGATAAACTCCGGGAGGATCCTAGTGGCCAAGGACGTAGGGAGGATAGACGAGGTCGATTCATCGCATGGTATGAGCCGCATGAGGGGGAGGATCGGGATAGGGCACACGAGATGGGCTACCCATGGGGCCCCCTCGAGGGAGAACGCGCATCCCCATCTGGATTGCAGCGGCAGGATCGCGATCGTCCATAATGGCATAATAGAGAACTTCATGGAATTGCGAGAGCTCCTCCAAAAGAGGGGTCACGCATTCAAATCTAGGACCGATAGCGAGGTGATATCTCACCTCATAGAGGACTTCATGAGGAGGGGGGAGGGGTTCGTAGGGGCGGTGAGGCTCACCGCCGAAATCCTTAGGGGCTCCTTCGCCTCGGCCGCCATCTGCCTCGATGAGCCGGACAAGATAGTCTGCATTAGGAGGGAGAGCCCGCTAATAGTTGGCATCGGGGAGATCGGGAATTTCTGCTCTTCGGATATCCCGGCGCTCCTGCCGTACACGAATAAGGTGATACCTTTGGAGGACGGAGATTTGGCCATCGTGGATCCCAAGGGGGTCAGGATATTGGATTGGCGGACCGGCTCAGCGGTGGAGAGGGAGGTCGTGGAGATCTCGTGGTCCCCGGAGATCGCCATGAAATCCGGATTTGCGCACTTCATGTTGAAGGAGATCTATGAGCAACCGATGGCGATCAGGAACGTCCTTAGGGGACAAAGGATCTATTACGAGCTGGCCGCCTCGATGCTCAGGCGCGCATCCAAGGTCTTCCTAGTGGCCTGCGGCACGAGCCATCACGCGTGCATTTTCGGATCCTACGCCATGGCGAACCTCTCCGGATTGGCATCGTATCCGGTCATCGCATCCGAGTTCGAGGCGCAATACAAAAACCTGATCGATGAAGATGCCTTGGTGCTGGCGGTAAGCCAATCCGGGGAAACGGCGGATACGTTGAACGCCGTCAGGGCCGCAAAGGCCAAGGGCGCCTCCGTGATAGGGATCACCAATACCATGGGATCGAGCCTGACAAGGCTATCGGATGTATATATAGGACAGAACTCCGGGCCCGAGATCGGCGTCGCCGCCACCAAGACCTTTACGGCGCAGGTCGTAGTATTGCTAAAGCTCGCGATGGAATTGGCGAAATCCGGATCGCCGCGCAGCGGGATTGATTCGCTGGCCGAGGAGTTGGCGGCCCTCCCTTCAAAGATGGAGGAGGCGATAAGAACTTCTGAGGAGAAGGTCAAGCATATAGCCATGAAGTATTCGGCCAAGGGCAGCTTCTGCTTCCTCGCGAGGGGGGTAAACGTTCCCACGGCCTTGGAGGGGAGGTTGAAGCTCCTCGAGCTCTCCTATTTGCCGGCCTTGGCGTATCCGGCCGGGGAAAGCAAACATGGGTTCATAGCGGTAGTTGAGGATGGCTACCCCGTCATATTCTTGGCGCCGAGGGATAGCACGAGGGAGAGGATCATCGGGAATATGATGGAGATGAAGGCTCGAGGGGCCTCGATAATAGCCCTCATAGAGAGGGGCGATGAAGAGCTGAAAGAGCTTGCGGACGATTTCATAGAGATGCCCCCATGCGCCAACGAGTTGCTGTATCCGCCCATATACGCTGTACCGTTACAATTATTCGCATATTATACATCAACCCTAAAGGGATACGATCCCGATATGCCGAGGAATTTGGCAAAATCCGTAACGGTTGTATGAAATGCCCTTGGGGATGGGGCCGATCTGGACGGCCCATTTTATGGATTCGAATCCACAAGAGCGCCATCAGCCGCCGGAGTATTTTCGGATTATTCTTGGTCCGCCCGCCTATCTATAACCTCGTCAGCGCTTGGCCCTGTGCCTATTATGGTTACCGGGATCCCGGTCGCCGATTCTATCATCCTTATGAACTCCTTCGCCCCGGCCGGCAAATCCCGGTAATCCCTTGCCCCCCTAGCCTCTGGGAAGACGACGTCCAATTTCGTCAACGCTATTTGGGTGGCGCTGTTCAGCATCACGGCCCTCTTGGCCAGTTCGAAATTGAACGGCGCGGCCCTCCTCTCCCTCCTGGTCACCGTTCCATACTCCAGCCATCCCCGTCTCTCGACCTCCTCCCTCGGGAGCTGCCCCTCCAATGGGCCTTCGCCGACCCTGGTGACGTAGGATTTGAAGGTGACGATGACGTCCCCAACGTCCTTCGGGCCTATGCCGACGTCGGAACATAGGGCCGAGGCGCATACGTCCTTGGCGGTACAATAGGGATAAGTCCCATGATAAAGAGATAGGAAGGTCCCTTGGGTCCCCTCCACCAACACCCGCCCCCCGCTCCTCAGGACCTCATGGATCTTGCCGCTCACATCCATCAAGAAGCCGGATAGCTCCGGGAGATCCCTCGCTAGCTTGGCGAGCCTGAGGGCCCTATCGGCGGCGCAGGCGCCGACGCCGCTCCTGGTGCTCCCTATCCTTTTGCTCAAATGCACCGATTCCTCCTCCCTCCTCACGTGGGCATCCTCGATGATGGCGCATTGCGGATCCAACCCGATCCTGCCCTTCGTGGAGGTTTCCTCGACCTCCTTCAGGAGGACCTTTGGGTTGACTAGGACCCCCGCCCCTATGAGTAGCAGGGCCCTTTGATTGACGAAGCCGGAGGGGACCATCCTTAAGAAGAATTTCCTATCCCCTAGCTGTATCGTGTGGCCGGCGTTGGGCCCAACGCCGGCCCTTACGACTATCTCGGGATCATCCCTTAGGGCTAGATACGAGATTATCTTGCCCTTCCCCTCGTCCCCGAAGAAGCCCCCGACCACCACCGTAGCCGCCATATGGATCACGATGCGGCCTCATACGATCATTATTAAAATAAAAAACTTGGGCCTCAGATCGCCCGTCGAATATTCCTCATGGCGCCCGCGGAGCGCTCGGATCGAATGGCGTCATCATTCGCCGCCCCCCATTCCCATTGGGGATAATAAAAACATCGCGTTCTGACGAAGCCTTTATTAAATCGGCGCGAATTAAGCCCCGGGGGTTAAGCATGAAGGGGAAGTTGGCGCTTTTCCTGATCGCCATCGCCTTGGCCTCTGCGCTCGCCGTATATTGGAATCTTCACGGAGGGGCGGGCGAGGCGGAGAGGACCATAAGGGTCGGATATCTAAGGGGGGACGTCCATCACGCCTCCTATTTCCTATCCAAGGCGAGGGATTCCTTCTCCAAGGCCGGGTTGAGGGTTAAGGGTTATGAGTTCTCGGCGGGACCGGAGGAGATGGAGGCGTTCAGGGCCGGGGAGCTGGACTTCGGCTACGTGGGCAGCCCGCCCGCGATAACGGCGATCTCCAGGGGAACCGACGTCAGGATAATAGCCATGGTGAACCTCGAGGGATCCTCCTTGGTGGTCAGGAAGGACCTCTATGAGGGAGGCCTTAGGGGCATCGGGGATCTTCGGGGGAAGACTATTGCCATGCCCCTATGGGGCTCCATACAGTCCGTGATGCTCGTGGACCTGTTGCTGAAATATAATATAACGAGGGATATGGTCTCCCTGCAGCAGATGCCCCCGGCGGATATGGTGACTTTGATGGAGGCCAAGCGCATAGATGCCTTCATCGCTTGGGAGCCCTTCCCATCCTTTGCGGTTTCCAAGGGCGTGGGGGTTAAGCTGATCGAATCTTCGGAGATATGGCCGAGCCATCCCTGCTGCGTCCTGATCGCCAGCCGAAAGGTGATTGAGGGAAATCCGGAGCTTGTCAAGAAGTTCTTGGCGGTCCACGTGGAAGCGACGAGGTTCGTGATCAATGAGCCGGAGAGCGCTGCCAAGATCCTGTCCCAGGAGATAAGGGTGCCCGAGGGAGTGATCCTATCGTCCTTCAAGAGCATAAAATACACTGTCAGGCCCGAGGTCGATGGGATCCTTAAATTCACCGATGTGCTCCATCGGCTTGGCTTGATAAAAGAGAGGCCAGGCGCCGCCGAGCTCTTCGACCTGAGGTTCTACGAGGATCTAACGGGGGAGAGGATCCCGTTGCCCCAAAGGGCTGGCGCCTGATGGGTCGGCCCGGGCGCCTCGGGGCTAGGCTCGGCTGGTATATCAAGCCCATCCCGATCCTAATCGCCCTATCGGCTTGGGAGGCCTTGGCCCGGAGCGGATCGATATCGCCGCATATGCTCCCGCCCTTCTCCTCAATAGCCTCCTGTTTCATCGAGGAGGTCGTGGCGGGGAGGATGGCGATCCATCTCCAATACAGCCTCCTAAGGTTCTGGGCGGGCTTTTTGATCGCCGCCTTGGTCGGGATCCCGCTGGGCATATTGATTGGTTGGCATAACGGCCTCAGGCCATTGATCGAGCCCTTCGTGGGATTGCTGAGGCCCATACCCCCCATAGCTTGGATACCCCTCTCCCTCCTCTGGTTCGGGATAGGGCTCGCCTCGAAGGCCTTCGTGGTCTTCATAGGGGCCGTCTTCCCCATCCTCTTGAACACCGCATTCGGGGTCGTTAGCGTCGAAAGGATCCTGTTGGAAGCGGCCATGACCCTAGGGGCCACTCGGGAATCGGCGCTCATAAGGAAGGTCGTCATACCCGCCGCCCTACCGTCGATATTGATTGGCCTGAGGATCGGGCTCGGCGTGGGCTGGATGTGCATAGTCGCCGCGGAGATGGTGGCCGCCAACTTCGGGCTGGGCTATATGATAATAGAGGCGAGGTGGATCCATGACCTCCCTTTGGTCATGACCTATATGCTGGCCATAAGCTTGGTGGCGTACTCATTGGATTTCGGTTTCAAGGCCTTCGAGAAACTCCTGCTGAGATGGAAGGCTTGACTCCTAAACCCATCGGGGCGCAACTTATTGCGCCGGATCCTCCCAAGGGACCCGCCTCAATCCTCCCCATCCCATATGGGCCCCCGGCAGGACCATCGACTCCCTTACAGGGGGGAGGAGGGCGCTCAAGGGATTATTCGAGAGGGCATCGAACGGTAGGCCGATCGAGGTCCAACTCCGGTAATCGCTATGCGGCTATGGCCGCATCCCGCGAAATTGCCCCTCGGGAGCGGATCGGGCCAACCGCCTATCGCTCTAAGCGCTAATGGCCTTTGGAACGGTCCTCCCCAAGAGCGATAGGTAATACTCCTCATTCCTTACGCAGCCCGGATCTGGGGCCATGAAATCCCCGAAATAAGCCAGGGCCCTGGCCCTGCAGCCGCCGCATATGAATTTGTATGGACATTGCCCGCAATTCCCGGATAGCAAATCCCTCCTCCTCATCCTCCCCATTACATCGCTCCCGTGCCAGATCTCCAAGAAGCTTCGCTCCCTAACGTTCCCGACCACGAGGCTTGGCATGAAGACGCAAGGGGTTACGTCCCCATTCGGTTGGATGGCGCAATAGAGCCTCCCGGCGCCGCATCCCCCTATGAACTCCGCTAAGGCCCCGAGATCCCATTCCGCATGCCCGATGTAGAAGTGCGTCGGGGAGACCATTAGCCCATGGGAAGCCTCCAAGCAGACCCTGGCGTATTGCGGGGCCGTGCTGAGCACCTGGATTCCCTTCTCCGATCCCCTCTGAAGGATCCGGAGGAGGTCCTCGCGCTCCTCCGGCGATAGATCCATTCCAGCCACCTCCCTCCCCCTGCCGGTCGGTATGAAATTGAAAGCCATGAACCTCTTGGCGCCGAGCTCCTTCGATAGCTCTATGAGCCTCGGGACCTCCCGTAGGTTCATCTTGGTAACGGTCGTGGCAACGCATGTGAAGATCCCTTCCTTCGCGCAATGGGCCACGGCCCGGACGGTCCTTTCGAACGCCCCCTCAACTCCCCTGAATCCATCATGGACCTCCGGCATCGCCGAATCGAGGCTTATCTCAACATAGCCCACCCCCGCCCCCTTGAGCTCCTTCGCGACCTCCTTCGTGATCAACGTGCCATTCGTAGCCAAGGCGACGAACATCCCCCTTTCGCTTGATCTCCTCGCGACCTCGAAGAAATCGGGGCTCAGGAGGGGCTCCCCCCCTGAGAAGGCTATCGACACGACGCCGGAATCGGCCAACTCATCGACCAAGCGCAGCTTCTCCCCAAGGTTCAGCTCATCGGGGGACCTCGCCCGGGCGCTTTGGTAGCAATGCTTGCACTTGAGGTTACAAGCGTTCGTGAAGTTCCACACGACCAAGAAGGGCGCGTTGAGGAGCTGGGGCTTCGTTATCCCGAACTTCCCTATGCCCACCAATACGCTCAATAGGCCCCTCCTCACGATCGGGTCCCTTATGTAGTTGGCGAGATCGCCATAATCGACCCCGAAGGCCATGCCGCCCAGCTTCAGCAAGGACTTTATCAACAGGGAATACGATTTGCAGGAAAGGCAGCAATCGATCGCTTCGCCGGAGGCCATCGCCAAGGCGTTCTCCATCCTCCTCTTGCCGGACCTCTTGCAAAAGCCCATCCCCAAGCGGATTATCGAGCGGGAGGCGTAGTTGCTCATCGCGGCCCTCAATAACCTAATGGTTTCGATCAACATCTCCGGACCTACCCCCGCCGCTCGCGATGCAGAGGATCCTCGGCAAAGCTCGACCTTGAGGATCGACATAGAGAAGGCCGAGCATAGATGAAGTTGAAAAATACTCGAATTTAAGGATGTCGATTTTTGCTTATTCTAAGTCACAAGGAGCTTTGGAGCCCCGGGCGGGTCTCGATCCCGCGACTTACGGCTTACGAAGCCGTCGCTCTGCCTGCTGAGCTACCGGGGCCCTTGAGGTAGCCTAGCCCGCGGCTGATTTTTAAACGTTAGTCGCCCCATCCTCGCATTGGGGCCGCGCGGAGCCGGGGGGAGCTCTTTGAGGGTTTCCGAAGTCGGGGAAATCGGAACGCATGAGAGGATCCGAAGGGCCTTGAGGAGGGATGGGAGGGAGCTCTTGGGATATGGGGATGATGCGATCGCCATGCCGCTCGACGGCGGCGTCCTTGTCGCCCATACGGACGTCCTGATCGGCTCGAGGGATATCCTCAAGGGAATGGGCCCGTTCGATGTGGGATGGAAGGCGGCCGTGATGAACCTCAGCGACGTGATCTCCAAGGGCGCCGCGCCGATGGCCCTGCTTTTCTCTTGGGGGATCCCCGGGGATTACGAGCTGGAGGCGGTGGCCGAGATAGCCTCGGGCATGGACGCGGCCGCCAAGGAATGCGGGGCATTCGTCGGCGGGGGGGATACGAGCGAGGCGGACGAGCTGATCCTCGCTGGGTTCTGCTTCGGGATGGCGAGGGGGGGCCGCGTCATCGGGAGGAGGGGCGCCAAGCCAGGGGATATATTGGCCTCAACGGGCCCCTTCGGCCTGACCGCGGTGGCCTTCAAGGTGGCGCTCGAAGGACTCGAGGCCCCCGGGCGGATCCGCGAAAGGGCCATGGGGGCCATTCGCAGGCCCATCCCGAGGTTCAAGGAGGGGATGGCGATAGCGGAGCTCGGATCCGCGAGCGCGGGCATGGATTGCAGCGATGGGCTGGCCAAGTCGATCCATTGGCTATCGAGGATGAGCGGGGTTGGGTTCGAGCTATGCCGGATACCGATCCCGGAGGAGGTCTTCGAGTTCTCCGAGATCCATGGATTGGACCCCTACGAGCTAGCTCTATATGCCGGCGGGGAGGAGTACGAGCTGCTGTACTGCATAAAGCCAGAGCTCTGGGAGGATGCGGTTTCGGCGGTGGAGGGGGTCGGCGGAAGGCTTGAGATGCTCGGGAGGGCCACCGAGGGTGGGGCGATCCTGAGCCTCGATGGAGCCATCAGGCCCATAGAGGATAGGGGATGGGAGCACTTCAAGGGCTGGGGCCAAGGGGTCGGGAGGAGGGACGGGCTTAGTCGTTTGGCGCGTTCGAAGGGAATACGTTGATGCGCCAATCGCGCAAAACGATATCATAATTTTATTCATCAACCTCCTTATCTACCTTATTGGAGCGCCTTTTCCCAAATTGTCGCGGCGACCAATTAAAATATTGTTATAATATAATTGACGCAAATCGGACGAGCTTCATCCGGTCTCAAAAGCCGCGGAGGAGATCCATATCCCCTCGCCCCCATTCCCCCATGAAGATCGGAACGAACCGAAAAGGAGTCGCCGAAATGATCCCCCTCAATTCCTTAGCACTCCTCGGCTTAGGAGTTAATACCGGGGCCCCGGAATCCAATTCGCAAACGTAATGGCGATTTCCATCCGCCACCGAAAGGAGGCTAGACGATCCCGAACAGCAAAAGTAGGCTTTTTCCGATCCTCTAGGATAAGAGGAGCGGGGCCAAGTCTTGAGGCAGCAGAGACGATCATATCGACTATTATCGCCCATAAGGCAATGTCGCCGATCAAATTCAATGGGTTGATCCTCAGCGGGAAATGTTTTGGGAACCACAATCCCGATGAGCTACTCAAGCGGATGCCAAGGTGGGCCGCTCCTACCAACATCGCCGGCGCATTGGGGATGGAGCCGGCCAAAAAGGGCATCGCTGCTCCACCGATAATTGCGGAAACAACGCCGCCTCATGGGGCATTCGCTCGACGTGCTCGCACCGAGCGGCAGGGGCCTTTCAACCATATCGCTCGCTCGATGCAGATAGGTTTTGGCGGGCCCGCCGGGAATTGAACCCGGGGCCACCGACTCTCCCCGAGGGGTAGAAGGCCGGTGCTTTGGACGCCGCTGGCCCTATCCGAGCTGAGCTACGGGCCCATTTCAACATACTGGGAGCTACCGCTCTCCCGCCTGTCCCGGAGATTGTTGGGAAATGGATTATAAAACTTCATCGCCAGAAACTTAGATTTAAATCGATCCACGAGCGCTTAAGGTGAGTCATATGAGGGCCCAGGTTTTGAAAGCGACGGTCAGATCGCTTGAGGAGAATCCGGAACCATTGGAATTGGTGGACCTGCCGATCCCCGAACCGAAATCGGGGGAAATCTTGGTGGAAGTTCGCGCTTGCGGGATTTGCCGCACCGATCTTGACGAAATCGAAGGGAGGCTTCGGCCCAAGTTGCCAATAATTTTGGGCCATCAAATCGTTGGGAGGGTGAAGGAATTGGGCCCGGATGCGAGCAGGTTCGGGGAAGGCGATAGGGTTGGGATCGCATGGATCTATTCGGCTTGTGGGGGATGCCATCAATGCAGGAGGGGGAACGAAAACCTGTGCCATCGATTCCAGGGCACCGGTTGTGATGCGAACGGGGGCTATGCCGAGTATGCGCTGATATCCGAGGATTTCGCCTACCCGATCCCGGAGAGGTTCTCGGATTCCGAAGCGGCCCCACTCCTATGCGCGGGGGCGATCGGGTATAGGGCTTTGAAGCTGACGGGGATGGAGGATGGGGAGACCTTGGCGCTATACGGGTTTGGGGCATCGAACCACATCGTCTTCCAAATCGCCAAGCGCATGTATCCAAACTCCGAGATCTTCGTCTTCACGAGGAGGAGGGGCGATGCGCCCGGCGAATTGGCCGAGGAGATGGGCGCCGATTGGGTTGGGGCGACGGGGGATAGGCCCCCGAGGAAGTACGATCGCGCGATCGATACGACCCCGCTTGGGGATGTTGTAAGGGTTGCATTGGAACATTTGGAGGATGGGGGGAGGTTGGTCATAAATAACATTCGGAAGGAAACGCCAATTCGGGAGATGGATTACGCCAACCATCTTTGGGGAGAAAAGGAGATAAAGAGCGTGAAGAATATCTCCAGGAGGGACGTTCGGGAATTTCTCCCCTTAGCAGCCGAGATACCCATCGCGCCCGAAATTACGGAATTTCGGCTGGAGGAGGCGAACGAGGCTTTGCTCGCATTGAAGCGGGGAAGGTATAGGGGGGCAGGGGTTCTGAGGATAGCCGGCTATTAGGGACCGGCGAAGCGGATCAAGGGCGCGGGGAATGGCCCCGATGGCGCTTGCTCGCGAATCCCTCAAATCATTCTATATATATCGCCGGCCTGAGCGGTTGGGCCTGCTTCGCCTTCCCGATCGGATCGTAGATCCCCTCCCCGCCCTCCTCCAAAATCCTCACCTCAGCCCCGAACTCATCGGATAGCAACGACGCCGCCTCCTCCAAGGCCTTCGCCTCGAGCGATCGGTCAAGGGGGAGCCCACGGGTTCCCTCGGGGATTCGCGATAGCCCCCTCAGGGCCTTCGCCGCATAGGCCATCGCCTCGCCGCTCCGGGGCGCTCCGGCTTTGGCGATCAAGGTCGGGACGTCAACTCTTTCGCCTCCCAGTTCCCGAAGCGCACCTTGGATCCTCCACTTCCACTCGGCCGCCCTGTAGAGGCATATCAGCTTGGGGGCCCTCCCGGTCACCCGGAGGATCTCCTTTACGTCCTCGTAGATCCCCTTAACGAGTTCCTCGATACCCTCAGCGGCCGGATCGATCAGCGACGCATCGACCTCGGGCCATCTCGAGATCGATATCGGGATCCCGTTGCCCATCCTCTCCCAAAGCTCCTCGCAAATATGGGGGATATATGGTGCTAGCAACCTCAAGCGCGCGGATAGGATCCCCCTCAGGACATCGCCATCCGGATCGATGCCCAAGGCCTTGCACCGCTTCAGGTACCACTGAATATCCTGCTCCAGTAGGAATAGGGGATGATTCAGCGCATCCCTCGCCCTGAGCGCCTCCATGGATTCGGTGGTCCTTTCCACGACGCGCTGTAGCCTGCTGAGGATCCATCTGTCAATGTGCTCCATCCGGCCCCTTGGGGGCAGGGCCAAGAACTCGAGGGAGGAGCGATAGAGCTGGGCCAACTTCCCCTTCAGCGACTCCGCTAGATCCTCGCTGAAGTTCACATCCTGAATCAATTCGGCCGTGGATAGGAGCGCGAGCCTTAGCGTATCCGCCCCATATTTCCTTATGGCATCCTTGAGGGGCAGTATGTTCCCGAGGGATTTCGACATCTTCTTCCCCTCGTATAGAACGCTGCCGTTCACAACTATTTGCCTCGGCCACTTATCGCGCGGGAATATCGCGGCGTGATTGAATATGAAGAACGTCAAATGGTTCGGGATCAGGTCCCTGCCGGAATGCCTGGAATCCAGGGGATAGAAGTAGGAAAATTCCGACCTCATCTCCTCCAGGGCGGCTCGCTCGATCCCATGCCTTTTCGATATCTCCTCCGCATCCCCCTTTCCCAAGAATACGTAATCGAATACCTCCTCATCCAGCTTGGACGGATCGATCCCATACCCCCTTATCTGCCTCGCTATCGTATAATAGGCCATATATATCACGGAGTCCGATAAGCTCTCTATTATCCAGTTCCTATCCCAAGGCAACTTCGTGCCGAGCCCGGATTGCCTGGCGCAGGCCCTCTCCTTGAGCCAATCGATCGTGTATTCGAACTCGCGGCGCAGGTCCTCGGGGAGTATCGCCATATCCGAGAGGCATTCCTTGGCCAACTCCTTCCAAGATTGGTTCGCGTAATCTATGAACCATTGATCGCTCAAGATCTTAACCGTGCACTTGGTCCCGCATCTGCAGAAGATCGGCTTGTTGGCTATCTCGTAGATCAGGCAGCCCCTCCCGGATCCGAGCAGATCCGCCTTCACCCTCTCCCTCGCCTCCTTGACCGGGAGGCCGCCGTACCGGCCCAGCTCGGGCCTGGTCCTCCCGCGATGGAACTCGTCGCTGTAGAGGATCTCGGTTGCCCTCTTGAGGTTGGGATCCATCTGGCCCTTTATCCCAAGCCTCCTCACAACGTCCTCGGCCGGAACTTTGGAATATCCATTGCATTCTATCAGCGGGATCGGGGCTAGCGAAGAAACCTCCATCGGGTCTACGCCATACGCTCCCTTCAACTCGCCGGCCCTCGCCTTGGCCTCCTCCAACGCCACGTAGTCGAATGGCGCATGGGCCGGCACCGACATCACCAGCCCGGTCCCGTTGTCGGGGTCCACGAAGCCCGCCGGGAGGACGCTCACCTCCCCGCCGGTCAATGGATTCCTCGCTCGAAGCCCGACCAATTCGCGCCCGGAGGCCCTCTCGATCGCCTCCACATCGAAGTTCAAATGCGGGAGCTTCCTCGATGCCTCCTCGCTGACGATCCAGACCTCCCCGCCGACCTTGGCCCTAACGTAAATCCCTTGGGGATTGACCCATAGGTTCGTTACGCCGAAGACCGTCTCCGGCCTCAGGGTCGCCGTAGGGAGGATGGCGCCATCCGATTCGAATTTTATAACGGTGAACTCTATTATCTCCGGCTCGACATCGCCTTGGGTATCGTGTTGCCCAACCGGATTACGGCAGCTAGGGCACCACCCCACGGGATGGCTCCCCTTGCTTATGAGGCCCTTATCGGAGAGCTTCTTGAACTGCCATTCTATGAACTTCCCGTATTGGGGGTCTATGGTCGTGAACTCCCTTCGCCAATCTATCGAGTAACCCATCCTCCTCATGCCATCCCTTATCTCTTCATGGAAGTACTTGGCCATCGCCAAGGGGTCCTTGAAATCCCGTAGCTTCTCCTCGGGTATCCCATATATCTCGGTGAAGATCCTCAACAATTCCTCATCGCCGGCCTCGATCCTCTTCGCCATGGCCAATATCGGCGTCCCGGTGTAATGGAAGGCCATCGGAAAGAGGACGTTATAGCCCCTCATCCGTTTATACCTAGCGTAGACATCCGTTATCGTATAGGTCCTCCCATGCCCTATGTGTTGCGGCGAATTTGGATATGGATATGCGACAGTTATGTAGAACTTCTCCCTTCTCGGATCCGGATCGGCTTCGAAGAGGCGCCTCTCCTCCCAAATGGATTGCCACTTCCTTTCCAATCGATCGAAATCCGGATGTTGGCTCAATCCCCTAGGACCTCCCTTAAAAGCTCCTCGGCCCTTTCCCGGATCCTATCCAAGCTCTCCGCCCTTCCGCCTCCCCCTTGGCCGAAGAAATCCTTCCCACCTCCTCCGCCTCCCAACATCTTCGAAAGCTCGGAGGCCATCCTTCCCGCATGAACGCCCATCCCGATGGCCCCCCTCCCCGCGGAGACCAGGATCTGCGGGGGATCACCCCTCAACAACCTAATCAGCACGGCGTTCGGCTCCCTTCGGGTGGCGTACTCCATCGCGCGTATGAGCTCCTCCTTCTCCCCGGGGGAGGCCTCCCCGACCCCGAGCTTTACCCCCTTGACATCGACGAGGCCCTTGAGGATCTCCTCCCCCAAATATCTGCCCAACTTCTCCCTCAGCGCCTCCGCCTCCCTCCTCAAGGCTCGCATCCTCTCGGAGAGATCGCCGACCGCCTTTACGAGATCATCCCCGGTAGCGCCTAGGATCCCCTCCATCGCCCTCAATTGTAGCTCGCCCCTTCGCAATTCCAAAAGCGCTGGCTTCCCCGCGGCGAAGGTTATCCTCTCCACCCCGTCTTGGATCCTCTCCGCCCTCAATATCTTGACGATCCCTATCTCACCCGTCCGGCCGCAATGGATCCCCCCGCAGGCCTCCGCATCCCACCCCTCGATCTCCACGACCCTGATGCTCCGGCCCGGGACGGCTCCGCCCTGATAAAGCGTGAACCCGTACTTCGCTTCCGCCTCCTCCCTGGGCATCCATTCAACCCTTATTGGCACATCCTCCAATATCTTATCGTATACGAGGGATTCGACCCTCCATATCTCATCCTCGCTCAACCTCTTGTAATGCGTGAAATCCAGATGGCTCCTCTCCGGCCCCTTTTGGGCACCGGCCTGCCAAACGTGCTTGCCCAAGACCTTTCTAAGGGCCCCGAGCAACAAATGGGTGGCCGAATGATGCCTCATGAGAGCGGCCCTTCTCTCCCAATCTACCTCCCCCCTCACCCTTTGGCCGGGCTTGGGGCATCCCCCCTCGATCTTATGGACGACCACCCTGCCCGCCCTCTTAACATCGACGACCCTCGAGGAGCCGCCATCGAAGCGCAATAGGCCTATATCGGAGAGTTGGCCGCCCCCCTCGGGGTAGAACCCGGTGGCATCGAGGATGACGTACTCATTGCCAACCGTCCCCAGAACGGTCGCCTCGAACTCCTTTAGGCGAGGATCCTCGTAGTAAAGGGCCTTGGTCTCTGGATAAGCCTTGGCCTCCTCCGCGATCTTGGGATCCAGCCCCGCGCTCATTGGAGGCGGGGGCTTCGAGCGCTCCTCGACCATCTTGGAGATGAAGCCCCGCGGGATCTCGACCCTTATGCCCTCGGATAGGGCGAAATCGACCAAAAGGTCTGGGAATATGCCGTGGGATTGATAGAATTCCCTCAGGACTCCCTCGGGCGCCTCGCCGGGCCCCAGCCTCCCGCTTCGGATCGCCTCCTTAACCAAGCTTCGGGCCTTCCCAAGGGTGTTCCTATACCTCTCTTCCTCGAGCCCGATTATCTCGGCGATTTCGTCCTCCATCTCCCTCAGGGCTGGGAAGTCCTTTGACCAATGCGCTATTTGGGCGCTGATTATGTCGAGTAGCTTCGATTCGATGCCGAGCTTCATTAGGAGCCTGAACGCCCTCCTGAGGAGGTACCTGCTCAGATAGCCAGCCCCCACGTTCGATGGAACGACCCCCTCAGCCAAGAGGAACGCGAGGGATTTGGTGTGATCGGCCACGGCGAACGCCCATTGCACCGGGGCTAGCAAGGACGACAATTCCCCATACATCATCCCCGTCCTCCGCTCAAGCTTCGTCTCGGCGATCGCCCGATCCCTTTCGGATCCAGCATCCAAGATCCCGGAGAGCTTGGCGTATTCCGATATCAAGCCCTCATCGACCGAGATACCGGAGCTAGAGAATATCCTGTCCAATAGATCGCCGTAGATGGCGTGGAAGCCGCTCGGGCTCCCTTGGGAGAGCCAAGACCAACGTTCGATGCCGTATCCCGTATCGACCGTGAGTATCGGCGTCCTCTCCAAGGTCCCGTCGACCATTTTGTATTGCATGAAGACGAGCGTCGAGACCTCCAAGCCCTCAACGCAAGCCTCCAGGTCCGGCCCGGCGTTTCCGCCCCCGCTCCAAAACCCCTCCTTGTAAACCACCAACTCCGGCCTTACGCCGATGCGTTCGGTGAGGAAGGCGTGATGCAGCTCGACCGTTTCATCCATCCAATAGATCATCTTCTCGGGATTATTGAAGGCGTGATGGCCACCCATCTCGAATATGGTCAAATGCCTCCCGGCGGTCCTCCCCACCTTTTCCATGTCGGTGAACCTCGCGCAGGGTTGGCATATGACGAGGGGATTCGCCGGGGGAGGTATTATCCCATCGGTGACGTATGGCTGGAAATTGTATATCGAGGCTCCGACTAAGTAAACGTCATCCCTCCAACGCGCGACTATTGGATAGGGCTTGATGGGCGTATGGCCCCTCTCGCTGAAGAATGAGATGAATTTCCGCCTGGTTTCGCCCACGCCCAGCCTCAGGGATGTGGGTGGGCTGGATATGAATCCATACTCCTCGCAGGGGGAATCCCCGCAGGTTTCCCTATCCGGATCCAGCGTCCAGAAGAAGCTACCGCACTTCCCGCACTTCTTCCTTACAAAGCCCCTCTCCTTGAAGAAGCCCAGGGCGATGCCTTCCCCATCAATCCCCAACGGCGCGCCTCCGCCGGAGGGGTAGCTCCAGCGCTCACCCGAAGAGGGCGCTGAGGCCCTCGAGGGCTTCCTTCTTCTCCTCCTCTTTCTCCTTCTCCTTTGCCGCTTCCTTGGGCGCTTGCGCCTGCGGTGCCGGGGTCGCTACCGCCGCCGGGGCCACCGCGATCGGGGCTGCCTTCAAAGCCTCATCTATGTTTATCTCGGAGAGCGCGGAAACCAGCGCTTTGACCCTGGCCTCCTCCACCTCTATCCCGGCCGCGCTGATCACCTTCTTTATGTTCTCCTCCGTTATCTTTTGCTTCGCCGAATGGAGCAGCAAAGCCGCATAAACGTACTTCAACGATCCACACCTCCCGCTTACCGAACCCCTACGAGCGGATTAGCGGCTCGGGACGGTTCCTATTAAGTCTTCCCCTCTAAGAGCGCCTCCAAGGACAATGCGGCCCAATGGGCCCTCTTTAGGATCGCCGCGAGCAGGTCCGATGTGGCCGGATATTCGGATTCGATTGCCAGGGCCATCGCTTCGGAGCGGGCCTTCGAAAGTATGAGCGCCGTCGTTTCTGGCGTCAAATGGGCGGCATTGATAGCTAGGTTCATGGCCTCCTCTCGCGCCCTCAGGAGGTCGTTCCTCAAGGCATCCACATCGAACTCCAAGTCATCCTTTGTGAAGATCAAGCCCCCCTCATAAGCCGCGATCAGAGTCAGGCCCGCCTCTATGGGCTTCAATCCTAGCCTGGAGAGGAGCGAGGCCAACCGATCGGAGATCACATCGCCCGGCTTCGCGACCACCGTATCCTTGACCACGTGTATGCTGCCAGCCTCTATCCTCGTCGGCACCTTGAGGGCGCTGAACTCGCTTATGGCTGGCCCGGGCGGGATCCCCGTATTGCCCGCCGGTATGATTATTTCGTTCGTGGCGAGATCTCCGCCCTTCGCCCTGATCTTCACCTTGTTCCTGCGCAGGAAAAGCGCCAAGGAGAATGGATCCTCGTTGGAGAAGAGGAAGGCTAGAGGGCCGGATAGGGCATCGGCGAACTTCCTAATCCCCTCGCCGCCCTCGCCCAGCGCCTCCGCGGCCTTTTGGAATATCCTCCTCTTGGCCACTATCACCTCGGCCCTTCCCCTGAGCTTCTTCCTGATCTCTTGGATCTGGCTCGATCTAACGTTCCGCAGATCGGCCACCGCTACAACCCTATATTCCCTCAGGGCCTTGGAGAGCCTCTCGAATATGGCGGTCTTCCTGCTTGGAATCCTTCTTTGAATCACAACGGATTGCAATTAAGCCACCTTTATACTCGGCCCCATAGTGAGCTTCAGCCGCACAGACTCGATGTTCTTGGCCCCCTTTTGAAGGCTCTCCTCCAGGGCCCCGAGCACGGCCTTGGCGTTCTCCTCGACCCGCTTGGGGTCCATGTCCTCCGTCCCAATGCTGCATTGTACGAGCGGCTGATCCTTGACTCGTATTCGAACCATCCTCCTATGCTTGGCCAACGCCTCCTCCAAAGGGGCGTTTGGCGGGATGGGGGTTGGCATTTTGCCCCTCGGCCCAAGGACAGGGCCTAGGACCTTCCCGACGAGCGGCATAAGCGAGGCCTCCGCGATGAAGAAATCATATTCCTCGGCCAGCCTCTTTGCGGCCTTCTTATCCCCGGCTAGCCTCTCGAGCTCCTCCTTCGTCATCGCGAGGTCCGCGCCCGCGGCCCTCGCCCTTAGGGCGAAATCCCCCCCTCCGATGGCGCAGATCTTGACGGCCTTCTTTGGGGGGTTCGGCAATTCTATCGCCTTGTTTATCCTGCTCTCCGGGCTCTTGAGGTTTATATCCCTAAGCTTGACTATCAACTCGACCGATTGGGTGAAGTTCCTCTTCCGGGCAGCCTCCTTCGCCTTCAGGAAAGTTCCTGCCAAATCTAGGGCGCGGAGGGACAAGGCAACCACGCTTTTTGGCTTTAGCGCAATTCCATCGTAGAATAAAAGGATTTGCCCCGCCCGATCTGGGAGCGAAGAGGGCGGGGCCACCGAGCGGCCCAATCATCCTTTTTTAATTGCCCATGGGGATCCATTGGCCAAAGGGGATCGGCGGCTTGCTGGAGCTCACCGCCGCTTACGGCCACTTGGGCGTGATCCTAATTTCCCTATTGGTCAACCTGATCCCCTTCGCATCGCCTTCGAACGCTGTGTTGGCTGGGGCTTTCGCCGCCCTCCTGCCCGATCATCCGAAATGGTCCATTGGCCTATGGGTGGCCTTGGGGGCCACGCTCGCGAAGACGGCCCATTTTTACCTGAGCGGATTAGGGGGAGCCCTGCTCGAGAGCAAGGGCTTGGGGAGGCGCAAGGGGAGGGAATTGAACAAATGGGGAGCTCTGCTGGCCTTTTTGGCGGCGGCCACGCCGATCCCGGATGACCCTATAGTGATCCCTTTGGGGGCGGCGGGCTATAGCGCTCGGAAGTTCCTAGCTAGCTATTTCTTTGGGAAGGCGCTCATCTGCATCGCCGGGGCTTACGTCGGCGGTTATGCGATCCTTGGGATCTCCGATCTCCTCGGAGATGCTCGATTGGCGATCGCCTCTCTTTTGGCCTCCATTTTGATCCTCTCGGCCCTCTTGAAACTCGATATTTCCAAGCTTCTGTCCAAGGCCCTGTGGTCGCGCGATGAGGGCGGATCCAAGAGGGGATCCTAGGCGTCAGCCGGGCACCCCCCAAGCATCGATCTTGCTCCAAAGCTCCTTCGTGAGCTCCCGCCAATTCGCCATGGCCATTTTGTAAAGCCTGGAGTTTTGTATGGCTATTCCTCCCAAGTTCGCGAGGATCGAAAGAAATTCCCTATCGTTCTCATCGAAGTCCCTCGGCTCCTTGGCGTAGACCTTTAAGGCCCCCGCCACCTTCCCCTTCATGAAGAGTGGCGCGGCCAAGATCGCCTTCATGCCTTCACCATGGACCTCCTCGAGGCCCTTGACCCTGGGATCCGATGTCGCGTCATGGATCGCCACCACCTCGCCGTCCAAGACCTCTCGGATCTCCTCGGACACCGGTATGGACCTCCTCGCTAAACCCCTATCTCCGAACCCATAAGCGGCCGCTAGCTCCAGCCTACCGCCTTCCTCATCGAGGAGCCATAGCGCGCTTCCTTGAGCCCCTAAGCCGCTCGCGGCCGACCTCACTATCCTTTCGAATACCTCCTCCAACTTCAAGCTCGATGCGATCCTCCCCGATATTTCCAATAGCATTGACATGTTCTCCATCCGTTTCCTGAGCGAATCGTTCATCCTGGCGTTCTCTATGGCTATCGCCCCCAAGTTCGCGAGGGCCGTCAAAAAAGTCAGTTCGCTCTTCGAGAACTTATGGGGCTCGGACGAGAACACCCGCAGGGATCCGAGGTATTTGTCCCTGGCGATGAGGGGTACGGAAACCATGGATCTGAGCCCCTCCCTAATGGCCTCCTCGGGGTATTGGAGCCGCTCGTCCCTCCTTATGTCCTCGACGATTATGGGCTCCCCTCTCAGGACCCTTTCATCGTATAGGCTCCTCTTGAACTCGACCGGGCCCTTCCGCAGGTAGGCATCGCTCAGCCCATAGGCTGCCGCCAATTCGAGCACTTCCCCCCTCCTATCCAAAAGCCTTATGGTGCAGGCCTTGAGGCCTATGCCGTCGGCGGCGCTCTTGGCTATCAGATTCAGAACCGCCGGGAGGTTCCCAGCGGAGCTTAAGGATTTAGCTATCTCATGGAGCATCCAACAATATTCGAGATCCGTTTTGGACAATATTACATACCCTTAAGCAAGCCTGGGTTAGATTAGGACCGATGTTAGATAAAAACTCTGCGGATCGGGACAATCTCCATCCGCCAGCGATCCGCCAGGCCTATCGGCTCTGGCCATCAGGGCGTAGCAACTGGGAGGGCCCCGATCCAATGGAGGTCGCCCTTGGCCTAAACGTGCCCCTTCAAGACCTTCTCGAGCTCCGGCATCGGCAATTCGCGGGGTCTCCGGCCGCGCAGCACCCGATCCTCGAACGTAGGCCTCTCGGCCCTATAGAAGATCCCTATTGGGATCTCCCCAGCCCCTCCCCCATAATCCCACTCCCGCGCCCTCTCCATGGCCTCATTCCAGTTGCTCGCGTCGTGGCCCCTCTCTTGCAAATCGTAGACCCTCTTAGAGAAGAAATCCCAAGTATTGCGAAATGTCACGCATGGTTGGAGGACGTCGACTATGGAAAATCCCCTGTGGGTTATCGCCTCCCGGATCATTCCCTTTAGGTGCTGTAGGTTTCCTGAGAACGCCCTCGCCACGAAGGTCGCGCCGCTTGAGAGCATCAAGGCGATCGGGTTCATCGGATCTTCAGGGGATCCCCTGGGCGTGGATTTGCCTTGAAAGCCAGGGGGCGACGTGGGCGTGAACTGGCCCGTCGTTAGGCCATAAACCCCGTTATCATGGATTATCATCGATATGCCCACGTTCCTCTTCGCGGCGAATACCAAATGCTCCAAGCCTTCCCCATAGGCATCGCCATCCCCGGCGAAGCCCACGACCGTCAGCTCCGGGTTCGCGAGCTTCACCCCGGTTGCCGGGGCAACCACTCTGCCATGGAGTGAGTAAAAGGAGTTGGCCCTAAGGTAATCGCTCATCTTCGCATGGCATCCTATCCCGGATAGCACGACGAGATTCTCGATCTTGAGTTTGCCCTCCTCCATGAGCTCTACGAAGGCCTGCCTCGCGGCGAGCTCTATGGCGAAGTTCCCGCAACCGGGGCACCAGGTATTCTTGGCATAGGTCTTGAGATCGGATGCCCTCATCGCAACGACCTCCGGACCCTTTCCTCGAGTTCGTCGGCGGCGAAAGGCCTCCCATCGTACTTGAGGACGACCCCATCGACTTGAATCCCATGGCATCGAAGCCATCCGCAGAACTGCCCCCTGGAGTTCCCCTCGATCCCCACGACCCTCTCGGCGCCCTCCAAGCGCTCCTCGAGCTCCCGCTTGGGGAGGGGCATTAGGCAGAGGGGCTGGATGGCCCTTGCCCCGATCCTCTCGGCGACCTCCGCGGCGGCCCCCTTGGTCGATCCCCAGAACAGGAGGGCTATCTTGCCCTCGGGATCGCCTTCAACGCTCACCATCTCCTTTCCGTTAACGTATTCCTCGAGCGCCTTCGCCTTCCTGAGCCGCTTATCTTGGGCCTTGGCGATCAGGTCCGCGTCTTCCGTTGTGATCCCGAACTCGTCGTGCTCGTAGCTATTCGCCTTGACCACGGCGCCCCCTCCCGGGAAGGCTAGGGGCGAGATGCCATCCTCCGTTTGGGCATATCTCCTATACTCGCCCGCGCCATCCCATAGCTTCGGGGGCTCCGTTGCCGCCCTGGAGATATCGAAGTGGAAGGAGAAGGTGCTCTCGCTGAGATGCTTGTCGCTTAAGATTATGACCGGGATCTGGAACCTCCAAGCGAGGTTCATCGCCTCCGCCGCCAAGTGGAAGGCCTCGTTGGCATCCCCGGGCGCGAGGACGGCGCGGGGGAACTCCCCGTGGCCCGCGAACATGGCGAAGAACAAGTTCCCCTGTTTCGTATAGGTGGGGGCCCCGGTCGCCGGGTCCAGCCTCTGGCCCAGCACTATGACGGTCGGGATCTCGGCCTGCCCTGCGAGGCTGATATGCTCTACCATCAACGAGAAGCCGCCGCCGGATGTCCCCACGGCGGATCTGATCCCCGCGTAGGCGGCCCCTTGGGCGATCCCTATGACGGCGATCTCCGATTCGGGGTGGATCGCGATCGCGCCCAACTCATCCTCGTGGGCCGCTATGTAATGCAAAAGGGCCGATGTGGGCGTCATCGGATAGGCCGCGTAGATCTTCATCCCGCCCCTCGCGAGCCCCAGCGCCAATGCCTCATTGCCCGTGAGGAGGGGCCTCGGCCCGCCGGGTACGCGCTCGACCCGGCGGCCCTCGGCGGCCCAAGGACTTCCGTTCGCGATCCCATACCCCTCCCTCGCGGCCTCCAAGTTCTCCTCGACCCTCTTGTCCACGGCTGCCCTAATGGCGTCCTCGACGACATCCAAGCCTATGCCCAATACGGCGGCGAGCGCCCCGAGCGCGATCGCATTCCTCAGGATCGCCGGGAGCCCCCGCCGCTTCACGATGCCGCTCATCGGTATCCCCAAGCCCTCGGCCTTCGCCGTATCGGAATCGAATATGACCACCGAGTCCTCCCCCAACCTCCAGGAATGCCTATCCACCGCCTCCTGGTTCAATGCCACTAGGGCATCTATCCCGTCCCTATGGGAGGCGATCCTCTCGCTCGACGCCCTGACCATGGCGAAGTTGTGCCCTCCCCTTATCAAGGATGGGTAGTCCTCATAGACGAAGATCCAATAGCCGAGCCTATTGAAGACCCTCGCGATCGCATTCCCAGCCTGCTTTATTCCATCGCCCGCTTGGCCGCCGATCAGGATTGAAAATTCCTCCATATCAATAATGATGTTATAGGGAAATATAAGCGTTTCTTGGTGGGTTTGGGATCGAGGCCCAGGCCCTCAAATGATGGGGCCCTGATCGCTCCGTTGGCCCGGCGGCGCTAGATCAAAGCCAGAGGAAGGCCCTCCTGCTCCTGGCCCCCCTCCCGACTATCGGGATCCCCTCGCCGCATTTCGGGCATTTGTTGCCCGGGGCTATTTTATAATCGATGACGTCGAATATGAATCGCTTGATCAAAAGCTCCCCGCAATTGTGGCAATAGGTATTTTCCAGCTCGTGGCCCGGGACGTTCCCTACGTAAACGTAATTCAGCCCCTCCCCCCTCCCGATCCCATGGACCCTCTCCAGCGTTTCGACCGGCGTCCTCCCGCCGTAAAGCCCAATCTCGAGGGCCCTATAGGCCGGGTAATACTGGGTGAGGTGCCATGGGGTATTCTCGCCGAGATCCCTTCGGATCCTACTGGCGATGCCCCGCAGGCATTCCTCGTCATCGTTCACCCCCGGGATCACCAGGGTCGTTATCTCGATGTGGATGCCCAGCCTCTTCGCCTCAACGCAATTCCTCCAAACCTTTTCGACGTCCGCCCCGCAATATTTCCCAACCGCTTCGCCATCCCCCTTTATATCGACGTTCATCGCATCCAATCCATGCTCCCTCAGGAGCCTCAGGGCCTCTAGGCTCATGTAGCCGTTCGTGACGTAAGTGTTATAGTATCCCTCCTTCTTGGCGAGATCGAAGACATCCAAGGAATATTCGAAAAGCAAGGTGGGCTCGTTGAATGAGATGCTCGTCCCTTGGCATCTTTCCTCTTTGACCGCCCTGATGAATGCCTGCGGGGAGAGGTAGTTGCTCCTCCCCGCATCCGGGGGGACCTTGCTGATGTCATAATTCTGGCACCAAGGGCAGGTGAAGTTACAGGACCAGCTCCCAACCGTAAGGGCGTAGCTCCCGGGCCAGAAGTGGAAGAAGGGCTTTTTCTCGATCGGGTTCGCGCTGATTGAGGAGATGTCGCCATATTCCAATGTGTAAAGCCTTCCATCCACGTTCTTCCTGGTCTTGCAGAACCCGAGCTGGCCTGGTTCGATTTCGCAAAACCTTTCGCACGTGCCGCACCTGACCCTTCCATCGAGCCTCTCGTATAGCAATGCCTCCTTGATGCATGGATTCACATGATTCATATCTCAATGAAATTGGAAAAAGCCCTTTTTTTAAAAAGGTGATGGCGAGTTTTAAATATCGAGGTACGCCCCCCGCCTTAAGGAAAAATAAGCGTTCGGCCCCCACCCATCGGGAGACTGGGCGGCCCCTCCGATGAAGGTCCTGCAGACCCCGGATGCCATTGGCTCGTTGCCTCGGCAACCCCGCTAGCCATTGGCATGCTTTACCTTCGGCGGACTGCCTACAATTGGCCAGCGCATTGAGTTTGAAAAGATCTTTGGAGGGTGCGAATGAAAAGCTCGATAAAGATTAGCGATACCCTCTGAGCCGGAGCCGAGGTACCTCCATCGAGGGCCCCCCCGGGCCTCGCGAAGGCGCTCATGGAGCTCCTCCTCGGCGAAGCCCAGGGCCATCGAGAGCTCGATCCCCTCCCTGCCGGGGTCCCGCCCACTAACCCGATCCCTCGCCCGCCCCCTAATGTTGGTCCCCCTCATGACAGTTCTTTGGGCCTGCGGCGCTTGTGAGGGATTGGCGAGGCGGCCGCGCGTATCTTCATTCGGGGCCCTCAGCTGTGGCATCGACGATCGCCTCAAATAGGCAGGCCTACCCCTCCCTTCGAGGCGGACTCGATCCCTTCCCGGAGATATCGAGCGCGAGGAGGTCGTTGAGATATTAATACGGAGGCGATGGCGCAAGCCGTCTTTGGGATGTAGCCCCTCAACCAAGGGGAGCGGGGAGCTCGCCGATGCCCATATTGCCTGCTATGCGCCCGTTTGCGCCGGCCCAACGCCCCGCCGCTCCTTAAATAGGGTTTATAAATGGTTCCGCCCCCATATGGCTCGCCGAACTCGGCATTAAGCCATCCGCGGTTATAAAGAGGGCCTTGGAGGAGGAAGTGGAGAGAAAAACCTTGGAGCTCCTGAGGACGAAGGTTGAAAAGGCCTCGAAGATCCTTTCAAAGCTTACGGAGGAAGAGATAACGAGGAGCATTAGGGAAAGCAGGGATGAGAGATGGGCTATTCGACTCCTTGGCCATGATGAACTTGGTGAGGAGGAACGAGTTGGATGAATTGCTTGGCAACTTCGCCTTAACGCTGGCTTCATGCGGGGTTGGAAATGCCCTTTTGAAGGGGCTCGATCGAAGTCGATAAGCTTGGAGGAAGCCATGGAGGCCCTTGAAGCTATTCACGGCGTTATCAAAAGGGATGGTAGCTTTAAGCGTTGAAGAGGAAGGACGCGAAATATTGAGGCTTGCTGAAAGGGAAGGCCTAACTTACTACGATGCATCCTACCTATATATGGCGATTAAATGCAAGCTTGCGCTGGTTACGGATGATGAAAAATTGCTCGAGAAAGCGAAGAAGTATGTCGAAGCTTTTAAAAGCGCTCAAGGTTAAGATTATCTCCAATGCCCTTCGCCCTGACCGCCCCCGAAATCCCGCCGCATATTCGAGGGGGCGAGGTGGCATATTTTCGTGCATTGCGGAATTGCGGGCCGTATGGAATTAAATAATCAAACGAATCCATGGAGAGAATGTATAAGCTCGAGGCCCGAACGCTGCTAAGAGGCATGGATGGCCAGCTTGCTTGCGGCGTATATTGCCGCCCAGGGGAAGAGCCATTCCCCATTCAGCCTTTTGCATCGCCTTTGAGATCCCTTCCTCCATTGTTTCAAATATTGGGTGGAGCAGCATTATCCCAATCCGCGCTTCAGCGCCTTGAGGCATGCCGAAAAATTTCGCCATCTACCTTTGGATATTGTCCAAAGAGCATCTTGCCCTCCAGCGAAATGGCTCCATATGCGCAGGCCCTTCAATGCGAGCCGGCCGCGAGGGGGAAGGCCTTCTACCCCGGATGGCCCAGAGATAACGGGCGACGGAGTCGTAGAGAAGGATTCGTCTCGCATAAGACGGTGAAACCTTTCCCCTTCGCCTTCCTTATCGCCCTCTTCGCCCTTTCTTAAACCGCTCCACCCTGCTTCAGCACCATCAATCCCCTCCCCACCTCCGGAATCCTTCGCCCTCAACGCCTCCTCGGAGCCATTGTGGAAATCCGCACGGAGCGCATCCTCCATGGTGCAATTATAACGCCGTAGCCCCCCCTATAGGGGGGGTGGTCGCGAAGGGGCCATCTTGAAATCTCGAATGAAATCAAAGGAAATCAAATTAATCAAATTTCGGCTGAAAGGGGCCAATTTTAGGCCTCATTTTGGAAAAAGGAGCTCAAATAATCAAAGAAAATCAAATGAAGAAGGGATTTGAGCCCCTGGCGCTTCCGTGAGGATTCCATTGGCGACCCAAGGCCGTTGAGGCGCATCATCCCCTGGATCCGCGCCCGCCCAGATCGCATGAAGCTTTCCCCGCTGGGATCGCGTTCGGTTGGCCAGCGAGGAGCCGGGAGGATCCCCGCAATCGTTGCGGGATTTGGGAAGATCCCCCATCTCAAAATCTCGACGATCCCTGCGGCTTTCCCAAGCCCTCAAGCCTCCCCCAACGCCTCGGATGCCCCTCGAGGAGGGTCTGGGCGACCTCCTTCGACGCGGCTCCCCCTTCCTCGCCGAGGCCCTCCAGGATGCCGAGCGGATCATGGATCCAAGGCCGGACGAGCCCGGCCGCGCATCCCCTCGAGCCCCATGTGAAGAAATTGCGGGACCGGCGTCCCGGCCGTAACCCACCTTCTGTTTTAGGCGGCATCCATCTGATCGGGCTACCCGCGCCTCGTGCGGTCCTCATCGGCGCCTATTTGCCCTTTCACGGCGCGGGCGGGCTGGTTTCACCCCGATCCGCCGCCTCGTCGGCGTCGCCGCCCCATCCCCATCGAACGGCGGCGGGTGCCATTTCTATGCCCGGCCACGGGCTCTCGCCCGGCGCCTCGCGGCGCCGCGCCCCCGCAGCGTGGGTGGAGTTTCCACAGGCCGAATGGCCCGACGGCCGCCCACCGGCTCGCCGGCCCCATGCGCCCTTGGGGCTTGCGATGGATAAACTTGTCGCCGCCATAATCGCCGCGCATACGCCTTCCCTTCGGATTTCGCTCGAGCGCGGGCTCCTTTTTCGGCCCAGCACCTCGGGCGATTGGGGGCAGCGGGCTGAACGCCTCGGCCGAAGCCTCGGCGCTTACACCCCTGCTCCATCAACCCCATCTTCTTTGGGAGCCCTCGTCCAGCCCGGCGGGCCCGTCGCCGGGTCCGCAATGGGCTGGATCGGCCGCCTATTTTCGGGAGGGGCTTCGGGCTTAGATGCTTTCAGCCCTTATCCCCGACGGCGTGGCTGCCCGGCACTGCCCTGTCGGACAACCGGTAGACCAGAGGCCGCGATACCCCGTTCCTCTCGTACTAGGGGTACCCTCCCCTCAGGCGACCAGCACCCCCAGCAGGTAGAATCCGTCCTGTCTCGCGACGGACTAAACCCATCTCGCATTCCCCTTTCATCGGCGAACAGCCGCGCCCTTGGGCCCTGCTGCGGGCCCAGGATGGGAAGGGACGACGACGGAGAACCAATCCTCCTCGTCGATGGGGACTCTCGGAGGAGACGAGCCAATTACTCCCGGGGTAATTTTTCTGTCACATCCAGCCCCCAACAATGGGGACATGAATGATCGCTAGGCCCGGCTTTCGCCCCTGGATCCCTTGCTGGCAAGGATCCAGTCAGCCCGGCTTTTGGCCTTGCCCTCTACCCCGGGTTTCTGTCCCGGGTGAGCCGAGCTTTGGGCCCCCTTGATATCCTTTCAAGGGGGTGCCGCCCCAGCCAAACTGCCCACCTGCCGTTGTCCCGGGGGGAGGCCCCCGGTAAGGGATACGGCCGCGGATAGGTGGTGTTACATTGGCGCCTCCGCCGGCCCCCGGAGGGGCCGGCCTCGACGGCTCCCACCTACGCTCTGTATCCACGGCCGTACCCCAGCGACAAGCTGCAGTAAAACTCCACGGGGACTTCTCGCCCCGCTGGGGGTCCTTGGACTGTTCATCCAAGTTATGTGGGTTCACCGGGCCCTGGGCGGGGACAGCGGGGACGTCGTTGATCCATTCATGCACGTCGGAACTTACCCGACAAGGCATTTGGCTACCTTAAGCAACACCATCAATTTTGGTGTTGGACCATATCTTCACCGCTGAAGCGCGGTGCTCGGCGTATGGTCTCTGAGGCGCCCACCCTCCTTTGAATTTGAGACAGGACTTCTTCAAGCGAATGTTTTCGATCCTTGGAGATCTCATACACTTTTTTCACGAGCTCGATGAAGCCCTCGGGGTTTTTATGTTCGCCCCTCTGTAGGCTTTGCACTATTCCCTCAAAGGACTCGAAGTCCCGCTGTTTTGCTATAAGTTTGTGTTTGTTGAAGAAGGGTATTATCACTTCAGCCAGGTGTCGACGTGAATCCACAATGTATTGCAACGTGCTGCCTTCTTGTCCAGGTTTTGGTATTATTCGGCCGCATTTGAAGACCCTTTTTAGCATTTCAAGGACTACCGACCCCTCTTTGCTTTGCGTAACGTGGAAAACTGGATCGATGACCCAGCCGAACCTCGTGCCATCTTGTTTTTTTAAAGAAACTGAAAAGCATCCCTCTCCGTCCACGAAGCCCGCGATGTAGTAATGTAGATATTTTCGCCTTCTCGGCAGGTTTTTGGGATCTATTATGTCAGAAAATTCGTAAAGCAAAGCTTCCACCGGAACCGCAGACTCCTACGGGAATAGTTAAACCTTGCGTTTATTTTGAGGGTGGTTCCCTGCGGGTCGGAATCACAAGCTCAGCCATTTTTCCCTGCTAGGGAGGCCGAGCTTCTTCTTTCCCCGCATATAGCCGAGTTTAACGACTCCCTTTAATGCTGAGAGTCAGAGTTACTCCCGGCGTTTAGCGGCCCTTAGCTCGGTTGGACCCGAGTTTCAGGTACCGCCACTGGCCAGGATTCAAAAGCCGTACAAATCCTTTCGGACTTGCGGCTTCCTATGTTTTTATTAAACAGTCGCGCCCCCCTGGTCACTGCGACCTAGGGTCCCGGCCATGGGCCAAGACCCCAGGCACCCCTTCTCCCGAAGTTACGGGGCCAATTTGCCGAGTTCCCTCGCCCCAGGTTCCACCCGACACGCCTTAGGCTTCTCACCTAGGGGCACCTGTGTCGGTTCTAGGTACGGTCGCGAGGGATCCCTCCGGCGGACCTTTTCATTGGCCCCCGGAATCGGCCGAACCATCCTATAACGGACGGCTATTCCTCCATTCGCCCGGATCTCGCCATTACGGCACTCCCCGGGCTTCGGGAGTTAAATGGGGCGACGGCCCCACTCGGCCTATCCCGAGGCGTCGGCCCGCCGGCTTGCGTTGCCGCGAGTACCCCCGCGGTACCGGAATCTTAACCGGTTTCCCTTTCGGCAAGCTCGGTTAAGGCTTGCCTTAGGACCGACTTACCCCCGGCTGACGACCATTGCCGGGGAACCCTGGCCCTTTCGGCGGAGGGGATTCTCACCCCTCTAGGCTGTTACTACCGCCGGGATCTGCACTTGTGGCCAGTCCACTGGACCTCACGGCCCAGCTTCCGCCCGGCCACAACGCCCGCCTACCGGTCGAGGCCCAAAGGCCTCGCCCTGGGGTATCGGCACCTGGCTTAGCCCCGTTAATTTTCAGCGCCCCCAACCTCGGCTGGTCAGCTGTTACGCACTGCTTAGAGGATGGCTGCTTCTAAGCCTACCTCCCAGCTGTCTTAGGTTGGGGACTGCCTTCGATTTCTGCACTTAGCCAGGATTTTGGGGCCTTAACCCCAGTTTGGGTTGTTCCCCTCGCGGCGTGGGAGCTTACCCCCCACACCCGTCTCCGGCCATCTACGGCGGCGAAGGATTCGGAGTTTGAATGGGAAGTGGGGCCTTTCGGCCCCTTGCTCCCCAATCAGTGCTCTACCCCTTCGCCAACCTCCGGCCGGGCTATCCTGCGAGATATTTCGGCGGGAACTAGCTATCACCGAGTTAGATTGGTCTTTTGCCCCTAGCCCCAGGTCATGGGAGCGAATTGCACGTCAGCACCCCTTCGGGCCTCCACCGGGCTTTCGCCCGGCTTCGCCCTACCCGGGGCTAGATCACTCGGTTTCTAGTCTCGCCCCCGTGATTCCGGACCCTTTCGGATCCCGCCCCTCGCGCCCGGTTGGGCGTTGCGGGCATGTCGGTTTCCCTACGGCTTCGGGCTTAAGGCCCTTAACCTCACCACGGAGGCGAACTCCCCGGCCCGTGCTACAAGACGGATCGTAGGACCCTGGTCCCCTCCCAACGTACTACCGCGTCGCCGCGGGTTCCTTTTGGGAGGATCTACCCTTTCGGGCCCTACACGCGTATAGCCACCTGATTTCAGGCTCTTTTCACCCCCCTTCCGGGGTGCTTTTCAGCTTTCCCTCACGGTACTAGTGCGCTATCGGTCTTGGGACGTATTTAGCCTTGGAGGTTGTTTTCCCCCGGCTTCCTCCGCCAGAGCAAAGGCGGAGTACTCTAGGACTCCGGTCCAAATCCTTCCCGATTGCGCCTACGGGGCTGTCACCCTCTGAGGCGGGCCCTTCCAGGCCACTTCGGCTTCTCGGGCGAGGATGCGACCGGGCCTCGCAACCCCACATCCGCGCGCGGTTTCCCGCGCGAGTTCGGTTTGGGCTGTTCCCTTTTCGCTCGCCGCTACTCAGGGAATCCCTATTGGTTTCTTTTCCTCCCCCTACTTGGATGCTTCCGTTCGGGGGGTTCCCGCTCCCAAAAGGGAGCGCCGCGGTTTCCCGCGGCGGGAAGTCCCATTCGGGCATCTCCGGATCTAAGGCTGCATGCGCCTACCCGGAGCTTATCGCAGCTTGCCACGCCCTTCCTCGGCGCCCAAGCCAAGCCATCCGTCAGGTGGCGTATCATGCCGGGCCTACTCGGGAACCCACGCTCGAATGGCGTCCGAAGGCGTATGCGCGGCGATCATCGCGAGCCCAAAAGGCCGCTCCGCCCTTAGCCCCCGAGTCGCCCTCGGGAGCCGCATCCAGCGAACGCGAAAGGCCCACGATCCAATTCTCCCCCCGGCTTGGAGCGAAATTCTAAGGAGGTGATCCGGCCGCAGGTTCCCCTACGGCCACCTTGTTACGACTTCTCCCTCCTTGCCCAACTCGGATTCGACGCGACCAAGCTGGCCGCGCCTCATCCAAGCTGGACTCGGATGGAGCGACGGGCGGTGTGTGCAAGGAGCAGGGACGTATTCACCGCGCGATGGTGACGCGCGGTTACTAGGGATTCCATGTTCACGAGGGCGAGTTGCAGCCCTCGATCCCAACTGAGGCTGGGTTTAGGGATTGCCTTCCCCTCTCGGGGTCGGAACCCTCTGTCCCAGCCATTGCAGCTCGCGTGTGGCCCAGGGGATTCGGGGCTTCAGCCAGCACCTCTGGCCTTTGGGTCCCCCACGGAGAAGCAATTCGTCGAGCCTTTGCCTTTGTTTGGGATGTCGGAAGCCAAATTAAATGAGAAATTTCTCGCATTCTTCAAATCCATTAATCCATAAACCATGGCTACCGTCTTTGCGGTCATAGGTTGAAATGCGGATATTTTCTTCGCGGATGCTGTCAGCGATCCAATCCCGCATCCTCAAACTCATGGTTTTGATCCCGACTCTGGGATAGCTGTATTTTTTGCCCCTCTCTTTTACCATCTCTTCGACCCAGCCATCTCCATCGAACCAGCCTCTGATATGCCATCTTTTTTCCCGTAAGTCGATGCTTCCGGGAGGCTCGATTTCCTTAGACTTCTCGCCAGTTGGAATGTTGTACTTCCCGGTTAGTTTCTCCCAGAGCCGTTCATCAGTAATCTTAAGCTTGTAAACATTGGCTCCCGCATCCCAGAAAAGGGATCCTTTGCATCCTTGTTTTTCAGTCGTTGGTACGATGACATTGTACATGAAATCTTTGTCCGAGCTTGCGACCATTATAGCATGGCTATCGGGTTCTAAATGCCCATCGGAAGCAACTAGTCCAGCATAGTATGGTTCCGGTTCCTCGATCCATTGCTCTTCATTCTCTTCTTCGTCAACTCTTCTGGTTCAAAGCTTTCCATCGTCGTTCATCACTCGCTAGCCTATTTAAACATGAGGGGGCTTTCCCGGCCGAGCGTGCTGTATACTGACCTGCCGTGGCCCGCTCCTTCCTCCTCCTTAGCGGAGGCGGTCCCCTTGGTGTGCCCGGGATCCGGGAGGATCCCGCTGGCAACGAAGGGCGCGGGTCTCGTTCGTTGTCTCACTTAAGAGAACACCTCACGGCACGAACTGGCGACGGCCATGCACCTCCTCTCAGCTAGTCCGGCAAGACCTTCAATCTGGCCTTCATCCCGCTGTCGCCCCTGGTAAGGTTCCCGGAGTTGACTCCAATTGAACCGCAAGCTTCACCCCTTGTGGTGCTCCCCCGCCAATTCCTTTAAGTTTCAGCCTTGCGGCCGTACTCCCCTGGTGGCAGGCTTAACGGCTTCCCTGCGGCACCGGGATGACTCGTGGTCATCCCGACACCTAGCCTGCATCGTTTACGGCTGGGACTACCGGGGTATCTAATCCCGTTCGCTCCCCCAGCTTTCGCCCCTCACCGTCGGGCGCGTTTTAGCCGGCCGCCTTCGCCACTGGTGGTCCTCCCGGGATTATAGGATTTCGCCCCTACCCCGGGAATACCGCCGGCCTCCCCCGCCCCCAAGCCGGAGAGTATCCTCCGCAGCCCAACGATTGGATCGTTGGATTTAACGGAGGACTTTTCCGGCCGGCTACGGGCGCTTTAGACCCAATAATCGTCCCAACCACTCGGGGAGCTGGTATTACCGCGGCGGCTGACACCAGTCTTGCCCTCCCCTTATTCGCCCGGCTGGTTAAACCGGGCAAAAGCCGCCCTCAGCGGACGGCACTCGGAGTGACCCCGTCACGCTTTCGCGCATTCCGCGGCCGCGGGGGTCATTCAATGAAGATTGTGAGCCTCGGGTTCGCGAACCCGAGCTACTTGATTCCATGGGTGCAAATCGCTGTCGGAGCTTTGGCGACAGCGCTTTTAGAAAAAAAGGACCTATTGAAGCCCCCTGCGGCCTTTGCGGAGTTTTCGCGCCTGCTGCGCCCCGTAGGGCCTGGGCCCTTGTCTCAGTGCCCATCTCCGGGCTCCCGCTCTCACGGCCCGTACCGGTTATAGGCCTGGTGAGCCGTTACCTCACCAGCAACCTGATCGGACGCGGCCCCATCCTTGGGCAGGCCCGGAAAGGCATGGTTCCGAGCCCCTTTCGGGAGGGGACCGTTCCAGGCCCCCCTCCCCGCCGGGGATTAGCCCCAGTTTCCCGGGATTATCCCCGTCCCAAGGGTAGGTTAGCCACGTGTTACTGAGCCGTACGCCGCGCCCTCGCCGTGGCCCGAGGGCGCACGACTCGCATGGCTTAGTCTCACACCGATAGCAGTTGGGTCCGCCAGGATCAAGCGGAGTTGGGACGATTGAGTCCGGCCGCAATTTTTATCGCTCCAAGCCGGAGCTTGGCGAGGATCGTGGGCCTATCTCGGACCCAAACGTCCCCCGGGGGTAGGCCCCGGATTTTGTTCGGGCCCTCATAACTATGCCCGCGATCGGAGGTCAACCCTTCATCCAAGGGATTTACCCCATCGTCGGGTTGACGCCGCCGCCGGGAAGACCGCGGGCGGTTGGGCCTTCCGGCCCTCGAGCACCACCTCTCCCTTATGGGAATCCCGATATAAACCTTGCCCCGGCTCGCCGGCGGTTCGGGGAGGGCCTTAATAAGAGACGACGCTAGAGAGGGGGGGTCTTCCGAGGACCTTCTCGGCCGCCCTTTCCACGGAATCCCTATGGTCCTCCGAGGAATATATCCTGATTATGTTCATGAAGGCCCTCAGGACGCTTATGACCCTCGATACCTCGGATAGGCCCTTGGCGATCTTCCCTCCCCCTCTTGCTCTGAGGAAGAGGGGTATCTCCATGGGGGCCAACTCCATGGCCCGATTGTATGGCACCGATGGCAATGTCGGGACATCTATGTAGACCTCATCCGGCGATAGGCCCGCCTCTTGGGATATCTCCTCCCTGACCTTGTCCCTGATCCCCTCGTTCGTCAATATGCTCGATACGAGCTCCTCCTCCGCGAAGAAGGTCCTCTCATATGCGCATTTCAGGAGCCTGCGGCGCTTCAAATCCCCCATTATCGGAGCCGATGCCTCGCATTTGCAAAGGGCCGCCCATATGGAGGCATCGTCCGCCTCCAAGTAATTCTCCAAGCCCCTAAGCCCCATCAACCCCATCTCATCCTTCGCCAATTCCAAGGCCTTCAGGAGCATCAATTGGGCGGCCCTAGAGGTCTTATGGAAGTATATCGCCCTGAAGGATTCGAGCCTCGCCAATATGAACGCCTCGAGCGCTGGGAGGGCCGTGAGGTCAACGCTCAGCTTATCGTCCAAGACATCCATGGTGTATATCAAGCGGAAGACGTCGAAATGGCCGTATCCGGCACCCGTGTGATAGGAATCCCTGAGTAAGAAGTCCATCTTATCCACGTCGATCGAACTCCTTATGATCTGATCCAAGAACCGCTTTTTCGGCTCCCCGAGCCCACCGACCGCGAGCTTGGATATATCCTTCGCATCGAAGCCATGCCCCTCCAATACGCCGGCCAACTCGGATTCGGCGATAATCCGCGTGGTCATGGTTTCGTGATTAACGTTAAAATACTTCATCAAGATGGGCTCCAAAAGATGGGAGAACGGCGCATGCCCAACGTCGTGGAGGAGGGCCGCCAACCTCACCCTTTGGATCTCGAACTCGCTGAGGCCCACGGGCAGGGATTCGGCCAGGGCCCCAGCGAGGAACATCGTCCCAAGCGAGTGCTCGAACCTGGTGTGGTTCGCGGCTGGGTAGACGTATTCAGCGCCGGATAGTTGCCTGATCCTCCTGAGCCTCTGCATCGGTAAGCTATCGATCACGTCCCTTTCCACATCGGTGATCCTGATGTACCCGTAAATTGGATCCTTTATGAAGCTCCAATAAACCCTGCCCATATCCGCCCGCCCCGGGGAATCCCCTGAAGGTCGATTTAGGTAATTGGGGGATTAAAACATGCCCTCAAAGGCCTTCAACGCTCGAGGAGCGCCGAGTAGAGCTCCGGCCGCCTATGGGATCGCCAAGGGATCGATCCCCCAATGGCCTCAACCCTCCCCAAATCCAGATCGGCGCATATAATGCCCTCGCCGATGGGGGCCCTGCTGAGGACTATCCCCTGCGGGTCGACGATCATCGTTCCGCCAACGAACCCCTCCCCGGCTTGGCAGGAGCCCACCGTGAATATGCCGTTCTCAATCGCCCTAGCCCTTAGCAGGACCTCCCACTGCGCCTCCTTGCCCGGGCCGCCGAACCAAGCGGCAGGTACGAAGAGGATCTCGGCCCCCCTCAGCGCCAAGGCCCTGGGGAGCTCCGGGAACCTAAGGTCGTAGCATATGATCGCGCCCAGCGTCCCGAAATCGGCCTTATGGATCATGCCGGGGGATGAGCCGGGCATGATGCCATCGGACTCCTTGTAGCCGAGGATATCGGCTAGGTGGGCCTTCCTATACTTCTCCAATACGGAACCATCGGGGCCTATCAGGATCGCGGTATTATAGGCCTTATCGCCCCCCGATGATTCGAATACAGAGGCGATCGCATAGATGCCGCTCTCCCTCGCGGCCTCCCTGAGCCCGCTCACGAAGGGCCCATCGAGGGGTTCCGCGATCCTCGGGAAGTTCGCCGGCTCCGTTATCTGGGGCAACCACTCGGGAAGGCAGACGATTTCGGCCCCCAATTCGGCGCCTTTCCTAAGGAACCCCTTCGCCTTGGCCAAGTTCTCCGCCTTGCTGGCCGCCGAGCGAAATTGAACGGATGCCACCCTCACGATCCTGCCCATGGGGCCATCCCAGCGCGAAATGGGGCTTGTGGGGTTAATATTCCCGGCCCCGCCTTCAGGAGGCTGCGATCCCAGCCAGCCCTCGCATTCTAAAGCCTACGGGATCTTCTCCCCGCACTTGGGGCAGAAGGCCGATCCCTCGGGATATTCGGCGCCGCAATTCGGGCATCGTTTCGCGGCGGTGGCCGGTGCTGCTGGAGGCGTAGGGGCCGGCGCCGGCGCGGGCGTGGGCTGGGCCCCGCCCTTGGGCCCCCGCCCCCTCAGGGCCAAGGCCGCTATCAGGATCGCCAAAGCGATCAGGACCGCCGCCATCGGGCCCGCAAGGCCGCCCGGGATCGCCTCCCACCACTCCCTCTTCGGCGGGGCCTCCACCAAGAACGATACCGGGGCGCTCTCCGAGCCCTCCCGGTCCGCATCGCCGGCCCACCGGGCCCTAACGATCCAAGCTCCCGCAATATCGGGCTTGAAGGAGTCGGAGAAGGCCCCCGATGCGGATGTGGCGACCTGCTTCGAGAGTTCGAAGCCATCGGGCCTGCGATAGAGGAGTTCTATGGTGGTCGCCACCGGTGGCGAGAGCGTTCCAACCACCGAAACCGATTCCCCGACCTTAAGCGAAGTGGGGCTGGCCGAGAGCGATAGGGAGCTCGCCGCCTTGGCCCTTTCTACGGTGAGGCTGACCGTCGCGGATTGCATCACCCCTCCCCCCTCCCCCCTTATCGTGAGCTGGTAAGTCCCGGGCGGGGCGGACGCCTCCGTGGAAACGGTAAGGGTCGACGTGAAGGTTGGCGTACCCGATGCCGGGCTGAAGGAGTACGAGGCATCATCGGGCAACCCCTCTAGGCTCAGCGATACCGACTGGGCCGTCCCGGAGACGAGCTTCACGGCAACGGTGAACGTCGCCGATTTCCCCGCCCTTACCGACCGCGATCCCGGGGTCGCCTCGATGGCGAAGTTGAAGGGCGGCGGGGCAGCACCGACTGAAAATGGCAAGGAGGCCATGTTGTTGGCCCTGTTCGGGTCATTGTACTGATAGGGCGATGGGTCGATCGTCCAACTGACGACATAGGAGCCCTCCTTGGCCGTCCAAGGCGTCGCGATCTTCAAATTGTACGGGAATCCCGTTGGACCGGGGTATGACACGGTTAGGGGGATGACCGTCCCGGCGAAGTACATGACCATGCGGACCGTTTGGGGGAACGGCGCTGTTGATGCCAGCGCCCGCATCCAGACCCCGAAGTAGACCTTGTCGCCCTCCTTCGGCGAAGCCGGTGTTATGTAGGGATTAAAGACCTCCCAGTCGGTCGTTGGGATCGGGGCCCCAACTACCACGTAGACGGTCTTGGCTATGTTGCCCGGGCCGGGGAACGGGATCCCCGAGGGATGGCCCCACAAGTATACCGGGTAGGTGCCGGGCGATTGGGTTGGGGATACATGCACATACATTATGGAGGAATAGGGCGCATGCAAGTTGTTATGGGAGAACGAAACGGTGAGCCCGAGGGTTGGAGGGGACACCAAGAGTTGTATGGTGAAGGGCGTCGCGGGGCCGGTGACTTGGATCCAGAATGTTACGGTCCCCCCTGGGACGGTCGATCTCGATCCGGGAGTGACGAAGAGGTCCCAAGCATGGGCCGATGGGAGGATCGCGCAGATCGTTCCTAAAAATATTATAACCGTGAGGAATATGCTATGGATTTTATCACGCTTCATCAAAGCAATCTCCTTTTTAAAAAGGCGGCACCGAGGATATAAAGGTTTCCGGTAGCTCCCAAGGGCATTGCACAACAATGCCATACAACGAGGCGGGAAGTAATCGAATACCCCCGTCCTTCATCCATTACCTCTTTATGACATTTTAAACCTTTTGACGCCCCATAATTTCCAAAAAAAGGAGATGGATTGACATGAAACCAAGCCTTTTTTAATCGGAGGGTAAAGACATTGAATAAGCTCCGAATGGGACGTCGCCGCGCTTGGACTCCACGATCGTATCCCTGGGCGCCGTACTCCTTGCCATACTGATAGCGCCGTTCATCTCCGAAAAGCTCAGGGTCCCGACGATCGTGGTGGAGGTATTGGCCGGGGTGATCTTGGGGAAATCGCTCCTGGGGATCGTGGGCGGAATCCCCATGGAATTCATTTCATACTTCGGGCTGACGTATCTGCTCTTCCTCAGCGGCCTCGAGGCGAACATTTACGATATAAGGGGCGACTATGCGAGGTCCCTCGGGATCGCTTTGCCCTCGATATTGGTGCCCCTCGCGGCCGGATTCTATTTATCGGGCCTCTTCGGCATCAACCCAGTTTTTTTGGGAGCGATCCTCTCCGTGACCTCCTTGGGCGAGGTCAATATTTGCGCTAGGGCCGTCCGATGCGATATCGGGCTCCGGAACGCGCTCGTCGGATCGGCCGTCATGGTCGAGGTTGCCAGCCTTATGCTATTATCCCTCGGCCTCGAGATGGCCATGGGCGCTAGGACGGAGGCGATCGCGACTATCGCCCTATTCGCGCTACTGTTTACATTGCCGATTTTGGTGAGGCGCTTGAGGCCCGCGCTTCCCTTGGTGGAATGGGCTAGGGATAGGGCCCATTTGGAGCTGGAGGTCAGGATATGCTTCGCCCTCGTGGCCTTCATGGCCATCCTCTCCGAATACATGAAGGTCCATTTCACGCTGGGCGCCTATATGGCCGGCTTGGTGATATCGGAATTCACCGAAAGCGGCGGGGAGCTCGAGAGGAAATTGATGGGGTTCGGCTATGGCTTCTTCATCCCATTCTTCTTCGTTTCGATGGGGAGCTCTATGGAGCTCTCGAGTTCGTTTTGGGCGCCTTGGGGGCTTGAAGCTCTGCTCTTGGTCGCCTCCATCGGGATCCTCAGCAAGGTCGCTGGCGTCGGGATCGCATCCAGGCTCTTGGGCTTCAACCCCAAGGAGAGCTTGGCGATGGCCTTCCTCCACAGCAGCAGGATGAGCTTGGCCTTGGCCGGCATCGAGTTGGGGAGGGCCACGGGCATAATAAGCGAGCCGCTCTACTCGGCCCTCATCATCTTCTCCTTGGCATCGATAATGATCGGCCCAACGGTCGGATCCGCCCTGCTGCGGAGCGCCTTCGGGCCCTCCCCCAGGACGGTCCCGACCCTTTAGACGATCTCAGTGAACAGGCACTTGGGGTAGTTCTTCGATGAATCCCTCTCGAAATGGTATATGCCCGTGCGGGGCTTCACCCCGTAGATGCATGGGGCGCCATTCAGGGCGACGAGCTTCATATGATAATCCGCGCTCCTCCTTAGGTCCTCGATGAACGAGGTGCCGGGCTTTACGATGCCGAGCAAAAGATCCCCGTTATATTTCACCTTTGAGAATAGGAGCGCGAGGAGCTTGCGCCCTTCCTGGCCATAGAAGCGATCGATCGCATCCCATCCCACGTAGACGGCGCATTTTCTGCCATCCCTGCCCTTAAGCCTCCTGAGGGCGCGCAGGATTGCCCTCCAATCCGCGGATGTGTTCCTTCCGCTGAGCCTGAAGGCGTATGGCTCCAGGGGCCCTTCTCGGACCATCTCCGCGATCCTCGCGTTCTTGTCGAACTCCTCCTCCCCAATGAACTCCATCATGAACGATCTATACGTCTTGGCGCTCGCGCTCGTGTTCGGAATCGCTAGCAAGCGATTCCCATTGGCTATGAAGTTGAGCCACATGGGGATCCTGATCAGGTTATAGGCCTCGCGCGGCAAATCCGCGCTTAGTTCCAAAAGGGCGAACGAACCCTCCCGAAACCCCCCGCCGAGCATCGCGTCCAATCCCTCGTTCCCGGTGGAGAACCCGCCCTTTGGATCCGGTACGGGCTCAAAGGTCCCGCGCTCCCCAACCCGATCCCCAGCGAACGGTGGGATCGCCCTGAATCCCCCCTCCAAGGTGAAGGCCATCCTGGGCCTTTTTATCCTCCTGCCCCTGAGCTTTATTATCTCCAGCTCCCTGAAGGTGCGGCCTTCGATATCCCCGCGCCTGAGCAGGATGAGGCCATCCGCCACGAACTCCTCCATCCCGAAGCCCACCCTCTCGGAGCCTAGGGGAACCTCCACCGTCAGGAGCGTAGTGCAGCCCATCTGCCTAACGACCCTCCCGAAGACCGCCTGAAGGAAGGTCCTGAGGCCGTTGGGCTCCATAGATTGGGTCAAAGCGCTCAAGGAATCCACGACGAGCCTCTTGGCCCCGTGGGAGGCCACCTCTCCCACGATCGCCTCTACCATGGCCGAGGCGCCCTCGCCCCTCATGGGCACGAAATCCAGGATCCTCACCCCGCCCTCCTCGCAGCATTTCCCGAACTTGGGCCCAAGGGCCGCCGTAAGGGAGGCGGCGCTCTCGGAGAAGGAAACGTAGAGGCCCCTCTCCCCCCATCTCAACCAACCCTCTTGGAGGAACTCTGCGCTGAACATGGTCTTACCGGTTCCGGGATTGCCGGCCAGAATTATCAAGGAGCCCTTTGGAAAACCCCCTCCGATGCTCTCATCTAGGGCCTCGACTCCCGTAGGGGTGGATTCGCCCAAATGCTCCTGCCACCGAGTGAAGAAGCGATGGATATAAATAAAAATCCTCCTACGGTCCTCATTCGGATCGGGGATTGGATTGAGCCGGAAGGCCGTGAGCGTTCAATGGATAAGGGACCTCAAGTTCTTGGCTACGAACGAGGAGGGCCAATCCATAGTGATCGATGCCACCGAAAGGGATGGCAGGATGCTCGGGGTCAGCCCCATGGAGCTAATACTCATGGGCCTCGGGGCGTGCACGGGCATAGACGTCGTCTCCATACTCAGGAAGCAAAAGCAGGAGCTGATGGGCCTCGAGGTGAACGTCTCCGGGGAGCGGAGGGAGGAACATCCCCGTTATTACGAGCGGATCCATGTGGAGTACGTGGTCAAGGGCAAGGGCTTGGAGGAGGCGATGGTGGCCAGGGCGATAGAGCTATCGAAGCGGAAGTATTGCTCCGTCGGGGCCATGCTGGCCGAGAAGGCCGAGATAACCAGTAGCTATAGGATAGAGGCGGCGTAGGCCTCCTTCCCCCTGGGCCTCGGCCGATGGGGGCTCTCTGGGACGAAATCCGCCTCAAGGGGATTTCGAGGGCCCGGATCATGCTGGGCCATCCGGGCCCCTAATCCTCTTCGCCCGCGTCCCTAAGGCCAGGATCGGTATCCCGGCGAGCGTCAGGAAGGATAGCGCGGGGAAGGCCGCCTCATATCCCCATAGGTCTATCATCCCGCCGGCCAAGGGGGGCACGATCGCCGACGTCAAGAAGTTCGATGCCACGTATAGGCCCAATAAGGCCCCCCTCATGGCCATGGGGACGAGCTCCGTTATGAACGCGTCCTGTATGGCTAGGATCCCGAATATAACGAATCCGTAGAGGATTAGCGCGAGGAGGAGGGCCCATCCCCAAGATGCCGTTATGGCGCATAGAAGCGCGGCTTGGGCCGCGATGAGGGCCGCGAGGAGCGCTCTCCTCCCGAGGGCGTCGGATAACCTGCCGCATATTGGGCCGCCGAATATTCCGGCCACTTGTAGGGCCGAGAACATAAGGGCCGAACTCGCGATATCGAGCCCGCGCTTTTCAACGAAGAACGCGGGGGCGAAGGCCGTTAGTCCCCTATAGCCCAAAAGATATATCGTGGCGGCCGCCACGAAGGCGAGGGCCGGGCCAAATCCCCGGAACCCCGCCCTGCTCCGAAGGCCCCCCTTATGGCCCCTTCCCGCGGGCTCCGAGAGGGCCAGTTGCAGGACCAGCGCCATTATGATGCCATAGGCCGATTGGGCGAGGAAGGCGAGCCTCCATCCATGGGAGGCCATCAAGGCGCCCGTCAGGAGCGGGGAGGCGAACGCCCCTATGGCCCCGCCGGTTTGGTGATAGCCCATGGCCTCCCCCTTCTTCCTTCCGAAGAGATCGGAGACGAGCGAGATGCCCGCTGGATGATAGGTCGCCCCTCCCGCCCCGGCCAGCAGGTGCGCCATTAGGAGTTGCCAGAAGCCCTCCGAGAGTCCCGCCGAGGCCATGCCGGCCGAGGAGGCGAGAAGGCCGGCGACGATGACGCGCTTTCTTCCCACCCCCTCCGCGACATGGCCGAAGGGTATTTGGAGCAACGCGTAGGAGAGGCCGAAGGCGCCGACCACCAGGCCCGCGGCATAATGGGATAGTCCTAGCTCTGACATCAGGAGCGGGAGGGCCATGGGAGGGACGAGGAAGTAGAAGTGATTCAGGCCGTGGGATGCGGAGATCGCCGCTAGGGAGCGGGGATCGTCGAGCCCTCCCAATTTTTCCATGTTAAATCCCCTTTGGGCAGGCCCGCCCTCTCACGCGCCCCCGAACCCGCGCGAGGACCCCTCCACTCGAACGACCATTACGCCCTCCATCCTCGCGGCCTCGGCCTGCCGCTCATCTGCGGTCAGGAGCGCCAAGTTCCTATGCTTGGCTATGGCTATGTAGATGGCATCATATATCGTTACATCCCGGCCAAACGCTATCCTGATCGCCTCTTCCATATGGACGGATTCGTCCTCGATTATCACGGAATTGCTCATGATCCTTTTCAAAGCGTTCAGCATGAGTTCGGATTCCCTCAGCGATATGGCCCCTTGCTTGAACCTCTTCCATACGGCATTCGCGACTTCCTTCACGGCGTGATCCGCGGAGACGGTCCCAACCTTTAGGTGCTCGGCGAGATCCCTCCAGCCCTCCTCCTTCAATACGAACTTGGCCAGCGCGGAGGCATCAATCACTATCACGGCCTTCCCTCACGAGCGCTTTTGCCGTTCCGCTGGGGGCTGGGGGAACGGCCTCCAAGAGCTTTATGGCCTCCTCAACCGCTTGTATGCGCTCAATCTCCTCAATCTTGGCCATTATCGCCCTCCTGATCTCCTCGGGCCAATTAACGGATCCGTACTTCTTCATCTTCTCCTTTACGTCCTTCGGGACCTTGACGCTTACAACGGCCATTTTGGTATACTCACCAGTAGTGAGTATTAATAAACTTTTAGGTAGACCAATTAGAGTCCTCGTCCTAAGGCGGCTACAGAAACTCGACATCGACCAACCTCGATGCATACATCCATCCAAAAGGGGATCGGGATAAGGCTTCCTCGGCTCGAGGAGGTGAATTAGCTCATCTTTCAACGCTTAACGTTGGGATCCGCGGACAACGATCCCCAATAAAGCGGCTTAAAGCAATAGAGCGACCAATCGATCACATCCTTTCGGATCGGCCGGGGCACCCGCCATAAGTTTGGCCTTATGCGCACTGCACTGGATCGCCATCGAAACGCGAGGACGTCCTCACGAGTCAAACCCGAAATCATTGGGTCCGATACACAGCCGCCTCCTGTATTCCCTCCCACCCGCTTCATGTCCTCATAAAGCCAAACCATCCTATCCACGAACAAGCTTTCCCCAAATAGGCCAAAGCGCACCCGAAAACTATGGGCCAGATTTCCAAGGAATAAAATCCCCAAGCGATGAACGAGAGGCCTATCACATTTATGAGGTTTAGGACGTTTGGGGCGATCCTATGTCGTTCGGGAACCGGAATTTTATCGCGATTCAACCACACGCGCTCGCCGAAAACCCCCTTCGAAAACCAATTGTCTGTTGACTTGAAAATTCTTGGATTCATGCACATCCAGATCAAGCCAAGGGCGATCATAAAGATTGAATACCGCCTGACCCACGCCCTGCTCCAGAGGGCGGTTATGAAGATCGGCAGCACTGTGAGTCGAGTCGCCCCGCTAAGGGTTCGCGTGCTTCATCCAAGCCTCATCGTCCATTTTCAGCGCTTCGCTTATCTTCCTCTCAAGCGTCATCTTGGTATCTCCAGATCCCCGTTTCATAATCCCATCCAAGATGGGTTTGCGGATGGACCCCATCATTTATGCTTATGCAATGGCTTACCGAGCCCATCCAAGGCCGCCTCTCTAATGGCTTCGGCCAGGGTCGGATGCGCATGAATTGCCTCCGCTAGGCATTCGAGCGTGCATTCGGAGCGCATGGCCACAGCCAACTCGTGGATCAGCTCGCTGGCGTTCGGGCCCACTATCTGGGCCCCCAACAAGGCCTTGTATTCGGCATCGGCCACGAGCTTTACGAAGCCCTCGCGCTCCCCGAGCGTTAGGGCCCTCCCGTTCGCGAGCATCGGGAACCTGCCCACGATCACGTTTCCATGCGTTTCCCTCGCCTCGGCCTCGGAGAGGCCCACCGAGGCCACCTCGGGCTCCCCGTAAACGCATCTTGGGATCGTTGCATAGTCCATCCTCGAATCGAGCCCGGCGGCGTTCTCGGCCGCTATGATGCCCTCGGCCATGGCCGAGTGGGCGAGCATCTGCTTCCCGACCGCGTCTCCAACCGCAAATACGCCCGGGACGTTCGTCTCCATGCGATCGTTCACGATTATCCTGCCGCTGCCATCCATCGCCACCCCGGCCCCCTCCAAGCCTAAGCCCTTTGTGTTCGGTGCCCTGCCCGCAGCCATGAGGACCAGCTGTCCTTCGAAGGCCCTTTGCCCCCCATTCCCGGAGGCCCTCACGAGCTTCAGGCCCCCGGACCCGTTCTCTATGGAGGAGACCTTGCTCCCGGTTTCTATAGCTATGCCCCTCCGCCTCAGGGCCTTGGCTAGGGCCTCGGCAGCTTCTTGATCCTCGCCGGGCAGTACTTGGGGCATCATCTCCAAGACCGTTACCGAGGAGCCTATATCGCCGAAGAGCGCGGCGAACTCGAGACCAACGGCCCCGCCGCCTATTATGACCAAGCTGTTCGGCACCTCCTCGAGCTTCAAGGCCTCATCGCTCGTGATGACCCCTGAGGATTGGGCGCCTGGGATGGGGAGCCATAAGGGCGAGGAGCCGGTTGCGATTATCAACTTCTCGAAGCGGACCTCCGAAGGGGCCCCCTCCCCTTTAACTTCCACGACCCCGCCCGGCCGGAGGCGCCCCTCCCCCCTGAAGAGTTCGATGCCATTCAATGCCAGCAGGGACTCGATCCCCTTCGCCAGCCTCGAGACTATTCGATCCTTTCTGGCCATGGCCGCCCTCAGATCGAATCTTATGTTATCCGCCCTGATCCCGAACTCCTCCCCCGCTCTCGCTAGCCTATAGATCTCGGCGCTCCTGAGGAGCGCCTTCGTCGGTATGCAACCCTTATGGGTGCATGTGCCGCCTAGCCCCTCCTTTTCGATCAATGCGACCCTGAGGCCTAGCTGGGATGCCCTGATAGCGGCCACGTAGCCCCCCGGCCCGCCCCCTAGGACCACAAGGTCGAATTGCCCCGCGGGCAAAGCGCTCTTCACCAAGGGCCAATTGGGCGGCTTCGCTTATTAAGCGATGGTCCCTCGATAAGCGCTCCGCTCGCCTCGCAAACCGGGGATCAGCGATTCGGCCATCGATAGCCCTCGTGATGGCGATTGAATGCGCCCTTCCACATCAGCGATAGGTGGCGACCATGGTCCTATCCCCGGTCATGTCCAAATACCAATTCCTATCGCCCTGAGGGCCCCTTGCGATTCCGTAATTATCCCAGTAGAGGAATTGGTCCTCAAATGGAGGATCCTCCCTTAAGAAGACGTAGGCCCTGCTGCACCTCCTCACCAATATGATGGCTGGCGTCCAAACGCTTTGATACTCGACCCAGCGGCCATCGATCGCCTCATAGGATACCTCCACGCGGGCCCTCAACTCGCAATGGTGCTCCTCCGTCCAAGCCCTTACGACCAATTGGTAATACCAGGGCTCGGACGAGTAATCCAAATCCGCCCTCTTTCGATAGGTGGCGGCGATGATCCTATCGCCGATTACGTCCAGATACCAGCTCCTCTGACCATCCGGCCCCCTAGCGATTCCATAGTTATCCCAGAATAGGAATAGATCGCCATGGCACGGCGGATCCTCGATGAGGAAGACATGGACCCTGACGCGATCCGGCACGTAAATGACGGCCGGAGTCACGACCCTCCAATACCAGCCGCCGTACCAAAGGAAGCCCCCTTGACAATAAACATCGACCAGAGCCCTCAATTCGCGATGATCCTCATCCGTCCAAGCTTTGATGACCAATTGATGATAGCCCGGCCATTGAGGCGAAGCCGAGGCCATCGGAAGGTGGATCATGGGGCCCAAGAGAATGACCAAGAGGAGGATGCTAAGCTTTCCCATGCCCCGCACCAAATCCCTTCTCGGGACAATAAATAAAAAGTTTTTGGAATTTGAATTGCTGCATTTCGGCTTGGGGATTCGAAAGCCCGCAATGGGCGCACGCCAAGTGCGCAAATCATCTCAGCATAGAAGGCCATCGGAGGAGATGGAAGCGAAAGGTGCTAAACTGGAAAACTTTTTCTGGATAAATAAATCTGGATATAAAATTGAAAGCTACAAAATCAATGCTTTGATCCAGTTTATTGACGAGATAAGATGCCTCGGCATAAAGAGCTACCCCGGTAGCCTTTGCAAAATGTTAAAACTTTTTTTGAGGGATAAAAGATTCCGGAGATATGTGAAAAACTCATGGCCCAGCAGGAAGGTTAGAGGCTATTTTAGTTTCTTGGGCTACGTCTTGTTAGTGATTAAAAAGTAGCTAACCAAGATCTTTTTCCCTTCAAATCTTTACTAACGAGATGAACTCAAACCGCCCTTTTAATTATGAAATTAAATCCTCGACGCGAAAGCTCTCGGGAGTTCCCAACTCCCAACACGTCTGGATTTCCTCCGCAATGCTGAGCGTTTGGCGGCGAACGATCGAAACGAGTGCGCGTTTCGGAGCGGATCCAAAAATGTTGGGTGGGTTCCCATCCCTAAAGCATGATATCCTCATGAACTAAGGAGCAACAAGTCCCGGAGAAGCGGATCTTGATTCCCATCGACTTGGCCAACTCTATGGCCGAGTTCGAGGGGAAGGCTATCGCGTTCACCCCGGCCCTTATCGCGAGCTCATCCAACAGGGCCCTATGGCCCCCCTTTGGTCTCATGCAACCGAGGGCCACTGGGACATCGGGCATGATCGATCGGGCCGCGGAGATAAGCCCCGCCACCTCCGGGGGACTCGGGGGCTCGGCGCGTTCCATCGGCGTCCCCCTTATGGGGGTCAAAACTATGAACGCAAGCGCTTGGGGATCGCATTTGGAGGCGATCTTCAGGGCCTCAAGCTCGCCGCTTAGCCGCCCATGATGAATCCCAACCAATATATGCGGCACGATAGGGACCCCGTGCCCTCGGAGCAGCCTCAAGGACCTTTCGTAATCGCTCGGGCTTGCGTTGAGGCCGTAAACCTCCCGTATCGCCTCAGCCGATCCGATCAAATCGATCAGGGCCGCATCGATCCCGGCCCTCCCCAAGCCCTTCGCGACCCCCTCCCCAGCGATCCCCGTATGGACCACGACCTTTAGCCCCAAATCCCGCTTTATCCTCGATATCGCCTCCAGGAAATCCGCCAGCGGAACCGCACCGCCTCGATCGCAACCGCCGCTTATGAGACATCCAATGCCGCCCCTTTCCCTTATCCCCTCGCAAACGGCCAACAGCTCCTTGGGGGATCTCGCCGGGATCATGCCCCTTAGGAGCCTACCGCCGCAATGCTTGCAATTCAGGGCGCATCTGGTCCCAGTGATCGAGATCGATGGGAACGAGAGGGGGATGCCCTCCTTCCCCCGCCTCCCCGGGGCGAAGCTGGGTTCGTAAAATATGATCCTCCCCTCGGGCCTTGGGAGGTCGGGGAAGCCGCCATCCCGCCCCCCAAAGGCTCTATCGCATGTATATCCATTCACGGCTCGAATACTTCTCCCTCAGCTCCATGGCCAAGGAGCGCTCCTCATCGCTCAGGGCCCCCTCCTCGAGCTCTATCCCCAGGGCCTCCTCGAACCCGCGCCTCAGGGCGCCCGATACCTCCTCGAACCCAACGGCCCTCCCGAGCTCCTTCTCGATCGTAGTGACCCTTTCCTGCGCCGCCGATATCATCTTATCCCTCAGCTTCTCATCCGAGACCCTTAGGACCCGGAACATCTTCGAGAGATCCGAGCGGAGGAGCACGGTGCCATGCTGCAAAACGGCCCCGAACCTTCGCGTCTGGGCGTTCCCGGAGATCTTCCTCCCGCCCGCGATCACGTCATTAACCGGGTGGAATCGCGCATCGAGGCCGAGCCTCCTCAAGCCGCGGACTATTCCATCGCAAAGGACCCTGTAGGAGTCGAGGAAATCGGTTGGCACCTTGGGATTTTCCGCATCCACGACCAAGCTATAGGTTAGCTCCCCATCACTGTCGTGATATACGGCCCCTCCCCCCGTCAGCCTCCTGACTATATCCACGCCCAGCTCCGCGCAGGATTCGACGTCGACCTCCTCCTCAATGCTCTGGAAGAACCCTATGGAAACGGCCGAGGGCCTCCACCTATAGAACCTGATCGTGTTCGGAACCTTCCCGGCCGCCCTAGTCCTCAGAATGGCCTCGTCTATGGCCATATTCGTATAGGCATCGTGGGAATCGATACCTATCAGCCTCCATAATTCCCCCATTTCGATCCCAACCTTAATGGATTTGGATTGCGAGCGCCCTCGCCTCCTCGAGCTCACCCTCCCGGAGGGGCCTTGGGAAGTTATAAAGGGGACCCGCAGCCCTCTCCGTATAGAAGGGGCGATTGCAGTCCGGGCATCCCGAGGTTTCGAACGGCTCTCCCGATCCGATCGCGCTCAGGATCTTGGGAGGGGGCAGCCCGAAGTCCGTTATGCGCCCCTCTTCATCGAACTCCATCTGCTCAAAACGCACTAACCCCTTCCCTATCAAGTGCTTGGCCAACTGGATCCTCCTATATCGGGCTAAGCTCGGGGGCGCCAAGCCCTCGAGGGCCGTCCCCTCGACCGGGCTGAAGGCGAATAAAGCGATCACAACTCCCAAATCGCTTAGGTCTTGAATGATCCTGCAGAGATCAATGTCCCGCTCGCCCAAGCCGACGATCAAATGGGTCGTCACCATGCCCTCTCCAAATATCGCCACGGCATCCATCAGGGATCGCAGGTGCTCCTCCCATCGATATGGGCCCCCGGCCAATCGCCCCTTAACCCTTTCGAATACCTCCTCGCTGGCCGCATCCAGCGATATCCCGATCCTCTCAACGCCAATCCCCCTCAATTTGCGAAGCAGATCCTCGCCCAATGGCCAACAGGAGATGGAGATCGGGAGGCGCGAGGAGCGCCTGAGGCGGGTTATCAAGCTCAGGGAATCATCGAAGGCCCCCTCGTAATTCACGACCTGCAAGCATATCCTCCCAAGTCCCCCGCTTTCCCCGATGGCCGCGAGCCTCGATAGGACCTCCTCCGCCGGGAAGGCCGGCCATATGACTCTGGATAGCCTATCGTTCTTGGAGGAGGCCCCCCTTGCCTGCGGGCAGAAGGCGCAATTGGAGGAGCAGCGCCCCTCATGATAGGTCAACAGGTAAGCGGTCCTCGGAGGGACGGCCGCCCTCCCATCGACCAATCCCAGCGCGATCGCGGTGCCTATGGAGGCCCTGACCTTACGGGGCTCCATGCCTTCGCCCCCAGGATGGCTTTAACGAAATCCTCGGGCCCGGCCCCGATGGAGAAGGCCCCGGCGCTCCGATAAACCTCTTTGATCCGCTCCAGCAAAGGGCCCTCCGCGAGCTCCGCCCCCTCCAAGGCCCTCTCCACTTCGAATATTGCCTCCTCCGGGTGGAGGAAGAAATCCCCCGTTATCCTTATGCGGGCTACGCGCCCGCGATCCTCCTCCAATAGGACCCTGATCAGCTTCCCGCCTTGGACCTTGTGCTCTCCCCTTTTCACGACCATCCCGGGCCCCTACCTCAGCCGCCATGCCAAAGCGATATTAGGGTCACCCTCGACCCATCCCCAACCTCGGCGTCCAAGAGATCCATTGAGCCGACCTCAACGCCGTTCAATAATATCAGGGTATAGGCCCTGGGATCCCCCGAGCCATGCGCGAAGATCGCTCTCCTGAACTCCTCCGATCCAACCCTATTCACCAATTCGTCTATGAGGCCTTTGACGGTGATGGACCCATCGACATCGATTTCGATCCGATCGCTCCCGGCGATCTCCTCCAGGGCCCCCAGCAGCTCAACCTCTATCCTTCGCAACACCCTTCTCCCCCTCTAAGCTTGAGATTATATCGAGGGCGACATCCAATAAATCCTCCGCCAATCCCAGGGCCTCCCCGTTCCGCAAAGCGATCGAACCTTCCAAAATCGCGCTAGCGATTAACCCCATCTCCCTGACCGGCTTGGGGCTCAAAGCCTTCTCCTCCGAGAGGAGGGCCCTCAGGTACGATTCCAGATACTGCTGGCTTCCAAAAGCGCACTTTAGGGCCATATAGGCCTTGGCGATCGCCATCGCCGCATGCCTCCTAGAGAGGTTGGGATGCTGGGCCCCCCTTGCCAAAGATAGCTCCAGCTTGGCCTCCCTCAGATATCTGCTCGCGAACGTCCTCTCCCCATAGCCCCTGAAGGCCCTCCAATAGCTCAGCCCTAGCCCCCTCCTCCACGGGATCGCCAAGCCCAATTGCGGAAACTCCCCCGATAAAAAGGCTCCGAACGATGAGCTCGAAGGCGAGGGTACTCCTTGCCGGCCTCTTGAGGGCCATAATTCTCTTTATCGAGATTCTCTGCAGGCTTGACGACTAAGGACAGAAGGGTTAATAAAAGGTAAATTTGCAAGGCTCAGGTAAGGGCGTTTGGATAGGGTAAAAAAGGAGTGTTTGAAAACAAATAGTGGTTAAAATGCTATTCGCAAAGGTAATAATTGGAGATAGTAGGAAAATGATAGAGCTTCAAGACAATAGTGTTGATTTAGTCGTCACCTCTCCGCCTTATTGGCATATCAAAGATTATGGAGTTGAAGGGCAAATTGGATATGGGCAATCTCTGCACGAATATCTCAAAAGCCTTTATGTTGTATGGAAAGAATGTTTTAGGGTTTTAAAACCGGGAGCAAGATTATGCATAAACATAGGAGACCAATTTTTGAGAAGTATAGTTTATGGGAGATATAAAATAGCGCCCTTGCACTCTGAATTTATTGTTCAATGCGAAAAAATTGGATTTGACTATATGGGATCTATTATTTGGCAGAAAAAAACTACGATGAATACAACTGGTGGTGCTAATGTTATGGGTTCTTATCCCTATCCACCAAGTGGACTGGTAGAAATAGATTACGAATTTATTTTAATTTTCAAAAAACCGGGTAAAAAAATGGCGCCATCAGAAGAAATTAAAGAAAGATCCAAATTGACAAAAGAAGAGTGGAAAGAATATTTTTCTGGGCATTGGAATTTTCCTGGTGAAAGGCAAATAGGCCATGAGGCCATGTTTCCAGAAGAACTGCCAAAAAGATTAATCAAGATGTTTACTTTTGTTGGCGATGTAGTTTTAGACCCATTTTTAGGAAGCGGAACTACAATCAAGGTTGCATTGAATTTAAAGAGGAACTCAATTGGGTATGAGATAAATGAGAAATTTTTACCTGTAATTAAAAAGAAAATTGGCATAAATCAAAGCTTAATTGGCTTAGATAGGAAAATAGAGATAATGAAAAGGGAAGAACGAGTAAAAGTAGAAACCGCAACGGATTATGTTCCCAACATAAAGGATGCGAGACCCGAAATTAGCCCAGAGCTATTCAGATTTAAACGCGAGAGATTATATACGGTCAAAGAGGTATTAAATGAGAATACAATTGAGCTAGACACAGGTTTGATAGTAAAATTATTGGGTATAAAAATAATTAGAAAAAATGAGGCGAAACAATACCTAGAAAAATTTGTAAAAGGAAAGCGGGTTTTTCTTAAGCTTGATCCATCTTATGAACCAGAAAAGAATGCTGTACCTGCCTATGTATTTTTAAAAAATAGGATCTTCATTAATAAGGAAATGCTCAAACAAGATATTGCAGATATACAAGAAGGACATTTTCTTTACAAAGATAGTTTCATGAAAATTAAAGCATTAAATGAAAGATCCTTGCCTCGCTCCAATGCCCCGATTCCGATGGCGCCTGCGCCGGATTCGATATAGGGGTTTACGGGGCCGTCAGGCTCCTGAGGCCCGAGCCCGGCGAGGATCCGATGCCATCCCTCTTCGCCAGCGGCGCCTGCCTTTTGATCAGGAGGGATTGGCTTAAGGCCTTGGGAACTTCCTCAAGATGGCCATTGCCCGCGCCATCCTCATCGCCCATCGCCTCCTCATAGCGCCGCGGGGGCTCGGCAAGGGCATGGCCATGGCTTTGGGCCTCCTCGAGGCGATGCTCAGGCTCCCGCTCCATAGGGAGGCGAAGGGGGCA
>CALIRQ010000005.1 GCA_938042195.1 uncultured archaeon
TCATGCTTAAAAAGGAAGGGGATGGGGCCTCGATCCCTGGCTAGATCCAGGCCCGCTCGACGAACTCCCGGTTCCTTACCTCGACCTTGACCTTCTTGAGCTCGTTGACGATCCTCGCCCCGTAATCGGAGAACCTCTCGAAGAGCCTCTCGCCCTTTTCCTTCGATGCCTTGAATGGATCTCCAACGGTTCCATCGTCCGAGTACTCGTGATGCTCCAAGGGCATCCATATGTAGCCATCGTATCCGCCGAAGGTTATCGTCGGCGCGCCGTCGTGCTTATGGAACGCCTCCGGTAGCCATTTGGGGCCGTGGACGCTGGGCTTCTTGGCCCTTTCCATTCGCACGACCCCGTCCTTATAGGCCATGTCCTGCGATGCCTCTATCTCCCCGGCGTGCCAGCCAGGGTTCCCCTCAAGGGTTTCGCAAAGATCCTTCACCAGGGCCACGTTTCGCTCCGCATAGGCCATATACCAGAGGACCAGGGCGCCAGTTTCATACCTTATAGCCCTGAGGACATCGTCGACGACCTTTATCAGCGAGCCGTGGCCCGCGACGAAGACTATCTTATTGAAGCCGTGGTGGATCAGGCTCCGGGCCACGTCGTAGATGAGGCGCCGATAAGTCTCGCTCCTGAGCGTTATCGTTCCAGCGCCTTGGCCGGGGGGCCGCATGTGGTGCGGGGAATAGCCCATCCATATCAGCGGCGTATGGGGGACATCCGCCTTCCTCGCGATCCTCTTTGCGATCTCCCAAGCCGATATGCTATCGGTGCCGAGGGGGCAATGGGGTCCGTGCTGCTCCAAGCTCCCAACTGGTACGAGGATCAAATCCGTCCTCTTGAGCCATTCTTGGACATCCGGGACGCACATATCGAAAAGGTCGTATACCTTATCCGCCATGTGGGGATCACGGCTCCCATGGGCTCGATGCCCCATATTTATGGCTTTCCATGGCCTTGGGGAAAGTTTATTTATAATCCCCTCCATCACTCCGAGGGCGATCCGGTCATCGCCAACAGTGGGCATTGGGGGATTCCATATCGATGTACAAGTACATATCCGAGGCTTGGAGGAGGCCGAGGGAGGGGATTCTGGGTGAGGCATTGCGCCAGATGGCGATAAAATGGAGGAGGGGGCCCTCGATAGTCAGGATCCGAAGGCCCTCGAGGCTCGATAGGGCTAGGCAGCTCGGCTACAGGGCGAAGCAAGGTTTCGTCGTCGTCAGGGTCAGGGTCAGGAAGGGTGGGGCGAGGAAGTCGAGGCCTAGATCCGGGCGGAGGCAGAAGGCCATGGGAGTGGCCAAATACACTAGGGCGGTTGGCCTAAGGGAGATAGCCGAGGGGAGGGCCGCGAGGAAGTACCCGAACCTAAAGGTCCTGAACTCTTATTGGCTTTGGGAGGATGGGCAGAACGCTTGGTTCGAGGTCATAATGCTCGATGAGCATCACCCAGCGACCGCGCCCCCTCGATAATGGTCCCTGATACAGGCCGATATCCTTGTCAACCGATCCGATAATAATAAAGCTCGGAGGATCCGTCATAACCGATAAATCGGCCAAGAACGTCCCCAAGCTTGGGAAGATCTCGGAGATAGCCGATGCGATATCTTCTCTAAGCGGGGAGCTCATATTGATCCACGGGGCCGGGTCGTTCGCGCATCCAATCGTCCTCGAGCACCGCCTCCAAGAGGGCCTCTCCTCCAAGGAGCAGCTCAAGGGCTTCGTGGAGGCCAAGTATCAGCTCCTTGAGCTCCAACGAATCTTAATAAGGGAATTCCAAAGCCGCGACGTCATGGTCGCCCCAATAATGCCCTCGAGTTGCATCGTGGCGAGCGATGGAAGGATAAGCGCGTTCAACTTGGCCCCGATCAGGAAGTTCATGGAGCTCGGCTTGATGCCGCTCCTACACGGCGACCTCGTCCCGGATAGGAAGAGGGGACTCTCGGTCGTATCTGGCGATCAACTTGCGCTCCACTTGGCAGAGAGGATGAGGGCGAGGATGGTTATATTCGGATGCGATGTGGACGGCCTCTTCGATAGAGATCCGAGGGACGATCCCGATGCGAAGCTGATCCCATTGGTGACCCCTTCTAACTACGAGGAGGCCCTGAGGGCTGCCGGGGGCTCCGGGGGTTCGGATGTGACAGGGGGAATGCGGGGGAAGGTCCTCGAGAGCATTAGGCTGGCCAGGAAGGGGATCGAGGTCGTTATCTTGAACCTGAATAGGCCATGGGAATTGGGCAAGGCCATCCGGGGCGAGCCGCTCCGTTGCACGCGGTTCCCCCCGGCTAAAGGAGCTTGAGCTTCCCGACCAGTCCATCCAAATCCGGCTCCGGCGCGGGCCCAATGCCAGCGCAGGTGGCGGTGCCTGGGGGCAGCTGGGTTAGGCCCATATCCCTCACCAGGGCCGCCGGCAAGCCCTTCCTCTTGGACCCCTCGTATATCTCGAGCAACTCCTCCTCCCCCTCCACCCTCAGGACGACCTTCTTTTGCCCCTTCCTCATCCACTCGCTCCACCAGCCCGGGAACTTCGCCCTGGCCTCCTCAGCAGCCGATACGGCGGCGTGGGCCACTTGGGCCGCCAATTTTCCCCTCCCCATCCTCAAATCCCTCCGGACCACTATGGCCTGCTTGAAGCCCGGGGCCATCGCGACCGCCCGATTTATTATCCAAAGGAATTATTGAAAAGGGAGATTTATCCCTGTGCCCGTTCGGAGGCGGTTTGGGCCGGATGCGCGCGGAGCCAAGATCCTTGGAGGTGAGTGCGATAGTCCATGCCACCGAGGACGAGGGGAAGGTCATCAGGGCCCTCATGAACGCGCTCCCGGAGGCAGCGACGCGGAAGCTCTCGATCAAGAGGGGCCGCTATAGGGGCCACCACGGAAATCCAATAACGTTCCTGAGGGCCGACCTCAGGGGGCCGCACCCCAGGGAGGCGCTGAGGCACGTGCTCGCCAACCTCCCTGAGGAGGATAGGGAGGCCCTATACTCGGGGCTGGGGGGATACATGGACGAAAGCGGGAACCTTTACATCAGGTTGGATAAGCAACGCGCTTATCTCAACGAATTGAGGCTTTCCCAAGCCGATCCGATAAGATTGAAGTGGGGGTTCCGCTTGAGCCGGGTGGCGGGGATCGAGGAGGAGATAAGGGAGGCGTGTAAGGGGTTGGTCCCCTGATGCGGAGCTTCGCCGACCTCCACATAATCCACTCGGGCCAATCGCTTTCGAGGATGGCCGAGAGGGCGTCGCTTCTCGGATATTCCCTCGTAGGCCTGACCCTCGAGGGAAGGCCAGAGGATCCCGGGTCCTTAAAGAGGGAGTTCTTGGATCGCGGGGTTGACGTCGCCCTCAGGATAGACCTATCGCCAAAGTCAAGGCAGGAGCTCCTCTCGCTCTTGGGGAGGTACAGGCCCATTTTTGAGATCGTTTCGGTGAATTGCGCCAGCAAGGCGATCTGCGACGCGGCGTCGAGGGATGGGAGAGTGGATTTGATCTTCTTCGGCGAGGGCCCGATCGGCCCCAGAGCTAGGTTGCCCAAGGAGGCGAGCTCGGCGCTCGAGGTGAACATCTGTGATCTTATAGCTACCAAGGGGGGTGGGGATATCGGGCGTGCCCTGAGGAAGATTAGGAGGGACTTGGAGGTAGCCCTGGAGAACGGGATAAGGGTAGTTGCGTCGAGCGGAGCGGGGGATCCGGATGGGATGAGGGGCCCGAGAGAGATCGCCTCTCTCCTCAAATTCCTCGGGATGGGCGCCGAGGAGGCGTTGGCCTCCGTTTCAGAAATCCCCATCTCCTTGGTCCGATCAAATCGAATGAAGCTCCGGGGCGAGGTCGTTTGCGATGGTTTAAGGGTCCTTGGGGGGAAGGGGAGGAATGGGTAAGTGGAGATACCTCCTCTTGGAGGCGTTATGTGAGGAGCCCAACGGCGCGGAGGTCCTCGATGCCCTGAGGAGGTCCCTGAAGGAGCTATTCGGCCACATGGGCCTAATGGAGGCGAACCCAAAGCTGTTATACAGCCTCGGGAGATATTCCGTGATCAGATGCCCTAGGGGGGAAGTGGATAAAATAAGGGCATCGCTGATCTTCCTCTCGGACCCCCTCGGGAGATCGATCCCGATGTGCATCAAGAGATCCTCCGGGACCCTTAGGGCCCTCAGGGCCGCTATCCCGGGCGCTCGCGAGGGCAGGGGTCCTCCCAGATAGGCCGGTATCGCTTGGGGAGCCGCTCCAGGGCCATAAAACCTTTTTATCCCACCTAGGCGGATTGATAGTGAAGCGTTTCAACGAAACGGTGTATGCGAATCATGTCCATGTTCGCTATGCCGGGTGCGTACGATCGGGCAATAACCGTGTTCTCCCCGGACGGTAGGCTCTTCCAGGTGGAATACGCATCGGAGACGGTCAAGAGGGGGGCGACCGTGCTCGGAATCGCATGCGATAGCGGGGTCGTCTTGGCGGCGGAGGAGAGGATAACCTCGAAGCTTCAGGACTCGTCCTTTATGTGGAAGATATTCCAAATAGACGAGCACATCGGAGCGGCCGTTGCGGGCCTGAGTTGCGATGCCCACATACTCATCGATCAAGCCAGGCTATATGCGCAAAGCCACAAGCTATTGTACGATGAGCCGATAGAGGTCGAGACCCTCACCAAGAGAATCGGGGAGATAGAGCAACTATACACTCAGCATGCGGGCGTTAGGCCCTTCGGGATATCGATCCTCTTCGGCGGCGTGGACAGGGTGGGGAGCCGCCTCTTCTGGACCGATCCCAGCGGCGCGTATCTGGCCTATAAGGCTTGGTCCATAGGCTCCGGCGGAGAAGTGGTGAACGAGCTCCTTGAGGCGGAGTATAAAAAAGACTTGGCGCTGGATCAGGCGATATTGTTGGCTATAAAGTGCGTGGACAAGGTTTTGGAAGGGAACATAGAGCCCCAGAAGATCAGGCTGGCCGTCATACCCTCGACCACTCGGAAGTTCAATAGGCTGGGTTACGAGGAAATAAGCGAATACATAAGCAAATACAAGAGAGCGGCGGGCAGATGAGCGGCAAATTCACGACCGCGAGGATCTCCATCGGCGGGGAGAGGTTTGAGATCCTCGTGAGGCCGGAGCCCGCCTTGGATTATAAGATGGGGAAGGGTATCCCGATCTCCAGGGTTTTGGCGATAGAGGAGATATACACTGATGCCAGCAAGGGGACGAAGGCCTCCTCCGAGAGGCTGAGCAAGCACTTCGGGACAACGGATGTCTTCGAGATCTCGAAGAGGATATTGGAGGAGGGGGAGCTCCAGATAACCACGGAGCAAAGGAGGCGGTTGATTGAGGAGAAGAGGAGGCAGATAATCGCGTTCATATCCAAGAACTGCATGGATCCTAGGACCTCAGCGCCCCATCCCCCGCTCAGGATAGAGCAGGCCCTGGAGCAGATCAAGGCGGCAATCCATCCGTTCAAGGACGCGGAGGAGCAGGCCAAGGAGATCATAGAAAAATTGAGGGCCATCATGCCCATAAGGATTGAAACCCTTAAGGTCGCGATCAAGCTCCCCCCGGCCGATGCGCCGAAGGCCTACGGCGCCGTGAAGGGCTATGGGAACATAGTTAGGGAGGAGTGGCAAGCGGATGGATCGTGGGTTGGGCTCGTTGAAGTACCGGCGGGTTTATACGGCCCAATGCTGGAGAAGCTGGGGAGCCTCACCCAAGGTGGGGTACAGGCCAAGGTGATCAAATAATCGGGGGTTAAATGGTGGCACCGCTCTTAGTTGGTAGAAGGGAGATCGTGGTCCCGGGCGACCTCTTGGCCGAGGGAGATCTGAGGCCCGGGGATAACGTCCTGAGGGAGGACAATAGGATATATGCCCTTAGGGTAGGTCTCGTGGACTTAGAGGGGGGGAGGGTATCGGTGGTCCCCCTCAAGGGGTGCTATTTCCCAAGGCCAGGGGACTTGGTGATAGGCCGCATAGTCGAGGCCGGATTGACCGGCTGGGAGGTCGACATCCTCGCTCCATACCCAGCCCTATTGCCGATGTCCGAGACCTATGCCAAGGGCCAAGCCTCAAAGGCGGACCTCTCGGCCATATTCTTCACGGGGGATATGGTGATAGCCAAGGTTATAGCCTTCGATAGGACCAGGGATCCCCTACTTACGACCAAAGGGCCAGGCTTGGGGAAGGCCTTCGGAAACCGGGTGGTGAGAATATCCCCCATGAAAGTTCCGCGCTTAATAGGGAGGAAGGGCTCCATGATAACGATGCTGAAGAGGGAGACGGGTTGCCGGATAATCGTCGGTCAGAATGGCGTGGTGCTGATATCCGGGAGGGACGATAGGGCGGAGAGGGTGGCCGTGGAGGCGATATATAGGATCGAGAGGGAGGCGCATACCAAAGGGCTGACCGATGGGATCGAGGATATGGTGAGGAGGGAACTGGGGAGATGATGCCGATGTCCCAACTATCGCCTGAGGATCTATTACGCAATGGGATGAGGGTTGACGGGAGGAGATGGAACGAGCTCAGGCCGATAAAGATGGAGGTCGGGGTCCTGGATAAGGCCGATGGCTCGGCCTATATAGAACATGGGAAGAACAAGATCCTCGTCGCCGTCTACGGCCCAAGGGAGGCCCATCCGAAGCACATAGCCCTGCCCGATAGGGCCACCATAAAGTGCAGGTACCACATGGCCCCATTCTCCGTCGATGAGAGGAAACCCCCCGCACCATCTAGGAGGGAGATAGAGATATCGAAGGTCATAAGGGAGGCCCTTGAGCCCGCGATCCTTTCCGAGTATTACCCAAGGACCAGCATCGATATATTCATAGAGGTCCTCCAATCCGATGGCGGATCGCGATGCGCCGGAATAAACGGGGCCTCGCTGGCGCTCGCGGATGCCGGGATCCCGATGAGGGATTTGGTGGCCGCTTGCGCCGTGGGGAAGATAGCCGGCCAATTGGCCTTGGACCTCTCTGATGTCGAGGACAAGCTCGGCGAGGCCGACATGCCCGTCGCCTATATGCCCACCTATGACTCCGTTACGCTCCTCCAAATGGATGGGTCGTTCACGCACGACGAGTTCATGGCCGGGCTCGAGCTGGCCGTGGAGAATTGCAAGAGGATATATCAGATGCAGAAGGAAGCGCTCAGGAGGCAATATTTGGAAGTGGGGGGAGAGGGCGCCAGCGCGGGGAGGTGATCGAGGACGTCCGCGACTCCGCAGATACCGCCGATATCCCAAATAGAGGGGAGGACCATCATCGATCTGGTGGCCAGCGGCAAGAGGTTGGATGGGAGGGGCTTGTTGGACCATAGGGGATTCGATATAAGGGCGAGGATCATAGAGAAGGCCAATGGCTCGGCCCACGTCAGCCTCGGGAAGACTAAGGTGATGGTGGGCGTTAAGGTCGAGGTGGGGAAGCCGTTCCCGGACGTTCCGGATCAAGGCGTCCTCACGGTCAACGCTGAGCTGGTCCCGATGGCGTATCCCCTCTTCGAGCCGGGCCCACCAGACGAGAACTCCATAGAGCTGGCCAGGGTGGTCGATAGGGGGATAAGGGAATCGAAGATGGTGGACCTAAAGAAGCTCTGCATAATCCCGAATGAGAAGGCCTTCGTCGTCTTCGTCGATATATACGTCTTGGATCACGACGGCAATTTGATCGACGCCTCGGCCGCGGCCGCCGCGGCGGCGTTGCTGAGCACGATGATAAACAAGTTTGAGGCGAGGGATGGAGAGGTTTCCCTCTTGCCGGAAACGATCCCCCTCCCGATATCGAATATACCCGTCACGATGACCTTCGCGAAGATCGGCGGGCAGATAGTCCTAGACCCCTCCTTGGAGGAGGAGCAGGTCATGTCCTCGAGGCTGACGGTGACCGTGGATAAGGACGGCCGGCTCTGCGCCCTTCAGAAGGGGGGCATGGGCCATATGACGATCCGGGACGTGAGGGAATGCGTTAAGTTGGCGATTGAGAGGGCCCCACAGCTCAGAAAGTCCCTGTTGGAGGCGATAGGGTATGGGAAGGACTAAGAAGGTCGGCCCCTCCGGAAGCCTTGGGCCCAGATACGGGACCTCGGTGAGGAAGAGGTACGCCGCGATAATTAGGGAGAGGAAGGGGAAAAGGGCCTGTCCGATATGCGCCCATGCGAAGGTGAAGAGGCTCAGCGTTGGGATATGGACCTGTAGGAAATGCGGCCACACCTTCGCGGGTGGCGCGTATTCCCCAATCACGAAGCTCGGGAGCATAGCTAGGAGGGCGGCGCTGGCATCGTCCTCACGAGAGGAGATCGAGAGCGAGCTCACCGGGCCGATCAGATCCGTAAGCGAATTGATCGCGGATCTCGGCTCGAAGAAGGGGACCAAGGCGTAGGACGGCGAGCCGACCGACGGCGCTCGAGGGCCAACCGTGCTCCTGATATCCACCAGCAGAAGGCCCACGAGGCGCATCCTCAGCTTCGCAAAGGACCTCAGGAACTCCATCCCAAATTCCATCAAGATCCAAAGGGGGAAGAGGGGCCTCCGGGATCTACTCGATGCCGCCTTGGAGGCGGGTTGCGATCGGGTATTGCTCATAAATAGGTGGAAGGGGTCCCCGGGGAAGATATGGATGATGGAGGTCGAGGGAGGGGCCTTCAGGTCGGTCCCGCCCCTGATCTACCTAAGGGGCATAAAGCTCAGGAGGGAGTTCGGCGTCAAGGGCCGCTTCGTTGCGTCCGCGATCACGGTGGGCCTGGTTGAGCGCGAGGGCATTGAGCTGGCGAGGGCCCTCTCCCGATTCCTGCGCATGCCCCTCATAGGGGATTCAGGGGTGGCGGAGGGGGATGGGACGTCAATCCACATCTCCGAGGATCGTGCCGGCGCTCTCAAGGTCTCGGTCACTAGCCCTCGAGGTGGGAGGGAGGTCGGCCCCGCGTTCACGATAAGGCACCTGATATGGGAGCTCGAAGGACATGGGGAGGACCCCGAGGAACGTCGCGAGGATAACCCTCAAGTGCGGATCTAAGCGGATGGCGAACGCCCTATTCCGAGCCCTCGAACCGGAGGCCAAGGCGGCGCCGACTGGCAGATCCAGAATCGGGATCTCGAGGAAGGGTAACGATGTGAAGATAGCGATCCTCTCAAGGGATCTCAGCTCCCTGAGGGCCGCCATCAATACATATCTAAGGCTGGCGTCGGCCTGCCAAGGGCTTCTCGAGGCCTTGAAGGGGTTGGGGGAAGGGCCCAGCCCACTTCTGGATTCGCGGGCCCAATCCGCCCTTCCGGATGGCTCGAAAGATCGCGCGGGGAAGCTGAATCGACCATAACTTAAATAGAATCCCCCCGACCCCCATACCGAGCTGAGGAAGGTGTTAGCGGGTTGAGCCAAGAACGCGAGATCCCCCCTCAACTCAGGGAACAATTGATCAGATTCCAACAGCTCCAACAGACCCTCCAAGCGATCATATCCCAAAAGCAACAACTCGAGCTGGAATCGATAGAGGTGGATAGGGCGATCTCGGAGCTCGATAAGGTGGGCAACGATGCGCCGGTCTATAAGAGCGTTGGCGCGATACTCATGAAGGCCGATAAGGGGAGCCTCCTCAACGAGCTCAGGGAGCGGAAGGAGCTGATATCCACGAGGATCACCGTGCTGGGGAAGCAGGAGGCTAGGACTAGGGAGAGGTTGAAGGAGCTTCAGGATAAGCTCCAGGAGAGGTTGAAGCCCCAAGCCTGAGTCGGTCGGGAGGGCTCAGGATCCCCATCGAGCGGATGGCGTTGCCGAGTTTCCCGAAGCTCAGGAAGGCCCTGACGGGCCATAAGCGCTTTCTGATATTATGCCATCCCAACGCCGACCCCGATGCCGTTTGCTCGGCGATAATATTGCGGAACCTCATAAGGCGGATGAGGAAAGGGGCCGAGGTCGAGATGGCCGCCCCGGAGGGCATAAGCTCCATCTCAAGGGGGATCGCCGCAAAATTCGGACAGGAGTTCTCTGAGGAACCGGATCTCTCGAGGGCCGAATCATTCCTCGCGCTCGATCTGAGCAACATATCGCAGCTGGGGGCTTGGGGGGATGAGATCTTGGGCTCCGGGAAGCCCTTGATCATCGTGGACCATCACGCCCCAGATAGCCTAACCAAGGATGGCGCGTATCTGGCGATAGTGGATGAATCTGCCACCTCGACCTGCGAGATCCTATATAGAGTAATGAGGGGGTTGAGGGTCAAGCCCTCCAGGAGGGATCTGGAGTTGCTCTTCATAGGGATCGCCCATGAGACGAGGGCCTTCTCGATAGCCACTAGGGAGGCGTTCTTGATAGCCTCGCTGGCGATCAAGGCCGGCTCCAAGCCCCCCGAGCTATTCTCGTTGATAAGGCCGCAAATGGATAGATCCGAGCGTATAGCCAGGCTGAAGGGATCCCAAAGGATGGAGCTGAGGACCCATGGGGATTGGATCATCGCCATATCCCATGTGGATTCATTCCAAGCCTCTGTCGCTAGGGCCCTCATAAACCTAGGCGCCGACTTGGCCATCGTGGGAGGTGGAAAGGAGGGGGCGAGGGTGAGCCTCCGATCGACTGATGCCTTCTCTAAGGGGACCGGGATCCACTTGGGGAGGGACGTTGCCCAGCCCATCGGGAGGGCCTTCAATGGGAGCGGGGGCGGCCATAGCACGGCCGCGGGGATAAGCGGCCAGGGTCCATCGGTGGAGCTGGCGAACGCGTGCTATGAGGCCATATCCGCCTTGCTAAGCGACCGGAAGGGGAGCGGCGGGGGCCCTAGCGGATAAGGGGTCCGATGCCAACCGATGACGTCATCGATCCCGGGGCGATCGCGATGCCGCAGATAGAGGCCAAGGGCTTCTCCTTCACGTACTCCGGCTCCTCAAACCCCTCCATAAGGGATCTGGACTTGGAGATCGAGAGGGGGGAGTTCGTCCTCCTGACCGGCCCGAGCGGTTGCGGCAAGACGACCCTTTGCAGATGCCTCAATGGCCTCATACCGAACTTCTTCGCGGGCCATTGGGAGGGCGAGTTCCGGGTATGCGGCATAGATATCGCTAAGGCCAAAACGTATGAATTGGCCAAGCTCGTGGGCCACGTCTTCCAGAACCCGGAGAACCAGCTCTTCTCCCTCTCGGTCGAGAGGGAGATCGCGCTCGGCCCGGAGAACTTGGGCCTCCCGAGGGATGAGATACGCGAGAGAGTCGAATGGGCCATGGAGATCGTGGGGATCTCGGACCTGAGGGGCCTGGCGCCCTACGAGCTCTCGGGCGGGCAACAACAAAAGGTCGCGATAGCCTCGGTGCTCGCCATGAGGCCCGAGATACTCGTCCTTGACGAGCCAACATCGTTCCTAGACCCCAAATCGGCCAAGGCGATATTGGAGACGATAGCGCGGTTGAACGAGGAGCTTGATATGACGGTGATATTGGTCGAGCATAGGTTGGATCTCGCTGCGAGGCTCGTGGATAGGGTCCTCGTCATGAATGAGGGGGAATTAGCCCTCGACGGAGGGCCGAGGGAGATATTCGGGAAGGCCGCGCACCTGATGGGCGTAGGGTTGCCGAAGGTGACCCTACTTTTCCAGATGCTGCGCGAAGATGGGCTGGACGTCGGGATCCCAATAATGGTCGAGGAAGCCTCCGCGATCCTGAGGGAGCTGCTCAATTGATAGAGGTCGAGGGGCTCGTCTTCAGATATCCGAACGGATTCGAAGCGCTTAGGGGGGTTGACCTGAGGATAGGGGATGGGGAGTTCGTGGCCATAATGGGCGAGAACGGCGCCGGAAAGACGACCTTGGTGAAGCATTTCAATGGGCTCCTGAAGCCCACGAGGGGTCGGGTCCTGATCGATGGGATCGACACCAAGGAGGCCAGCGTCGCGGAGCTCTCCAGATCCGTCGGCTTGGTTTTCCAGAATCCCGATCGCCAGCTGTTCAGCGAAACCGTCAGGGAGGAGGTGGCATTCGCGCTGAGGAACTTCGGGTTCAGCGGCGAAATAGTCGAAAAAAGGGTCGAGAGGATCCTCAGGCTTCTGGACCTAAGCGAGTACGCCGATACGTCTCCATTCCTGCTCAGCGGGGGGGAGAGGAAGAGGGTCGCCCTCGCCTCGGTCTTGGTATGGGATCCGAAGCACGTCGTCCTGGATGAGCCGACCATAGGGCAGGACTACCTCCAGAAGGAGCGCCTCAGGAACTTGGTGATGCAAATCAACAACCAAGGGAAGACCGTCGTGATCGTTACGCATGACGTGGAGTTCGTGGCCGAGTCAAAGCCCAGGGTGGTCCTGATGTCGAAGGGCTCCATAGTGGGGGATGGGAGGGCGGAGGAGGTATTATCGGATCGGGAGCTGGTCGATAGGGCATCTTTGATAAGGCCCCAGATCTCGGAGCTCGCCGATTCGCTATCGGATAGGGGGCTCCCAAGGCACCTCATCGATGCCTACTCGGCCCGCTCGGCGATATTGAAGCTCCTGAGGGATAAGGGAGGATGTCCCTGAGCTTCCTCGAGGGTTTGAAGTTCGCCAAGATGGATACCCCCCTCCATAGGGCCGACCCAAGGGCCAAGTTCCTCATGGCCCTCTCCTTCTTCGCCTCATCCCTGATCTTCGCCAACGCGCTCGCGCTGCTAGCGCTCCTCGCGCTCCAAATCCCGCTCCTCGCGATCGGGAGGATATCCCGCAGGTGGTTGAAATCCCTGAGGGGCGGCGCGTTCTTGGCGATCTTGATCTTCCTAATGAATTTCCTAACGGGCCAAGGGGCCTCGTTCTCAATCGCAATGAGCATTAGGTTCGTCTGCCTCCTATCCTCCTTCTCAATCTTCTTCTTGACGACCTCCCCCGATGACCTAGGATTGGCGCTTGAGCGATGCCGGATCCCCTATACCATCAGCTTCATTTTCACGACTGCCGTTAGGCTCGTCCCGACAATGGCCCTCGATGCCCAAGAGATCATCGATGCCCAAAGGTCTAGGGGCCTGGAGCTGGAGAGGGGTAGGTTCCTGAGGAGGGTGAGGAATTATATCCCCATCCTCGTCCCGCTAATAGTTTGCGCCATAAGGCGGAGCTTGGAGATGGCGGAGGCGCTGGAGTCAAGGGCCTTCGGGGCCTCGGAGAGGAGGACCTCGCTGGTGACGCTGAAGATGGGTCCATGGGATTACATCCTCGTCGCCCTCTCGATCGCGCTGCTGGCCTCTTCGATCCACATATCCAGATCCATCCAAATGCCCTCCCTTGAGGCCCTCGATAGGATCTTTGGCCTCGGGTGGAGAATCGCCTGAGCGCCCGAGGGCGCTGGGCCACACCAAAAGCGTAAAATATGGATCCCCGGATCCTAACTCGGGCGTGAGGGGGGTTGGCGATAACGAAGTTCAATCGCGCCGTTGAGGGCATAATAGGTGGCGTCCTCTCATCACTCTCCTCCATCGATGAGGCCCAAGTCGAGAAGATGATCGACATCCTATTGGAGTCGAGGGATAAGAGGATATTGATCATAGGTGTGGGGAGGAGCGGGCTCGTCGGGAAGGCCTTCGCTATGCGCCTCATGCATCTGGGCTTCAACGTTTACGTCATGGGGGAGACGATAACGCCCGCGATAGGAAAAGGGGACCTGATAATAGCGATCTCCGGATCCGGCACGACGAAGCTAGCAGTCACGGCCGCGGAGATAGGCAAGGAGGTGAACGCGAGGATAATCGCCATAACCTCCTTCCCAGATTCGGATCTTGGTAAGCTCGCGGAGCATGTGGTCGTCGTCAGGGGGAGGACCAAGCTGGCGAGGGAGAAGGATTACTTCCTGAGGCAGATAATGGGGGTCCACGAACCATTGGCCCCCCTCGGGACGATCTTCGAGATATCTGCACTCGTCTTCTTGGACAGCCTCGTCGTCGAGCTAATGCATAGGCTCGGCGAAACCGAAGAGGAAATGAAGAACAGGCATGCCACGATAGAATGATCGCCCGCGATCGGATATGTCGATCCTGATAAAGGATTGCGATTGGATAATCACCGAGGACTCACGGAGGAGCGTCCTGAGGGATAAGTCCGTATACATCGATGATGGCTTGATAGTCGAGATCGGGGATAGGATCGGATGCGAGGCCGATTACGTCATCGATGGATCGAAGAAGCTGATGATGCCCGGCCTTATAAACGCGCATACACATTTGGCCATGACGCTCTTCAGGGGATACGCCGACGACATGCCCGTAAAGGAATGGTTGGAGAGGAAGATATGGCCATTGGAGGCGTGGCTGGACGAGAGGGACGTCTTCGCCGGCTCGATGCTCGGATGCCTCGAGATGATAGAGACCGGGACCACGTGCTTCTTGGATATGTACTTCTTCAATAAGGCCACAGCCGAAGCCGTCGAGAGGTCCGGGCTGAGGGCCATCCTATCCTACGCGATCCTCGATGCCTTCGATCCCGAAGCCAAGGGCGCGCCGGACATTTCGAAGAAGCTCGCCTCCTTCAGGAGGGCCCCGGGGAGCGGAAGGGTGGAATACGCCATCGGGCCCCACGCTCCCTACTCCTGCTCGGATGAAACCCTTCTCAAATGCAAGGAGAGGGCCCTTGAGGAGGATGCGCTGATCCATACGCATATAGCCGAGGCGGAGTGGGAGCGGAGGCTGTTCGAGGAGAGATATGGGAAGAGCGTGATCGCGCATTTGGAGGAGATAGGCTTCCTCTGCGAGAACCTCGTGGCCGCGCATTGCGTTTGGCTTGATGAGGCGGACATATCCTTGATGTCCAAAAGTGGTGCTAAGGCGGCCCTCTGCCCCGTATCCAATATGAAACTGGCGGTCGGCGGGATCGCCCCGGCCACCGAGATGCTCCGGAGGGGATTGGCCATATCCCTCGGGACGGACGGTGCTGCCAGCAACAACTCTTTGGACATGTTCGGCACGATGAAGATCTGCGCCTTGGCCCATAAATTCGCGGAGCACGATCCAACGGTCCTGCCGGCCAATGCGGTCCTGGACCTCGCGACGATAGGGGGAGCCACGGCGCTGAGGAAGGAGGGGGAAATAGGGAGCATTGAGGTGGGTAAAAGGGCCGACCTGATCCTTTTGGATTTGAGGGCCCCGAACCTACGCCCGATACATGGCAAGGATACGGTCGTCTCGGATGTGGTTTACTCGGCGAGCGGATTCAATGTGGATACGACCATCGTGGACGGGAGACCTCTCATGCTCAACCGGGAGCTCCTCACCTTGGATAGGGAGGAAGTCCTAGGGGCGGCCGAGGAGGCGGCCCTGAGGCTCATGGAGCGCAGCCACGGATCCCGATAACTGAATTGGCCTTCCTCCCAACCCCTCGGGGCGATAGCGGCCATTACGCGTGGGCGCTTTGCCGGGATTCGACCAAAACATATAAAAAACCGATTGCCTCCCAGAGGGCCCAAATTCGAAAACCGGGTGCGAAAAATGCCGAGGTTCAAAACCGTCGCGGATATCCTGAGGATCGCCAAGGATAAGGACCAGATCCGAAAGGCCGATGGGTCCTAAGCCAAAGGGCCATCTAAAGGACTCATCGGCCCGGGAGATATCGGCATAATCGCCCACGTCGATCACGGAAAGACGACGATGAGCGATTCCCTCCTTGCCTCCTCGGGACTGCTTTCACCGACGGTCGCCGGGACGGCGCTTGCGCTGGACTATATGGAGGAAGAACAGAAGAGGCAGATGACGATAAAGGCCGCTAACGTCAGCCTATACCACGAGATGGATGGGAGGCCCTACCTGATAAACCTCATAGATACACCCGGCCACGTCGATTTCTCCGGCAAGGTGACCAGGTCCCTCAGGGCCATAGATGGCGCCATCGTGGTGATTGATGCCGTCGAGGAGGTCATGGTCCAGACCGAGACTGTGACGAGGCAGGCCTTGGAGGAGAGGGTCAGGCCTGTTTTATATATAAACAAAATAGACAGGCTCATAAAGGAGTTGAAGCTGACCCCCGCTCAGATACAAGAGAAGATAGGGAGGATAATAAACGATTTCAATAACCTCATAAACCTATATGCCGAGCCCGAGTTCAAGGAGAAGTGGAAGGTAAGCTTCACGACCAATACGGTTGCCATGGGCGCCGCGAAGGATGGGTGGGGCTTCACGTCCGGGACGGCCCAGAGGGCGGGCATAAAGTTCTCCGATGTCATCGACGCCTATGAAAGCAACAAGGTGGATGAGCTGAAGGGGAAGGCCCCCCTCCATGAAGCGGTCCTGAACATGGTCGTCGATGCCATGCCGCCTCCCCACGTGGCGCAGAGGTACAGGATTCAAAAGATATGGCGCGGGGATGTGAACAGCGAGGTGGGCCAAGCGATGATGAATTGCGATGATAATGGCCCGGCCGTTATGAGCGTCTCGAACATAGTGGTCGATCCCCACGCGGGCGTCGTGGCGACCGGGAGGCTGTTCTCCGGGACGCTCCACGAGGGCGATCAGGTTTATTTGATAGGGGCCAAGGCGCAGGCCAGGATCCAGCAGGTTTGCATATACATGGGACCGCATAGGGAGATAGTCGGATCCCTAACGGCTGGCAACATACCGGCCCTGTTGGGGTTGGAGGCGGCGAGGGCGGGGGAAACGATATCGACGATCAGAGATATCGTGCCCTTCGAGGCCGTCAAATACGTGACCGAGCCGGTCGTTACGATAGCGGTCGAGCCGAAGCACAGCCGGGACCTCCCGAAGCTCGTCGATGTCCTCAAGAAGCTCTCGATAGAGGACCCGAACTTGGTGACAACCATAAACGAAGAGACCGGGGAGTATTTGATATCCGGCATGGGGACTCTGCATTTGGAGATAGCGACGACGCTGATCCAAAAGACGGGCCTTGAGATCGTAACGTCGAAGCCCATAGTAATCTATAGGGAGAGCGTCAGGGGGCGCGCAGGGCCCTTCGAGGGCAAGTCGCCCAACAAGCACAATAGGATCTACATAAGCGTTGAGCCCCTCGATGAGGAGATAATAGACATGATCAGGACGGGGGGAATAAACGAGTACATGGATCGCCACGAGATGGCCAAGGTCCTAAGGGAGAAGGGCTGGCCGGCGGAGGAGGCTAGGGGGGTTTGGAGCGTGGACGAGGGCGGCAACATGCTGATAGACCTAACGAAGGGGGCCCAATATCTGCACGAGGCGAAGGACATGATCATCTCCGGCTATAGGTGGGGCATAAAGGAGGGCCCGATAGCCTACGAGAGGATCAGGGGCTTGAAGGCCATCATAAGCGATGTCCAGCTCCATGAGGACCCGGTCCACAGGGGCCCGGCCCAGATAATGCCAATGACCCGAAGGGCGCTCTTCGCCGCGATCCTATCGGCCGACCCATGCCTAATGGAGCCGATCCAGAAGATAACGGTGAAGATACCGCCGGAGCTCATGGGCGAGGTGACGAGCATAATAAGCCAGAAGAGGGGCAAGGTCGTATCGGTCGAGCAGAGGGGTCATTTGGTCTACGTGACCGGGGAGATCCCAACGGCCGAAACGTTCGACCTATCGGAGGTCATGAGGAGCGCCACCGCCGGCAGGGCCTTCTGGGGCCTCGAGTTCCTGAGGTGGGCCCCGGTCCCGGCATCGCTCTTCAATGGCATAGTCCGAGAGATAAGGAAGAGGAAGGGGCTGCCGCCCGAGCCACCGACGCCAAAGGACTTCATGGAGATGTAAATGCAAAGGGGGATCGGGAGCCTCGGCTCCATCCCCTTTTGGCCATCTGTAGGGGTTTTCTAGAAGGGATTTTATCCAATTGAGGGGAAGGCGGAATCGGGTTTTGAGCCTTTCTCCGCCTCACTCCATCAATAGCTGCTTCGAGCGCTCCGTGGCCCTCAGGACCGCATTGATGAGGGCTATGCGTATCTTGCCCTCCTCTAGTTGCAATATGCCCTCGATCGTGGCCCCGCCGGGCGTCGTGACCATATCCCTTAGCTTGGCCGGGTGCTCCTTCGTCTCCAACACCATCTTTGCCGCGCCGAAGGCCGTTTGAGCAGCGAGCAAAAGGGAAACCTCCCTGGGGAGGCCAACCTTGACCCCACCCTCCGTCAGTGCCTCTATGACCATGTATATATAGGCTGGGCCGCTGCCGCTCAACCCAGTGACGGCGTTGAGGAGCTCCTCCTCGACCCTCACGACCTTCCCGAGGGCCCCGAATATCTCCTCCGCGATCCTCATGCCTTCATCGCCGACCTCATCGTTCCCGGCTATCGCCGTCATGCCCTCCCTGACCAATACGGCTGTATTGGTCATGGCCCTTATTATGGGGACCCTCTTCCTGAGGTTCTTCGCGATGAAGGCTATAGGAACCCCGGCCGCTATGGTTATTATCAAATGGTTTGGGGTCACCGCCTCCCTTATCTCCTCCAATAGCCCCTTGACTTGATTCGGCCTAACGGCTATTATTACGACGTCGCTATTCCGCACGAGCTCCGGATTGCTGGAGTAGCATTTTATCCCATGCTTTTCGGAAACAATCCTCCGCCTCTCCTCCTTCTCATCGCTCGCTGAGAGCATATCCTTCGATACCCTGCCATCCGATAGGAGCCCGGCGATGAGGGCCTCCCCTATCTTCCCGGCCCCTATGATCCCGATGCGCTTATCTATGGCCATACCGAGTCCTTAGGGACCTCTAGGGCCATGGATAAAAAGGTGCCGATCCCACAAGATCAAATCGGAGCGAAAGCCCAAGGCTTTAAATCCCGGGGTTAATGAGTGAAGGGGCATTTGGTGAGGGGCTTTGGACCTCGGATCCATCGTCGGTCTGGCGAGGGCCGTGGGCGAGATGAAGCGATTGAGGAGGGCGGGCTGGGCCAAGAAGCTCGGGATGCCCGAGCCGGAATCGGTCGCGGAGCATGCCTTCAGGGCGGCATTCTTGGCGATGGTCCTGAGCGATTTGGCGGGGCTCGATTCCGGGAAGGCCATGAGAATGGCCCTTTTGGACGACCTGCCGGAGGCGATCACGGGCGATCTGACCCCGGAGGAGAAGGCGAGGATGGGGGCGGAGGAAGCCTTGAGGAAGGAGGAGGAGGCCTTGGGGGAGATCCTCTCGAGCCTGCCGCCGCGCTTGAGGGATTTCTATCTGGGGCTTTGGAGGGAGGGCCAACGTGGCGAATCCCAGGAGGCCAGGCTGGTCAGGGATGCGGATAAGCTCGAGATGGCGCTTCAAGCCTTCGAATATTGGGAGAGGGGATGGCCCCTCGAGGGATCGATCGAGTTCATGGAATCCGCCAAGGCCGGCATAAGGGATGGGCGGCTATCGGCCCTGGTCGAGGAACTCATCCATAAGGCGGGCCGCGATCCTAAGCGGTATTAAATGGGATCCATCGCAACTCCCGGCGCTCCCCAGCTCTGGGAACCCCTCCCTGCAGGTCGAGAAGGAGAGGCCGAGATCCTCCGAGAACTCCTTGACCATTAGCAGGAGATCCCTCCGGAGCACCTCGGGTAGGTATCTCTTCCCGCCCACGGCCATGCCCCCCTCGGCGTAAAGCCCCCTCAACCCCTTGGCCACCTCGGGGAAGGCCCTGAGGACCCTCCGGAGGTCATCCCATCTGGCCTTGTAGGTGGATGCGATTACATGCCTGCACCCGGCCCCTTCGGCGGCGGCAATCAGGCGCTTGAGCCCGCCCGGGTCGTCGTTGATGCCCGGTATTATCGGATCCACCCTAACCGAGCATGGGATTCCCCTCGAAGATAGCAGCCCCATGGCGCGAAGCCTCCGGGATGGGCTCGGGGCGAGGGGCTCGAGCCTCCGCGCGAGCCGATCGTCGATCGTCGATATGCTTATGCTGACGCTGCAATTGCCCTTGGCCAAAAGGTCGGAATCCCTGACCACCAGATCGGACTTGGTTATCAAAAGGACCCTATGGCCCAATGGCAGTAGCCTCCCGAGGGCTGATCTGGTCAGCCCCCTCTCGGCCTCGATGGGCTGGTATGGGTCGGAGCTATTGGCCATGGAGATTAACGAGCCCGGCCTCAAGCGGGCCAGATCCCTCCCCAGCCTGGCCAAGAAATCGGCCTTCTCCCTGCATCTGAACCCATCCGGGATGTAGGAGGTTATATAGCAATAGGCGCAGGAATGGCTGCAACCCACATAGGGCGAGAGGCTGTACTTCTTAGGGCATGTGCAAAGCGGATCCCCCCAAGGGTCGAACTTTGTTATCAGCCGCAAGGGCCGTCTCCCGGGCTGGGGCGATGGCCTGCCCGAAAGCGCCCGAGCCAAGATTATATATCGAAAACTGATAATAAATATGGGGATCGGCGCGGCCGTAGTCCAGCCTGGCCTAAGACGCTGGCCTCCCATCGCCAAGGGGGCGAGCCAGTAACCCGGGTTCGAATCCCGGCGGCCGCACCATTCCAGTCCAATCCCACGTACAAGTTCTGGGCAAGGCCCCATCTCCCCCGAGCTGGAATGGACCCCGCTGGGACTGGGGCCGAAACCATTGGTAATACCCCTTGACCATTCCTCGGGGATTGGATTCCCTTCGGCCCGATGCTCAGGCCCGCGCAGAGGCATCCGGCGATGGGGCGATCCGTCCGCCGGGATCTTTTGATCCTCCGCGGCTCATGACCCTGCCTTAAGCCTGCTGGACTTCCTCGCGACCGGTTTGGATGGCCTCAGGGGCCGGGGACGGGGACCTCCGCCTCGGATGGCTCGACCCTCTCCGGCGGAGGAGGACATTAGACCGGATCTTTCAGGCGGCTCCATTTTATCGTCACTAACCCAAAGAAGGGCCCGCCATGGGCTGGGCGATGCCCCGGCGCCTCGCGCTGCCTGGTCTCGGGCAGGATCCAAAAGACCGGATCGCCATCCCCGATGCCCCATAGCCTCCTTATCCGCTCGGGAATAACAATCCTGCTCCGATTGTGACCCTCCTTCAACCTTTGGTAGCCCATGGATCCTCGAGCGGCTTGAGTATCTCCAAGAGCTCCTCCCTGGTCCATTGGATTTCATCCAGCGAGCCGGGAATGACCCTGCCTGATATCTCCCGCTTCTCCCCGATCAATCTATCTATCCTCTCCTCCAACGTTCCCAGGTTCAGGATTTTGTGGACGTAGACGGTCCTCGTCTGACCTATGCGATGGACCCTATCTGTCGCTTGATCCTCAACGGCCGGGTTCCACCATCTATCCAAGTGTATCACATGGTTCGCCGCCGTGAGGGTTATCCCATGACCCGCCGCCCTCAGGCTTAACAGCGCGATGGAAGCTTTGCCTGCATTGAATCCATCGATCAGGACCTGCCTATCCCTCGTCGATCCATCGATGCGTATGTAATCCATCGATTCCTCATTCACGAATTTCTCAAGAAGATCAAGGGTTCCCAGGAATTGGCTGAATATGGCGACGCTCTCCCCTTTATCGACTATCGTCTTGACCTTTTCCACGGCTATATCGAACTTCTCGCTCCTCCCGAGGATCGGCTCCTCCTTGACGCCCTCAATCAGGGCGGGATGGTCGCAAACTTGCTTTAACTTGGTGATTACCGCGAATATATTGGGCCTTGAGACCTCCCTCCCGAGCTCCAAATCCCTCCTGATGGACGACGCCATCTCGATCATCTGCCCATAGAGGGATCTTTGCTCCTCGGTGAGCTCGCAGAAGTCCACTATTTCCACCTTCTCGGGGAGCTCCTTGGCCACATCGCCCTTCAGACGCCTGAGGATGAAAGGCTTGATCCTCCTCGAGAGCGCCGGCGCTTCCTCCCCATTCAAGATCCGGTTTTCGAACATGGCCTTGAAGCCGTGATATGAGCCCAAATGCCCCTTCATTAGGAAATCGAAGATAGACCAAAGCTCCATCGGCCTGTTCTCGATTAGGGTGCCGCTCAGCACGAGCCTATGGGCAGCGTTCAGCATCTTCGCAGATCTGGCGCGAAGCGTATTGGGATTCTTAATCGCGGTCCCCTCATCTAAAACTACGAAGAGGAATGGAATGGCCTTAAGGTGTTCGATATCCCTTACGAGCGTATCGTAGGTCGTCAGGAATATTATTGGATTCTTTGAGAATAATAGATGCCTGCTCCTGAAGGATCCAACATACTCGTAGACGACGGCTTTCGGAAAGGCTCTCTTCAACTCATTGTGCCAGAACCTAATCACGGATTTGGGGCAAACTATGAGGCTATGGGCCTTGCTTCCGTCCGCTTCATAGATCAATCGGATCGCAAGGGCAGCTTGCAATGTCTTCCCCAATCCCATGTCGTCTGCCAATATCCCATGGAGGTTGTGCTCGAAAAGCCAACTCAGCCAATGAACTCCCGCCCTTTGATAAGGTCTCAGGATTATTTTCGAGGAGAGAAGATCCTGTTCAACACCTTTTGGCAAGGGGAATGATGGGTTTAGCTTGAAATCTGTTATATTATCAAGGAATTTTCGATATTCCTCGGATACCTGTTTGATCCCACCGACTTTTTCAATGAACTCCTCCAACGAGGCAAAGCGCATGATCTCGACATTAAATCCCCCAGGGGATGGCGATGCTCCAATCGATTTAAGTTGGGTTTGAACATTTTCAATGGTGCGCTCATCCACTCTAATCCATGTAGTATCATCTACCTGAATGTAGGGATTCCCCTTGCAAAATATATCATGTGGCAATACATAGTTGCCCGCCTTATATTTCACATTGAACTCGAGCCATCCCCTAGCACTTAAACCTATTTGAACGATCGGCTTGAACTTCTCTTCGATGACCTTTATCTTTGAAGCAGGCTCAGTTAACACTGCCTTAAAGTTGCTTAATAAGAGTACAAGATCCCTTTTGAAGAACTCCGGTATCTCATCAAGCCCTACGGTCTTTTCTCCTACCTCAATCCATTCCCTTATCTTCGGATCAATTTCCTGAGGATATGGATAAAAATGATTTTCGAATTGAATATAGGCTCCATCAGGAGTCGTTCTCATCTCCTTAAGCAGAACGACTCCACCGCCCATTGGTTTTTCATAGCCAACCTTTATGTGAAGCCCCTCCTTTGGATCGTAAGATATTTCAGCCTTGTGCATCATAGGCTTCTTGTGGATGATCAACTTGGAGCATCCTTCCCCTTCCACGATTCCCTTCTTTCTCAGGTATAGAAGGATCGATGGCCTCAATTCAAATTCGACGCTACCATCTGGAGAGACCTTGGGATTTGCTGACCTTATGGCTAGGAGCTTTTCCAAATCCGCCCTCGATATCACGAAGTAAATGTTGTCCTTCTCATATCGAAATCCATAATTCCATAAATGTTCAATTTCCCTAATTTTCACTTCTTCATTCCCGGCAATCATATAGACCTCGGCCACCAACTTATCTTGATCCCCTAAATCCAAGAGGATCCTCAGCGGGGCTTCTACCACTTGTTTTCCCATTCCTGTTCGCACTCCTCAATTAGGGATTTGAGCCAATCAGGCATCTTACCCCACTCGGGGAAGATCCCCATCAAATGTTCGGTCGCCCTCTTGGAGGCTTCCGCATTGCCGAGGTAGGCCTTGAAGAATGTCAACACGGTGACCGATGAGAGCCTATCGAGCTCGGCCAGGGCCTTACTCCTAAGATCGTGGAGGAGGTGGAGCTTCGTTTCAATATCGGCGATTTGCGACTTGAGGGGCGAGATGAGCTTTGAGTATTTTTCGATAAGCTCCCCCTTCCCAGGGAAATCCCCCTGGAGGAGCTCCGGCAACCTTTCCTTGACCCTCCTAGCCCATCTGCTCACGGCTTGGGCCTTTTCTTCCCCAATTCCCCGCAAGCGCCAGCCGCTCGACCGCAAATATGGCAAATCTTCTAGGCTCTCGAGGGTACCGTCGAAGCAGCCCTTTATAATCCTCTCCTTTAATACAGGCCCGATGCCGGGCACTTCCCCGAGTCCTTCATCCACAATGTGTTTGATCAAATGAGCCCTTAAGGCATTTCGCAATTCGATCTCCATTTGTTTCTTTCTAGTAGCCAAGGAAGATCTTTGAAGCCCCAATTTGTTTAATTTAGCGTTTAAGATCGATAGGAGCTCCTTTAGGGCCTCCCTCTGAAGGGTCCCTCTGGATCCTTTATAATCGCTCCAAGACCTGAATAACAACTTCAGTTCCGATTTGAAAATGAATATTAAAATGAATATTAAAATGATAGAAACGATCACAAACCCTAAGAATAGCGTCAGACTCATTCTTATTACTTTTCGAGATTGGCTTCAGAATTTAAAAATTTTGCTGTCTTAGGCTAGCCTTAAGCCCATCACTTCGCCGATGAGCCTCAATTAGGCTAATATATTCCAGCTGCCCGTGGAGGAAAGGCTCCGAGCCAGATCCCCTCGCTAATCCCTCCATCAGCCCGAGACCTTTGCATAGCGCCCGGGATTCTCAGCGATCCCCGCCCCCGATTGCGAAGCTCACCAAAAAGGATCCATCGCCCGCCTCCTTCGCCCCCTCCACGGAGGCCGCGATCCCCCGCCTCCTAAGCTCGACCGCTAGGTCCTCGAACCATTCGCTAACCCCGCAGCTTTCGCAAAAAGGCCCGCGGAACCTGACCTTCAAATGGCCCCCCGATAGCTCCTCCAGCTCGGCGATGGCCTCGGGGCTATGATACCTGTTGTATTCCTCTATCGTAGAGAGGATCGCTCCCTTATCCATCCCGATCCCCTCGAGGCTTGCAATCACTCCTATAAAACCTCGCCGGGGCTGCTGGGGCAATCGCTTATATTCCCCCTCCCCAATGCGCTCGCCAGGAGCGCCTTGTTCCCAAACGTTGTTGAGGAGCGATCCTATAGGGACAGGGTTCGAATATTCGAGGATAGGGCGCACGCGGGCGAGCTCTTGGCCTTGAGGCTGCGAAAATATTCGGGCCTTCCGAACGCGATACTCTTGGCGATACCTTCCGGCGGCATCCCGGTCGCATTCGCCATCGCCCGGGCCCTGGGGATCCCGCTCGACGTGGCGGTGGCGAGGAAGGTTCAGATCCCTTGGAACTCGGAGGCGGGGTTCGGGGCGGTGGCTTGGGATGGGGAAACGGTCTTGAACGAGCCGCTCATGGAGCGCTTGCGCCTCGGCCGAGCCGCCGTTGAGGAGGCAATCTCCATGGCCAAGGGGATCGTCGAGGATAGGTTTAGGAGGTTCAGGGGGGATAGGCCTTTCCCGGATCTAAGGGAGAGGATCGCCATCTTGATCGACGATGGATTGGCCTCGGGATTCACGATGCTGGCGGCCATCAGATCGGTCCGGAAGCTGGGCCCGAAGGCCGTGGTGGTGGCCGCGCCGACCGCCTCCCGGGATGCGATCGCCCTATTGGCGCCGGAGGTGGATGAGCTAATTTGCCTCAATATCAGGGGCGGCCCGATATTCGCGGTCGCAGACGCATATCGATCTTGGCGCGACGTTTCCGATGAGGAGGCGCTCGGGGCCTTGGAACGCGCGCGGCGGGAGGGGATCGCCATATGAGGCAGATCGCCGTGATAGGAAGCGGGGGCCCGATCCCGGAGGAGGTCCGCGCGATGGCGGAGGAGCTTGGTCGGGCCATAGCCCGATCCGGCGCCGTCCTGATAACAGGGGGAAGGGGGGGCGTCATGGAGGCGGCTTGCAAGGGGGCCAAGGAGGCCGGGGGCCTAACGATCGGGATCCTGCCGGGGCCGGACGGGCGCGATGCCAACCCCTACGTCGACATAGCGATCGTAACTGGCATGGGGGATGCGAGGAACGTCATCAACGTCAGGTCGGCCGATGCCGTGATCATTGTCCACGGGGGCGCCGGGACGCTCTCCGAGGTCGGCTTGGCCCTTAAGGCCGGGAAAAGGGTCATAGCCATCAAGCCCTCCGGAGGTGTCGCGGAGCTCGTCGCCGGATTGGCCGTAGGCGGGGTGGGGGTTACCCCAGCGGGCTCCGTGGAGGAGGCGATCGAGTTGGCCTTTGGAAGGCCCGAAGCAGGCCCTGAGGAGCGCCATGGGGCATCGAGGGAGCGGGTTGGGGATGGGGATCGCTGAGGAGCTCGGCCTGAGGGTGAGCCCGGGGCTCCGCGTCGTCGCCCTTACCGGCGCCGGCATATCGCTCGAGAGCGGAGTCCCGATATTCAGGGGCAAGGGCTCCATGTGGGAGATCCCCGAGGCCAGGAGGCTCGCGGAGAGGGCCGGGCCGCCTTGGAATACGAGGGAGACTTGGGAATATTACGAATGGAGGAGAGGCCTCGTCAGCCGCTGCAAGCCGAATCGGGCCCATTACGCGCTGGCGGAGATGGAGAGGTATTTCGAGGATTTCCTCCTGATAACGCAGAACGTCGACGGCCTTCACGCTAAGGCGGGCAGTAGGAGGCTGTTGGAGCTCCACGGGAGCATGTGGAGGGGCAGATGCATCGAATGCGGCCGCGTCATCGATTTGCCCGAGACTCCCTTAAAGGCACTGCCGCCCCTTTGCCCATGCGGCCGCCCCCTTAGGCCGGACGTGGTCCAATTCGGGGAGCCCATAGACCCCGTGGTCCTGGATGCGGCCTTCAAGGCCTCCAAAAAGGCCGAGCTGTTCTTGGTCATAGGAACCTCGGCGGTGGTTCATCCCGCCGCCCAAATGCCCCTGATAGCAATCGAAGGGGGCGCGAGGGCCGTGGAAATTAACCCTAACGCCACGCCCTTGACGCCCTTCATGAGCCTCTCAATCCGCGGGAGGGCTGCCGAGGTCCTGCCCAGGCTTTGGGAGGAGCTCCTATCGAGCGCCTTGGGATGATTTCCCATATGGGGCCGGATGGAATACCAAGGATATTGCTCGGCACCTCGCCCTTCATCGGCGCCGGACAATTCGGGCGCAGGGCCCCCTCCTATTACGCCAAGTTCTACCTGAACCCGGGGAAAATATTGGGCATCATAAGGAGGGTCTATGGATTGGGGATAAACGGGATCCAGCTCCTGCCCTACCGCCCCATCGTCGAAGCGGTGGAACAGGCCCTCGGGGAAGGGATGGAGCTCAGGATCGTCGGGAGCGTTAGGCTCCGAGAGGCGGAGGAGGACATAAGCCTATTGGAGCGGCTCGGGGCCGTTGCCATGATCGCCCATGCGGAGGTCGCCGACCTAGGGGATCCCGAAACCCTCGAGACGATCCTCGATGCGATCCGCGGAACCGGGAGGCCGGCCGGACTCGCATCCCATAAGCCCTTCAGGACCCTAAGCCGGCTCGAGGGGATCGGGCTGCGCTACGAGATCCTAATGGTCCCGATGAACCCCGCCGGGGCCTTCATGGATTGTAGGCCCGAGGAGCTCGCGGCGTTGCTCAAGCGCCTCGGGAAGTTCGTCATCGCGAAGAAGGTTTTGGCCGCGGGATCTCTTCCGCCGGCAAAGGCCCTGCCCTACGTGGCGGGCTTGGACTGCGTCAACAGCGTCGCCCTGGGGGTCTCCTCGGAGCGGGAGGTCGAAGAGACGATGGCCCTAGCCAAGCGCTTATTTGCTTGATCGCCGGGACCGCGAGGGCCCAGCCCCGGACAGCTTCCACATCTCCTCCTTCGTTAGCTCGTATAGGTTCCTATAGGATCGATATAGCCTCAGGTATTCGGCATGGGCGCTCCTCGAAGGCCTCGTGACCTCCCCAGCCCTAACCCATCCCTTGATGGCCCTCCAGCTCCCAATCGCTCCGCATCCGATCCCGGCGAGGAAGGCATCCCCAAGGGGGGCCCCGGGGTTCCCGGGGTCATAGCGCTGGGTTATGCCCGTCGCGTCCGTAACTATCTTGCGCCAGAGCCGGCTCTTCGCTCCCCCATCGACCGCCACCCAACCCTTGATCCTAACGCCCAGCTCCGCATAGATCTCCAAGTGGTGCAGGAGGCCGTAGCCGAACGCTTCCAAGATGGCCCTGTAAACGTGCGCATCGGTATGGTAGAGGTTCAGGCCGAATATAATCCCCCTGGCCCTCGGATCCATTATCGGGGACCTCTCCCCCATGAAGTAAGGCAATACGATTATGCCCTCGGAGCCGGGCGGGATCCTCCCGGCCCGCTCCTCCAGCTCCTCGAGGCCCCTTCCCCCTTCGCCCCTCAGCCTCCTGAACCATTCCACTATAGCGCCGACCGTTTGCATCGCTATGGCCGATACCCACTTCCCGGGCCTGACGTGATGGCCGAAGTATAGGCCCTTGTGGATTATCGGCTTAGAAACGCATGTATGGGCCGCGCCGACCGATCCATAGGAGAGCATCGACTCCCCATCCTCTATAACCCCCGCGCTCAGGGCGGATACGTTAGCGTCGCAGGACCCGGCCACGACTGGAGTCCCCTTCGCTATGCCGATCTCCCTCGCCGCCGGCCCGGCTACTTCGCCGACCACGGAGCCCGCCTCCACGAGCTCTGGCAACATGGCCGGGTCGATCCCAACGGCCTCGCAGAGCTCGTCGCTCCATTCCCCCTTGTGGACATCCGAGAGCCCCGTCATGTCGGCGACATAGTAGTCAGAGGCGAAGGAGCCGGTCAGCTTTTTCACGACGTAGCAATGGGATGATGGGACTATTCTCTTCGTCTTCTCGAAGAGCTTGGGCTCGTGGCGCTGGAACCAGAGGATCTTGGGCGCTAGCATCCTATGGCTTATCGGGTTCCCGTTTATCTTCAGGAATCTTTCGTCCCCGAGCTCGGCCTTGAGGCGGTCTATCTCGGCCGCGGCCCTCGTATCCATATAGAGGATCGATTTGCGGAGTGGCCTGCCCCTCCCATCCAAGGGAGTCAGGTTCGTCGATAGCCCGCTGATGCCCACGCAGGCAATGTCTCTCGCCCCCGCCCTCCTCAGACAGGCCCTGACGGCCTCTTTGAAGGCGGCCCACCAATGCCTCTCGGGGTCCTGCTCCGCCCATCCGGGCTTGGGGAAGTAGACCTCGTTACGCACCCTCGAGCTGGATAGGATCCTCCCCATCGGATCCACTAGGACGGCCTTGCAAGCCGAAGTTCCTATGTCCACGCCCAGTAGGCTAGGCAATGGGATCGGGGCCCGCCATTATTTAGGCTTGAAGACCGCCTCCTTGGGCCGCTCGTAGACCCCCCACTTCTCTATGGCCGCCCTCAGCTCCTCGTGATCCCTCGCGTATTCCTCCAGCCTTATGCCCTTTGCAGCCGCAACCGAGGCCTGTAGCATGGCCATCACGCCGGCCTTGGTCCCCATAGGATGGCCAAGGATCCCGCCGCCGGCGATCATCATGAAGTCGATGCCCAAGTCGTTGACGTGCTGCATCGCCAGGCCCGGGTACACGGCCCCTCCAAGGGCCGGCATCGCGGCCTTGATCCCATGGAGCGGATCCCTCAAGGCGCGGACGGACCAGAAGTACTCGCTGATGGGCTGGTACATCTTCCCATAGGGGGTCGAAAGGACCGTGAGGTCCGCCCCGCAGATCCTGACGAGCTTCTTGATGACCGAATAGTTCATACCAAGCCTTTCGGGCCTCATGAAGGCCCTGGCCATCGCCGGGTGGGCCAGTATCGGGACCTTTATGCTCGGGTCCTCGGCTATCGCCCTGAGGATGGAATAGCCCGCCGTAACATAGTTTATGAGGAGGCAGTTGGCGCCCGCTTGAACGGCCTATTCGGCGATCTCGGGCATCTTATCGACCTCGTCCGTTATATTCAAGGCGTAGAGGCACTTCTTGCCGCTCTCCCGGCAACCCCTATCGATCGCCTCCATCGCGGCCGAGAGCCTCTCCTCCCTCCTGCAATACGACGGGTTGGATTGCATCTCATCGTCCTTTATCAGATCCGCCCCTCCCGCGGCCGCCTCGTAGCAGACCTTGGCTACCTCCTTCGGGGACATCCCGAGCTTGGGCTTCATTATCGCCCCGACCAGGGGCCTATCGCCCACGCGCAGGAGATCCCTCAAGCCCCCTATCCCGAACTTCGGCCCCTTGAACTCCCTCAAGAAGGACTTGGGCATGAATAGGTCGACGAGCTTAACGGAAGCAAGGCCCATGGAGTATATATTGCCCGCTATGCCCGTCATGACCATCGTTATCGGCATCCCATCGCCGAAGTTCGCCAAGGGGTGGGCGACCAAGGCGAGGAACTTCCTCGAATCGCCATCGGCCGGGAACTCGTAAACCCCCAGGACCTTCCCCTGGCTCCTCTCTCTGATCTCCTCCGTTTCGGTCGGGACCCTCAGCCAAGTCCCGGTCGTGGCCTCGGCAGCCAGCGCCTCGGCCACCTTCGATGGCTCCCTTTCCCCCGAGGCCTCTATCCTATAGGCCGCTATCAGGAACTCCTCCTGGTCGATCCCTTCGAAGATGGAGAAGGCATAGGGATCGTAGGTATACTCTCTTTCCAACCGGGATCCCCTTCAATCCTGATCACGCCAAGGGATATAAAAAAGGAGATCATCCCTCCCGCCCATCGTCCGCATCCATCTGGGCCCTTCGCTATTCTCCCCGCAGTTGGGGCAGAAGGCCGAGCCCTCCGGTTACCCGGCGCCGCGGTTAGGACATTTGGCCGTAGCGGCGTTTGGAGCCGTGGGATGGGGCGCCGCCTCCGATTCGGGCCTCGGGCCCCCCTTCAGGGCAAGGGCAGCGACGGCGATCCCGAGGGCGATGAGGGCCATTGCCATAAGGCTCGTCGATCCGCCGGGGATCTCCCCAGAATTGCTTGGTCGGCGGGGGTTGGGCCTCGAAGACCGAGAAGGATGCGGGCGCGCTCTCTGCTGCCTTATGGCCCGAGTCGCCGGACCAGGCGGCCCTAACGGTCCAAGCGCCAACGGCATCGGGATTGAAGGAGTCGGAGAAGGCCCCCGATGCGGATGCGGCGACCTCCCTCGCCAGCTCGGATCCATCGGGCCTTCTATATACAAGCTTGATGCCCGCTGCCAAGGGGGGCGAGAGGGCGCCGGAGACCGATAGGGATTCGCCGATCTTGAGCGAGGTTGGGCTGACCGATATCGAAATCGAGCTCTCCCCCGTGGGCCTCCCCGCCGCCTCGATCAAGAGGCTTATCGATGCCGATCGGGTCAGTCCGCCGCCCTCGCCCATTATGGTCAGCGGATAGGTGCCGGGGGCGACTGAGGCATCGGTCGAGATGGTTAGCAGGGATGCGAATGTCGGCATCCCCGATGCCGGATCGAAAGCGCACGATGCCCCATCTGGGAGGCCCATAAGGCCCAAGGAGACGGGCTGAGCCATCCCCGAGACGAGGCTTATGGCCACCTTGAACTCCGCCGCCCCGCCCGCCCTCACGGACCCTGAGGCGGGCTCGGCCGAGATGGAGAAGTCGAACTCCGGGGGCGGCGGGGGCGGTGGCTGGCCCGGCGCCAGGACGACCACGTAGGCGTTCGCGGCTTTATTGGCGGGGCCGGGGAACGATGCGCCGGCCGAGTTGGCCCAGACCTGGAGCGCATAGGTCCCCGGGGCGACCGAGGGGCCGACGCTGACGGTCATCGTGGAGGAGAAGGGCGCGGGCCTATCTGTGGCGGAGAAGGAGGCCGAAAGCCCGAGACGGGCGGGGATTGGATCAGGCGGATGGGCGTCCCGCCCGATGAGCCCGTTATGGAGACGGTGAACGCGGCGGTTCCTGGTGGGCTGCTGACGGCCCTCGAAGCCGGGCTAACGGAGAGGGTCCACGCCTCCTGGGCCGTTGCCACGACCATCGTGACGTACTTGGCCTTGCTTTGCGAGCCCGCGTTGGCCTGCACGGTTAGATCCTGTCTCAAACCCTGTGGCGCGGAGAGTGGGACCGATACAAACATCCTTGAGCCGAACGGCGCCGGCCTATCGTTGACTTGGAAGCCGATGGACCATCCGGCTGGCGGGATGCACATGAGGCGAATGCGTGGGTTGTTGGGTATCGTGCCGGTGACGACGATATCAAAATATGTGCTCCCGCCGGGGGCGACGGTCCTCGATGAGGGCGTAACGGATAGGTCCCAAGCGTAGGCTTCGGGGATCATGACCCCTATCGATGCTAGGGGCCATTAACGCCAAGAGGAGGGCGCGGAGGGATCGCGCCCTTGAGGGGTCCAAAATTCATCGATAGTTAAGCCCTTCTTATCCATAAAAGGCTTTCGATCCATCCAACCGCTCGGATGTAGGGAGCTCCGACCATATGGGATACCCAGCGGCGGCGCGGCTTGGGCTATGCCCATTTGAGAGGGGGTTCATTCCATTTTCAAGTATTGGAACCTCAGTCGGCATGCATCATCCCCTTTGCAAAGCTGGGACTCGAGCGAGAACCCGATGCCTTTGTCGAACTCATCCGCCCAAGCCCGGTACTCCGCTTTGCATATCCTCTCCCCGACCCTTCCGGCGAGGGCTCCCCTGCCCGCCTCCTTCATGATCTCGAACCATGGGCACTCGCGGATTAATATCAGGACGTGATCCCCCTCGGCCTCGAAGCTCATCCTATAGCCCTCCATCCCGAACTTTATCTCCAAGGCCCTCAATAGATCTCCCAGGCCATTCCCCTCGATGCCATACAATTCCCTTATCTTCCTCGATTGGATTTTGGGCATCACCCTCCAAACCCTCTCATCGATCTCCAACGCCTTATCGAAGGAATCCGCCTCCTCGAGCATGACGAACCAAAGCCCATCGACAGCGAAGAAGGACCTCTTGAAATACTCGAGCGCCCTTTCAGCCATCCCAAACGCCCCGATCGGCGGAACGGCTCGGCTATACGAGCGCCTCGCCCTTCCTATAAACGATCCCCTGGCACGACGCTATAAGCGCGCCATCATCGGATCTGACCACGATGCGATAAAGGGCCCGTCCTCCCGCCGAGGCTCTCCTCGAACGCCTCCGCGACGAGCTCCATGCCCTCCCTCGCCGGCGAGCGGTAGCTTATGCTCATGCAGAGGGCCAAGGCCCTTTGCCCATGGGAATTGCTGGCCGCCGCGAAGGCCGCATCGGCCAAGGAGAATATCGCGCCCCCATGGGCTATGCCATGGAAGTTGAGCATATCGCTCGTAACGGTCATCACCACCTTGCTATACCCTTCCCCTAACTCCACCAGCCTTATGCCCAAGGACTTCGAGAAGGGATCCCTTTCGATCTTCTCCCGGATCCTATCCAGCGAGCCCATATGGGCCAATCCAACGCGAGCCATAAATTAAGCCTAAGCTCCCGGGTAGCCCCCCCGTTCCTCCGCCCCTTCCCCCGCCTTGCCCAAGGCCTTTCCCGCCCCCCTCCCGAGGATCAGGTACCTCCTTGGATAGGGGATCTCTATGCCATTGGCATCGAACTCCTTCTTGATCTGATAGAGGATATCCCTGGCCATCTTGAAGGCCGTTGGCTGATCCTTCGCCCTGCTCAGGAGCCTGAGGTTGATCCCGGATTCCCCATAATCCATGACGACCACGCTCGGCAGGTCCGCCGTCGGCATGCAATCCGGATGCCTCAGGGCTACTTGGCGCATTATCTCCATCGCCTTATCCAGGTCCGATTCATAGCTGACTTGGACGTATATTGGCACCAGCATCGTCGGATCCTCCGCGCTATAATTGGTGACGACCTCGGAGAGGAATAGGGAATTTGGGACCATGAGGCGCCTGTTGTCCCAGGTGCGCAGGGTCGTGTGGATGAGCTTTATATCCTCGACGAAGCAGAACTCGTTCCTGAAGGAGATCGCATCCCCTATCCTGAAGGGCTGAGATGCGGCTATCACCATGCCAGCTATTATGTTCGAGAGGCTCGTCTGGGCAGCTAGGCCAATGACTATGGAGGCGAACCCGGCGGCGATGAATATGGATGCTATCAACCCCCCCATCCACGGGAAGGCGCTGAAGATCGCCGCCGATACCCCTAGGATGGCGGCGATCGCGAGCGCCAAGCGCCTTATGAAGGCATAGGTCGTTTCAAGCCGCGGCTCCTTGGCGATATATGGGCCGAGGTGGCGCTTCATGAGCGCGTTCAATATATGGACTATCAAATAGGTGAGCAATATACCAATTAGGAAATTTATCGCCGCCCAGAGGCCTTGCGGGATCGCCGGGAATATTGGGGAGGAGAGGATCGTGTGGATTATGGCTACGGCGCCTGCTGAGTACACGCTATATATCGGCATCTTGTTCGATGAATGGGCTTCTAGGGCGGATGGGGCGAGGCCGCCGAGCAAGGAAGCGGTCGCCCGAACGATGGATATTAGGATCGCTATGCGAACCAATATAGCCAGGTTGGAGGCGTTCAGGAAAGCAGAGAGCGGGCCCGGGGAAATGGCTTCCATGCGCTCGGTCGCCAAGAGCGCACCATAGCCCACTACGGTAACCGCAACGGGGCCCTCCATGAGCAAGCGCAGGGCATCCTTCGCGAACTTCGGCAGGGCCGAGCGGAGGATCAGCCTCCTAGATGCGGTCCATATGATGAACGAAGCCGCTACGGAGGCCAAGATTATGGAGGCCGAGGCCGTAAATTCCCCAACCAAGGCTTCGGGTCCCCTCCCCCATGGCCCACGGCGCCCTAATAAACCTGAACGCTAGGAAGATTCCCTCGATCCATTTGGAAAGGTAAAATAATTTGGCCTCGAACCCCCGAGCAATGCCGAATCGGACGCGGGATGGGGCTTGGATGCGGATTTAGTGGAATACTGCCTTGAGTACGCGAGGGAGAAGGGGGTCAATTACGCTGAGGTTGGGGCCCTGGATAGGCGGGAGGAGGAGATAATCCTGAAGAACGGGGAGCTCGATGCCTACGCGATCTCCTTCGACAGCGGCTTCTCCGTCAGGATCCTCGCCGGCGGAGGCCTCGGGTTCGCGTCGTCGAACCGTTGGACGAGGGAAGAAGCGAAGGGCATCGCGGAGGAGGCGTATCGGCTCGCGAGGGCATCCGGGCGGACGAGCCGAATCGAGTTCGTTGAGGAGGAGGCGGTTGAGGCGGAGTGGGGCGTCGAGCAAAGGAGGAGGATCGAGGACGTTCACCCCGAGGAGAAGATAGCCGCCCTCTTGGAGGTCGACAAGGAGGTTATGTCCCAAGGCGCCAACGTTGTTTCCAGGGCATTCATTTGCGCGGCGGAGCTTGTGGAGGGGTTCTTCGCGAACTCGGAAGGCTCGAGGATCCGTTCCCTCGTTCCAAGGGTCAGCTTCGTGGCCACTGGCATAACTGTCTTCGAATCGGGCAGGATGGAGCAGATCCCGTTCAAGGAGTATGGCCAAAGCGGCGGCTGGGAGGTCCTCGAGGGCTGGGGCCTCGGGGCCGATCTGGCTAGGGAGGTTGGGGCTTTGAAGCGCCTCATAGCCGAGGGGAGGGCGATGCGGCCGGGGAAGATGGATGTGATCTGCGGGCCGGAGGTCGTCGGGATCGCTTGCCATGAATCCTGCGGCCATCCCATGGAGGCCGATAGGATCCTGGGGAGGGAGATGAACCAAGCCGGTAGGTCCTTCATATATGAAGGCGGCCCCTTCTGGATAGGCGCTAGGATAGGGAGCGAGCTCGTAACGATCGTCGACGATCCAACCATAGAGAACAGCTATGGGTATTACCTTTACGATGATGAAGGGGTAAGGGCGAGGAGGCGATATCTCTATAAAAACGGGGTAATAAACGAGTTCCTCCACAACCGCGAAACGGCCGCTAGGCTAGGCGTGAGGAGCAATGGCTCATCCCGCTCGATGAACTACGATAGGGAGCCCATAGTGAGGATGGCGAATACGTACCTTCTTCCCGGCGATATGTCTGAGGAGGAGATATTCGAGGGGATCGAGCGCGGCGTTTACATCCGATCCTTTACGGAGTGGAACATCGATGACGTTAGGTTCAATCAGCGCTATGTAGGGAGGGAGGCCTATTTGATAGAGAAGGGGGAGCTCGGGGCCCCGGTGGCGAGGCCGATTATAGAAACGACGACCCAGGGCTTTTGGATGGCGGTCGATGCCGTTTCCAAGGGGGTGGAGTTCCAAGCGGCGACATGCGGGAAGGGGGATCCGATGCAGGGGGCCCCCGTCTTCCACGGCGGCCCGATGATAAGGTTGAGGGGGATCCATGTAAGATGATGGAGGAGGCCATCGCAAAGACCGAGGCGATCGTTAGGGAGGCCAAGGCCTTGGGCGCGGATGAGGCAATAGCCAATACGGTCATTGGAAAATATCGCCAGCTCAGGTTCAGCAACGATCGGATCGATATAGGCCTCTCCTGGACGGATTATTCCACGAGCATCATGATCGCTTGGAGGAAACGGGTCGTCCTGACGGAGATAAAGGACTTCCGCGATCCCTCGGGGGCCGTTAAGCGATTGCTAAGCTTGGCGAAGATCTCCAAGGAGAACGCTGCCTACGGCGGCGTGGCCCGGGGGAGGTTCGAATACGCCAAGCCCATGGCCGATGGGGCGATAGAGCATATCGAAGACCCATCCGAGTACATAGAGGAGGCAATATCCGCGGCGAAGAGGGAAGCCGGGGATGGCGCGGAGACGGGCGGAATGCTATTCACGAAATACGAGCGCGCCTTCCTCTCCTCCTCCGAGGGGCCTGAAGGGTGGGATGAGAGATCCGCGATCGAGATCTCGATAAGGGCCTTCTCGCAAAGGGATGCATCCGGCCATGGCGTGGAGTGCAGCAATTCGCTCAGGGACTTCGAGCCTGGGAGGGCGGGCGAGAAGGCGGGGGAGGTAGCCAAGCTGGCCGTCAATCCAAAGGCCGGCAGGGCCGGTAGGTACGACGTGGTCCTCGATCCGTTGTTCTTCGGATCCCTCATGGGCGTATATGGCTCGATGGGCTCGGCCTTCTACGCGATGACCCGCATGTCCATCTTCGCCGATAAGCTCGGGGAAATGGTTGCGCCGGAGATCGTTACCATAAGGGACGACCCTAGGGCCTGCTCCGTAAATTGCAGGGCCTTCGATGACGAGGGCGCGCCGGTTAGGGAAACCATTTTCATAGACCGAGGGATCCTTAAGACCTTTTTCCATAACACCTCCACTGCCCGCGCCTTCGGGACGGAGACGACGGGCCACGCGGGGATAATCGTCCCGATGCCATGGAGCCTATCCATGGATCCCGGGGATGTGGGGAAAGAGGAAATGCTGGGCGAATTGAGGAGGGGCCTTTACCTGACCAATACTTGGTATACGAGGTTCCACAACTACGCCACCGGGGATTTCTCAACGATCCCGAGGGATGGCATATTCCTCGTGGAGGGGGGCGAGGTAAAGGAGTCTTGGAAGGGGATCAGGGTGAGCGATAATGCGCTGAGGATCCTATCGAGCATATCGGCGATATCGAGGGAGAGGCAACGGGTCCATTGGTGGCTCGAGGCGGATCCCCCGTCCCTCTCCCCTTATGTCCTGATCAAGGGGGTCCGGGTAACGAGGCCGGATTGATCGCCCCCGCCGAGCATCCTCAGGCGTATTTCGCTGCGATGCCAATCGCTCCGCCGAGGAGCGCCAAAAGGCCCCCGATTCCCCCGGCTATGGCTCCTAGTATTATCAACACAATGCTCCAAGCCGGATCGGGCAACCTCTTGGCCCCGATCAGGGCGACGATGCCGCAGATCAGGACGATTATGGCCCTATAGGGTACTTGGATGCCCATGAGCAACGGGGCGGTCCACATATGGTTCCACATATGGGGGCAGGTCCACATATGATGGCCGAAATACCAGACGGCTCCTCCGATCAGCTCCAGGGCGCCGAGGATCAGCATCAGGACGCCCCCGAGGATGGAGAGGATGACCGCTATCTCCCTCAGGCTTTCCTTCAATCCCAAATGCCTCCCCAAATGGCGGAACGGCTCGGGGATTTAAAAGGTTTTCCGCCTTAGAGCAACCTGAAATCCTCCTTGACGGTCGTCAGGATGACGTGCGTATTGGTCCTCTCAACGAAGGGGAGCGCCAAAAGGCCCTTCGTGAACCTGCTCAAATCCTCCCTCCTCTTGAATTTGGCTATGATGATCGCATCGACGTCCCCCGTCACATCGTAAACGGCGCAGGCGTTTGGGATCTTCGCGATCTCCCTTTCGACCTCGAGCAATCGCCCCCTTGAAACCGTCAACTCCGTTATGGCTGTCAATTGATAGCCCAATTTCTCATGATCCAGGATGGCCGTATAGCCCTTTATCACGCCCTCCCTCTCCATCCTCCTCACCCTTGATAGGACCGTCCCGACCGAGCTCCCGACCCTCTTGGCTATCTGCCTGAAGGATAGCCTAGAGTCCCTCAGGAGCTCGGCCAATATTTTGGAATCCAGCTCGTCGATCTCCATGTGTCCAAGCTTCCCCTTGCTCTATTGAGCGGATATATCGCGCATATTTAAAGCAATGGTCCGGATAGCAATGGCCAGATGGGCTTTAGGGCAGCGGGGGCGGGGTTCGCCTCCTCTCCTCCGGGCTCAGCCCCGCCCATTCGAGGAACCTCTCCGAGGGCCTTTGGGATTGATAAAGCTCCCGCCTCCTGCACTCCAACAGGTTCATCCTCTCGCCCGCCAATTCGTTGGCCGTTATGAGGGCGTTCCCATTGGAGGCCGCCGCCTCGAGCGCAGGCCCCAAACGGCTTTCCCAATACCTATCCCTCAGGAGGTGGTGGTCGACGACGACCATCGGAACCTTGGCGCAGAGAACGGCTAGGTTCCTCAATCCCCTTTCGATCGCGGAATCCTCCACGCCATATCCCGATAGGTATGTCGGCGGGCCCCCTATTATCAGAGCATCCGGGGCCTCGGAGAGGATCGCTTCCATCGCAGAATCCGAGGATGGCCCTTGGACGTCAGAGGCGAACATGAGCTTCTGCCCCCCATATTCCACCGCGGCCATTATGACCCACCCCAGCCGGCCCCCTTCCTCCCCATGCGGGACGGGCTTCGAGAACTTCAGGCGCGTTGACCCGAGCTCGATCGTGCTCCCATCCACCGCCTCCACCCTTTCCGCGACTTCCTTAACGAACCTATAGAAGAGCCAACCCCGCCTCCTCTGGCTGAAATTTATCGAGTTCTTAAAATCCTTGACGTATACCTCCTTGCCCTCGTATATGCGCTTTGATTCGTCCTCTGAGCTCCAAAGCCATACGAAATCGGTGAAGTTGGGCGTGTAATGGTCGTGGTGGTAATGGGATGCGATGATTATCCGGGCCCTCCTCGAAAATTCCCTTATCCTCTCCCGGCTTCGGCGTAGGGCCTCGTATTCCAATGGATGCGGCAACAGCGATTGCCTGGGCCCAAGCGCCACCCCGGCGTCCATCAATATCCCAACGTCCGGCGTTTCGACGAATGTGCACATGGACCTGACCCCGAGGCTCTCGAACGCCAAGGGGAGCGCTCTTATCCCATCCATCCCCGATAGATTCGGTCTGGTCCGCGTTTAAACTTTTATTTGGGTATGGCCCAATAGCAACAACGGTGGGCGATGACGAGTCTGGCCAGGATGAGCGCAGATGATTGGGATCTTGAGTGCGTTTGAGCTCACCTCCGATGGGGAGCCGGGCGCCGCGCCCATCAAAACGCGCTCCCAAAGTTCTATTCCTAGGCCAATTCATCCGGGATGGGATCGAAATGGATTAATTTCCTCGATCCTTTTTTGATTTAGTTTCAAATTTATTCAAAGATGGCTCCTTCGGGCGACCCCAATAGAAGGGCTACGGCGCTATAAAACGCCGAATCTCGGGCGGGCCCTGAATACCGATATCAACTCTGGGGATCTGAAAGGGACTCCTGCTCCCGCTCGCCGATCGTCCCGCCATTAACGCGCTTATCGCCCCTATTCCTAAAAGAATCTTTAACGCAGCATTATATTAATATTGGAATGGATGGCTTAATCCGGTTATTAGGAGGTGATGAGGGCTCATATCGGGTTTGAGGTGTAGGGAGTGCGGCTCCGAGCATGAGCCGGCGAGGCTATCGGTCTGCCCGGATTGCCTTGGCCCCCTTGACGCCTTCTACGACTATAGCGAGGTGGATTGGAGCGAGGACTCGCTATCGCGGAGGCCGAGGAGCTTATGGAGATACCGCGAGCTCCTGCCATTACTGGACCATGGGAAGGCCGTCGACTTGGGCGCCGGCCTGACACCCCTGCGGAGGGCCGATAGGTTAGCGAAGGCCTTGGGCCTGAGGGAGATATATCTGAAGGACGACACGGTCAACCCGACGTACTCCTTCAAGGATCGGCCCGCATCGGTGGCCGTTTCCAAGGCCTTGGAGCTTGGATATAAGGTCGTGGGCTGCGCCTCAACTGGAAATTTGGCGGCCGCCACAGCCGCCCATTCGGCGAGGGCGGGCCTCCCCTGCTACGTATTCATCCCAAAGGGCATAGAGGGAACCAAGATATCCCAGGCCATAGCCTACGGCGCTCGGATAGTCAGCGTGAACGGGACCTATGATGAGGCGAACGCCGTGGCCTCGAGGGCCGCCGATCGCTTCGGATGGGCCCTCGTCAACATAAACGTTAGGCCGTATTATGTGGAGGGGTCGAAGAGCCTGGCCTTCGAGGTATGCGAACAGCTCGGATGGGAGGCTCCGGATCATATAATCGTCCCGATAGGGAGCGGGGCTCTCCTGAACGCGATAGCCAAGGGTTTCGGGGAGCTCAGGGACCTCGGCCTCATCGAGGGCCGCGGGCCCAAGATCTCCGGCGCCCAAGGCCAGGGCTGCTCGCCCGTCGTAGATGCCTTCAGGGCCGGGAGGGATTCGATCGAACCTGTCGAGGTTCCAAATACCATAGCCAAGAGCCTCGCCATAGGGGATCCGGGAGATGGAGTTTACGCCCTTCGCAGGATAAGGGAGTCCGGGGGGTTCGCGGAGGCACCATCCGATGCGGAGATAACGGAGGCCATAAGGTTGCTCGGGAGGACCGAGGGCCTCTTCGCGGAGCCGGCCGGGGCTGTCACGGTGGCGGCTCTCAAGAGGCTGGTCGCCTCCGGGGCCATTGAGGGGGACGAGAGGATCGTTTGCTATATCACCGGGAACGGGCTCAAGGCGCCGGAGGCGGTTGCGCCATCCGAGGCCGATATTCTCGAAATAAGCCCAACCCTCGAGGGCCCCGGAGCCGAAATCTTGGAGGTGGGAGCTTGGCGAACGTGAAGGTCCTTTTGCCCTTGGCCCTTCAGAGGTTCGCTGGTGGAAGGGATGAGATCCAGCTGGAGGCCTCCACGTTGCGCGAGGCCTTGGAGAAGCTGGCCGAGGAGTTCGGGGATGAGCTTGGAAGGAGGCTCTTCGATCCCAATGGCAATGCGAACCGCCTGTTGAACTTCTACATAAACGGTAGGAACGCCAAGTTCCTGGGCCTTTTGGAGGCGAAGCTGAGGGACGGCGACGCGATCGCTGTGTTCCCAGCCGTGAGCGGGGGATGAACAGATGGCGCCGTTCGATGCGGAGAGGTATTCGAGGCAGGTGGCGCTGAGGCTCATAGGCCCGAAGGGGCAGGAGAGGATAAGGGAGGGGAGGGTCGCGATTGCCGGCATCGGCGGCTTGGGCTCCGTATCGGCCATCCAATTGGCCTCGATGGGGGTCGGCTACCTGCGCTTGGTCGACCACGACTTCGTAGAGCTATCGAACCTCCAGAGACAACCGCTCTACGATACGCATTCGCTGGGGGAGCCGAAGGTGGAGGTGGCCGAGAGGAGGCTTAGGGCCCTCAACCCCGACGTCGAGATAGAGGCCCTGCCGCTGACGATATCGCGAAGAACGGCCGAGGAGGTCGTGAGGGGTGTGGATGTGGTGGTCGATGGGCTAGATCGGCTCGCCCCAAGGTACGCCATAAATGAGGCATGCAGCAGGCTTAGGATTCCGTACGTATTCGGAAGCGCTATAGAGGCGCATGGCTCCGTGAGCACGATCGTGCCGGGAGAGACCGCTTGCTTGGGATGCATCTTCGGCATCGGATCCGATGCCGAAGATGGATTGCCAACCTGCGATGCCGTTGGGGTCCTCCCGTCGATATTAAGCTTAGTTGCCAGCCTCCAAGTCAGAGAGACCCTATCCATCCTATTGGGCGAGAGGCCGAGCCTCGCCGGGAAGCTGCTCTTCCTCGACATTAGCGGCCCACCGGACCTGAGGCTCTTGGATGTAGAGCGATCCCCCGATTGCCCCCTATGCGGCGGCGCTCGCCAAGCCGGGCCCCAAGGGCCTAGGCTGACGAGGCTCTGCGGCGGGGGGGCCTTCATGATCGAGCCTAAGGGTCGAATCGAGCTGGATTTAGCGGGCGCGGCCCGCATTCTAGCGAATAGGTTCCGGATCAGGATAGGTGCCAAATATGGTATGGTGCTTGAGGGCGACGGGGGCATCTCAATAAGCCTCACCAGGACCGGCAGCGCGCTCGTGAGGGGCGTGAGCAACGATGCCGATGCCCTCAGGGCCTATGAGGAGCTGATGGGCCTGATCCGAGAGAATGGCGCCGTTATGGATTGCATCGAAGGGCGGCCCCCGAAAGATATTTAAATAACGTTGTTTATGACTCCTGGGACGACATGGTCGAGAATGGGCGGGATCGTAGCCAATGACATAACTGAGTTAATAGGCAATACGCCGATGGTGCGCATCAATAGGCTGACCGGCGAATCGGATGCGACCATATACGCCAAGCTGGAATGGTATAATATAGGCGGGTCCGTGAAGGATAGGATGGCTCTATCCCTGATAGAATATGCCGAGGCGGTGGGGAAGCTCGATGGGAGGAAGCCCATACTCGAGGCGACGTCGGGCAACACGGGCATAGCGCTGGCGATGATAGGCGCCGCAAAGGGCTATAAGGTCGTTATAGTGATGCCCGAGTCGGTTAGCCTCGAGAGAAGGTCCCTAATAAGCGCCTACGGGGCGGAGCTCATCCTATCGCCGGGCGAGAAGGGGACCGCCGGGGCGATAGAGCTGAAGCAGAAGATCCTCAGGGAGGAGGGGGATCGCTACATCGATTTGGATCAGTTCAAGGACCCGGCCAACATACTTGCCCATTACAAAACCACCGGCAAGGAGATATTGGAGCAAACGGGCGGGAGGCTCGATGCCATAGTGGTCGGGATTGGAACGGCTGGGACGGGCGTGGGCGTTTCCATGCGGGTCAAGAGGTATAACCAGTCCATCCGGATCATAGGGGTGACCCCCAAGCTCGGCGTCAGCATCCAAGGGATGAGGAATCCCGACGAGCCTTATCCGACCCAGCTCTTCAGGAGGAAGCTATTCGATGAGATCGTGGAGATCTCCCAGGAGGAGATCCCGAAGACCTTCGAGGTCGCTAGGGAGGTGGCCCGTAAGGAGGGGTTGCTGATCGGGATGAGCTCCGCGGCGATAATGTACGTGGCCCTGAAGAAGGCGAGGGAGTTGGGCAGGGGGAGGACCATAGTGGCCATATTGCCCGACGATGGGTTGAAGTATCTGAGCACCCCGCTCTTCGCGGCGCCAGTGGCTCAGGCCCAAGCGCGCTCCCTTATGGCAACGCGGGAACATTAATATATCGATGAGCGGAATGCCTCCCCGATAGGCTCGTTGAGCAAGGAGGCGGGAAAGCTTCAGATCCCATTCGACCCCAACGAGTATTATAAGAGGCAGATCGCCCTTCGCGAGCTCGGGCGCGAGGGGCAGGAGAGGCTGAGGCGATCGAAGGTCGCCGTTGTAGGGCTCGGGGGATTGGGGAGCCCAGCCGCCACCTACTTGGCCTTGGCCGGCGTGGGCCATTTGCGCCTAATAGATCAGGATACGGTGGAGCTCCACAATCTCCACAGGCAGACCCTATATACTGTCGATGAGCTCAGGTATCCGAAGGCCGAGGTGGCCGCGAAGAGGCTCGCGAAGATGAACCCCGGCATCGAGGTGGAGCCCATCTCCGATAATCTTAGGGGGGACAACGTGGATGAGATTCTTAAGGGCATGGACTGCGTCGTCGATGGCCTAGACAACATGAGGACCCGCTATATAGTCAATGAGGCATGCGTTAGGAGCGGCATCCCATATGTTTACGCCGCCGTGATAGGCTTCGAGGGGTGCCTCTCGGTCTTCAGGCACCCGAGGACCCCCTGCCTAGCGTGCGTATTCCCAGACCTAGATGATCGGAACCTGCCGAGCTGTGAAACGCGGGGGATCCTCGGCGCCACGGCCGGGATCGTCGGCGCGATGGAGGCGATGGAGGCCGTAAAGGTGCTCGCGGGCCTCAACTCGATCGAGGGCTCTCTTTTGATATGCGACTTCGCCGATATGTACATCTCCAAGGTCGAGATCTCAAAGAACCCCAGATGCCCGGTCTGCGGGGAGGGAGGGAGGGGGACGGCCCGGTCTCCGGAGAGGCTCGTTTGGCTATGCGGCCAGGATACGGTTAACGTGAACCCGAGGGAGCCCTTGGGTTTGAGCTTGGAGGAGGTGCGCGATCGCTTGAGCGGGAAATTCAAGATCCTGCTCAAGTCTCCCTTCGTTATCGTCTTAGAGCGCGATGGGATCGAGGTCAGCCTATTCAAGGGGGGGAGGATGCTCATAAAGAACGTGAGGAGCGAGGAGGATGCCTTGAGGATATACGATGAGGTCATTGGGTGCCTGGGGGAGGAGCCGAGCTGAGCCAATGGGCGAGCGGCGGCCCTTGGGGATCGAAAACCCATGCGATATTTTTTAACTTCATATAACATTAATCGAAGAGCGTTTCGCAGATCCGCACGGAACTGAAGGTGATGAGAATCGTCAAAGGGGTTCAGGATAAACCACCCCTCGATCTCCCTCGAGATCGCATTGCAGGAAGTGGAGGGGCTTCGCCTCCATGAGGAGGTCATACCGAGCGCCGTGAGGGAGCTAGCGGATAGGATGAGGGCCGACGGCGTCTTCATGCACCCAATAATCGTGGACGAGGGGAGCCTCGTAGTCTTGGATGGGATGCATCGGGTCGCGGCCGCGAGGGAGATTGGGTATAAATTCATCCCGGTATGCCTCGTCGATTATAACAACCCGAGCATAGAGATCGGCGCTTGGTATAGGCTGTTGAGCGGCCCTGTGGATATGGGGAGGATGCCGGCCATGCTCGAGGATTTGGGCTTGAGCGCGGAGAGGGCCTCCCTGGATTCGGCCCATGGGCTCGTGGAGGGGAGGAGGGCGATCGCCGCCATATTCTCCAAGGACGAATGCTTCGTTGTGAACGGGCCGAGGGGCGGGATCAAGGAAACCTACGACGTTATCAAGATGGTGGAAGCGAGGCTCCTCTCGGAGGGATGCTCGATAGGCTATGATGACGAGGAGGGGGCGATGGAGAGGGTCCGTTCGGGCGAGGCGCTCGCGTCAATCATGACGCCGACGATCTCCAAGAGGGAGGTGATCGAAACGGCCTTGGCCGGAAAGGCCTTCATACAAAAATCCACGCGTCATCTCATCCCGGCTAGACCCATGTTCGTAAACGTCCCCGCCGAATTGCTCACCGGGGCTCTGGGTCTATCCGAAGCGAACGATCGCCTAGTCGCCTTGCTGTCCTCGAGGGGGCTTAAGCGGCTCCCCCCAGGCCAAATACTAGATCGCTGCTATAGGGAGGAGCTTTACGTCTTCCTATAGGGGCCGCGATCCCCTTTCAGGCCAGGATGTCCTCTAGGATCCTCTCCGCCTCCTCCTTGCTCTTCAAGCCCTTCATCAGGACCTTCCCGGCCCTATACACTCGTAATGCGATGCCCCGGAAGGAGACATCCATGACCAGCCCCGAGATCGATCTATCGATTTGGCCCTTTTGGAGGATCCTCCTTATCGCCTCATCCCTCTTTCCATGCCTTAGCGTTGCCACGAAATGCCTTTCCTCCCCGCAGGTCTCCTCGATGGTGGAAACGTACTCCCTGACGGAGGACATTGGCCCTAGCCCTTCCTTATCTCCTCGAGGGCCTCGATCAGCTTATCGACCTCCTCCTTGAGGTTGTAGATGTAAAAGCTGGCCCTCACGGATCCTCTCAACCCTAGCCTTTGGTGGAGCGGTTCTGCGCAATGGAACCCGCTCCTGACCATTATGCCGAATTGATCCAAAAGGAGCGCCAAGTCGTGCGGATCGAGTCCATCCATATTGAAGGACACTATCCCGCCCCTTTCCGAACCAGGGCCAGGGCCATACCATTTGATTCCATCGACCCCATCGAGCCTCTTTAGCGCGTAATTCGTTAACTCAGACTCGTGCCTTTCCACATCCTCCATGCCCAACCCCCTCAAGTACCTTACCGCCTCCATTAGGCCGACCGCCCCGCCCACGTTCGGGGTCCCCGCCTCGAACTTCCATGGAAGCTCGTTGTACGTGATCCTGCAGGTCCCATCCGATTTGTTATACCTCACCTCCCTTATCATCTCCCCGCCCCCCAAGAAGGGCTCCATATCCCTAAGTATGTCTTGCCTCCCATAGAGCACGCCGATCCCGGTTGGGGCGAGCATCTTATGCCCCGAGAAGGCCAAGAAGTCGATCCCGAGCCTTTCGACGTCGATGGGCATGTGGGGGACGGATTGAGCCCCATCCACAACGACCATGGCGCCATTATCGTGCGCGATCTTCGAGATCCTCCTAAGATCGTTCTTGACCCCCGTGACGTTGGAAACATGCGCCACGCAAACGAGCTTCGTCCTTTTAGTTACGAGGTTTTCAAGACCTTCATAATCCAATACGCCCTCGTCGTTTATATCCGCATATTTGACCTTGAACCCCTTCACCCTAGAGACGTTCTCCCAGGGCACTATATTGCTGTGGTGATCCATTAACGTGAGCACCACTTCATCCCCTGGGCCCAAGCCCCTTAAGCATAGGGAGTAGGCCACAAGGTTTATCGCCTCCGTGGCGTTCTTGGTGAATATTATCTCCTCAATCCCCTCGGCCCCTATGAACTCCGCGACCTCCTCGTGGGCCCTCTCGTAAAGCTCCGATGCCTCCTGGGAAAGCGTATGGACCCCCCTGTGCACATTCGCGTTATGCTCCTCGTAAAACCTCCTCACCGCCTCTATAACTTGGATCGGCTTCTGGGAAGTCGCCGCGTTGTCGAAGTATATGAGGGGTTTCCCCTCGATCTCCCTCCTCAATATCGGAAAGTCCTCCCTGATCCTATGGGGATTGAGCATCGGACCCGCCTCCCCCAACCCTCTTGGATAGGACCTCCGCCAATTCCTCCTCCTCCAGGGCCTGCTTCTCCTCGAAGGTCAGGCCCTCGGGCATCCAAGCCGGCGCGATTCCCTTGCGCTTATAATACAGCCTTATGGCCCGCCTTAGCGCCCCAACCGCCAATATGCCGCAATGGAACTTTATCGATGGGAGCCCCCCCACTTCCTCGGCTACCATCTTCCAAGATATCTTCCAAGCCTCCTCGAGGCTCTTCCCCTTTATCATCTCCGTCAATATGCTCGACGTGGCTATGTTGGCGGCGCAGCCATAGCTCTCGAACGTTGCCCTCTCTATGACGCCCGCCTCGTTGATCTTGAGGTAGAAGGTTATCATATCGCCGCATGCGGGGTTCCCGGCCACCGCTTGAACAGTCGCGTCCTCCATCCTCCCGAGGTTCTTCGGGTCCCTGAACAGCTCAAGGACCTTTTTGCTATATGGAAGCGGCATCCTGGACGTCTTTAACCATCCCCCATGGAGCCGTATATGGCCCTGAGCCTCTCCACAGCCTTCGGGATCGCCTCCAATACGTAATCCATATCCTCATCGGTATGATGCCTTGTGACCTTCATCAGGATGCTTCCATGCGCCTCCTCGAACCTCCTCCCTATGGCCGTTAGGACGTGGCTCGGCTGGAGTATCCGCCTCGTGCAGGCGCTCCCGCTTGAAACGTATACGCCCTTCAGGCTTAGCTCTATCGTCAGGGCCTCCCCCTCGCAACGAAGGAAGCTTATGTTCACGTTATCGGGGGCCCTCTTATCGCCCCTTGGGCCGTTCAGCCTCGTATCCTCCACGCCCGAGAGTATCCCGTCAATGAGCCTATCCCGGAGGCGCCTCATATGGGAAACGTTCGCCTCGAAGCCATCGAAGGCCATCCGCGAGGCCGCGGCGAAGCCCACTATCAGCGGGGTATTCTCCACGCCCGGCCAAAGCCTCTGCGTCCCGATCTGTCCCTCGAGGATCCTCCCCACCTCGACGCCCTCCCTCACGTATAAGGCCCCGATCCCCCTCGGCCCGGAGATCTTATAGCTGCTCAGCGTCGCCATGTCCACCCCCAGCTCGCCGACATCGAAGGGGATCCTCCCATAGGCATCGGAGGCGTCCGTATGGAAGATCGCCCCCGGGCTTCTATCCTTCACTATCTCGAGCGCCTCCCTTATCGGCTCTATGGTGCCTATCTCGTTGCTGACCGCCGCTATGCTAACCAACCTCGTCTCCCCATCGACCTCTTCCTTCAACTTCTCGAGGTCTACGAAGCCCTCCCCGTCGACGGGGACCTTGGCGACTTTGAACCCGCGCTCCTCGAGCATCTGGCACACATTGGTCACGCTCAGGGGTTCTATCTCCGATATGACTATTTTGCCGCCCTTCCTCTTCCAGAGGCTCCCCATAAGGGCTAGGTTGTTGGCCTCCGTCTCCCCGGGCGTGAAGGTTATCTCCTCGGGCTCCGCGCCAATGGAGCGCGCTATCTTCCCAGCCGAGTCCATTATCGCCTCATACGCCTCCCAGCCGGGCTTGTGGGTTATAGTTGGGTTACCATATGAGGATTCGTTGAAGTATGGTAGCATGGCCCGAACGACCTCATCTGGGACCCGGCTCGAGTTCTCCGAATCCAGGTAGACCTCCCTCTCTATGCCCGCATGGGCTTTTATGAGCTCCTCCACATCCGCCCTCAATAGCCATCCGAGTTGGCATCGGATATCCTCCTATTATGTTTATCGATGTTCTAATAACTCCGTTAGCGCAATCGGCCCCATCGACTGGGTAGAAAGTGTCAATAACGGCATTATCTAATCAAAGGTTTATAAAGGCCAAAGGGCTTACCTCTTGCCGTGGGAGCGTTGAAGAAGAGGGTGTTGTTCATCTGCACCCACAACTCCGCTAGGTCGCAGATGGCGGAGGGCTTCCTGAGGGCCTTGTACGGCGACCGCTATGAGGCCCACAGCGGAGGCACGGAGCCCTCCGGCCTCAACCCCTATGCCGTAAAGGCGATGGCCGAGGTCGGCATAGACATCTCGAAGCATAGGTCGAAGAGCCTAGAGGAGTTCAGGGGGATGGAGTTCGACTACGTCGCCACGGTCTGCGATCGCGCGAAAGAAGCCTGTCCCTTCTTCCCAGGCGGGAAAAGGACCCTGCATAAGGGCTTCGAAGATCCATCGCAGTTCAAGGGGACGGAGGATGAGATACTATCAAGTTTCCGGAGGGTTAGGGATGAGATTAGGAGATGGATCGAGGAGACCTTTGGTGGGGATGGGCCAGATGCCGATCCTCAGATTGTCTCGTGATATGTTTAAATCCCCAGAGCACCTTATGTCCAATCGGGATCGAGTTTGGACGTGGTAAAGGCGATAGAGGAAAGGAGGGCTTACCGCTCCTTGGATCCGATCGAGGTAACGGATGGGCTGCTCAAGGATCTGGCTGAGGCCGCCCGACTCGCCCCTTCCTGCTTCAACAATCAACCTTGGAGGTTCGTCTTCGTTCACGATCCCGGGGTCTTGGAGGGGGTGCGCCGAGCCCTATCTAAGGGCAACGAATGGGCCAAGTCGGCATCGATGATCGTGGCCGTGGCGAGCAAGAGGGATTACGACTGCATGATAAAGGGCAGGGACTATTACTTGTTCGATACAGGCATGGCGACCGCATTCATGATCCTCAGGGCGACCGAGCTCGGGCTCGTGGCCCACCCGATAGCTGGCTACGACGAGGAGGCGGTCAAGGTAGCGCTGGGGATACCCGCCGATATGACCGTCATAACCTTGTTGATCGTTGGGAAGCGCTCTGGGGCATTGAGCCCCCTCCTCTCGGAGAAACAGGTCGAGGCGGAGAGGAGGAGGCCGGATAGGTTGCCCTTGGAGAAGTTCGCGTTCATGAATTGCTTTTCCATGGAAGGTTAAAAGGCGGGAGGATCTGCAGGTCCTCTGGGGAAGGGCATTGAAGCTCCATGGGCGATCCTGAGCCCTCAATAGCCCTAAGTGAGGGCTCAGAAGAGTTTATATTAAACGGCGATATAGCCTCAGGTTGGTGAGCTCGAGTGCACTCCCGCAGCCATCAAGGCCATCGGGGGCACCATGATCACGTCCACCATATGGAGGATTTCAAAAGGAGGTTCTGGATCTCTGCGGCGCTGACGATACCGATCCTGATCCTATCCGAGATGATCCAGGAATGGCTAGGCATAGGGCTCAAGATCCCACTCCAGAGGGAGGTCCTTCTGCTGCTCTCCTCGATCCTCTACCTCTACGGCGGATCGCCCTTCATAATGGGGGCGTTGGAGGAGGTGAAGGGCCATCGGCCCGGCATGATGACCCTGATAGGGATGGCGATCTCGGTGGCCTTCTTCTATTCGGCCGGGACCGTTGTTTTGGCATCGGGCAAGGACTTCTTCTGGGAGCTCGCCACCTTGATAGACGTGATGCTCCTAGGGCACTGGGCGGAGGCCAAGAGCGTCCTCGGGGCCTCGAGGGCTTTGGAGGAGCTCGTCGGGCTCATGCCCACAACCGCCCACCTCATAAAGGACGGTGGGATCGAGGATGTCCCGACCTCCAGCTTGAAGGCCGGCGACTTAGTCCTTGTCCGCCCGGGCGAGAAGATACCGTCCGACGGCTTCGTGATCGAGGGCGAATCATCCGCCATCGAGGCCCTTCTGACCGGCGAATCCAAGCCCGTCCGGAAGGGCGCTGGGGACAGCGTAATAGGGGGCTCGGTGAACGCCGAGGGCGCCCTGAAGGTGAGGATCGAGAGGACCGGGGAGGAGACCTACATAGCGCAGGTCATAAGGCTCGTGAGGCAGGCGCAGGAGAGCCGGTCTAGGACGCAGGATTTGGCCGATAGGGCGGCGGCTCTGCTCTTCTACATAGCCCTCGCGGCCGGGGCCCTAACGTACGCCGCATGGGCACCCAGCGGCCCGGCGACGGCCTTGGAGAGGGCCGTCACGGTCCTCGTAATAGCCTGCCCTCACGCCCTAGGCCTAGCCATACCGCTCGTCGTCGCCATATCCACCTCTATAACGGCGAAGGGCGGGATCCTGGTAAGGAATAGGGGGGCTTTCGAGAGGGCCAAGGACGTGGATGCGGTAGTGTTCGATAAAACGGGAACTCTGACCGAGGGGGGCTTCGGCGTTAGTGACGTGATCTCCTTCTCCTCCGAGGAGGAGCTCCTCGGATTGGCGGCGGGTCTCGAGCTAAACTCGGAGCACGTCATAGCCAAGGCCATAGTGGAATATGCGAAGGGGAGGGGCGTGAGAGTGCCCCCGGCCGAGGGTTTCGAATCGATGCCCGGAAAGGGGGCGCGCGGGAGGGTCGGGGGCCGAGAGGTCTACGTTGGGGGCCAAGCCCTTTTGGATGAGATGGGGGCGAGGATCGAGGACCCGAGGATAAGGGGGCTCCAAGCGCAGGGCAAGACAGTTGTGTTCGTTTTGGCCGATGGGAAGCCCCTCGGGGCGATAGCCCTCTCCGATAGGATAAGGGAAGAGTCGCGGGAGGCGGTGGAGGAGCTGAGGGGCATGGGCATAAGCGTCTATATGCTGACCGGGGATTCGAAGGAGGTCGCTCGCTGGGTGGCCGAGGAGTTGGGCATAAGGGATTACTTCGCTCAAGTCCTCCCGCATCAGAAGGTCGAGAAGATCGAGCTCCTGAAAGGGAGGGGCCATAGGGTCGCCATGGTGGGCGATGGCATCAACGACGCGCCTGCCCTCGCCGCGGCCGATGTGGGCATAGCCATAGGTGCCGGAACCGATGTGGCCATTGAAAGCGCAGATATCATCCTCGTGAGGAACGATCCCAGGGACGTCCCCAAGGCCATAAGGATCTCCCGGAGGACCTATTCCAAGATGGTCCAAAACCTTTGGTGGGCATCGGGCTATAACGCGATCGCGATACCGCTCGCGGCTGGCGCCCTATCGAACCTCGGGATATCCATGGGCCCGGCGGTGGGCGCCATCATAATGTCCCTCAGCACCATCATAGTGGCCCTCAATAGCCAAGCCCTGAAGAAGCACGAGCCGAAGGGGCCCGAGATCGCGGAAAGGGAGCATTTGACCATCGATCCCGTTTGCGGCATGAGCGTCGAGCCCGAGGAGGCCGCAGGGAAGGCCGAGGTTGGGAAGTATGTGGTCTATTTCTGTTCGAAGGGATGCGAGAAGGAGTTCAAGAGGGATCCGAGCGGATATTTGAAGAGGGCGCTGGAGTCCCGGGCCAAGGCCGAGCCGGGGCATCATCACCATTGAAGGGGATTCCCGATAATGGTCCTGAAGATCAGGAGGGGGGATCTGGAGGCGATCCTTCGCCACGCTAGGGAGAGCCATCCATTCGAGGCGTGCGGCCTCCTCCTCGGGAAGAGGGTCGGCGAGGATGGGATCGTAGAGGAGGCGCGCCCCGCAAAGAATTTGATGAAATCCCCTTTCGAGTACCGGATCGATCCAGAGGATCTGCTCAGGATCTTCGAGGAAGCAGAGCGGAGGGGTTTGGAGATAATCGGCTCATACCACAGCCATCCCTTTTGCGAGCCATCCTGGTCCCAGATCGATGAGGAGAGGGGAGAGTTCTGGGTGGGGTATTCCTTTTTGATAGTATCGCCGAGCGGCAGATTCGCCTCTTACGTCAAGGGGGAGAGAGGAGCGATGGAGGAGGGCATCGAAACATTATGATCTTCATGATTTGATAGCATTTTTGGTCGTGGTAGATGGCCTAAATTTCAACTTATGCAAGCCACGAATCGCCGGGAGTCCTCATCCCCTGAGAGGCTTGGCCGGCATTATATGAGGCTATGGTTAAAGGCCAAAGGCCCTAGAGGGCGAGCCTCTTCGAGGGGCTTCGATTTTAAAAAATCGGGCTAGGGGATGAGTTCGGCTCACTTCCATGAGATATGGGTTCATGGAGTTGAAGTCAATTATTAAGTTTACTATGAGATTTTCATCGAAAAGTATATAAATGCGTTATTGATAACGCTGAAATGGTGATTGAAATGGCCCGAAGCGGGTTGAAGGAACTGCTTAAAAAGGTGAAAACGGCGGAGGACATCGAAAGGATCAAGCCTGATATAAAGAAAGTGCTTAGGAAAATAAATGCCGCGGATCTGGCCATAGCGGAGCAGGAACTAATTGGGGAAGAAACGACTCTGGAGGAGGTAAGAAAGCTCTGTGGGCCTCATCTCGAACTCATTCGCGAAGAGCTTATGAGGGATGAGAGGAAACTCGATCCCTTGCACCCACTTCGGATACTCAAAGATGAGCATGAAATAATTCTGCGGAACCTCGATAAACTCAGTGGAATCATTGAAAGGGCCAACGCCGTAAAAAATTTCAGTGATTTGAGCGGCGAATTAGAAGAGCTCAAGGATGTTGCACGCGTCTTGGTAGAGGCCGAGATCCACCATAAGCGGGAGGAGGATGTTTTATTCCATGAGTTGGAAAGGGAGGGGGTAAGCGGGCCTCCGATGGTGATGAGGATGGAGCACGCGGAACTCAGATCCCGAAAGCATGCGCTGAAGGAGCTGGCATCAGACCCAATGGGGAGAAGTTACGATGATTTTGTTTCAAGATTGAATGAGGTTGGCGGCCACATCGTCCAGAGCCTGAACGATCACATCTTTAAGGAAAACAACATCCTCTATCCAATGGCGTTGCAAATAATTCCAGAGGAGATGTGGAGGGAGATGAAAGTGGAATTTGATAGGATAGGCTACTGTTGCTTTACCCCGACTGTGAAGCCAGAACACGATGATTGAGGGAGAGGGATGAATGTTCGCCGAAAAACAGTGGCCAGTAAAAATCTTGCTGGTGCATCCCCAAGCGCCATTCATGCAAAAGGCCTCGCTGGTAATCGCCGCTGATTGTGCCTTGCTTACAAACCCCGATTTACCAATGAGGTTTAAAAATGGCGAGACGGTGGTCATCGGTTGTCCGCTGCTCGAAGACCCGGATAGGCTTGCGAAAAAGATTGATCTAATAATCGAGGAGACCAAGGCCAAAAACATCGATGTTTACACGATGGAGGTCCCGTGCTGCCACGCGATTCACATGATGGTTAACCAAAGCATGCAGAAGAAGCAAAAACAGGGCACAAAAGTGGAAAACCACATCGTTCGAGTCCTGACAGGGAAGGTCGAGCCATACGCATTGGGAAAGATTGATGAATCTATGATCGAGATGGAGAGGAGGGCCCACGGAGAGCATCATCACCACTAGGTGGATCGTTTATGATGAAGCGCCTCTTGGTATCCGTAGACGGGGGCAAGTGCACAGGGTGCGGCAGATGCGTTAGGGCGTGTCTGACGGGCGCCCTCCAGATAGCCAACGGAAAAGCGAAACTGGTCAATGAGCGCTTATGCGATGGTTTTGGCTCCTGCATTGCGGCATGTCCCTACAATGCATTGGGCTTGGAGCTCAGAGAAGCCGAGGAGTTCGATTGGAGCCTCGTGAAGAAGATAACCTATGAGGACCTGATGAATAAACTCAGACTCACATCCAGCCAGCTGGAGAGATGACGAGTCAAGAAATCTGAGTCGGGCAACCAGTTGCTTTACTTATTGCCTCCCCCAAGGAAATGGACGATTACGTTTTGTCCACCAAAAAGGAAAAATTGCCGGCCTCCGTAACCCCCTCCATCCGTGATGGCAAGTGTTGGGGCAATATTTAATAACGTTTAGGGAGGTCTTCGAGGCCGCGCTGATATTGGCGATCATATTTTCCTACCTAAATAGGACGGGTAGGCATCAATTAACGCGTTTCCTGTGGTATGGGGTTTATCTGGCTACGGCGGCCAGCATTAGCTCAGGGATTTTCATTTCATTGGTTCATGGCGTTTTGCCAAAATCCTTCCAGCTACTGTTCGAAGCCATAGCTGCATTTGTAGCAGTTATCGTCTTATCCTCAATGATATATTGGATGGCGATTAGGGGGAAATACATTAGGAAAGAGATGGAGCAACGCATTGAGGCCATCGCGACAAAGGGCGCTATCACTGGATTGATATTGATTGCCTTCATCGTTGTGTTCAGAGAAGGTCTGGAGACCGTCCTTTTCCTGACACCATTTCTGCCGAACGAACCCATAACGACGCTCGTCGGGGTGGCCTTCGGAACAACTACCGCGCTCATATTAGCCTATGGCATTTTCATAACGGGCATGAAAATTAACTTGCAAAAGTTCTTCTACTTCACAAGCTTACTATTAATACTCCTCGCTGGCGGATTGGCTGGCTATGGCGTTCATGAACTAATAGAATATTACAAACAAACTGAATTTAACATCGGCTGGCTAGCTGAGCCGGCCTTTGCCCTAAACATACCTGCAGAGAGCCCTCTACATCATAAAAATATAATAGGCTCCATACTGGCGACAATGCTCGGCTACACGGTAAGCGCAGAGTGGGCTAGGGTAATAGTCCATTTATCCTATTTAGCAATAGCGCTGCCCTCCACGATCTGGATTTATAAAAGGCAGATATGAAAAAGTTCGATGTTCCTCCTGGGCTAAGCAATAGCGAGGGCTTTAGCCCCAGAAGCTTGCCTGGGCGGCCCACGAGCCCCATGAGGCCCCCTTCATGGGCCATCATGGGCGTGCGATAGGAGCTCGAGCATAGGCTTAGCGCGGGCCCTTTCAAATGATCCGGGCTCCATCCTCGCAGAAGAGATACAGGGTTAAGCATCGCAGATTGGCTTGGGGCTTTCGTCACTCCATGGGCGGTCGGAACATCTTGGACCCAAATTGGGGATGCTGGGGAGGCGATAGTTTAAAAATAACGAAGCTGGCAAAAACAATGGGGGACATAGATGGGCGGGTTTTCCGAGGAGGAAAGGAAGAGGCTCTTGAAGGAAGCCATAAAGCAATTGCACACCGGCGCATCCGCTCAGGAGATCAAGGAGAGGTTCAAGCGAGTGCTGGAAGGGGTAGGCCCCCTCGAAATCGCAAAGATCGAGCAGGAGCTCATAGGGGAGGGGATATCGAGGGAGGAGATCCAGCGGCTATGCGATGTCCATTTGGAGGTATTCGGGGAACAATTGCGAGGGCAGCAAGCGGAGGCCGCCCCAGGGAATCCGATAGGCATCCTTCGCGAGGAGCACGAGGCCCTCCAAAAGCTATCGGATAGGCTTTCCGCCTCAGCTGGCGAGATCCAAAGGGCCGAGGATCTGGGCTCCGTTAAGGGTCGCATCGAGGATTTGAGGGGGATCGCCGCGGATCTCTTGGATGCGGAAAAACATTACCTGAGGGAGGAGAACGTGCTCTTCCCGCTCTTGGAGAAGCATGGCATCACGGAACCCCCGGCCATAATGTGGATGGAGCATAACCAGCTCAGGGAGAAGAAGAAAAAGCTCAAAAACTTGATCGAAAATTCCGAAGGGATGGGGTTCGCGGAGTTCAAGGGGCAGCTTGTAGAATTGGCCGCCTCCTTGAACGACCTCCTTTCGAGCCATATCTTCAAGGAGAACAATATACTCTTCCCCGCGGCATTGCGCGTCGTCACAGATCGGGAATGGATCGACGCAAGGAGGGAATTTGACGAAATCGGATATTGTTGCTTCACGCCGGGGCACTTAATAACGGGAACGATTGAAGTGGCTGAAAAACCGAGATCTGGGGAGAGGCCCATGGTCGAAGGCGTCCTAGAGTTCGAAACGGGATCCCTATCGAAGGAAGAGGTCGAAGCGATCCTGAATACGCTCCCGTTGGACATAACCTTCGTGGACAAGGACGACGCGGTGAAGTATTTCAACAAGGCCGAGAAGCGCGTATTCGTGAGGACGAAGGCCATCATTGGGAGGAGGGTGCAGCTTTGCCATCCTCAGAAGAGCATACATGTGGTGAACAAAATCCTCGATGCCTTCAAGAGGGGGGAGAGGGATGTTGCGGAATTTTGGATCCAAAAGGAGGGGCGATTGATCCATATAAGATATTTCGCCGTGAGGGATGGAAACGGAAAATATTTGGGGACGATGGAGGTAACTCAGGATATAACGGATTTGAAAGGGATCGAAGGAGAAAGGAGGCTCCTCGATTGGGAGGGCTGAAAATTTTTCATGATCGTTCTTGCTCAGCTGGGTCGATACGAATTACGCAGTATTGGCGTCAATGTCTTTAACCGTAGAAATATGGCCTAAATTCCCCTTCTGGGATATTACCAGAGCTTACTTGAAGATGGCCCTCAAGGTTCTTTATCCAATTCTTCACGTATCAGGATGGCTGAGCTCTGCTTCTTTCCGTCTGCCAAACTTCGTGACCTCTTTCTGAGAAACGACTTTGAAGTCAAATCCTGAAAGTAGATCTGCGCATCCCATGGGGGGCTAAGTCTAAATACCCCTCGCGGTCCATACGGTCCCTCTTTCTTTACTAGGGTTGGGTGTATATAAAAATATCCAATAGGATTTGATCATAGGAGAAAATTTAAATATAAGAATTTTTCCCCCCGGAAACTTTCCGGATGGGGGATTTGGATGAAAAGTCGTAGGACCCTTGGGAACTGGGAGAGATATTTGAGCTTGAACGTCGCCGCCTGCATACTGACCGGAGCGGTCATAGGCAGGGCGGCGCCGTGGATACCCGATGCCCTATCCAAGCTGGAGGTCCACAACATCTCGATCCCGATCGCCATATGCCTCTTCGCCATGATCTACCCGATCATGGTCCAGATAAGCTTCTCCGAGGTCAAGAGCGCCGTGAGGTCTCCGAGGCCGATAGGCCTGACGCTCTTCATGAATTGGGCCATAAAGCCGTTTACGATGGCCCTCTTCGCTTGGATCTTCCTGAAGCTCATCTTCCTGCCCTACTTGGGGGCCCCTCAAGCGCAACAGTATACGGCCGGGCTCATCCTTTTGGGCGTGGCGCCGTGCACGGCGATGGTCCTCGTATGGAGCTACCTGGCCGGGGGCAATATGGCCCATACGCTCGTGATGACCGCCATCAACTCGCTCTCCATGGCGGTCCTCTATGCGCCCTTGGCGACGATCCTATTGGGAGTTTCGGGCATACCGGTGCCCTGGGAGACCATAGCCCTGGCCGTCATCGCCTATATATGCACGCCCTTGGCCGCGGGCTGGATCACGAGGTACCAAGCCATCAGGAGGAAGGGGGCGGAATGGCTCGAGCGGAATTTGGTGCCCCGCTTGGGAAAGATGGCAATCGCCGCCCTGCTCGCGACGCTCGTCATACTCTTTTCTTACCAAGGCGATAAGATCCTCGAGCTCCCGGCCACCATAGGGATGATAACGACCGCGATATTAGCGAATATATTGCTCGTATTTGGGCTGTCATATCTATTGGCGAGGGCCTTGGGCTTGGGCTACGAGGACGCCGCCCCCACAGCCATAATCGCCGGGAGCAACCACTTCGAGGTTTCAATCGCCGTCGCCACGACCCTATTCGGCCTGAACTCGGGGGCCTCCCTCGCCACGGTAGTCGGCGTGCTGAATGAGGTCCCCATAATGCTCTCCTTGGTCTGGCTTTGTAGGAGGACGTCGGGCTTCTTCGGCCCTATGCCCGGTCCATCCGGCCCTGAAAGGGCCGGATAGGCTTCCAATCGACCCCTTACCTGCCCAGCTCCGTCTTTATCCTTATCGTTCGCATCAGGTCGCTCCTGGTTATTATGCCCTTGAGCTCCCCATCCTCGATGACGGGGAGCCTCCCGATCCCGTGGGCGGACATCTTCACCATTGCCTCTACGATCGGATCGTCGGGGGATGCGGAGATTATCTCGCTCCTAGGCTTCATTATGTCCTTGGCCCTAACCCTATCCCAATCCTCCCTCGGGACCCTTTTCACGTCCGAGATTGTCACCAAGCCCATGAATTCCCCATCCCTCATGACCGGGAACCCTCCGTGCTTATACTTCATGAAGTATTCAACGATCTCCCCAACCGATGCATCGGGCCAGATGGCATCTATCTTGGTCGTCATGACGTCACCAACCTTAAGCTCCGCTAAGGCATTGCTCACGATCGTTTGCTTAAGGCTGCTCTCGGCGCCACTCTTTAGGAACCACCCTATAACGACGAGCCATATGCCGTTTAGGAATGATGCTGTGAACATAAGGATGAAGCCGAGGAACATGAAGAAGTAGGCGAAGGCGCTACCCACCTGCGTGGCGATGCCCGTCGCCTCCAAAAGATTCCCCCTCCATCTCCAAAGCGCGGCCCTCAGAATCCTCCCCCCATCCATCGGAAAGGCCGGCACCAAGTTGAAGGCGCCGAGGAGGGCGTTTATCAGGAAACCGTAATCGAGGGGCGCTAGGATCAGGATTCCGGCCCCGAGGCGGGCCGCGATCAGCCAAGCCGCCTTGAAGAGGATCGCTAAGCCGAAGCTCGATAGGGGCCCGGCCGCGGCCATCTTCAGTTCGATCCCCGGGCTGCTCGGCTCCTCCAATATCCTCGATACCCCCCCGAATAGGAAAAGGGTTATGTCCGGGACGGCGATGCCCTTCCTCTTCGCCATATAGGAATGGCAAAGCTCGTGGAATAGGACCGAGGCTAGGAGCAGTAGTGAGGCGAGGATCCCCACCGCCAAATAAACCCAAGGCGGCTGGGCCGGGTAGTGGCTCGGCATGTAGAAGGACGCGAGGGAATAGACGATCAAGGTGAAGGCAATGAACCAAGTGAAGTGGAGATATATATTGACGCCGATGACCCTACCGATCCTGAGGGACGAGATCGCCCACCCTATTTTGTTACATTGGGATGTAAAAATAAAGCTAACGCTCGGCCCCCGGGGGATGGCGGGCTCTCGATCCCGCGGCGGGGATCCGCATCTATCCATTCATCGAAGGTAGGAGTTCAAATCCCAAACGTCCAGCTCGTCGGTTGAGAGGACATTTCTGATGAAGTTGAAGAGCTTTCGCCTTACATCCGCTGGTATGGTCGGATACCAGATCGGGCTGGCGACCACCAAGGCCCTCCAAGCGTAGAAGGGCTGGATGACGCGGAGGAGCTCCTCATCGCCCGTCAGGTCCAAGTATCCCCTCATGAACCGCTCGTAGAGCTCGAGGAAGGGCCCCTCGAGGCGACCATGGGCCTGGAGCGAGAAGAAGAGATAGTTTATGGACATGGCGGCGACGTCATCGGCCGCCTCCCCCCATTCGCCCCGGCTCCGATCGAGGACGGAGAAATCGGTCCCTTCGCGGAAGAGTACGTTCCAAGGGTGGAAGTCGCCGTGGACTTGGCAAAGCCTATGGCTCTTCCCCTTGAGCCTCCACCTCCATCCGACGCACATCCGCTCGATCTCCTCGAGCTCCCTTGCGCTCGTGAAGCCCGGGTCGGCGGGATAGCTGTCCAATAGCCCCATTATGCATTCCCCATGCCCAACGAGCTCCCTGATGCGCCTCGCGTAGAGGCTCGGCGAATGCTTCCTTACCGAGTGGATCTCGGCCAAGTAGCCCGAAAGGGCATCACACCTGGCCAAATCCAATGGCCCGAGCGCTCCCTCGGCCCTTATCCTCTCCAGATCCCTGTAATACTCGGAGCCCTTCACCTCCTCGATGAGGAGGAAGGGCTCCTCGATATCCCCCATCGACCTCATCGCCCCGCCCTTTGAGAAGTAGCCCAAGTCGATCGCCCTTGCGTGCCTCGGGAGCTTATTGTAGGAGGAATGGGCCAGCGAGAGGGATTGAAGGCGATCGGATAAATGCTCATGGCCGAACCCCTCGGCGCGCATCGTCTCTAGGATCGCGCTCCTTCTCTCGCCACCAACCGAAAACTCTATCCAATATGGCCTCCCATACCCGAAGCCCTTCAACTCCCTCTCGGCCCCCACAGCCTCCTCGGCCCTCCCCAATTCCCTTAAGGAGGTTATCGAGACCTCGGCCCCATGGATCGAGGCCAAATACCTCCTCAATTCCTCCAGGCTCAACGGCATCGGATCCCACCCCTCCCCTTCAGGGCCAATCCGAACTTCGCGATCATGGCTTCGAGGATCGCGCTGGCGCAGGCTTCGGGATCCATCTTGTCGGATTCAACGACCAAATCCGGCTCGATCGGCTCCTCGTAGCCCGCTTGGAGGCCCGGGACGTTGGTCGCCGAGCCCTCGATGCCCATCCTATAAATGCCCTTCGAATCCCTCTCCATGCAGACCCTAAGGGGGCATTTCACGTAGACCTCCATAAATCTGCCTATCTCCCGCCTCGCCCGATCCCTATAGGCCCTCCTATTGGCGGTGGCGTCGAAGATCACATTGACGCCGTTATCCGTCAATAGCTTCCCGATATAGGCCATTATGCCATAGAATAGGTCCCTCTCCTCTCGGCTGTAGGTCGGATTCGGCGTTATCGCCCGCCTGAGCTCGTCCGACTCCAAAATTTGGCAGCGGATCCCGTTCGCTGCCAGCCTTTCGGCCAAGGCCTTGGCTATCGTGGATTTGCCGCTCGATGGGAGGCCCGTCAGCCATACCGCCCAGCCCTCCAACGCGGCCGCCCCATGGGCCGCTATCCCTCCCCCGCTTTAAGCTTTAGCGAGTCCCCCCGTCGACTGGCTTCGGGACGTTGCCGAAAAGGGAGGCCCCGGCGATGATCACAGCTTCCTGATGTACCTCTCCACCTCCCAGGGGCTCACCTGCATCCGATACAGATCCCATTCCTTGCGCTTCTCATCCAAGAAGTTCTTGAAGAGCGCCTCGCCCAGAGCCTCCCTGACGAGCGTCCCGTTCTCCATCTCCCTGAGGCTATGCCCGAACGACTCCGGGAGGGTATCTATGCCCCTCCTCCTCCGCTCCTCATGGCCCATCTGATATAGGTTTAGGTCCGTCGGCTCCGGGGGCTCTATCCGCCTTTTTATCCCCTCGAGCCCGGCCATGCAAAGGACCGCGAATTGGAGGTATGGGTTCCCAGCCGGATCTGGGCTCCTTATCTCGACCCTCGCCGCCTCGGGCCGCCCCCCGAAATCCGGGACCCTTATCAGGGGCGATCGATTCCTATACCCCCAAGCCAGGTAAACGGGCGCCTCGTAGCCCGGGACGAGCCTCTTATAGGAATTGGGCCAAGAGGAGAGGACGGCGCTCATCTCCTTCCCATACCTTATCTGGCCCCCTATGAAGTAAAGGGCCTCCTTTGAGAGGAAGCCCGTGTCGGGGTTATCGTCGAAGAAGGCGTTCCTACCGTCAAGGCTCCAGAAGCTTTGATGGACGTGCATACCGGAGCCGTTCACGCCGTAGAAGGGCTTTGGCATGAACGTGGCGATGAACCCATTTTTGGCGGCCACGGATTTTATGATCATCTTGACCGTTATCGCGTTATCGGCCGTCTTCAGGGCCTCGTCGTACCTGAAGTCTATCTCATGCTGCCCCAGCGCGACCTCGTGATGGCTAAGCTCGACCTCTATACCGAAGCCCTGCGCCAGGTTGGCGATCTCGTTCCTCAGGTCCTCCGTCAGATCGCTCGGGTGGAGGTCGAAGTACCCGGCCATATCGATCGGCGTCGGGATCGGGCCGTCAATATCCTTCAGCAAAAAGAACTCCATCTCCGGGGCGCATTTGAATATGTAGCCAGCCTCGCGGCATTTCTCAAGGGCCCTTTGGAGGGCGTATCTCGGATCGCATTCAAATCTCCTTCCATCGGGCGAGTATATATCGCATATGAACCGGCATTCATCGGGCTTCCCGGGGATCTTCGCATATGTCGATGGATCCGGGAAAAGCACCAGGTCCGACTCCTCAATCGGCCTATACCCGGTGACCGACGATCCATCGAACGTTTGCCCGTTGTGGAAGATCCTCTCGAGGTTTTTGGCGTTGACCGATAGGCTCTTCAGGATGCCGTTTATGTCGACGAATTGGAGCCTAGCGAACTTTATCCCCGCCGCCCTGATGTCCCTCAGGACCTCCTCCGCGAGCTCATCCCTTTTAGACATTTTTATCCAAACAAGCCCTATACGCGAATAGTATATAAAATTTCTGCAAAATTAAATGAACATTTTTTGAATTTATTTTAAAAATCATTGATTAATCATACAGAACAACCCCTCCGCGAATCGAACGGGACGAGCGGGATCAGCGCGAGGCCCCGCGGCGTTCCCCCCATCCCTTTATAACGCCGTAGCCCCCTATAGGGGTGGTCGCAAAGGGGCCATCTTGAATGAAATCAAAAGAATTCAAATGAATCAAATTCAGGCCGAAAGGGGCCAATTTTGGGCCTCATTTCGGCGAAAGGGGCTCAAATCAAAAGAAAAAATGACATAGGCGAAGGGTGGCTGAATGGATCGGGATTGGGCTGGGTGGATGGCCGCGCCATCCATTCCCTTATGAGCCGGGCTAAGCGAGTTTAGAGAAATTGATTGGGGGCCATCGAGGCCCTCGGCCATTGAACGCAATGGCATATTTTGCAGAACCAAGTGGTAGCCCGGGGGAGATTCGAACTCCCGTCGGCGGGTTTCCACGGCGGGCGCCGCCCTCGCCCGCCTCCAAAGCCCGCAACTCAAGGGGCCTAGCCCTTGCTTGTCCGCTACATTCGGCGCAGGCTCCGCCTCCTGCTCCACCGGGCTGGCAATCCCCGGGCCGATCTTGGCTCCCCAAGGGCACAAATTAAACCTTATCCAAGCGGGCGGGCATGGGAGGCCGTTTTTATTCCGCCGCCCTAGCCCTCGATTTGGGGAGCCATGCCGCGGGATGCGGAGGAGATCAGGGATCACGAGCTCTTCGAGGGGATCACGGCCAGGGATTTGGTCAAACAGATGAAGGCCGCTTGGGGCTTCACGGCCGGGAAGCTGGCCTTAGGGGTGGAGATATTGGAGGAGATGGCCTTGGACCGGGATTGCATCCGCCTCCTCTCCTTCCCGGCCTGCATAATGGCGACGGGGACGCGCGGGGTCCTTAAGGAGCTGTTGAGGAGGCGGTTGTTCGATGCCGTCGTAACGACCTGCGGGACCCTCGACCACGACATCGCCAGGAGCTGGGGCTCTTATTATAAGGGATCCTTCGATATGGACGACGAGGCCCTATACGATAAGGGCATCAACCGCCTCGGCAACGTCCTGATTCCCCATGAGGGCTATGGGGCCCTGATAGAGGGGAAGATGCGCGAGCTGCTAACGGACCTTTGGGAGGAAGGCATCAGGTCGATATCCACGCGGGAGCTCTGCTGGGAGATAGGCCGGAGGATCTGCTCCAAGGATTCCCTCTTATATTGGGCGGCGGAGAACAGGATCCCGGTTTTCATACCGGGCATTACGGACGGGGCGGTTGGCCATCAGATATGGATCTTTTCCCAAACCCATCCGCTGGCGATAGATCCATGGAGGGACGAGCGCGAGATCGGGGATTTGATCTTCTCTAGGAAGAGGGCGGGGGCCTTAGTGATAGGCGGTGGCATATCGAAGCATCATACGATCTGGTGGAGCCAATTCAGGGGCGGGCTGGATTACGCCGTGTATTTGACCAGCGCGGTCGAATGGGACGGCAGCCTCTCCGGGGCCAGGGTCAAGGAGGCCGTTTCTTGGGGGAAGGTCAAGAAAGGGGCCAAGAGGGTCACGGTCGAAGGCGAGGCTACCGTTCTATTACCCCTGATGATCGCTTCCTTGCTGACGGAGTTGGGGGAGCGGGGTCCCCGGGGGCCTTGAGGCGGGACATGGCGAGCTGAGCCTAGGGCGACCTATCCGAAGGGGATCGCCATCCCAAGCCATCCGGCCCAAGGAAGCGGTCAGCAGCTCAGACGAAAAGGGTATAAATCGGGATGGGGGATCTGGGCCCGAGGGGAGATGGCGAATCGAGCGCTGTTCGACTTGGGCCTGCTCCTCGTGATCTCGGGGTTCGCGCTCGCCTTCATCGCTTCCCTCTCGCTCTTGGCCTCTTCTCTCCGCGGCGGGGTCAAGGGCGGGGGGGCGATCCTCATAGGGCCGATACCGATAATCTTCGGGACCGAGGGGTTCCCAAGGGCCATGCTGCTGTTCGCGTTGGCGATCGCGGCGATCTTCGCGCTTGTGGCGATCCTGCCGCTCCTCTGGAGGGTGTAGCCATCGTGGGAGGCCCGACCGCGTGCGAGGTTTGCGGATCCGGTGAGGCCAGATACGTTTGCCGCCATTGCAACAGAAGGATTTGCGAGAGATGTCTCGACCCGAGGGATTGGACCTGCTTGGAATGCAAGGCCGTGGGCGCGCTGATGGAGGGTCCGGTCGGATCGGGCCCATGGCCACTGAGCCTGTCCCTCCTCGCCCTCCTCTTCAGCTTCGCGCTGATATTCATCGGCATGGCGCTGATCGCCCTTTCATCAGTGAGGGGGCAGGGGTTCGGCTTGATATTGATAGGGCCAATGCCGATAATCCTCGGGACCGGCTCGGAAGTCCCCTCGAGGGTTCTTGTGGGGCTCGCCCTGATCCTTTCGCTCGCATTCCTAATCTATGCCCTCACGAGGGGGCGAAGGAGCGCTTGGGCTTGAGGGCCCATATGTGAGGGCCTCGATTAGATGCCCGCGGCCCTTCCTGCTGGGGCATCGCCCAGCCATGGCCGGAGGAACGAACCCCGGAGGGCGTTTCCGCCTCAAACCTCGCGCTTTAGATTGAAGGGCCTCCCGGATTCCGCTATGCCCTCAGGTAGCTTATCCCTCCATTTCTTGAGGAAGCTCAGATCCTCCTCTTCCTTCCTGAGCTCATCCGGGAGCATATGCGGTATGCCATCGATTATCGGATAATACCTCATGCAGGCCCTGCAGGTTATCAGCCCCTCCTCGATCTCCTCCCCCTCCTCGAATACGAATAATTCGAGATCCGGGTTCTTGCAAATGGGGCATGCAAGATAATTCATCAGCCTCCTTCTCAACGCCGCTCCCCATTCCCCCCTGCCCGAGTGGGCATTAAAACGAAGCGGCCGGCGCTCACCTGGACCAGATCCCCCTCCCCACGCCCCTATAGATGAACCCCGCCTTCTCTGCCTCTGCCGGATCGATTATATGGGCGCAATCCACCAAGCAAGGGGATTTCGCCATATTCGATGCCAATCCCCTGACGTCGAGGCTCTTGAACTCTTCATGCGGCACCGTTATGACCGCGCAATGGGCCCCCGAAACCGTTTGGAGCAGAGTCGGCTCGGAGCTGAGGCCCATCTTTAAGAGCTCCGCCCTCGAGAAATGCGGATCATAGGCCTTGACCATGGCCCCCCTCCTGGACAGGATTTTGGCGAGCTCTAAGGAGGGCGAGGACCTCGCCTCCTTCACGTTCGCCCTGAACGCTACCCCTAGAATGCAAATTCTGGCCCTCCTGAGGGGCCTCCCGCTGGCCCTCAGGGCATCGGCGCAAAGCCTAACGACATGCCTCGGCATGTCCTCGTTCAAATGCCTCGACTCCATTACCAGCTTCAAGGCAACGCCGTGCTCGCTCGCGGATGAAGCCAATAGGTACGGATAAACAGGCAGGCAATGCCCCCCAACGCCCGCGCCGGGGACATGGAGGTGAGAATACGGCTGGGTATTGGCCGCCCTCATGGCCTCCATGTAATCGATCCCGAGCCTCTCGCTTAATATCGCCAACTCGTTCGCGAGGGCTATGTTCACATCCCTATAAACGGCCTCGAAGAGCTTCACCGCCTCAGCGGTCCTTATGTCCCTCACCTTGACAACCCCCCCTTTCGTCATGACCTCCTTTATCGCGGCGGCCGCTTCGAGGCTTTTGGAATCGATCCCGCCGACGACCCTCGGATATGTTTGCAGGTCCTGCAACGCCCTCCCGGCCATGGCCCTTATCGGGCTATAGGCCAGCCCATAATCCCGCCCCGCCTTGAGGCCCGATGCCTTCTCGATGGTTCCGCCGACGGCCCTCTCGGTCACCCCCGGGCCGCAGGTGCTCTCCAATATCACCAGCGAGCCCTCCGTCATCCCTTCTGCGATCTCCTTCGATGCCTTCTCTATGGCCCTATAATCCGCTCCCCCATCCCTCCCAACGGCCGTTGGCACTATTATGATGAAAGCATCGCTTTCGGCCGCGGCCGCGGTCACATCCGATGTGGCCTTCAGCCTCCCCCCCTTGACCAACCTCTCCAACAATTGCTTGAGCCCCGGCTCTTGGATCGCGGGTTCCCCGTTAGAAATCGCCCGAACGACTTCCTCATCGGAGTCGACCCCAATTACCTTAGCCCCCCTATCAGCGAGTATGCAAGCCGTCGGAAGCCCCATCCACCCCAGGCCCACGACCGCTACGCGCAAGCTCCCGGAGGCTATGGCGCTTTTTATCCCCTCCGGGGGCATCCCCATCAGATTGCTCAATCCCTCCCCAGCCCTCCGGATGAGCTAGGCGTTGGGAAGCTCCATCGCATCCATTAATAGAACTTTCCGAAGGCGTGGGGCCTTGAGGGCTTATCGGGGAGATCCGGCGCGAGGGGCATCGATGACCCTCATCCGACGGGGGTCATGAGGCAGCGGGCGGTTTTAAATAAAGGGCCCATTGCAAATCTCGCGACAATCGGTGGGGCCGGCTTGCGGATATGGCTCGATATACTAACGCCCAAGCAGGCGAACATGCTCGGCCTCCTCTCCGATAGGCTCTCGAGCGCGGGCGCCGAGGTAGGGATAACAGCGAGGCGCTATCGGGAGTTGACCCAATTGTTGAGGATCAAGGGGATCGGGGCCAAGCTCATCGGGGAGCATGGGGGCGGCGATCTATATTCGAAGCTATCGGCGAGCGCCGAGAGGATCCTATCGCTCGCCAGGTTCGCCAAGCGCTTCGCCCCCGATTTGGCCGTTTCCTTCTCATCGCCCGAGTGCGCGAGGGTCGCGTTCGGCCTGGGCGTAAAGCATTATTGCATCAGCGACTCCCCCCATGCGGTCGCCGTTTCGAGGCTTACGATACCGATCTCCGAGAAGCTCTTCTCGCCCAAGATAATCCCAAAGGCGGCTTGGGAGCGGTATGGGATATCCCGGGATTCGATAATACAATATAACGCGCTCGATCCGGCGGCTTGGATAATGGCCAATTCCCCAAAGCCGGCTCCGGAGGACGGCCTCGTGGTCTTCAGGCCGGAGGAGGCGAGGGCATCGTATTTGCTAAGGGGGGAGAGCGACCTCGGCTTCCTTAGGGATTTCCTGGGGCGCCTCCTCGAGCTCGATGCGGGGGCGAGGGTGCTCATAGCCCCCCGCTACGATCCGGCGGAGTTCTTGGGCCTGGAGAGGTCATTCCGGAACGTCTCCGTCCTCAGATCCGTCGTGGATGGCGTGGAGCTCCTGCGCCGGGCCTCCGCATTCGTGGGGAGGGGCGGGACGATGACCGCCGAGGCCGCCCTGATGGGGATCCCAACGATCTCCTGCTACCCCTTGGCCCCGACCTTCGTCGAGAGATACTTGATCAGGGTTGGGCTCGTGAGGAGGATCCCGGATCCGAAAAGGGCTGCCGAGGCGGCGGCGAGGGTACTTAGGGATCCATCCCATCGGACAAGGGCGAGCGGGCTCGCCTCGGAACTCCTATCGAGGATGGAGGATCCGATAGAGGTCATAGCGAGGGGGATCCTAGGCCGCTGAGCCCCGCCCCCGGACCCTCCTCCAAAAATACAGCTCCGTTATCCTCTTCCAAAAGTAAAGCCAAACTAGGATGGAGGCGATGCCTATTGCGATCTTCGCGGCATTGGTGGCCGCGAGCCAAATCTGGCCCCCCCTTGGGCTCGGGATTGGGATCACCACGAGGAACAAAAGATATAGCTCGGCCATGAGGAGGCCCCATACGGATGCCATTATCAGGGCGATTTCCAAGATCCTCCCCAACCATCTCACCCGGGGATCAGGGCCGCGAAGGTCAGGATCGCCAAAGCGGATGATATGGCCGTCAGGGCAATCATCGCCTTAACAACCTCATCCTCCCTCAGGGGACCGCCGGCTAATATGACCCTCGCGAGCGTTATCGGGGCCCCTTCGTCCAAGGTGGCGGCCAACCTCCCATCCGCCTCCAACCTCACGGGCCTCCGCTTAGCCTGCCTGCGCTCGTAAAGGCCCCCCATCGAGGATAGCCCATAGAAGGCGTTCATTATATGGGGCATCATGGCGACGGCCGTCGGGACCTCTATCCCGCCGATTATGGCCAAGGCCCCGATCGATGCGCCGACGCAGAGATCGCCCACGTCCCCGATGAATACCTTGGCCGGATATCGGTTAAGGCGATGGAGGGCCAAGAGGGAGCCCAAGATGGCGAGCGGAAGGGGGACGAGGCCCCATTTGCCCGAGAGCGATAGAAGCAGGGCCATACCCGCTAGGATTATGCTGCAGGTCCCGGTCATGCTCCCGTTGAATACGTCCATCATGTTCACGGCGTTTGCCGTGACCGATATACCCAAGGGTATGGCCAATGGATAAACCAGCGTCAACCTCGTCCTCCCTATGAAGGGGAGGGATGGGAACGGGGAGTAGGCCCTCAGGGCCAATATCGGGATCCCGGCCAAGGCCAGCAGCAAGGGCTTCAGCTTCGGCCCCATGGGCCTCAGGTCGTCCCTCGCCCCCACGAGGGCCGAGATGGAGGCAACCCCGAGGAGGGCCAGGGCCGGGCCCGCCTCTCGGAAGCCGGAGAGGGGGATTAGGGCGAGGATAGAGATCGCCATTGATATCGGAACGACCAATCCGCACATCTCCGGCAACGGCGGCCTCCCCGGCTTATGCGCGTCCTCCCCAATGATCCCCCTTTTGCGGAGGGCCTTCGAAAGGGGTGGCAATAGGGCGCGGGTGGATAGGAAGCCCAGCGCGAACAGGGCCGATGCCGCTATGGCCGCCGAGGTTGGATCCAACGCCGTTCACGAGTTCGGCCCATTGAATTGAGGCCCCTAAAATACATTGACCGGGCCCGTGACATTAGCATCTATCTCCTTGAAATGGCATACCACGACCCCCTCCGATATGGTAACGCCATCGTTGACTTGGACCATATCTCCCAAAACGCATCCCGGCCCTATCCTAACGCCCCTTCCGATCCTGCAACCCTCGCCTATGATTGACGCCTCGATGACGGATCCCTCTCCAACTTCGACCCCCTCGAACAATATAGACTCCCTAACCTCGGCGCGCATCGCCAAAATGGAGCCGTCCCCTATCGATGCGTAGGGGCCCACGCTGGCCCCCTCGCCGATCTCGGCCTCGTCGCTTACGAAGGAAGGGGGTTTGATGGAGGCGTTCGGGGGAGGCGTGAGGGGATGGAGGCGATATCTCTTGGGGTTGCTGGAGATCCTCTCCAAATAGGCCCTGTTCGCCCTGACATAATCCTCGAATTTGCCTATGTCCAGCCAAAGGCCGTCGTAGCGATACCCGAAGAGCCGCCCCGCCTCGGCCAACTTGGGGAATATCTCGCGCTCCAAGCTGACCTTCCTCCCATCAGGTATCAGATCGAATACCTCCGGCTCGAGGATATACATGCCCGCGTTTATCAGCCTGCTCGGCTCCTGCCCGGGCCTCGGCTTCTCCACGAACCTCCTGATCCTCATCCCCTCCCCGAGCTCCACCGCCCCGAATCGGCTGACGTCCTCGACCTCATGGAGGGCTACCGTGGCCGAGGCCCTCCTGCCCATGTGGAACTCAAGCATATCGGCAACCGAGAGCTCGTTCATTATATCTCCGTTGAGGACCAAGAAGGGGCCATGCCCCTCGAGAAGGCCCTTGGCGTATTTTATCGGCCCAGCCGTCCCGAGGGGATGGGGCTCTTTGGAATACTTGATCTTCATATCCCCATGCCTCGACCCGAACCTGAGCTTTATCCGATCCTCCAAGTAGTTGACCGCCAGGACGGCCGCCTCGATCCCCTGCGCCGAGAGCCCGTCCAAGAGCCACTCCAGCATCGGCTTCCCGGCGACGGGGAATAGGGCTTTCGGCCTGGTGCAGCTCAGCGGCCTGAGCCTCGTGGCGTAACCCCCGGCCAATATCAAAGCCCTCATGCCCTCATCCCCAACGGCGCACCCTTGCCATTTTTAGACCCTCAAGGATTTTAAACTCTTTCACGGATACTCCTTGGGCTCTTGAAGGGCGTTTATACGCTGTTAATAGAGATCCGAAGGCAGATCGATGTGGAGGTTGGAAAGCTAGGCCGATTCGCGTTCGAGCCGGGCGAATACGTCTATACGGGATCCGCCATGGGTACCGGCGCGGCCTCGCTCGAGGGGAGGATCTGGAGGCACTTGGGCGGGAGGGCAAAGAGGTTCTGGCATATAGATCATCTATTGGACTCGGGCGAAGCGGAGGTGATCGGCGTGGTGTACGCGGAAACGGGTCATAGGGCTGAGTGCGCCGTGAACGAAGCCATAAGGGAATCGATGGGAGGATGGGCGCCCGCGCCCAAGTTCGGCTCCTCGGATTGCGGATGCATCGGCCATCTGCTGAAATTGGATGGGCCAAGGCCCGAGGATGTAGAGGAAGGCGTTAGGAGGGCCTATTCGCTACTAGGGCTTAGGCCTCTATGCCTCAAAAGGGCTCGGCTTCGCCCCACCTTTTCTCGAAAGCATCGGAGAATATCCTTATGAGGCCATCGTTCCTAGTGTAATGGGGCTTGTAATATATGGGCTTCTCCCCCTTCTTCTTACTCGCCCATATCAGAAATACCAGCTCCGAGCCGTCGACCAAGGTCCCCCTTAGGGGATACCCCGACTCCCTCAGGAGCCTGACCTCGGCCCCGAAGGCCCTCAGCTCGTCGGCCCTCCTCCTCGACCCATGATCGGAGGCGAGCATTAAAACCCTAGTCCTGACCCTTCTCTCCAAGGCCCTGAGGAGCTCCTCCCTCACCTTATCGTACCAGCCGAACGTCTCGGCGAAGATATATATGCGCTCCTTGGAGCCTGCTATCATCCTCGTGGTTTGGAGCTCCATTTCCGCGATGCTCTCGAGAGGGACCACTATCTCCTCCGCCCTGATCCCCATCCTGATCTCCCAGAACAGGGGGTCGAGCCTTTGATGGAGTTCCCTGGCCTTTTTGCTATAATCGGCGAAGATCGCCTCGCACTCGGATCGCTTCTTCTCGATTAGCTTGGATACGAATTGGCCGGGATCATCTATTTGGAGCCTATTGCTCACAATCCTCACGGCCCCTTTGTCCACCAGCCCCCTAATGGCCTCTTGGACGCTCTCCGAATGGGAGTCGAGGATCCTCTCCAATGGTATCCCCTCGGGCTTCATGAAGGCGCTCATATAGAGTTCGGCCTCCGCCTCGGTGAGGCCCAGGGCCATGAGCAGACCGACCTCCTCCCTGCGGTGGTCCCCGCTCGCCAACCCCATCCGCCGAGATGGCCCTTTTGGGCGATCAATTATAAAAGCCATTCAGGATGGTCCGATCGCGGGCTTGAACGAGGGCGGTGGGGGCTGGGTTAGATCCTTGCGGAGCCATGGGGGATTGGCATGGATGCCTTGAAAAGTAGGATGATCGATGTAGCATTAGGTTCCTGCAATGGGCTGTTGAGAAAATTCCAAGGCCCACTTCAAGCCCTATTAGGGGCAATCGCCCCATCCACGCTGTGGAGGGGGACTTCCGCGAATGATGGGCGGTTCGATGCCTTTATATCTCTACGCCAAGCTCCCTCAAATCCCTCTTTAGTTGCTCCAGGCCCTTGAACTGGATCGTCTTTATGCCGAAGGATCTCGCGATCTCCAAAAATTCCCGCTTGTCATCGATGAGCACGCATTCCCCGGGCTCGCATCCAACCTCCCTCAAGAGGGTCTCGTAGAACTCCCTTTCGTCCTTGTGGAATCCCGCTTCGAAGGATAGCACGAGGGCATCGAACTCCCCCCGCAGCCCATACTTTTTGTCCAGGTACTCGAACCTTTCCCTGACGTTCCCGGAGAAGGCTATGATCCTATATCTCTTCCTAAGCTCTCGGACGAGCTCCCTCACCCCCTCGATGGGCTCATAGGAGGAGTGCCAGATCTCCTTCAATTCGGGGACCATCTTTGGATCTATGCCCAGCTTCTCAACGGCCCTCCTCCAAAACTCATCCTCGGAGAGCTTCCCCTTCCCATAAAGCCACCCTTCCTTCCTCGGATATGCTTGGAAGACCTCGTCCACTCTCTCCCTCGGGGCTCCTACGAGCCCGTATATCCTTTGAACGGCTATCGCGGTCCCAGCCTTGAAGTAAACTCCCCCCAAATCGAAGATTATCGTCCTTATCATTCAATCGCACCGGGGGCCGCGCCCCCATTCCCGAATGCCGCTAGGGCCCCCTCCAAGGCCTCCGCCACATTCTCCCTGCCCATGGCCACCAGATAGGGGCCGAGCCTAGGGCCATAGGGGACCCCAAGCAAGATCCTGTAAAGGGTCTTGAAGAAATCCCTCGGGTCCAACCCGTTCCGCCTAGCGATATCGAATATGGCGCCTTGGATCACAGCCTCGTCCTGCTCGGACCTGAGAAGGGCTATGAGCTCCCGGATTGCCCTCCTCTCCCCCTCGTCCAGCTCGATCCTTTCGGGCGATATGGCCCCGAAGTCCCTGGCCCAATTGATCGCATAATCTATCTTGGCCCCCAGGGCCGCGGCATCGATCCCGTAGCGCCCCAGCTTCTCCTCCACGAAGGCCCTCTCCGAGCCCCTCGGCGCCACCTTGGCCAGATAGACCAGGAGGTTATAGGGGGCGCGCGGGGCGGGGCCGCTGGGCGGCTTGAGGAGCCAGCAGTATTCGTAAAGGCCCCTCAGCTTCGCCCTCTCCCTTTCATCGCCAACGCGCTTGAGGCCGAAGTAGACGCGGCCCAACTCATCCAATTCATCCATGTAGGCCGGTATGTCCAAGATTGAAATCTCCCTAGCCCCAGTCGATCGCTTGTACATGAGCAAGAGCAACGATTGGGGCGAGCCGTACGTCAGCCAGACTTGGGGCGTCAGGACGTTGCCGACCGACTTGGAGATCTTCCTCCCGCCCTTATCGAGGAACATCTCATATCTCACGTGGTAGGGCGGTTCATAGCCCAAGACCTCTTTGGCGATCGCGTCGTTGGCCCTGACCGAATCGGCTATATCCTTCCCATAGGCCTCGAAATGTATCCCCAGGGCCGCCCACCTGGCGGCGAACTCCACCTTCCAGCTCAGCTTCCCCTCCCCCCGCCTATAATCGGCCTCCCCCTCGTAACCGCAGCCCTCCACCCTCCTGCCGCCGATCTCGGCCCCTTCGCATCGATACAGGACCTTCCCCTCATCGGGCAAGAATCCATGGGCCTTGGTCGTATATATGCGGCCGCATCGGCCGCAGATGGCGAAGAACGGCAAAACCTCCTCATACTTCTCCTGCCCCAGCTCCCGCCTTATTATCTCGCCCGCCCTCTTGGCCTGGGAAAGTATGGCCTCTATTTGCCGGGCCAATAGGCCCGATCGATAGGCCTCCCGGGCCGAATAATGCCTATACTCGAAGCCGCATCGGTCCATCGCATCCAATAGCATGGAGGTCATGTGCTCCCCATAGCTGTCATGGCATCCGAATGGATCGGGTATGAATGTGACGGGCTCCGCCAAATGATCCCAAAGCCACTCTGGGAGGCCTGCGGGCACCTTCCTGAGCCCGTCCATATCGTCGGAGAAGGCTATGTACTCGCATGGGACGCCCGCGTCCTCTATGGCCAGCTTAACGGCGAAGGCCCGGGCCGAGTCGCTGAAGCTCCCTATGTGGGGGATCCCGGAGGCCCCGAGCCCGCTCTCGGTCCTCAGCGGGCCGCCCTTGGCCCTTCCGAGCTCCGCCTCCCTTTCGATGACTGCCTTAGCCACCTTATCTATCCAAGTCCCCCTCCCTATCGCTATCGGCATTTTGGCCACCGTGTTGGCGCGGTCGCGCTCAGCCGAACAAGCCGCTCCCTCGAAGGCTTATAAAGATCTCCCCAGCCGCTCCAGGAACTCGATCCACTTCAATATCCCTTTGGAGTCTTCGCCGTATATTAATTATGGATGGGCCATGATGACATATAATCGATTGTTGGTTCACTTGGTCTCGACCTCCACCAAGCCCATGTCGCCGTTCACAACGACCCTGTCGCCGCTCCTGATCGCCTCGAGGGGATCGGCGTCTAAGCGATCTACCAGCGGTATCCCGGCTAGGGCGCATCCCGTGGCTATTATGGGCTCCGTTTCGACATTCACGATGGCCGCGGGCGCCTTTCCATATCGCTTGAGGCCGTAGATGATGTAGGATCCAACGGTGCTTCCCTTCCCCCTCGGGAAGACCAAGACCTTCCCGGCCACGGATAGGCCCTTGAGCGGATGGCCCCTCTCGATCACGAGGCCCGTCCTCGGGTCGACGCCCCCGAGGAACGATATGGGCTCGGGGCTTACGAGGGCCTCGCCCTCCCCGAGGCCCGGTACTGCCCCCCTACCCCTCAGAACCCTCTTAGAGGGCGGCATGGATGCAATCCCTCAGGCTCCTAAGAGCGGCCTCGGCCCCGGATAGGGACGGCATGTAATGGGCGGCCTTGCAGGAGTTCGTATACGCGCCATCTATGCCCATAGCCTCCAAGGGCGATACAACCATGCAGGTATCGCAAGCCACTAGGCCCCCGGCGCGCTCTATCGCCCTGATGTAGCCCCTCTTGGAGGCATCGGCCCTAACGGCCCTTGAGGTGAAGCACATGAGGCGCTTCCTGAGCCTCTTCCCCCGGACGGCCTCCGCTATTGTCCTTAACTCCGCCAAGCTCAGGTGCGGGCACCCGAGCAATACCCAATCGAAGTCCCGGCTGGAGGAGATGGAATCCTTTATGGCATCGAGATCCTTCCCATCGACCTCCAACGCCTCCAAACCCCTCCCATCGAATCGCTTCCTTTTGGCCTCCGGGGTCACTCCCTCAACATGGAACAGCGCTATCCCGCCGGAAGCGGCCGCGCTAGCGCCCATATACTTGAGCTCATCCAGGCTCGGCCCTCCCAACCCGGAGAGGAGCGGGACCCCGCCCCCGAGCGATTTCCCCAGGAGATAGCCCAAGAGGCCATAATCGAGATCATTGGAGGGCTTGAGGCGAACCTCCACCGAATGCGTTGGCTCGCGCTCCGAATCCAAGTGTAACCCATAAAGGGGGGTCCTCCCAACCACCGCGCTCGCCAGCGCCGCGGGCCCGCCCTCCCTGTTGGTCCTCGCCCCCAAGACGGAGTTCGCGAAGGCGACCGCGGATGACTCGGCCCAAGCCAAGCTTTGGCCGAACCTCGGCCTGTTCGAAGCGTAATATGGAGTGCAGGTCCAAGTGAGCTTCACGCCCATCCGCGCGAACGCTCGGGCTATTCTAAGTTGCTTCTCAGCGAACTCGCATGGGATGCCCATCCTTTTCCACCTCCTTAGGTCCATGCCGCAAGGGTTCAGGGTCGCCATGATCGATGCCTTGGCCCCGGCCTCGGCGAAATCCTCCAAGAACTCGAGGCCCGCGTCCCCTATGGTCCTATAGGATACGCCGGAGATTTGCGCGCTGCGGACCCTTATCATCCTCTCGGCCCCGAAGATCTTCCCGAGCACCACTAGGAGCCTCATCGCCCGCTGGCGCGCCTCCCCCTCCTCGCCCGCCAGGATCCTCTCCTCCTCCCTAGTTAGCTCCATCGCGCTCCACCGCCTCCCTCATCGCCCCTCCGGCCCCACCCTGAGGAATTTATCCTTGGGCTTGGATAAGGGCCTGGTTGCGTCGAAGCCGAGCTTCGTGGTCGTGAGGTTCTCCTGATCGGCCGAGGGATCGAGGCTCGAGCCCCTAGCCCCCCTTATGATCACCAAGTCCCTATCGCCTTGGAACCTCGTTGCGATGGCCCATTCCACCGCTACTGGATCCGATATATCTATATCCGAATCCACAACCACCGCGTGCTTTAGCGATGGATGAGCCGCGAAGGCCGCCAAGAGGGCGTTCTTGCCATCCCCTTCCGCCTGCTTCTCTATGGATATCACCGCGTGCAACCAACCGCAGCCGCCGGGCGTCAGCCTAACGTCCCTAACGGTTGAGACGGTGGCCGCCACCCATTCGCGTATCTTGGCCTCATATGGCAAGCCCATCAGGATCGCATGCTCGGGGCCGCCGGGGAGGAGGGCATGATAAATGGACCCATCCCTCCTATACACCTTGTCGACCTTAACGACCGGCTGCTTTCTCACGATATCGTAGGTGCCCGTGAGGTCGACGAATGGCCCCTCGTCCTCCGATTCCTCGAGCGATATCTCGCCCTCGATGGCTATCTCGGCATCGGAGGGGACCCTCGAGCGGTTCTCAAGCCTCGTCAACCGAAGGCCCCCGCCCATCAGCCTATTGGCGACCGCGTATTCGCTAACCCCAAAGGGGGCTGGGGAGGACGCGGCCAAAAGCACGGAGGGATGGAGGCCGATCGCCATCCCTACCGACAGGGCCTTGAGGCCCGATGCCTTGGCCATTTCGCAAAGCCTGAAGAGGTGCCTGGGGACGATCCTTATGGCCAGCCTCCTGCCTCCCAAGACCATCATCCTGTGTATGGAAACGTTCTCGATGGAGCCATCGGGGCTCCTGGCGGATACTATCGCGGAGGATATATAGGGGCCCCCATCCTTCGGATAATAGCGGGATATCGGCAACCGCGATAGATCCTCCTCGGCCTCCGAGAAGGCGGCCGAGGGGGATTCCCCGGGCTCCAACGGGTTCTTGATGGCATCGTTTAAAGCGCCGTGGAGCGCCGACGGATCGATCCCGATCGCCGCCGCGATCAATTCCCTCGATCCGCATATGCCTGTTACTATCTTGGAGTCGTAGCCCCTCACTTCCTTGAATATGGCCCTCATGCCTGGGTTTGAGCGGATCGATCGATATACCTCCTCGAGGGCCATGGGCTCCTCGAACTCCTGGATCGAGCCCCTTCGCCTCAACTCCTCCAAGAAGCCCCTCAGGTCGCCCAACCCACCCATCTCCTATAGAGGTCGTTCTCTATCCCGAGGACATCGAGGATCCTGCCCACTACGAAGTCCACTAGGTCGTCGATGCCCTTCGGCCCCATATAGAAGGCGGGCATCGCAGGCAATATTATCGCCCCAGCCCTCGAGGCCCTGAGCATGTTCTCCAGATGGATTGAGGAGAGGGGAGTCTCCCTCGGGACGAGGACCAATGGCCTCCCCTCCTTGAGGGCTACATCGGCGATCCTGGATATCGCGCTGCTCGAATATCCGATGGAGATCTCCGAAAGCGTCTTCATGCTGCACGGAACCACCACCATCCCATCGAACTTAGAGGATCCGCTTATGTAGGGGCATGCGAGATCGTTGGGATACTCCTCCGAGGAGAGCTCGCGCATTCGCCTCACCCCCTCCTCGCCCAGCTCATGCTTAGCTATCGCCTTGCCATTCTTGCTCATTATCAGTACCCTCCCTATGCCTTTATCCTTGAGGGCCTCGAGGAGCCTCAATGCATAGCGCGATCCGCTGGCCCCCGTGACTCCGATTATTAGCTTCAACCCAACCCTATCCCTCGTCCGCCCTTTTAGCCCATTTGCCCCTAAGGATTTAAATCTGCGCCGAAACCCACAACAGGGCTCGGCTTTGAGATATCGCCTAGTTGCCGTTGGCGGGACCTTCGATACGCTCCATAGGGGGCATAGGGCCCTGTTGGATAAGGCCTTCGAGATCGGCGAAAGGGTCATAATCGGCCTCACGAGCGATCCATTCGCCAAAAGGCTCCATAAACCGCATAAGATAGATCCATACGAAATCCGCAGGGCGGCGTTGGAAGGATTCCTCCGGAGCAGGGGATACTCGCATAGAGTCATGATAGTGGAGCTGAACGACCCCTATGGGCCCGCGATAGAGAACGGCGATATAGAGGCGCTCGTAGTTTCCAAGAGGACGGGCGGGAGGGGTGAAGAGATCAATCGCATTAGGATCGCCAAGGGGCTCAGGCCCTTGGATTTGATAAAGGTCGATTTGGTGAGGGCTGAGGACTCGAAGCCGATCTCGACAACTAGGATAAGGAGGGGCGCGATAGACCGAGAGGGCCGGGTGAGGGGGGCTCTGGGTTAACCAGCTTGGCCAGCCGATCCTGAAAATCGAATATATCGCCAACTTCTCGAGCCATCAACCCAAAATAAGGACGATGAAGGGCAACAATTCCCGAATCATTTCGAATTAAGATCGAAGAAAAATAGCTAGTAATTTACTAACTAAAATGATTAGAAATTTTAAGATGATTCAAAACGACGATCCATCCACAATCCAAAGAATCGAATTAGCCAAGGGCCCCTATCGAACGCCTTTCGACCAATGGATCGAGATCCCGGCAGAGCCTCATAGCGCTTCCGAAAGGATCGCTGAGACTGGGCCTCGTTCGAGCCCCTTCGGCCGAAGCCCATATTATCCATTAGGGGGTAATTGGAGTGGCCTTGGGTAACTGGGGATTGAAGGATCCCCATTCTTCGCCGCGCCAAGGCCCCTATTACCCCATATGGGTGCAAAGGCTTAAATGCCCACCATTCTATACCAGGGGGTAATTCGTGGGGATGGGTTTTGGAGCTTTCGAAAAGGGAGAAGGACAAGGAGTATTGGGCCGAGTATATGAAGAGGAGGGGCTTCGTAACGCCCAAGATCGACGCCTCCAAGACGGGCATAAGGGATCTGAAAGTCTTCTGCAATATGCTCTTCCCATTCAACCCCAGGAAGGCGGAACTGGCGGAGGCCGTATTCAGGGAGATGAGCCGCCTCAGGACCACCAAGGTGGAGCTCTACAGGGATTTGGCGCCGAGGATAATAAGGGAGAAGAGGTGCTCCGCTAGGACCCTCAGCCAGACATGGAAGGCGCTCCTGAGGAGCGGGCTCCTATATAGGGCCAGGAGGAACGAGCCCGCGAGGCTGAGCGATACGTTCTCGAATAGGCTCGAGATGATCGCGGATTATTGGAGGGAGGTAATGAAGGCCATAGAGGAGGGCGAACTTTAGATGTTCGATTTTTTGGATGCGGAGGAATCGAAATATTTAATAAGATTAATAAATTAGTTAGCAAATTACTAACCAAAGTGGTGATTAAAAATGAAGGAGGCTTTCGCCAACTACATAGTCATCAGGAAAACAATAAAGGGGAGATCTTACGAAGCCGCGAGGATCTTCATACCAACCAAGCTCTCGACGGATTCCAGCTTCCCGTTCAAGGGGAAGAGGGTCCGGGTCCTGATCCGGATAAGCGGCGATAAGCTGATAATATCAAAACCCAAGTCGAAAAGGGCCGCTAATCCCAAGTTGGGCAAGAGGGGGCGATTGGGCAAGAGCAGGGAGGGGCGAAAGAGTTGACGATGAGTCCAAATTTTTGGACGGGAAGGCTTCCCGCCCATCGCCTAAGCCTAGGGGTTGAGGATCAGGAGCTGGTAGTTCAGATAGCCGGCAAAGGTCACCCAGATCAAGTATGGAATCAAAAGCGAGGCCGCCGCCTTAGATACCTTGGAGAAGGAGGCGATCGTGAGCGCTATCAAAACCCAGAAGGGCCACAATCCAAACCAAGCCGAGTAGCGGGGAGCGCAACCCGAAGAATAGGTAAGACCAGATGGCGTTCATCGCCAGCTGGACGCCGAATAATACAATGGATCTCCTTACCGAGCCCTCATCTAGCCCGACATTCCACACGAGGAATAGGGATATGCCCATTAATAGATAGAGCGCCGTCCAAACGGGGGCGAAGACCCAGTTTGGTGGGGAGATATCAGGCTTCCGAAGGCCCGCATACCATACGGGTATCGCAGGAGCCGTGAATAAGGAGCCCACGATTCCCGCCATTTGGCACAGGGCGATGGCGACTATCAGGCGGGCATAAACCTTGACCCTGCTCATCCCCAAGCACTCCACCTCATTGGCCCATATCCAATGGCGAGCTCGCTAAAAAAGGATATTGAGCCGCTGCCCCGATGGCGAGGAAGGCGCTAGAGGAGTTGAGCTACTTAACGATATATTCTAATTTTTGGATCGAAGGAATCGCCGAAAATGCCGAAAACGGGCCCATCCAGATTGGCCTGTGGCCACTTTGGCCAAGAATCGGCGCCAAGTCGAGCGATACCATTTTTTTACCACGGAGGATGCTCTTTACTGGGATTAAGATGAAAGGGATGATGGTGGAGGTGCGCTGGCTCGGGAGGGGCGGACAGGGCGTTGTGACCGCCAGCAGGCTCTTGGGGGAGGCCGCGCTTCTGGACGGCAAATACGCGCAAGCGTTCCCCGAGTTCGGGCCGGAGAGGACCGGAGCGCCGGTGCTGGGGTTCACTAGGATCTCCGATAAACCGATCGAAATCCACTCCCAGATCTACAACCCGGATGCGGTCGTGGTGATAGATCCAGGGCTAGCCAAATCGCCGGATGCGGTGAAGGGGTTGAAGAGAGGCGGAATGCTGATCCTCAACCTGACGGAAGATCCGGCCAAGGTAAAGGAGGAAATGGGCTTGAGGGGGGTAAGGTTCTACGCACTCGATGCCAAGAGGCTTTCCATGGAGGTGATCGGAAGGCCCATTTACAATACGACCATGTTGGGGGCTTTGCTGAAGGTCATGGGTTGGGTGAGCTTTGAATCGGCCAAGAAGGTCGTGAGGGAAAGGTTCCCGGGGGAGATCGGGGAGAAGAACGTGGAGCTAATGGAGAGGGCATTGAATGAGGTGAGGGAGTATTGAGCGCTTTAAAGGAAAAGCTTGGTTGGAGGAAGGTTCCCCCGGGCGGGACGATATCGGAGGCGGGTTCATCGGCCCTTTATAAGACGGGCGCTTGGAGGTCCTTCAAGCCGGTTATAGACAAGGCCAAATGCACCAAATGCCTGATCTGCTGGATCTATTGCCCGGATATGGCGGTGAAGAGGGTCAACGATGGCGTGGAGATAGATTACGAGTATTGTAAGGGATGCGGCATATGCGCGGCCGAATGCCCCGTGAAGGCCATAAGGATGGAGGAGGAGTGATGCGGCGATGAAAAGGATCGGATTGACCGGGGATGAGGCGATAGCCTACGCGGCCAAGCAATGCGATGTCGACGTGGTCTCGGCCTATCCCATAACCCCCCAGACCATAATTGTTGAAAAATATAGCGAGTACGTCGCCAACGGGGAGGTCGATACCGAGTTCATAAACGTGGAATCGGAGCACTCGGCCCTCTCGGCCTGCATAGGCGCCAGCCTCACCGGAGCGAGGGTCTTCACGGCGACGGCGAGCCAAGGCCTGGCGCTCATGCACGAGCTCCTCTACATAGCCTCGAGCCTCAGGTGCCCAATAGTCATGGGAATAGCGAACAGGTCCCTGAGCGCTCCGCTCAATATACACGGCGATCACTCGGATATGATGGGATCGAGGGATTGCGGCTGGATACAGATATTCGCCGAGAACGCCCAGGAGGCGTATGATTGGACGATACAGGCCTTTAGGTTGTCGGAGGATCCGGAGGTCCTCTTGCCATCCTCAGTCAACATCGACGGTTTCATAATCTCGCACTCCATGGAGGGGGTCGAGGTGCTGGAGGACGAGGCCGTCAGGGCCTTCCTGCCGCCCAGATCGGGCGCTTGCGCAGTCGACCCCAGAAGGCCCTCGACGATAGGCCCGGTTGCCCTACCGGATTATTACTTCGAGTTCAAGCGCCAACAAGCGGAGGTCATGAAGAGGGTCCCGGTAGCGCTGGAGAGGGTTTGCAGGGAGTTCAATAGGATCTCCGGCCGGAGGTATGGGAAGTTCCAATCCTATGGCATGGATGGCGCCAGGACCGCCATCATATGCATGGGTAGCGCCGCCGGCACGGCGAGGCATGTGGCCAAGGCCCTCAGGGGGAAGGGGGAGAGGGTGGGCGTTGTGAAGCTATGGCTTTATAGGCCGTTCCCTGTGGATGAGCTTGTTAGGGAGCTGGAGGGATTGAGGTCCGTGGTGGTGATGGATAGGGCGATAAGCTTCGGCGCTCCCTTCGGGCCGCTTTGCAGCGATTTGATCGGGACCATTCATGGGAAGTTGCCGAAGTTGAAGGTCCTTAACGCGATCTATGGGCTGGGCGGCAGGGATATAACCGAGAAGGACGTTGAGGGCTTATATAGGGAGGGGCTGAGGATGGCCGAGGCCAAGGCCCCGATGGTTCGGGTGAAGTACGTGGGGGTGAGGGAATGATGAGCACGCTCAGGGAGTTGACCACGGAGGAGCTATTGGCGCCGGGTCATAGGATGTGCGCCGGCTGCCCCGTACCTACCTTCATCAGAATGACGTTGAAGGCCTTGAGGGGGCCGGCCGTCCTCGTCAACGCGACCGGATGCTTGGAGGTGAGCACGAGCATCTATCCCTACACGGCGTGGCGCCTTCCTTGGGTCCACGTGGCCTTCGAGAACGCCGCGGCCGTGGCCAGCGGCATCGAGGCCGGGTTCAAGGCCCTGATGAGGAAGGGCAGATGGGACCAAAAGGTCGATGTGATAGCCATAGGGGGGGATGGGGGGACATTCGATATAGGCCTCCAAGCGCTATCCGGGGCCCTGGAGCGCGGCCACGACTTCCTATACATCTGCTATGACAACGAGGCCTACATGAATACGGGGATCCAAAGATCCGGATCGACGACCTTCGGGGCCGCCACGACAACCTCGCCGCCGGGGGCGAAGATCCCGGGGAAGAGGGAGTGGAAGAAGGACCTCATAGCGATCGCCGTGGCGCATGACATCCCATATGCGGCCACAGCATCGGTGGCCTTTTGGAAGGATTGCATTGCCAAGGTCAGGAAGGGCATAGAGGTCGACGGCCCGGCGGTGATCCACGCCATAACCCCTTGCCCGAGGGGATGGAGGCACGAGCCATCGGAATCCATAAAGGTGGCCAGGCTGGCGGTCCAAACGAGGTTCTTCCCGCTCTACGAAGTCGAAAATGGGAAGTATAGGATCACGCTCCCCGTCCCGAACCCATTGCCGGTTGAGGAGCTCCTGAAGACCCAGGGGAGGTTCAGGCATCTTTTCAAACCGGAGAACAGATGGATGATCGAGGCCATACAGCGGTGGGTCGATAAGAACTACGAGCGATTGCTCAAGCTCTCGCAGCTCTGAGGGAGCCCAAAATGTGCATTGTGGGCAAGGATAAATTGATAGAATTGATAAATGAATATAAGTGCATCCATCCATTCGATTATTCGCTCCTGGATGGGGACGGCTACGTGCTCACGGTGAGGGATGAGACCACGCTGCATTACCTGGAGCATAAGAACCTGATATCGTACGAGGTCGTCTTCACGCCCCCGGGCTACATAGCCCATCTCACGGCCAAGAGCAAATACGGGAGGATGGGCCTATCGTTCCTGAACGCGGCGAAGGTCCATAGCGGGTTCGTTGGCAGGCTGGCCTTGGAACTCGTGAACTTGAGCAACGATAGGCAACCGATAACAATAAAGAGGGGAGATCCGCTGATGCACATCGAGTTCATAACCAGGGACGGGAAGCCCTCGCCCTATTCGGGGCCCTATATGTTCCAATTCATCACGGACGAGGAGGCGGAGCTGTATTCCAGAATACTCTTGGAGAAATTCCCGAAGGTATACGAGCGCGCTAGAGTGGAATCCATGCTGAAGGACAGGATCAGATGAGGCCATCGGGCCCCTAGCCTTCCTTGGGGGCCCCTTCCTTTTCATCCCAGAGGAGCCGCGGGAGCGGGCTTCAAAGCCCCTGCCTAAGTTTCGAATGCGGCTCCCACCTGAACCTCCATAGGCCCCTGCCGAATGATTCGACCGCTATCTCGAGCTCCTCCGCCAGCGCATCGCTTATGAGGGGTTCATCTGCCAGCGGCGATATAACGATATCCGCCTCAACCTCCTTTGATTCGGCATCTTCGGCTAGCACCTTCACCCTACCGGCCTTCGGGCAGAGCCAAGCCCTTAGGACCCCGCCCGCCGTTTCGAACTCCGCTTTGATAGACCTCCTCGGAGGCCATAGGCCCAACCTCTCGGCCGTATCCACGGATATCAAGAGCTGGGCCGAAGGGGCTTCGTATCCGCTATTTAGCAGAGCCACCTCCTCAACCCCTCTCTGATCTACGATGATCTTGATCCTAATCCTCACGGCCAATGCTAACTACCTTGATCCTACCGATCCTGCCGGCGCGCTTGGCCTTTATCCTGCCGATGAAGATCCTCGCCAAATTCACGTCAATCTCCCACGCGGAGGGGCGGCTTAAAAAGGTTCCTCGGAGGAAGGTCGAAGATTTCGATCCTAGTGGGATGGCCTTTCGCATCAAGCATCAGGGAGGTTCGACTCCATGCGAGGCTAGGCTCGAGCGGGCCTCCCCTTAGGGCGCCCCTTCGGCCTGGCCTTTGGGACTGCGCCGCCCCTAAGGCAAATGCAGAGGGCCGCGAGCAAGACCAATGATAGCGCCATCGCCGCTTCGGAAAGCCCATCTCCAGCTGCGAGCGAGATCCCATCCACCCCCGGGTTGGCCATCCCATCGGCGATGATGCGGGCCGAGGATATGAACCTGATTATATGGCTCGTTGTGGCGTTCCCGATCTTGTCCACGCGCATAACGAAATCCGGGGGATCCAGTTCGATCGCCGTTAACCCATCCCTAAGCCCATAACGGATTCGCCAAGAATCCAATGGCTTTCGGAACGCGGCCAAATCGAATGGGGTGAAGTTCCCGATGACGTTCAGGCCCCTCTCCTTCGTGACGAGGATCGTGCCGTTTTCATAGAACCCCAGGTGGCCCTTATAAGCCTCCAAGGATGGCCTCAAAAAGGATTTGCCGATTCCGTTGAAATCGAATCCGCTTATAACCACCGGCCCTCGTAGGGAGATCGATCTCCAAGAACAATCGACCTTTATCAAGGATCCCCTCTTCTCCAAGGCTCCGCGGACCTCGAACTTCAGCGTTAGGTTCATCCAGTTGGCATCGGAGCGCATTTCTATGGCCCTCAGCTCGGCGCTCAAGCCCGGGGATGCATCGGCCAAGGCAGCGTTCAGGGCGGCCTCCGCCTTGGCGGCGTCGGATTCGCTTATCCGATGAGGAACCTCCGGGAAGGCCGTGAAGTTTTGATAAGCCACGAGGGCGAGCGAAACGGAGACGGAGGATCTCGCTACCCTCGCCTCCAGGATGGCGGCATCCGCCAATGGCGGGTTGAGGGGGATCGCGATCAATAGGATAATCGCCAACGCCAATGCCCCAAGCCTCCCCATCGGGATCCCCCGGCTTCCTTCCCAATCAAACACCGAAGAACGCGCAAACCCTCTCGGCCGCGGCCAAGCTCGCCCTCCTCTGGCCCTCGACGGTCTGTGCGCCGATGTGGCAGGTGCAAACGCATCTATCCGATCCCACGAGCTCCCTCTCCCAAGCATCCACGGGGGGCTCCTTCGTGAAAACGTCCAAGGCCAACCCGCCGAGCTTCCCGGCCCTTAGGGCCTCCAATGCGGCTCTTCCATCGACCACCTCGGCCCTGGAGGTGTTCACCAATAGGGCCCCATTCTTCATCATGCCTATCCTCTTCGCATCGATCAGATGATGGGTCGAGGGCGAATAGGGGACGTGGATCGTGACTATATCGCTTTCCCTCAGGAGCCCCTCCAAGGAGTCGGCGATCCTGAACCCGATCTCCGAGGCCCTCTGGCTTATGTCGATTATGTCGAACCCTATCACCTCCGCGCCGAACCCGACCCTCGCGATCCTGGCAACTTCGGACCCTATCCTCCCGCCTGCCCCGATGACGCCCAAGACGCTACCCCTCAGCTCGCGCCCCATCGATCCGGATTTGACCCATTTGCCGCCCTTGAGCGCGGCATCGTTGAAGGGTATCCTTCGGAGCAGAGAAAGGATCAATCCGATCGTGAGCTCCGCGACGCTTTGCGTCGTCGCCTCCGGCGTAGCCGTGACCTTTATCCCTAGCTCGTTCGCCGCGTCGAGGTCTATATTATCCAGCCCGACCCCGGCCCTGACGATGAGCTTGAGCCCGCCAGCGCCCTTGAGCAGATCCCTCGTCAGCCTCGTCCTGCCCCTTATTATAACGGCCGAATATTTTTTGAGTTCCTCCTTCAGCCCCTCGCCGCTGAGATCGAGGCGAACGTCGACTTGGAATCCCTTCCCCCTAAGGAGCTCTATCCCATCCGGATGGATCTCATCGCAAACCAGTATCCTTTCAGCCATTGGCCCCCGCCCCGGCCCTAGGGCTTATGGGCCTCCTTGAACCTAGGTGCCAGCTTCCTGAGGACCTGCGGTAGCGTCGTGTACTCCATCTCCTCCGGCCCCAGCCTAGCGGGCATGAACTCCCCGTGCCGCCTTATGTATTCGGTGATCTCATTCGCGATCCAACGGGCCCTATCGAAGGCGACGTCGGCGAAGAGGTCAGCGGGCTTTGAGCCGCCGAGGCCGACCAATCGGCCATCGGAGAGGTTGAAGCCGAGGGCGACGATCCTGGGCGGGCCGTCGAAGGCGGTGCATCGCGCATCCTCCAAGCCCACGGGCATCAAGGGCCCGTAATGGGAGCCCCTCATCCAGCCCGCGACGAGATGCGGGAACGAGAACGGGAGGAGGACCTCCCCTAGCGCCGGGAGGCCGCGCTGGCATCTGACCAACATGCAGGGGTCATCTTTGCCCACGTATTTGCCCGCTATCAGGCTCAGCCTACTGGTCGAAACGCTAGCCGCCAAGAGGCCATCGGAGTTCCTGAATATCCTCTCGATCACGTATCTGCCCGTGGTCCCGATTAGGGCCACTAAATCGTAGATCTCCGCGGGGCAGACGAGGTCTACGTACTTGTTTTCCAGTATGTCCAAGACCCGGAAGGTGAAGCCGGAGTGCATCACCTCCTCTATCACGAGGCCGGCCGTATAGGAGGGGTCGGCGAAGATCCTGAACAGCGGCAGATTGAAGGCCCCGGGCTCAGTTTTATCGGCGGCGAAGGCGATGAATGGCTCGGAGGGGCGCTCCTCTATCTCCATCTCCGCCACCCCCGGCCCCATGCCCTTCACGTTGCCGCTGAACGTATCGGAGAGCAGGTCTTGGCCGGCGGCGTATAGCTTGAGCTTCTTCGAGACCTTCTCCGTCACCTCCTTGAAGGTATCCCAAGCCAGCCCATGGATCTTGGGATCGTTCTCGCCGCGCCGATGGGTCATCAGGAGCTCAAGATCGTCGCCGCAATTGAATACGCAGAAGTCCTCTATCAGGCCCTCGTTCCTGGCCCTCTCGAGGCAAGCCTTGGCCACCTCGATCTGCTCCGGATGGACGCTATAATGGCCCGCGACGGAACCGACGTCGGCCTTTATCAACGAGATCGTGACCTTCTTACCGCCCATCGCGGATCTCCTTCGACGCTTGAGCTAGGCGAGGGGTTTTATTTATTGGTATGCCCTACGGATGGGCCGGTTGGTGGGATGCGGTGGCGAAGATAGAGTTCCCTTTGATCCTCATAAACTTCAAGACGTATCCGGAGGCGACCGGCAGGAGGGCCCTCGCACTATCGAGGGCCATAGAGCGCGCTTGGAAGGAGGTTGGCTCGGGGCTGGCGGTCGCGCCCCAGTTCGCGGACCTCAGGCTAATAGCGGAGGCGGTCGAGCTCCCCGTCTTCGCGCAACATATAGATCCTCATCCGCCAGGCGCGCATACGGGCCATGTCACGGCAGAATCCGTTAAGGAGGCGGGGGCCATTGGAACCATCATAAACCATTCCGAAAGGCGCATAGGGCTCTCGGAGATACATCTAGCCCTATCGAGGGCTAGATCGGCGGGTTTGACGACGCTCGTTTGCGCGGATACAATCCCGGTCGGGGCAGCCGCGGCGGCCCTGGGGCCGGATATGGTCGCGCTCGAGCCCCCGGAGCTCATAGGGACCGGCATACCGGTATCGAAGGCCAAGCCGGAGATCGTTAGGAGGGCGGTCGAGAGGATAAGGGCGACGAATCCGAAGGTGGTGCCGATATGCGGCGCCGGGATATCCAAAGGGGAGGACGTAAAGGCCGCCCTCGAGCTGGGGACCGAGGGGGTCATATTATCAAGCGGCATTGTGAAGGCCAATGATCCCCAGGGCGTCGCCCTCGAGATGGCCCTCGCTGCCATCAACCATCGGCAAGGGGGAAGGGGTTGAAGCCCATGGGCCCCAGCGCTTCTCCCCGGTGAGGTCTGCATGAGAAGGGTCTTGGCTTGGTGGGCGCTCCTGATCGGGCTATCGCTCCTCTTGGCGGCCCTTCGCGAGGGAGGCTTCGGGGCCGTCGCCTCGCTGATGGCATCGGGGTGAAATCGCTTGAAGGCCAAGTTCAGGCCGGTTAGGCTGATCGTACAAGCGCTATCATTCGCCTCCATAAACGCGCTCCTCTTCAGGGCCCTCTCCCTCGAGATCGGCCCGTTCCCGGTGCCCTTGCCGATACTCGCCAACCCCGGCAAGCCGTCGATATTCCCCGGGGCCCTTGAAACGACGGAGGCGCTCCTATCCAAGGCCGAGGCCCCGCTCGCCGCCTTGGCCATGGCGTTCATCCTCGGGGCCCTGCTGGGCAGGGCCTTTTGCGGATGGGTCTGCCCCTTCGGATTCCTCCAAGATGTTCTTCGCTTCCTCTCCAAGGCCAAGAGGAAGATCGCGCCAAGGGATCATTCCTTCCTCTCCAAGCTCAAATACTTGATCCTCCTCTCGCTCCTCTCGTTAAGCGCGAGCTTGGCGTTGAGCTATGGCTTCGGCTGGGGAGGAGCCTATAGGGCGGCCCTCGGCCCATTGGCATCCGGCCCGTTCTCCGCAATCTCCCCGGTGGGGGCAGGGCCGCGGGAGATCCTGCGCGGGATATTCGCCGCGGCCTCCGAGGGGCGATTGGGGGAATGGGCCACAAGCCTCCCTCGAACGACTCTGATCAGTTTGGCCCTGCTCACGATCGCCGTTTACGGGGGTCTGAAGGTCTCGAGGCTCTGGTGCCGATACCTATGCCCGACCGGAGCCCTGATGGCGCTGTTCGGCCGAGTGAGCTTCCTCGGGATCGGCCGGAGGCCCGCTAGGTGCGATCGTTGCGCCTCCTGCGAGGCCGCCTGCCCGATGCAGGTCCCGATCCTCTCGCTGCCGTGGCAGAGGTTCAATCATCCGGAGTGCATAGCCTGCCTGGAATGCTCCGATGCCTGCCCCAACGGGGCGATCGGCATGAGGTTCTCATGAATCGGATCGGCGCGAGCCTAAGCGGCGAACGCCCTCAGAGTGCCCATCAGGCCCTGCGCCAAGAAATACGCGCCCAAGGCGATCATGAAGAGACCCAAGGGCGCGGATACGCGCTTTGGGCGGATGAGATCGCTCCTCCAATGTACCGCGAAGGAGACGAAGAGGTAATAGGCGAAGTCCGAGAGCCAATGGCCGACCGTGACGAGGATCACCCCCAACCATCCCAGCGCCTCCGATCCCTTGAGGAGCAGGGCCAATCCAGCGGTGGCCCACCAAATCGGCTGGGTTGGGTTGAAGGCCGTGTAAAATATCCCGCCCATGAGCGATGATCCAATCTTTGGATCCCCAGCCTCCGCCCCGCTGGCCCCTCCCTTAAGCACGCCCATCCCCATGAGGCCCAGCATCAAGCCGCCGACGGAATAGATGAGGTCCCGGTATCCCTCTACGAGCCATCCGAATCCGAGGAGGAGTAGCAAGATTATCCCCGCCTCCCATAGCATATGGCCCGTTACGATCAAATGGGCCGTGACCTTCCCCTTCCGGGAGGCATCCAAAATCGTGAAAGCCAAGAGGGGGCCGGGGATCATGGCGCCGCTGAGCCCGACCAATAGGCCGAGGGAGATGAGGGCGATATGCTCTAGGGCCATTTTCCCTTCGCTTCGTTCCGCCCGGGTGCTCCGGGCCCGGGCGCCCTACCTCCGCGATAACGCTTATATCCTTATCGATTTATGCCCCTCGCATGGAAAAGCTGAGGGTCGGCGTTCTAGGGGCCACCGGGGCGGCGGGCCTGGAGTTCGTCAGGGCTCTTTGTGGACATCCATGGTTCGAGCTGGAGGAGCTATACGCCTCCGGGAGGAGCGCGGGGAGGCCCTTCGGCGAGGCCTGCACGTTGGACCTATCGGGCATACCGGAGGACGTGAAGGAGAGGAGGGTCCGGGGGATGGGGGAGGTCGGCAAGGGGCTGGATTTGATATGCTCGGCGCTCCCATCGGAGGTCGCGAGGGAGGTCGAGGGCGAATGCGCGAGGCATACGCCCGTCATAAGCACGACCTCCGCCTTCAGATACGAGGACGACGTACCCATATTGATCACGGAGGTGAACGCCGACCACCATAGGCTATTGGGCCTCCAGAGGCGGAGGGGCTGGGAGGGCTGGATCGCCCCCGGCCCGAATTGCACGACCGTGGGCCTCGCAGTCTCGCTTTGTCCGATATACAGGGAGCTGGGAATCAAGAGGGTCATAATGTCGTCGTATCAATCGGTCTCCGGAGGGGGGTATGCCCTCATACAAAAGTGGAGGGCCCAAAGGAGGCTCGAGCTCCCGAAGCCCTTGGAGGGCGTCAGGGAGCCGATAAGGGATCCCGAGGTCGTCCTGGAGGGCAACGTCATAGGTTATATCGAGAAGGAGGAGGCGAAGGTCAAGAGGGAGACGTTGAAGATACTCGGCGACTATGCCGATGGCAGGATAGAGCCCGCGAGGTTCAGGATAGATTGCAGTTGCGTCAGGGTGCCAACCCTAAGGGGGCATTTCGAAACCGTGTTCGTTGAAACGGAGAGGGCTTGCTCCGAGGAGGATGTTAAGGCCATTTACGAGGAGTTCAACGAGCGCTGCAAAAGGGAGTTCGGGGATCTGCCATCCAGCCCGGAGAAGGCCATAGTGGTCTTGGATAGGAGCCCCCAGCCCATATTCGATGTGGGCCTTGGGGGCGGCATGTCCACCGTGGTCGGGAGGATCGAGAGAATTGAGGCCTACGATAGCGGGATAAAATACCAAGTCCTATCCGACAATACGCAGAGGGGAGCAGCTAAGGGCATGGTCCAAGTCGCAGAATACCTCCACAAGGTGGGATTCCTCTGATTCGGAAGGGGTCCCTATAACTGCCCCTTTTACCCCATGTCAGGGCGCGTCGGTTCTGAAATTCCCGCTGGCCGCTGATATAACGCTGATGATTCGAGCGAAGCGCGGGTTGCCCGCCCATCGATATGGAACGGGGCCC
>CALIRQ010000006.1 GCA_938042195.1 uncultured archaeon
AAGGCATTCGCCGGGTAGCCCCGCGAGGCCCGAAGGATTATTTAAGGGCGCTATGCATCGCTTAAGCGATGCGCTTTGCTTCCCGAGCCCTATGGGGCTTTGTTGGATGCGCTCCTCCGGGCCTTGAGGGAGGAGCTCGGGGATCGCCTCGTCACGCTCGCGGTCTTCGGCTCGGTGGCCCGCGGGGAGGCGCGCCGCGACGGCGATGTGGACCTGCTCATCGTGGCGAGGGGCCTGCCCAAGGGGAGGCTGGGGAGGCAGGAGGCCTTCATGAGGGCCGAGGCCAAGGTGGAGCGCCTCATGGAGGGGCTCGCCGCTGAGGGCTTTCACGTGGACTTCTCCCCCGTACTGAAGACGCCCGAGGAGGCCGCCGGGCTCTCCCCCCTTTACCTCGATATGGTCGACGACGCCGTGATACTTTACGACGAGCGGGGGTTCTTCGCGGGCGTCCTCGAGAGGCTCCGCCGAAGGCTGGGGGAGCTCGGCGCCAAGAAGGTGAGGGCCGGGAGGAGGTGGTATTGGGTCCTGAAGGAGCCCTATAGGCCCGGGGAGGAGATAATCATTGAATAACATTGATATGGCCAGGTCCTACCTCAAGCAATCGGGGGAAAGGCTCAAGCACGCCAAGGAGGCATTGGAGGGCGGCAATTACGCGTACGTCATCCGCCAGAGCCAAGAGGCCGTAGAGCTATCGCTTAAAGCCGCCTTGCGCTTGGTGGGGGTGGAGCCGCCCAAGTGGCACGACGTGGGCCCGTTGCTCAAGCGCTGCGAGGGGAGGTTCCCCGAGTGGTTCAGACCCCTCATACCCCCTCTGGCCGCGATCTCGAGGAAGCTGAGGCGCGAGAGGGAGCCGAGCCTATATGGGGACGAGGAGACCGGGGCCCCGCCGGAGGAGCTCTATACGGGGGATGATGCCCTCGAGGCCTTGGAGGGCGCCGGGAGGGCCCACGAGGCCTGCAAAAGGCTCTTTGAGGAGCTGCAAAGGTAGAAGGGGGGACCATCCAAGGCCCATCGGCCGCGGATCCAGAAGCGAATTTTTCCGCCATGTCAATGAACTTTTTCAAATGGGCCCCCGCCATCTCTTCGTTATAGCGCGATGCGCAAATGGCATCATCCCTCCTGAATTTCGCGAGCTTGATGAAGCCGAGGTACTCGCGAGCCATCTCGCCTTTCTTAACGAAGCCTCATCGCGGACTTATTCGCGACGAGTTCGATTGATTTTGCATTTATGAAATTTTATCTTTGTAAAGCGGGACAGACGAGCCGATCATCCGCGGCCGAAGCCCGCGGATCGAAGGGCGGTCGGGCTCAAGCGCTCGTTATGGTTATGCTGCCCCTTACGTATTTATTTGGAATGTGGCCCAAGGCATATGGATTACCAATGAATATGCTCACGGTCCCCCCTTCAGCAACGAACTCGTGATCGATCTCGCATCCGACCAGCTCGGCGATGATGGTGCCATCTCCATAACTGATTACCACCTTTATCCGCTCCGGCATATCCCTAATGGACCAATGGTATCCCCGGAGTTGGATGCGGATGCGATCGCCCGCTTCCGCATCGTAGCTGAGCGTCGCCCCGCGCCCCGGCCGGATCTCGACGGCTACCTCATAGGCCCTGATCCGGGGCGCCGTGGTCTCCGATGCGATCGCGGTCGCGGTCGCGGCCGTAGCGGTCGCCGTGGTGGCCTTGGTGGCCGGCGGCTCGAGGGGCTTCGTCGTTGGGATCGCCGCGGTTATGGCCGTGGTTGCGACCTGGGGGCCTCCCGGCCCCTCTCCATCGAAACGTAGAGGAGGCCGAGGCCGGAGGCCAGGAGGATTGCCGCGAGGCCCAGCAATAGGGCGGTCCTGAGGCGCCCGCCGCTCATCGCGATCCCCCTGGCGCCAAAGGGCCATATAGGCTGCTCAAGCCGATCCGGAGCGTATATCCCAGGGGCTTAAAAAGCTATGGATCGATCGGGCCGCATGGAGCCGCCCGGGCTCATACCTCCTGGATGGGGCATTTCAAGCCCTTCAGGACCTCCTCGGCCCTCTCCACATCGAGCCTTATGGTATAAAGCTTCCTTGGAAGCCTGAGCTTCAACTTCACCGCGCCCTCCGATCGCTTCACCCTGCATTCCGTAGCCCTCTCGGAGAGGCGCAGGAACTCCTCGATATCGAAGACCTCCTCGGGCAATCCGGATCCCGCCGGCATAGGCATCATGGGCCTTAAAAACCTTAGCCGGCCTCCCCAAAAAGCGTTTTAAATCCCTCCGCGGCTAAGGGCTGGTCGATTGAGTTGCCGATCGTAGCGTATCTATTGATCGTGGCGGAGGTCGGGAGGGAATACGACATAGCCAACCGGATAAGGGGCATGGGGGGCGTAACGGAGGCGAGGATCGTATACGGGGAGTTCGACATAGTGGCCAGGCTCGAGGTCCCGGACCTATCGGCCCTCGATGCCATAGTCACCGGGATGAGGGGAATACCGGGCATAATAAAGACCTCAACGCTTATCGCTTCCCCATAGCCGGGGCAAATTTTAAAATTCGGCTGGAGGTACCTAGGGCGCATGCGGGCCCGTAGCTCAGCCAGATCGAGGCGGGATCGATCCTGAAGAGGTTAGAGCAGCAGGCTCATAGCCCCGGTTCGGGGAAACCTGCTGGTCGCCGGTTCGAATCCGGCCGGGCCCATCCAATGCCATCGGCCATGCGGGCGGCCCATGGATCGCTAAGGTTTATTAATTCGGCTCCAGCCCTTCAGATCGCCGCCGTGGGAGCCGCCGTACCCATGGGCCAAGGCCCGATGGGCGAGAGCTCAGCGGTAGAGCAGCGGACCCGCGCTCGAGCGGGGCTGAGGCTGTTAAGGGAGGCCTTAGGCCCGCCCCGCTGGGACCCGTTGGTCAGGGGTTCGAATCCTCTCGGCGGCGCCATTTCCCATCCCTCCAAGCCTTGGGCCCTGGGGGAGGGCCGCCCCCGATGCGGATGGGGATGCCGCGCGCCAAGGCTGGGAATGATTTATAAGACTTCCCCATGGGATGGGCTCAGGAGCGCGATCCCGCGGAGATGCCATAAATGGGTTACGTAAGGGTTAGGGCTAGGCTTTGGAACGTTGAAGCGGGCGGAGCCGTTAAGGAGGTGGAGCTGTTGGCGGATACCGGAGCAATCTACAGCGCGCTGCCGAGGAGCGTCTTGGAGGAGCTGGGAATTAAGCCCATGGGCAGGAGGAGGTTCAGGCTTGCGAACAATCAAGTGCTCGAGAGGGATGTGGGGATCGTTGGGATCGAGGTCGAGGGGCTCAAGACCCATACGATCGCCATATTCGGAGACGAAGGGGTCTTCCTCCTCGGGGTCGTCACGTTGGAGGAGCTGGGACTTCAAGTGGATCCGGTCCAGGGGGAGCTCAAGCCCCTTGAGCTATTATTGATGAGCCTTTTAGGATAGCCGCGGGGCCCCTCCCCCCAGCCCCTCCGGCTGAGGCCGTCCAATCCCGGCCCATCCGCGTTGGGCGGCATGAGCCCCGCCCAGTCCGCCATCAAAATCTTCAGCGGGAAGATGATTCCGTTTGGATTTTAGGATGACTTCCACGATCCACGGTTTTGGGCTTCCTTCCGGCGGCATCCGCAGTTGCGCGAATGGGTCTTTCAATAGGCGGGGGCTTTGCCATATGGATCAGCGTAGTGGCGATCGAAACCGGCAGGGCGTCCGTTTACTCCCTCGAGGCCGCTTCCATATCCTCCTTTAGATCCTTTTTGGGCGTATTGGAATCGTATTCCCATCCCCCGCCGCCGGTTCCTCTACCCCCCGAGCGTAACGCCTGCAAGCCCAGCCGCGCGCCAAAATACCGTACTTAGCCTCGAGGCCCTTCCCACCCCTCATCGTTGAATCGCCCTCGCCAAAAGTTTCCGCGCCATCGCGCTCGATCCGCTCCTCCAACGCTGTAGGGGATGAGGATTGGCGGCGTAGGGGCAAAGGCGGGGTTCTGGAGGGCCTTACCAAGGCATGGGGCTCGCTGCGCATTGGGGATCCATGGGATTGGGCGGCGGGGATAATTAAGAAGGGGACTGTTTTGACATATGAATGGAAACGGATTGGGCTTACCGATGATTAATCTTTGGGAATGAATTGAGCTCAGCGAAAAAATATTTTTGATATTAACGATAATAAGTTGGTTCCCCTTTATCCCATGCGTAATCCAGCAGCCGATTCCAGCGCTTCGGCAAGCGAAACGCGATCCCCCGCCCCTCGGCTCCGCTGGGGTTTCGGGGGCATGGCAAAAAAGGGGAGGGGAAGGGGGTTCAGGCGGATAGGATCCGCCTTATCGTCTCCTCGGATGGCGGCTTGGTGGCCAAGCTCACCGGCACGGTGACAAGGAAGTTGGCGAAGAGGCCCCATATGCCCGAGTGGATCTGCAGCGGATCGGGCCAGACGAACGTCGTCAGCAATACCACGATCACGCCGGCCACTATGCCGGCGAAGACGCCGGCCTTGGTGACCCTTCTCCACGTGATGCCGAACACCCATCCCGGGAAGAATTGTACGACGCCGCTATAGGCCACCAGGAGGAGGTAGACGAGCAAATGCGGATAGTAGAGGGCCAAGAACAGGCATATTACCGTGAAGATTATGGACAGCGCCCGCGCGGTCCAAGCCGTGGCCATTTCGCTGGCCTTCGGCCATATCCCCCTTTGGATCAAGTTCCTCGCCACGAGGCCCGATTCGCATTGGATCAGCCCGGCGCCGGTCGATATGGCCGCCGCGAGCCCCCCGGCTCCGACGAGGCCGACGATCCAGGGATTGAAGAAGTATTTCACCGATTCTATGACGGCGTAGTCCGCGGCGGGCAGCTTATAGCCCGTTATGCCCGGGAATAGGATTATCGCCGCGAAGCCCACCAGTACGATGGGGAAGGAGAGGATCGAGTACCAGGACATCCAAGCGCAGGTCCGCATTATGTCCTTCTCCTGCTTCGCCGAATAGCCCCTTTGGACCAGGTGCGGGAACATCCAAAAGCCGAGCGTCGTGAGGAGCAGGCTCGACATATACCAGGGGAGGCCGTGGATGCCCCTGGCCCCCGGCAAGAGCAGGTGCTTGGGGCTCGTCTCGAGGACCTTCCTGAAGAGGGGCTCGATCCCTCCGAATGCCGCGAAGACGACTCCTATGGCGACGAAGGCGGCGATGAACATTAGGATGCCCTGCAGGAAGTTCGTCCAAGCTATGCCCCTATAGCCGCCGATGAATATGAATATGGCCGTGCAGATGAAGGCTATGAGTATCGCGGGCGTGCGGGAGATCGCGCCGTAGCTCCCGACCTCCACGATTATGCCCGTGCCCAAGATCTGGAGCTGGATGTAGGGCAATAGGAAGAATATGCTGACCAAGGCGACCAATACGCCCAAGGCCTTGCTCTCATATCGGTCGATGAAGAAATCCGGCTCGGTCAAATAGCCGAACTTCTTCCCCAGCCTATTGTAATAGGCGGTGAGGAGGAAGCCGGTGGAGTAGGCCGTGACGAAGTACGCGGGCGCATAAAGGATGGATGCCCCGTGCGTCACCGCCCAACCCGCTAGGCCCAGGAACGTGAAGGCGCTGTAGATCTCCGCCGCGACGGCGAAGTAGAGTATTAGGAACGATATGCCCCTCTCCGCCACCATCCATTCCGCGAGGCTGAACTTCTTCAGGACCCCGGCCATTATGCCCACTATGGTCGAGATTATCAGCCAACCGAAGATTATCGCTAGCGATATCGTCCCCGGAGGAAGCTCCATCGCTATCCACCCCTCGTCCTAACGAGGTAAGCCGCCGTTAGGAACAATGGGCCTATTATCAGCCAAGCCAAGTGCCAAAAGAAGAAGAAAGGCATCCCTAGGACCCAAGGCTCAATTCTGTTGACGAATGGCGCGCCGAGGATCAGGACGATTGGCGGTATTGCCGCTATTATCACCGCTTTCTTCTCCCTTGACATGCCCTTCCTTTCCATGGATCCCACCAAGGGTTAGTTCATTTTCAAATAGAAATTTTCCATTGAATTTATAACTCTTTCGATACCCTTTAGATCCCTATTTGACTTCGTTGGTGCATGGAAGCCCATTTATTTACGGATTGGCTCCCTCCGAGAAGCGCCTCCAGCCATGCCCGAGGACCTTCGAGCGCGCCCCTGGGGGCCTCGGGCCTGTGAAGGGCCCTTCCATCGGCTCCCCAGCTACCGCTGGGCTTCCCCGCTGAATAAAAAATGGAGGGCTCGGCGGGCCTACGCCAAGACCCTCTTCAGGAAGGTCGAGTAAACGGATATGGCGTCGAGGATCTGCTTCTTCTCAACGAACTCATTGGCGGTATGGGCCTGCGCTATATCCCCCGGCCCCACCAGGACCGATGGGATCTTCGCATCGACGGCGGTGAAGCGGGCGTCCGTGAACCCCGTCAGGCCCGTTATATCGGGCCTCCTGCCCAGCGCCTCCTCCACCGCACCCACGGCCATCTTCACCAATGGCGCGTCCTCCGGCAACTCGAAGGGGTCGGCGAAGAGGAGGTCCTCGATCCTGTAGTCGACCAAGGGATCCTGGGCCCTCACGGCCTTGAGGGCGGATTCTATCTCCCCCTTCACCTCGCCCGGATCCTCGGCGGGCAGCATCCTCCTATCCACCAATATCTCGCAATAATCCGGGACGACGTTGATCTTCGTCCCGCCGGATATGACGCCTATGTTTATCGTCGGCCTCCCGAGGATCCTATGCTCCTTCTCGAACCTTATGGATTGGAGGGCGGAGATTATCTTCGCCATCTTCTCTATGGCGTTTATCCCGCGCTCGGGCGTGCTCCCGTGCGCCGCCTTGCCCTTCACGCTTATCTTCGACCAATATACGCCCTTCTCGCATCTGCAAACGTTCAGCCTCGTGGGCTCCCCGGAGAGGCAATAATCCGCCCGGAGGCCCTCCTTGCGCACCAAGTAGCCCAAGCCGTCCAATCCGCCGGTCTCCTCGTCAACGGTGGCCGTGAAGATCAAGGACCCCTTGAGGGCCACGCCCTCATCGGAGATCTTCTTGACGGCGGCTATCATGGCGGCTAGGGCGCCCTTCATGTCCGCCGTTCCCCTGCCGTAGATCCTCCCCTCCTTCTCCACCGCCTTGAAGGGATCCGTCTCCCAGCCCATCCCGGGCGGGACGACGTCGACGTGGCCGTTGAAGAGGAGCTCGGGCTTCCCCTCGCCCAATACCCCTATCAGGTTCGGCTTCCCCTTAACGCCTTCCACAATCCTGGTCTTGAATCCGAGCTCCTTAAGGGCCGATTCTAGCCTATGGCAGATCTCATCGTATTTCTCGCCGGGGGGGTTAACGGATGGAATGGCTATGAGGTCCGAAAGCAACGAAAGGGCGTAATCCTCTATTCCGCCACCCTTCGGCATAGAACTCATCCCCTTCTTTTCTCGCGTTGTAAATTTTTAAGATTTTCCCATTCCGGGATTTGGCGAAGGGCCTTGGCAGCGGCTTGGGGGAGGCCCCTGAGGGAGCATCTGGCCACCTCGCCGACCTTCTCGGCGAAGCCCCTCAGGATCTCCTCCGGATACGGCTCCAGCCCCGAATAGCTCGGGTCCAAGCATTTCCCGGGCTTGAACTGCTGTATGACGTATGGCTTAGATCGGCCGATGGATTTGGCTATCTCCAACAGCTCGGCCTCCCCCACGAGGCCCGGAACCGCCGTCGTGACGAACTCCACATCCGCATCGGAGGCCTTGAGGAGCTCGAAGCTCTCCCTTATGCCCTCGAAGTCCTCCCGGGTTATGTTCGGCGTGACCCTCGCATAGCTTTCGAACCTCAGCGGCGCCTTTACATCCATCGCCACGAGGTCGAGCAAGCCCTCGCCCAAAAGCCCCTCCAAGGCGCGGGGCCTAGAGCCGTTCGTCTCCAGCTTCGTGAGGAAGCCCATGGCCTTCACCTTCCTGAGGAAGTCCCCCAGATCCGGCTGGAGGGTTGGCTCGCCGCCGGTGATGCAAACCGCGTCCAAGAGCCCCACCCTATCCTTCAGGAATGCGAGGACCGATCCCTCATCGATCGTCGGGATCTCATCGGGCCCGAGTACCAAATCAACGTTATAACAATAGGCGCATCGGAAGTTGCATCCCCCGACGAAGATGACGGCGGAGATCTTGCCCGGGTATTCTATCAGGGAGGTCCTCTTGAGCCCCTTTATGAGCATGGGCCCGCCCCCTGGGCCCTCATTGGACGACGTACTCCAGCCTTCTGGCGTACTCCTCCTGCTTGCCCCGGTTCCACAGCTGAACGGGCCTATAATAGCCGACGACCCTGCTATAGACCTCGCAGGGCACGAAGGCCCTCCCGCTGGCGTCCCTGGCGCCGTATCGCCTCAAATCCTCCTCCGAGTGCCGCGAGGGGCATTCGAAGTGCTCCCCGGACAGGTATCCGTGAACCGGGCATATGCTGAACGTCGGCGTTATGGTATAGTATGGGATCCTGAACCTCTCGGCGATCCTCCTGACCAATAGGGCGCAGCCATCCCCAGATTCGATCCGCTCGCCGATGAAGGCGTGGAATACCGTCCCGCCCGTGTAAAGGGTTTGCAGATCCTCCTGATGCCTCAGGGCCTCGAAGATGTCATCGGTGGCATCGACCGGAAGGTGAGTCGAGTTCGTATAATACGGCGCGTCGCGGCCGGCCGTGATTATGTCCGGATACTTCTCCTTATCCAGCCTCGCCAGCCTATAGGATGCCCCCTCCCCCGGCGTCGCCTCGAGGTTGTATATGTTCCCCGTCTCCTCCTGGAATTCGAGGAGCTTCTCCCTCATGAACTTCAGGACCCTTATGGAGAACTCCTTCCCCTCCTTCGAGGCTATGCCGGTCCCGAGGAAGTTCAGGCAGGCCTCGTTCATCCCTATGAGGCCTATGGTGGAGAAGTGGCGCTTGAGGTCCCCCAAGTACCGCTTCGTATACGGCAGGAGGCCCCGCTCTATGTTCCTCGAAACGACCTTCCTCTTTATCTCCAAGGAGCTCTTCGCTAGCTCCATGAGGGCATCGAGCCTCTCGAAGAAATCGCCATCGTCCTTGGAGAGATAGCCTATCCTGGGCATGTTGATCGTCACGACCCCTATGCTGCCCGTGGATTCCCCGGATCCGAAGAGCCCCCCGGTCTTCTTCCTGAGCTCCCTCAGGTTCAGCTGAAGCCTGCAACACATGGCCCTCACGTCGCTCGGCTTCAGATCGCTGTTCACGAAGTTCTGGAAGTACGGGAGGCCGTATTTGGCGGTCATCTCGAAGAGGAGCTTGGAGTTCTCCGAATCCCAATCGAAATCCCTGGTTATATTGTAGGTCGGTATCGGAAACGTGAAGACCCTCCCGCTCATATCGCCCTCCGTGAGGATCTCTATGAAGGCCCTGTTTATGACGTCCATCTCCTCCTGGTAATCCCCATAGGGCTCCCCGGAAACCTCCCCGCATACGACGGCGGGCTCATCCCTGAGGTCCTCCGGGACCTTCCAATCGAAGGTTATGTTCGTGAACGGCGTCTGGCCGCCCCACCTGGACGATATGTTCACCCCGAAAACGAACTCCTGAACCGCCTGCTTGACCTGCGAATAATCCAGCCCGTCCCGCCTCACGAAGGGCGCTAGGAACGTATCGAAGGAGTTGAACGCCTGCGCCCCGGCCCATTCGTTCTGGAGGGTGCCGAAGAAGTTCACTATTTGGCCCAGCGCGGTCCTCAAATGCCTCGGGGGCTTCGATTCCACCTTTCCCGGGACGCCGTTGAAGCCCTCGAGCAGCAATTGCCTCAGGTTCCACCCGGCGCAATAGCCGGCTATGCTCATGGAGAGGTTATGGAGGTGGAAATCCCCGCTGAGGTGGGCTTCCGCCACCTCCCTGGGGTATATATAGCTTAATGCGTAATGCGCCATAACCGTGCCGGTGGCGTGCCAGAGCAGGCCCGAGAAAGAATAGCCCAAATTGGCGTTCTCGCTAACCCTCCAATCCCCCCTCGCCATATAGGAGTTTACTACTTCCCCGACATTGAAGAAGAGGTTCTTGGCATCCCTCAGCCTCTTATGCTGCTCCCTGTAGATTATGTAGGCCTTCGCGACCTCGAAATAGCCCAACTTCATGAGCGCCGTTTCGACTATATCCTGCACCTCCTCCACAGAGGGCATCCGCTCCTTCCCGTATATCTCCGAAACGAGCCTCAGGACCTCCGCGGAGGCCCTCTCGACCGGCTCCTCCTCCCTTATCCCGACGGCCACCATGGCCTTCCTTATGGCGTTCCTTATCTTCTGCGGATCGAAGTCCGCTATGGAGCCGTCCCTCTTCCTTATCTTGGGGGGCATCTCCCCTTTGGCCCGATCGCATATCAATGAGCTCGATCGACCTCCTTCAAGAACTGGTTTGGTCTTGGCATGGGTCCTTTAATAATTTTTTGTACCTTTTTGTATGAATTTTTAAAGTTGAGCCGGCGAATGGAAAGCGCGCCCTTGCAATGGAAGTGCCACCCCAATCCGGGGCGGCCCGCGCGGCGCGGCTTCTGGGATCCCCCTTAATAACCCTTCCGGATCGGCCGATGCCCGGGCGATCAGGATCCCTCCATCAACTCCAGCTTCTCGGGCAGGTATTCATCCACTATGTACGTTAGGCCGTATCGGCTGAAGGCCTCCTGCTCGGCCTTCCTCCTTATCTTGAAGAACGTCCTTATCTCCCTCCTCCATGGATCCTCGCCATAGCGGGGATCCCTCTGCAGCTCCTCCAGCCTCTTCAGATCCAGGTCCGTCAGGGGGTCGCTGGGGAGCTTGTAATCGATTATATCCGTGGCCCATACCCCGCCCCATATGGCGTTGGGCGTGTTGAGCTTCCGGAGGTGGGCCGCGTTTGCGGACCCGGAGATTATGACCATGGCTATGTGCATCCCCCATGGGTCCCCGTCCGTGAGGATGAGGACCGGGAGGCCCAGCTCCTCGTTCAGCCTCCTTATCAAGGTCCTCGTAGACCTCGGCGCTTGGCCGGCAGTTTGGATTATGAGCGCCTTGAACCTCTCGTGGACCTTCTCCTCGACGAACCTCGTGAACAGCGCGCCCTTCTCCAGGACTATCAGCTTATCGGCCCCGCATTCGACGAACTCGGAGTTCGTCAGCGCCGGGCCTATCATCACGCCGTCCGGGTGGCTGGTGAGGTTCAGCCTGCGGCCCTCGTATCCCGGGACCGTATACTCTATCGTCAGGTCGCCGAAGATGGCGCTCCGCTCCTCCGGGAATACATTGAAATCCTCCCTCGCGAGGCCCGAGACCGATTCGAGGTCCGTGATTATGCTATCCGACTCGGCTTGATCGACGAAGTTCATCTCATATGCCTGGGCCGAGTAGAATACATCCCTCAACGTGCTCGTCTTGTTGGACCTAACGAGCTCCTCGACGAAGGAGGCGACCCAGACCATTTGGGTGAACGGCCTTATATGCCTGATGTTCTTCGCGCTCCTGATTATGTGCTTGCCCCCGAGGACGTACTGCTTGATGTCCCGATCGTAGAGGATGTTGGAGGTCGATCTGCTGGGCATCTTGATGCGGGGGAATTCGCGCCTAACTATCTGATCGTATATATCGGAGCCGATCTTCCTAAGGGCCTGGAGGACCGCCTCCCTCCTCTCCTTCGCCGACGGCCTAGATCCCCTCAATCCTGGACGCCTTCCTAAGGAGCGGCTTTATATCCGGGACCTCCTTCCCGGCGAGCTTCGCGGAGAACTCCGCTATCTTCGGCAGATACTTCTGGAATACGTCGAGCTTCCTCCTCTCCCTCTCGGCGTATTCCTTCTTCGACAGGTAAAGGGATAACCTCCTCGCCACCTCCCTCACGGCGTTGAGTATCTCCCTCTCGACCTCCGGCCTATCGGCTATGAACTCCTTCCCGACGGTCTTGTATGGGACTTTGGTGGAGCATATGTGCACGAAGACAGCCACGGGCATCTCCGGGGAAACCTTGTACCTCCTCCAATCTATGAGGTTGTTCACGACCTTCCAAGAGACGTCGCTCGCCTCATCAAACAGGAGGGGGATCTTGTTCGCGAACCTATACAGCGATATGCCCCCCGCGGCCCTTACCCCCCCTCCATAAGCTATCCCGACCTCAACGATGAACGGATATCCCGAATAGGTGGAGGGCTTCCTGGTCAGCACGGAGACGAACTCCGGGTTCAGCTCCTTCCTTATCCCGGCCTCCAAGAGCTCCTCGCCCAAGGGGCTGAGGCAGCTCGCGTCCGGGGGGAGGAAATCGAAGCTCCTCATCGCGTTCGATAAGGCGACGACCTCCTCCGGGCTTAGCTTCTTCGGGTCCCTCTTCGGGTTCAGCTTCGCGTACTCCAAGAAGGCCCTGGCCGTGCGATCCCCGATCCTTTGGAAGTGCCTCTTCAGGAAGTCGTACATGTTCTTCGAGCGGGTGGAATTTATCAAGCGGTTGAGCGTTTCCACATCGATCCCGTGCGGATGGTGCAATGTCTCCGTCGGGGGCTTGGGCATTGATGAGTCTATGCCGGTGAACTCGTAAAGCCTCCCCCTCGGATCAACGAAGGTTATATCCGCGTACGGCGTCACGATGGCAGTCTGCTTCAGGTATTCGAGGATCTTCGGCATCGCCCTAGTATAATCCCCCTCCATCGAGAACTCTATTATAACTCCGTGCCATCGCTCCGGGTTCTCGCGTTCCACGCGCTTCAATACGATCGGCCTGTTGTTCTGTATATCCATCCTCAGGTGATATTCATAGATCCTTTTGGTCCCGGTGCTCGATATCACCACGGCCTCGGAATGGGTGGTTATCTGACCATATAACAGGGCCATCTTCCCTCCGAGCCCGAACGTCCCCCTGGCCTGCCTGAGCTTGTATTTGGACCCGTAGAGGACTTGGCCGAACGCGGAAGGTATGGCCTCGGGCGGGACCCCTATGCCGTTGTCCCTAATCCTTATCCTATAAACCTCCGGCCCCTCCCCCCTAGCGGATATTTGGGATATCCTGAGATATATCTCCGGCCTGATCCTATGGAGGTCGCAGGCATCGAGGGAATTCTCGACCAGTTCCCTTACGGCCGAGTATATCGCCCTGGTCGGGTTCGTGAAGCCCGCTATATCGCGATTCCTATAGAAGAAGTCCGCGGGGCTTATCTCCTCGAATACCTCCGACCTTCATCCCCCCCGAGCCCCGCCGGGGCCCATTCTCTTCATGGCCCTCCTGCGGGCGCTTAGGAACTTATAAACCGTTGAATGCTGCCTTCCCTTTATCAGCATTTCCACCGCCTCCCTGGCAAAGGTGATGCTCTCGTAATCCCCGATCATGGCGATAGTATGCCCATATATGGATACCTTGGCCCCCGTAGCCTCCTCGATGGCCCTCCGCATCTTCCCTCGTTCCCCGATCACGCGGCCCTTCACCCTCCTGATCTGGTTCTCGTTCTTCCCGAGGACCTCCCTCAGGTCTATGATATCGAGCATCATGTCCTCATCCCTGAGCGACAAGGCCTTATCCGGGGAGAACCCCCTCCCGATCGCCATGACGGCGTCCCTGGCCCTGAGCAGGTTCACCGGATCCCCCCGCCCCTCCCGGGGGGATATCCTAACGACCCCCTCCCCGCTATCTATATCCAGCATCACGCCGAACGATTCCTCTATCTCCGATTTGACCGCTCCATTGGTCCCTATGAGGACCGGGATCCTTTCCCTTGGCAACACCAGCGTGAGGCCCTCCAATTCAGCTCACAATCCGTTTGAAAACTTCCTCATCGTTCAGCTCCAAGAGGTAGGCCCTCCTGAAGTAATTGTTCAATATGGAAATGTCCCTCTTCAGGAATGATTCCGCCATGGGGTGCTCCTTGGCGACCGCTTGAGACAAGTCGAATATAACGGGTTCGCCTTTCCATATCATCACATTATATTCGCTCATGTCGCCATGCACGAGGCCCGCGCCCCTATAAAGGGACCTCATGTAGGCTATGAGCTTTTTGTAAACGCGTACCGGGGCCCTGAGGATCACATCCTTCAAAAGCGGGGCCGGCACTCCCCCATCCCCTATGAACTCCATCAGCAGGACGTTCCCCTCCACATGGATCGGCTTGGGGACGCGCACCCCGGCCGAATGGGCCAGTTCCAAATTCTTGAACTCCTTTTGCGCCCATATGGAGACGAGCGCCCTCGTGGAGCGCTTGACCGCCTTGAACCTCGGGTCCCCCTCTATATACTTGAGCCTCCCCTTTCGGAACTCCGCCGTCGAGGTGAGATAGATCTTCGCGGCGATGTCCTCCCCGCCTTGGCCCTTGGCCCAATAGATCCTGGCCTCCTTCCCGGCCTTGACGACGCCAAAGATCCTCCCGATAACACCCTTGTTCATCATGCCGTATATCGTCATCAGGGTTTGTTTATCAAATACCTCCTCGAGCGCCTCCATCTCCTCCGATCTCTTGACCTTCATCAGCTGGTCTATTTCGTATCTCCTCTCCCTCAGCCTCAGCTTCTTCAGGTGATCCTCCTCCACTATGTCCATACGCCTACCCTGACGGGAAGTATCCGTGCTTCCTAAGCCAATCCGCTTGGCTCTCCGTATACCTCCAGATGATGTCCCCCTTCTCCTCGCTCTGGAAATCCCAAGGCGCGACCAGGACCGTGTTCCCGACCTTGACCCAAACCCTCCTCTTCATCTTCCCCCTTATCCTGCATACGCGCTCGCGCCCATCGGCGCAGCTGACCAATAGCCTATCGTATCCCAGCATCTTGGTCACCACCCCAAGGACCTGGTTCGGCCCAGGGAGGACCATCTCCTTGAGCTCCTCCTCGCTCAATACCTTCTTCTTCCCCATCTCCTAGCACCGCGACCGCTCCAGTGGTTATCTGAGGGGAGCGAAATTTAAAAAGCCATTAGAGCTTCATTATTTGGACGTGCGGGATCCCGGCTATCCTTATCACGGCATCCCTATGGACCTTGCCGCTCCTCACGGCCTCCCCGACGACCCTCTCCCCCACCAAGTTCACTACATCGGCCAGATCGATGCTTCGCACGACCTCCTCCACATCCGTTAGCCGCCCGCCGTAGAACTCCCTGCTAACATCCATCTTCAGTCTTCCCTCCCTATAGACGTTCCCGAGGAGCTCCCCATCGCATGCGGCGATCAGGACCATATTTTGCTGCTTGAAGATCTTGAGGTATGCCCCCCTCCCCTTCGGCACAGTTGGGTTTTCCTCAGGCAACAGAGGACTTCGCCCCGCACGCCTCGCATATCAAAAATGTGAGCCTCCTCTCCCTAAGCAGTTTTGTATCGGGCATCTTGCATACTGGGCATATGACGAACTTATTTGCATATATTTGGAATAGGTTGGAGAGGGTGGCGCGATCGAACTGCCCCTTGAATATCGCCCTCGCGCCATCCAAGCTACCGGCCGTCCCCATCTCCCTCGTGAGGAACTTGAAGACGTGGTGCGGATCCCTATTCAACTTGTTGCAAATCTCGAGGAAATTATATATATACGTCTTCCCGCCCGTTCCCGAGGACTGCGGAGCCGGGATCTCGAACCTCTTGGCCTCCGCACCCGGGCCCTTTATCTTCGAATACGCCCTCTCCAGCAACTCCTCGTACTCGTAGGTCAATTCTTCCCAACTGGGCTTTAGGCGGGGGTGATAAAAATAATTTTCCCCGAGCTCCATCCAACGGGGTTTCCGCGAGTAATCGAGGGCGCGGCCAACCTGCCAGCAGCTCGGCATCGCCCGTCGGGACCGATCGAAGGGGTCGGGGTCGCGGGCGAGGTCCCGGCAATCCGCTGGGATCGTTGGGGTGGCCGAGGCCCCAAAAGGGCCGTTCAACTAGTTTATATAGCAGGCGCTTGAAGAACCGAATCCATAAGGATCTGGATTCGGGCGATCTCGGCCTTGAGGAGCATAATCGTGACATGTGCCTTGCCCTATGCGAACGGGGAGATCCACCTCGGCCACGTGGCCTCCACGTATTTGCCGGCGGATATTTTCGTCAGGTATTTGAGGCTGAAGGGCGAGAGGGTTGTATTCTCATGCGCAACGGATGATTTCGGCACGCCCATATTGATAAAGGCCGAGGAGGAGGGCAAGACCCCGGAGGAGTACGTGGCCTATTGGCATGAAAGGGATCGCGAGGATTTCGAAAGGTTCGGGATATCCTTCGATATCTTCTACAGGACCAGCTCCGAGGAGAACATCAAGCTGGCCCAATACTTCTTCTTGAAGCTTTACGAAAGGAACTACATATACAAGAAGGAGGTATCGCAACTCTATTGCCCCAATTGTCGGAAATTCCTCCCCGATAGGTATGTGAAGGGGACCTGCCCATATTGCAACGCCCCCGGCCAATATGGAGATGGGTGCGAGGCATGCGGGAAGACCTTCTCCCCAGATGAGCTCATCGATGCCTCGTGCTCCATATGCGGCGCCAAGCCAATATATAGAACGAGCGAGCACTTCATCTTCAAGCTCTCGGAGTTCTCCGAGCGATTGAGGGAATGGCTCCTGGGGAACGAGAACCTGCAGGAGGACGTTAAAAACTACGTGCTCAGGTGGATAAAGGAGGGGTTGAAAGATTGGGACATAACCAGGGACATAGCCTGGGGGGTCCCCATACCGCTGCCATCCTGCGAGGGAAAGGTCCTATACGGTTGGTTCGACAACCACATCGGATACATCTCCACCACGATCAAATATGTGGAGGAGGAGTATGGGGTCGATGGAAAGGAGTTCTGGAATTCATCGGAGATATACCATTTCATCGGGAAGGACATAGTCTACCACCATTACCTCTTCCTCCCATCGATGAGGATGGGGGTGGGGGAGTATAAGTTGCCGGATTTCATACCGACCAGGGGGCACCTCCTGCTCCATAAGCATAAATTCTCGAAGAGCAGGGGCTGGTACATAAGCCTGAGGAGGTTCATGGAGGAATTCCCGCCCGATTACCTCAGGTTTTACCTGACGCTCATAACCCATTACGATCAATCCGATATAAATTTCGAATTGGAGGACTTCAGGGACAAGATCAACGGGGAGCTCGTCTCGAATTTGGGCAACTTCATCCACCGGGCCCTGACCTTCGTGTGGAACAACTTCCAGGGGAGGGTCCCGAGCCCAAATGGATACGATGGGACCGATCTGGAGTTCAAGCGGGAGCTTGAGGGGTTGGGTCGATCCGTCGGGGGCGAGATAGAGAGGAACCATATGGATAGGGCCCTGAGGGCGATCTTGGATTTCTCGAAGAAATGCAACCAATACTTCCAGAGCAAGGAGCCTTGGAAGGATAAGGCCGGATCCGCTACCTGCATAAACCTTTGCTCCGCCGCGGTTTGGGCGCTCTCGATAGCCTTGGAGCCCTTCATGCCCCAAAGCGCTAATGAGCTTTCTAAGATCTTGAGCGCCAAAATCGAGAGGAGGTGGGACCTGCTCGATTCGCCCCCCAAGCTCGATGGCCTCAGGATAGGGAGGCCATCGATCCTGTTCAGGAAGGTGGATGAGGAAAAGATAGAGAGGATGATCTCGGAATTGGGCATTTGAGCGCGGGGCCGCCATCCCCTCGGCTGCTCCCCTCGAGGGGTCCGCGCTCTAATACCAAGCTGCCCCTGAAGCCCTTGGGCCCTATTCCCTCGATCCTCACGAGGCCCGAACTGCCCACCAAGTCCGAGCGATCAACGATCACCTTCCTGTAGTTCTCGAGCCTGCCCACGGATTGTTTGCCGCATCCCTCCGCGAACGTCGCCCGTAATTCCCTGCCGAGGTACCTCAGATTATTCGAATAGCTTATATCCCTGCAGAGCTTCGTCAACAACCTCGACCTATATCCAACGATCCTCGAATCGATGCGGCCCATCCGATAGGCCTCGGTCCCGGGCCTGGGCGTGAATTTGGATATGTTAACTATGTCCGGCCTGGTCTCAACCATAAGATCCATCGTTTCCTCGAAATCCTCCTCCTCCTCGCCTGGGAATCCAACGATCACGTCGGTTGCCACGGTGATATCGGGATGACTCTCCCTGAAGGCCCTAACGACCTCCGTGAAGTCCGAGGAGGAATATGGCCTCCTCATAGATTTTAGGACCTTCGCAGAGCCCGATTGAACAGGTATATGTATGAACTTGTACACCTTGGGATCGCCATAGGCCCTCAGCAGGCCGTCGAGCATCGCCCTCGCGTACATCGGGTTCATCATTCCAACCCTGACCTTGAAGTCCCCGGGGATCGAGGTTATCCCCTCGAGGAGGTCGATGAGGCTCAACCCAATATCGATGCCATATGCCCCGGTATCTTGGGCCGTGATCCATATCTCCATCGCCCCGCCCTCGACGGCCCTCCTAGCCCTTTCGATCAATTCCTCCGGGGGATAGGAGAAGAGGTCTCCCCTGGCCAATTTCGTGGAGCAGTAGGAGCAATTCAGCGCGCATCCCTCGGAGATCTGGAGGATCTCGATTCGTTCGTTCAACCTGGATTTGGGGAGGGTTGGCTTGAGCGGCGGCCTATTCGAGAAGCGCACGATGTTCCTCTCGCCCGCCTCGGCCCTAGCGGCGATTTCCGCTATCCCATCCACCGATAGGGGATCGAGGACCGCCGCGAACTCCGGCAGTACGCTAACGATCGCCGCCAAGTTTATCCTCGGCAGGCACCCGGATATGATTATTGGCTTGCCGAGGGGCCTCAAGCGGGCCAAGCGGTACTTTATCCTCTCCTCCGTCTGCCCCTTTACGCCGCATGAGTTCACCAATATCAGATCGGCCCGCGCCGGATCGTGGCATCTGGAGTAGCCATTCCTGGCCAGAAGGGCCAGCATTATCTCCAGATCCGCTTTATTGGCGGCGCATCCATAATTCTCAACGTAGAGGAGCCTCATCCCATGGAGCTCCCCCCTCAGCTCGGCGATCGCGATTCGGCCCCGGGGGCTGGAGGGGACCTCCAGCTCAGGCGCATGGTCATCGGATGGGATGCCTTCGCCTCATCCACTCTCGATACGGCCGCGTTGCTCGGCGAGCCCCTCACCAGCTCCGGGGATTCCTTGGCCTCCTCGAAGATCCTTTGAAAGGCCTCGGCCATCCTATCCAATTCCATCTTGCTCTCGGTTTCCGTCGGCTCCACCATCAGGGCCTCCTTCACGATCGGCGGGAAGTAGATGGTCGGCGCATGGATGCCGTAATCCAGCAGTCTCTTGGCGATGTCCAAGGCGCTTATCCCCGTGGAGTCCAGTATCCCCTTCGCGCTCAATACGAACTCGTGCATCCTTATCCCGCTCCTTTGATACGGCAGCTCATAGCCTCCCCTTTCCAAGATCCTCCTCATCAAATAATTCGAGTTCAGAACGGCGACCTCCGATACCTCCCTCAACCCCTCGCGGCCCAAGGCCAATATATAGGCATAGGCCTTCACCAACACCGCTATGTTCCCGTAGAAGCCCCTCACCCTACCTATGGAGTGTTTGACCCCGTAATCTAGATAGTATCGCTCGCCGTCAAACCCAATCAAAGGGACCGGGAGGAAATCCCTCAATTTCTCCGATACGGCTATCGGGCCCGCGCCCGGCCCCCCTCCCCCGTGCGGGGTGGCGAACGTCTTATGGAGGTTCAAGTGGGCGATGTCGAATCCCATATCTCCGGGCCTGCATTTGGATAATATGGCGTTCAAGTTGGCGCCATCGTAATAGCAAAGGCCGCCGCCCTCGTGGACGATCTTGCAGATCTCCACGACGTCCTTCTCGAATATGCCCAGGGTATTGGGATTCGTTATCATTATGCCCGCGGTCCTTTTGGACAGGGCGCTCTTGAGGGCCTCCACGTCTATGCAGCCCCTATCATCCAAGGGCAATCTGACGACCTTGAAGCCCGCCATGGCCGCGCTGGTGAAATTCGTCCCATGCGCCGATTCAGGTATGAGCATCTCCCCCCTCGGCTCCCCATTGACCATGTGGTATTTCCTGATCATCAGGGCCCCGGCGAATTCCCCATGGGCCCCCGCCGAGGGTTGAAGGCTCGCCTCCCGCATGCCCGTGATCTCACATAGGATCCTGGAGAGCTCGTATAGTATCCGCAGGATTCCCTGTACGAGGCGCTCGTCTTGGAGCGGATGGATCATCCTCAGCTTGGCATTGGATGCCAAGGATTCGCAGAACTTCGGATTATACTTCATGGTGCAGCTCCCGAGCGGATAGGGCGTCGTATCGACGCTGAAATTTTGTTGGGATAGCCTCACGAAGTGCCTTAGGACCTCCGCCTCGGAGACCCGGGGTAGGTTCGGTGGGCCATCCCTCCTGAGCTTGCTCGGTATGTGGCCCATCGGATCCCCGACGGCCCTCAATTCCTCCTCGCTGGGCCTCGGCACCATATGCCCGATCTTGCCATCCGAGGAGAGCTCGCATATCAAGGGCTCGGACCATTTGCATTGCCTGAATGGCTTTGAGGGATGCCGCAACCTCATTTCCCTCCAACAACCTCCGCGAGCGACCTGGCGAGCTTCTCCACATCGCCCTTGGAGTGCATCTCCGTTACGCAATACAACGCCGACTCGCCCAGCTCCGGGAACTCCCGGAGGGGCCTCCCGCCGTGCACCCCCCTCCCCAACAGCCCTTCATGTATCCTCTCCAAGCTAATTCCGGTGCGATCGAAATTCACGACGAATTCTTTGAAGTGGCTCGCCTCGAAGAGAGGGGCTTTGATCCCCTCGATGTCGCTGAGCAACTTCGCGCAATATCTAGACCTAACTAGGATCGTCTCGCATAGCCCCCTCAGGCCCTCGGGGCCCAAGAGCGATAAATATACTGCGGCGGCCAGCGCGCAAAGGGCTTCATTGGTGCATATATTCGATGTCGCCCCCTCCCTCCTTATGTGCTGCTCCCGAGTCTGGAGGGCCATGCAGAAGGCCCTCTCCCCATCCCTGGTGCTCGTCATCCCGATGATCCTCCCCGGCATTTGTCGCAGGAGGTTAAGCCCATTGCATGCGAATATCCCCAAGTTCGGGCCGCCAAAGTTCACGTGGTTCCCGAGCGGCTGCCCCTCCCCGATGGCTATATCCGCGCCGAGCGCCCCGGGGGGCTTCACGATCCCCAACGATATCGGATCGAACCCGACGACGAATAGGGCGCCCTCATCCTTCGCTATCTCCCCTATAGCCTCCGCCTCCTCCTCGAAGAATCCCAAATAGGCGGGGTTCTCGACGAATACCCCGGCGACGTCCTTCGCGACCTTCGCCTTCAAATCCTCCAAATCGATCTGCCCCGTGATCGGGTCCCTCTCGATCGCCAGGACCTCGATCCCAGCCGGTTCGGCGTAGGAGGCGAGCGCGCCCATCGCTTGGGGATTCGAGAACTTCGGAACGAGGAACTTGCTCCTTCCCGTGACCCTCTTCGCCATCCTCGCGGCCTCCCCCAGCGCCGAGGAGAAGTCGTATAGCGAGCAGTTCGAGAACTCCATCTCCGTGAGGTCGCATATGAGGCTCTGGTATTCGAAGAGGGCTTGGAGCATGCCTTGGGAGGCCTCGGGCTGATAGGGCGTGTAGGCCGTCAGGAACTCCGACCTGCTGACCACTTCGTCGACCACCGCCGGGACGTAATGGAACCAAGCCCCTCCCCCGAGGAAGATCGGCATATCCTCGAGGGATGCGTTCCTTTTCAGGATCCCCCCGACATGATCCATGACCTCGAGTTCGCTCATCCCGCCCGGGAGGTCCAGCCCCTCTACCCTTATCCCCTCCGGTATATCCCTGAATAATTCCTCAATGGAATCCATGCCCAAGTACTTCAGCATCGATGCCTTGACTTCGGGCGAGCTATTCGGTATTAGGTGCCTCCCCCAATTCATCGATTTTCGCTCCTAGGCGCTTGCTTTGGCGCGTTGATGGGGTTCTCCCATTCATTTACGCTTCTCGATCAGCCTATTTATGATCTCGTCGTATGATTCCCTTCTTGTCACCCTGAGCTTCTTCAGCCTTTCCCTCGTCTTCTTCTTTATACGAATCGTCGTATATTCCGTAGCTTTAACCCTTCGCATAAGGGTTATTTAATTGTCTATGTATATAAATGTTAGCCCACCTTGTTATGAGGGATCGCCTAGATCCTCAACCCGCCCCCTCAGCCGATGCTTTGGTTCTGCGTTCCTTGAACGCATAGTATGCGGCCAAGGCGATGAAGGCCATCGCAAAAGCCAGCAGGGCGGCCCTGTAGAAGCTGATCTTGATCGCTGGCGCAGGGGCCTGGGGGCCGGCCGGCCGCGGGGCGGTTGTGGCGGAAGGGGTCGTGGCGATTGCGGTCGTAGTCTCGGCGCTCGGGCCTATATCCAGGGCTATTGTCGCCCTCCGCAACGTCCCGCTCGCCATGGCCAAGATCGTCAAGCGGTATTCGCCCATTCGGATCGGCGCCCCCCCGATCCCGCGCTCGGGCACGTAAATGGTCAGCTTGGATTTGAGGGGCGGCTCCCCGAAGGGAGGATCGAAGTAATACGATATGCCCTCCGGCAATCCGAGGAGGATCAAAGCCACGGCCGCCGTCGAGTTCCCCTTCGGCTCCACCGAGATCGTATACGAAGGCGTCTCCCCGGGCATCGCGGATCTTCGATCCGGATCGGCGCTGATGGAAAAATCCAAGCCGGGGGGCGTTGTCCTCGCCCCGACCTCGAACGAGGCCTCCCCAACGTTATTGGTCCTATCCGGGTCGTTGCATACGCTCCTAGGATCCGCTATGAAGCGCACCCTATGGGTCCCGGGGGTCGCATTCCAGCCGCCGCCGGCCCAGAATATGACCGATGTGTTGAGCGCTGGCACGAGGAGCCTGCCCAAGCCGATCGGATACCCATCCAAGTAGGCGGCTATGGAAACCTCTTGGGGAAATTCCCCATCGGAGCGCGATGCCGAAACCTCGGCGAGGAATAGGACGGGGACCCCCGGAGGTGGATCCGGAGGAAGCGTCCAAATCCTGCCTATCCTCCAATCGGTGGTCGTTCCCCATGGGGGAACCCCCAGGGCCCAATGGAAGGGGGCCAATATGGCGAGGAGGGCCATCATGGTTGCCCAATGCGGTCTCCCGGCGATCGGCATGGGTATCGCCTCCCCGAGGGCCCAATATAAAAATTGGGGATCCCCATCGAATTTTCAGGGGGCGCGAGACCCCTTCACCTAGGGCTTAGAATCGGGATCGCGGAGGGGCCTTCCGGGATTATGGCCACGGACTTCCCGCTCCCCTTCCTCACGCCCGCCTCCTCCAATGCCTCGCCGAGATCCGCCGCCCATTCCATCTTCATTCGCTCCACCTCCCTACGCCCCACGCCATCCGATACCACGACGACCTTGGCCTTCAGCAATATCCCAGCGAGGATTTGCGCTTGCCATTGATCCCGGAGGGGTTGGTTCCGCTTGATGAAGTCTAGCACCTCCTTCGGCCCCTCGCCCTGCTCCATGAGCTCCCGGAAGCCCTCATGGGCGATGCCATCCCTGCACTCCGAGGCGATTATTATCGTGCCCCCTTCCTTCAGGATTGGTTCGCCGACCGATATCCCCTTAACGGCCTGATAGAGGTTCCTATCGAGGGGATATCCCCCATTGCTGGTTAGGACCACGTCGTAAAGGCCATCCACCATAACGCGGCTCCTCGATGCAACCTCCCCAACGGCCCTCCCATAAGCCTCTTCGACATCGCCCGCATAAACCCCAGAGATCGCGCCGCCCCACGCGGTCACGTTCACTATGAATTCCAATCCGCCCATCTTCCCCGCCTCCCATATGTCCTCGTGGATGGGGTTCCCCTTCAGGATGCCCGCCTTGGCGTTGGGATGGCCCACCATCTCGAAGCTGTGGTTCTGGTAAATGGTCTTGGAGGCCGAGATCCCGGGCAGTACGCTCTTATAGCCCCCGCTGAAGCCCGCGAAGAAGTGCGGTTCCACCAAGCCCGTCGCCACCCTCAGCCCCGCTTCCAAATATCCCCGATCCAACAGAACCTCGGTCCCGCGCCTCGTCCTGCCGACCGCCATATGGCGATCCTCATCATCGGCGATATGATTCAGGACCTCGAAACCCTCCACTATATCCCTCCCCAGGTCCTCCTCGAGCTCCCGATCGCTCATCGGCCTATGCAGCCCGCTCGCGATTAGGATCTTCAATTCGCTCGTGTCGACCAATTCCCCGATCGAGTCCAAAAGCCTCGGGACTATGACCTTGTTGAAGGCGGCCCTGGTATTGTCGCTGACGAGTAGGCAGATCCTGCCCTTGCTCGCCCTTATCGAGGCCTTTTTCCTCAGGACGGCCTCCCTTATGATCCCCCCAATGGATTCCATCCCAATGGAGCCCTGGGGAGGGCTGGTCCAGAATACGCTAACACTATTCCCAGCTGGGAGCTCCGCCTCTAGATGGCCATCGCCGTAGGGTAGCCGGGCAATCAACCTTTGCGAGCTATATTTGGAGGGGAAGGCTTATTAAAACGCCTTCGGATGCATGGATCGAAGGGCTCCAGCCAGCAGATTCGCTCGGGCCTTCATTGGCTCGGCCTCCCCTTCCGCTCGAATTGCCGCTCGTAAAGCTCCTCAACCTCCTCCAGCGTAGCGCATTCGGACGGATCCTTGTCATCCCTTATCTTGGTTATCCTCGCGAACCTAAGCGCGAACCCGGATGCGTAAACGGGGCTGCGCTGGATCTCATCGAACGCTACCTCCACCACCACGCTCGGTCTGACCCTAACCCCCCAATCGGATTCCGAAACCTTATCGCTGAGGAGCCTCTTGGTCATCTCTTCGAACTCTTCATCCGTCAAGCCCTTGAACGTCTTCCCGATAATCGAAAACTCGCCCGTCCTCGGATCCCTCGCGGCCAGGTGGTAATTGCTTAACCAACCGGATCGCCTCCCGTGCCCCCACTCCGCGGCCACTATGACCAAGTCCAAGGATTGCGAGGGCTTTATCTTCAGCCAATCCCTCGATCTGGTCCCCGGCGAATAGGGCCCATCGGGGGATTTCGCCACGATCCCCTCATGCCCCTTACCCACGGCCTCCTCCAGATATCGCCCCACTTCGACGGCCTCGCGAGCCATTACGCTGCCCACCATCAGGTCTTGGCTGCAGGCCTCCTCCAAGATCGCCCGCCTCTCCTCATAGGGACGATCGATCAAGGTCTCGCCGTCATTGAGGAGCGCGTCGAATAGGAACAACCTAAGCGGTATTAGCTCAACCATCCGGCCCACATCGTGGATCCTCTTGAACCGCTCCATGAGCGCTTGGAAGGGCAAGGGCCTCCCGCTATCGCCCACCGCCACGACCTCCCCATCCAGCAAAGCCTCCCTCGAGCATATCCCACCCGATGCCAAATCGACCACGTCGGGGAGGCTTTCGGTCACATCGGCCAATCGCCTGCTGTAGATCCTGATCCTATCCCCCCTCTTATGGATCTGCACCCTGGCCCCATCGAGCTTGAACTCAAGGGCGGATCTACCACCATGCTCCTCCAGCGCCGATCCGGGATCGGCCGCCATATCCGCCAGCATGGGCCGGAGCGGCCTGAAGAGCGCTATGCCAATTCCCTCCAATCCCCCGGTGCCGGCGCCGAGGGCCCTTTTCGCAACCTCGCCCAAATCGCCCAAGAAGGCATAGGCCCTTTTGACCGCCTTTGCATTCACCCCAGCGGCCGATGCGATCGCCTCGAGAATCACCCCCTCAACGGCCCCTATGCGCATTTCGCCGAGCAGCATCCTAACGAAGTACTCGCGCTCCATTGGGCCCATCCTGCCGAGGAGGCCGATGAGGATCCTCTCCCTCCTCCTCCTCGATCCCTCGCCCGACGCAGATGCCATCTCCCGCAGAGCCCTGGAGACCTCCGAGATTGTGGGTGGCCTCTCCAACAGCGCGGCCTGGCCCCCCTCGATCCGCTCCAGCGCCCTCAGGATAGTGCTGGAGCTCACGTTCAAAGCTTTGAGATTGGCCTCATGGAGCGCCCTCCCGGTGAGGAGTAGTACGGCCGGGACGGCTTCCCCCTCCCCCAGCCCGCGGAGGAAGGCGCTCAAGCATTTTACCTTCTCGCCTCTCCTGCTGGTCCCCTCGAGCCTCGAGCATAGGGAGGCGAGCTCCGAAAAGAGTGTCCCACCGATGCTTGGGATCGGTCCGCCCGATCGGGCCACTCCCAAGTAGGTCGCCCCGTTCTCCGCCTCGGGCCGCCTTTTATTCCCCGCGACCCGAGGAATAAAAGCCTTGGGAGGGCTGGATGCGCGTCGAGGGCTTAATTGCGATCCGGTTCAAGGCCAGTCGCGAGCGAAGCCGGAAGGCCCCAGCTCGGAACGCAACCCTTCAGATCCCGAAAACCGGACTCAGGATCCGATCTTCCACCCCCCACCGCTTTCATCCCTCTCGAACCCTTTATGGATTCGCATTCTCCTCGGATGGGATGTGGAGCTCAACTCTCAGGACCGCGATATTTTCATCAGCGTTCTGCGCATCCTCTTCTACATTCCGTTTCATAAAATATTATGGCGAGTCTGACCGCCGACCACGTCATCGCCCTTTACAGGGGTCGAATAATACGACATCTTCAGCCCAGAAACATTTGGAATGCCTCGCTGGATATGCGCATTATCCGATCATATTGCATTGCATGCCCTCGGCGATCGTTCGAAGGGACGAGCCGAGACGCGGGCTTCAGAACCCATGATCTAGCTCTCCGAAGTTGCCCGGCGTTGCGCATCGCTCAAGATTGGCGAAATCCTCCCGCAAGATCCTCTCGAGATCCACGGGCCCCACCCCGGATAGGGATTCGACGGCCTCCCTATATTTTAGCCTCATCTCCCCCGCGAAGGGGTTATGCCTCTGTATGGATAGGATGGCGTTCAAATTGATGCGAAACCTCTTCAGGAGGCTCAGGGTCCTCTCGAAGGACTCCGTGGAGAACTTGGGATCGAACCCAAGCTTCGAAAGGCAATCCACCAGGCACATATAGGAGAAGTGGTGCAGGGCTTGGATCTTCGCCATCGCCTCCTCGTGTTCCTCAACGGTGGATAGGATCGCTTCGCATCCCAGTCCGCGTAGGATCGAGAGGAGCTTCCCAAGCCACCTCTCGGCCTTGATCGGTATGACCACGACCCTTTTGCCCCTTAAGCTCTTTACGGTCGGCCCGAAGAGCGGATGTATGCTTATGTACTCGATGCGATCCGGCAGGTTCTCCTTTATCGGCCCTACTAATCCGGTCTTGATTGAGGATACGTCGACCAAGAGGGAGCCCTCGTCCATATCGCCGAGCGCCTTGATAGCTTCCCCCAGGACTTCTTCGAAGGGGACGGCTATGATGACCACCCCGAAACCCTTGAGGGAGCCGCCCTCCAGGAGGCCTACCCCAAGCCTCCTCGCTACCTCCCTCCCCCTCCTCTCGTCCAGATCGCGGATGACGACGCGTAGGCCGCATGCCTTAAGGCCCTTGGCCAAGAGCCTCCCCATTCCGCCGGCTCCACCGATGATCGCTACTTTGCCGCCGGATAAGAACCCAGAATTTTCAAAAACGAAGCTTTCCGCTTCAGGCATACCAAGGCCTCCTTACACTTTTCGTCCTCCCTATGCCCTTCGAAATCCACATAAAAGATGTATTCCCAAGGCTTCCGCTTGGCGGGCCTGGATTCGATCTTCGTCAGGTTTATATCCCGCTTCGCAAACTCCCCGAGTGCTCCATAGAGCGCCCCCGGCTTATTCTCGACGGAGAATATTATGGAGGTTTTATCGGATCCAGTGGCCGGGGAGTCGGCCTTCGAGATCGCCAAAAACCTAGTGAAATTGTTCTTATCATCCTCGATCCCCCTTTCCAATATCTCCATCCCATTCAGCTCCGCCGCCAGCTCGGTCCCGATGGCCGCAGCGCCCTCCATGCCCCTCACCAATTCCACGGCCCTCGAGGTGCTGCTGGTCTCGATCTTCTCGACCTTCGGAAGCTTTGAGGAGATGAACCTCCTGCATTGGGCCAAGGCCTGCGGATGCGACGCCAAAATCCTTATGTCTCCCATCCTCATACCCGGCTTGACGATCAGGTTATGCGAGATCCTCAAATCGATTTCCCCGCATATCCGCAGATCCGACTCCAGAAGCAAATCCAACGTCAGTCCCACGGAGCCCTCGATCGAGTTCTCCAAGGGTACTATGCCCAGGTCCGCTTCGCCATTCGAAACCGATTGAAAGACCTCGGCGATGTCCGGCAGGGGGATTAAAACGGCCGCAAGGCGAGAGGAGTATTTCCTCGCGGCTTCTTCGCAGAAGGTTCCGCGGGGCCCCAAATAGGCGACCCTAAATGAATCGCTAAAGGGATCCGCTCTCATGGTGTTGCCCGGGCCCCTCCCCCTTTGATAACCGGCGGTATGACGCCAGCCCTTAGGGCATGATCGGCCAATGTTATGGCCGCCATGGCCTCCACCACCGGGACCGCCCTGGGAACGATGCAGGGATCGTGCGCGCCCTCCACGGTCAACTCCATTTCTTCCATGCGCTCCAAATCCACGGTCCTTTGGGGCTTGCGAATGGATGGGGTAGGCTTTATGGCGATCCTGCAGACTATGGGCATTCCATTGCTAATCCCTCCGAGGATCCCGCCGGAATTGTTCGTCAAGGTCCTGACCCGACCGCCCTCCACGATGAAGGGGTCGTTGCATTCGGATCCCCTCATCCTCGAGGCCTCGAAGCCAGCGCCGAACTCAACGCCCTTCACCCCCGGTATCGCGAAAAACGCCTTGGCCAAGTCCCCATCCAATGTATCGAAGACAGGCTCGCCGAGCCCGATGGGCGGGTTTAGGATGATGCATTCGATTATGCCGCCCACGCTATCCCCTTCGGATTTAGATCTCAATATCTCAGCGATCATCTTGCTGGAGGCTATCGGATCCAAGCAACCGATGGGATCCATTCCCTTGGGGCGCCCCTTAATCGCTTCGAAATCCACATCCTTAGCCTTGATTCCGGCTATTTCCTTCACATGCGCGAATATCTCCACGTCAACCGTCCTCAGGAGGGCCTTCGCAATGGCGCCGGCCGCGACGAAGCCCGCGGTTATCCTCCCGGAGAATCTCCCCCCGCCCCTATGATCGTTGAATCCCCCATACTTCGCATGGGCCGTGAAATCGGCATGCCCCGGCCTAGGGAGGCTTCGCATCCACTCGTAAGCGCTTCGATCGGCGCCCTCATTCCTGATCAAAAGACATATGGGCGCGCCCGTGGTCCGGCCCCCCAGGACCCCGCTGAGTATCTCGACCTCATCGCGCTCCACCCTTCGGCTGACCAACTCGCTCGCCCCGGGCCTCCTCCTATGCAATTCCATTTGGATGTCTTCTCGCGCCAACTCCAGCCCGGCCGGGCATCCGTCCACTACGACCCCCACGCAAGGCCCATGGCTCTCCCCGAAGCTCACGACCCTGAACCTTTCGCCAAGCGCGTTCCCGCTCAAGCCCCTTCCCTCAATTGAACCCCAAGGTTGGCCAAGCAATCCCAGAAGCCGGGCCAAGATTTGCTGACGCATTCGGCGTTCTCGATGGCGACTCCCCTAACCTTCGCCCCGAGCACGGCGAATGCCATCGCGATCCTATGATCCCCCTTGGGGTCTATCTCCGCGGGGTGAAGCCTCGATCCCTCTATGAAGAAGCTGTCCCCGATCACCTCCACCTTGGCGCCCATCCTCTCCAACCCCTCGGCCATCGCGGCCACCCTATCCGATTCCTTAAAGCGCAACCTGCCTATCCCGTAGAGCTCGCTCCTCCCCTTCGCGGTGGCGCAGAGGGCCGCTAGGACCGGGAATAAATCTGGGCAATTCGATACATCCGCCCTTATCGCGTTCAGATCCGATTCCTGAGCGACGACCGAAACCCCGTGGAGGGAGATACTTCCCCCCATCCTTCTCAGAAATTCGACGATCTCCCTATCTGCTTGGGAGGAATCGGGCCTTAGCCCTATGACCTCCGTCCTTCCGGATAGGATTCCGAGAGCCAATATGAATGCCGCGGAAGACCAATCTCCTTCAACCTCAAAGGTGGAGGCTTTATATCGCTGCGGATCTATTATAAATCGCCTCAGTCCCCCATCCGCCTCTATATCAACGCCGAACGCCTTCTGGACCTCAATGGTGATTATGACATAGGGCTTTGAAACCAAATCCCCTCTAACCTCAATCATGGTTGTTTCATCAGCCAAGGGGGAAGCCAAGAGCAGGGCCGAAACGAATTGGGAGCTCAAATTGCCTAGAACTTGTGCATACCCTCCCCTCATAACCCCCTGTATCATTGCTGGGGGAAATCCTGAATTGCATGAGCATTTTGCGCCCAATGCGTTCAAGGCATCGATAAGCGGCCCAATCGGCCTTTTTGAGAGGCTCGGGCCAGCCGTCAATACGGATTTTCCATCTATGAGAGAGCATAATGATGCAAGGAAGCGCATGGTTGTTCCGGATTCTCGACAGAATATTTCCGAGCTGGGCTCGAGGAGCTCTCCTCCTTCGACGAGCCAAGAGTCGGAACGATTCTTCGTTAATGAAATTCCGAGATTCCCAAGAGCTTCGCGGGTCGCTTCCACATCTTCTGAGTTTGGCAAGAATCTTATCTCGCTTTTCCCTTCCGCCAAGGCCCCGCAAATAAGCGCCCTATGCGCTAAGCTTTTCGAGGGCGGAGCTTCAAGTTTGCCCCAAGCTTCACCCCTTTCTACTAAGACCTTCATGGACGTGCCATCTCCAATAAATAGGAAACTTGAAGTTCTCTCGATATATCCAAAATCAGCTCCAGCAACCCAATTACGGCTCTCTTCCTCTCCATCGTTCCGAAATCGATGCTCTGCGAAATTTTGGCAAGGAGCCCTTCCTCGATTTTTCTTCTTTTGACGAATTCGATCATCGCTTCTCTATCCTTGGGCAAACTGGGCGTTTCCCTAACCTTCAATTCGGCCACTTTCAGGCTTAAGGAGCATCTATCCAAGATGAGCTTCCGCAGCTCATTTAATTCTTTGTCAGATAAATTCAAAGAGGCCGCGACTTCTTCCAAACGCCCTCGAATGTCCTCCCTCGGCATGTGATATTTTTTGCAAATGTCTTCAGCCAAGTTTATGCTCCATGATTTGAAATCCCCTCCCCGTGATTCGCTCGAAGCGACGTGCGCTATTTGTTCTGTGAGCTGCGCGATTCTCAGCCTTATCGAATCTATTGATTCGCCCAACTCCTAGCATTCTCCTTATTGGTTTTTGCGATAATGATCTTCCCATATCGCTCCAATGCGCTCTTAACACTAACCAAAGCATCCCTATGGGTAACCGCAACAATTGCGGGCCCCTTTCCCGATAACCCCGCAGCCACGGCTCCCGCTTCCAAGGCATCGATCGTCGCCTCAGCTGGATGTCCGAGCGCTGCGGAATAAGCCAAGCTGTTTAGGATCATGGCGTCCCAATATTTTCCCGCAAGGGCTTTCTCGTGAGCCTCCAAGGCTTGTTTTGAAATGAGCTTCATCCTCCTGACGTTAGATTTCATAGTATAACTCTTCTTCTCCGGCACCGCGATCACAACAAAGAGGTCTTCTACTTCAAAAGTTTTGAGGATCCTCCTTTGAAAATTATCCGTGATGATTACGTTTCCGAAAAATGATGCGGAGGCATCGTCGAAGGCGCCAGTTATTGTCGTACCGGCTTTTATCGCCGCATCAACGGCCAAGTTCAATATCTCGAAATCGGAAAGGCGCTCTCCGAGGGCGGATAAAATCGCCAAGGTTATTGCGTTAGCCGCTACACTGCTACTCTTTAGGCCCCTAGCTATGGGGATATTTGAGTTGGTTATTACCCTAGCCCCAAGATCCCTTATGCCAAAGCGATTGAAAAGGACCTCTACGCATTTCTCAATGAGGATTGTGCTCTCTTCAGGATCTGATATTATCTTCCCCTCCACGACTCCAGCCTCTTGGGTTAGCTCAACCCTCGCCTCAGTCCATAGGTCTATCCCAAAGGCCGCGCCCATTCCAGTTGCTATGCCATTTACAATCGTCGCAGCTCCCCGAGCAACTGCGACCCCTTTCATGGGCCTATCCTTGTCAAGAGCTTGTCCGAAACTTTGCCTCATCCAATGATCACCTCAGAATGAGGTATTAGAGGCGAGAATTTCGCTCGTCGGTAAAAGGCATCGGGTTGTGAAAATAGAAGGGTGTTTGCGATTGCAGAGGAAGGGGCTATCCTCATGCTAAGCGAAATTGAAATCGGATGATTAATGATTTTACTCGATGTCTCCCATCCAAGATCGTTATCGATTTGCGCTTTCCTAGCCGGCTCCCAGACCGAAGGGGCGATCCCTTCCTTTGATATAAAGTGGACCACCCTTAATGGATATCTCCACCAAAATCCACCCCCCAAGATCTTTCAGGCGGACCGTCTAATAGCTAAAGAAGTAGAGCCAAGCGCTCGGGAGGCATCGCTCATTCTGGTCCTTTGGGCCAACCCGAGCCTCGCTCAAGCGCGATCCACCTTGGACCTTGCCCCCTAAGGGCTTGTATTTAAGATTTATGGCGCCTTTCGAGGGATCGCTGATTTACCTAGTGGATCTTAAAAAACGCTGCTGATATATCGGCGAAAGCGCTTTCCGGGGATGTCCAAGGCCCTTCCTCGCAAAGGCAACGACTTCTTGAGGAAACAGCCCGCCGAGCGAAGCTAGCGGATGATTGAGCGCAAATCCAAAAAAAGCACTTAATCTCGAGCCACATACGTATAAAATTGTACAGATAAGCTTTAAATACTACCAGTATTCACTATCGGAGCCGAGAAGGGAGCAAAGATGAGTGATCGCCTTTGGCTCAAAGCCCCTCCGAAATCAACAAGGCGCCCCTCGGATGGGCATGAAATCGTTCCCAATTGACCGCGCCCCAATGGTCATCTTCTCGAGCCTATACGAAGTATCCGAATATTCATTCCTTCTGGAATCCCTCAATGGCATCGGGGGATCTGCCAGGTATACGTTCTTGGGATATGAGCCGCGATGGGTCTTCAGGGCCAAGGATATGGAGGTCACGGTGGAGGATAGGCGAAATGGGGAAACTTTCGAGGAGAAATCCCATGACCCCCTGCAAGTCCTAAAGAGGCTCATGCGGGTGGGATCCATCAGCGGCTCTCCCATGCGCTTCGCCGGAGGAGCCGTGGGATATCTATCCTATGATTCGATACGCTATTGGGAGAGGCTCCCGAGGAGGGCCCGGGATGGCATCGAATTCCCGGATATCGAGATGGCGATTTACGACGACTTTATAATGTTCGATAGATATCGCGACCAAGCATTTTACTGCTCGGTGGGAGAGGATCGCTTCGATGAATTCATGGAGTTGGCCAAGGGTCATCGGGATCTTGGCGATCTATCTTATTCCGAACCGAAATCGAATATGTCCTATAGCGAATTTGGGGAAATCGTTACTGAGGCGAAGGAATGCATAGCCTCTGGCGACATATTCCAGGTGGTCCTCTCGAGGCGCTTTGAATTCGGGATTCGGGGGGATCGGCTTAGATTCTATGGGGAGCTAAGAAGGATCAACCCATCGCCATACATGTACTTTTTGAAGATGGGCGATCGGGAGGTAATAGGGTCCAGTCCGGAAACATTCGTCAGGATTGAAAACGGAATGATCGAAACCTTTCCGATAGCTGGAACTAGGCCCAGATCCGATGACCCCGAGGAGGATCGAAGGCTGGCCATGGAATTGTTGGAGGACCCAAAAGAGAGGGCGGAGCATGTGATGCTGGTCGATTTGGCAAGGAACGATGTTGGAAAAATCTCCCGGTTCGGTAGCGTGAGGGTTTCGGAATTCATGAGCGTATATAAATACAGCCATGTGCAACATATCGTCTCCAGGGTAGTTGGGGAATTAGAAAGCGATAAGGATTGCTACGATGCCCTAAGGGCGCTCTTCCCAGCAGGCACGGTATCCGGAGCACCGAAGATCAGGGCGATGGAGATAATCGATGAACTGGAGCCCTCGAGGAGGGGGCCCTATGCGGGCGCGGTGGGATATTTCTCCTATAACGGCAATTCGGACTTCGCGATAACCATCAGGACCCTCGTCGTAAACTCGGATAGGGGATGCGTCCAAACGGGAGCGGGAATCGTTGCTGATTCGGATCCGGAGAGGGAGTGGCTCGAAACCGAGCATAAGGCCTCGGCCCTGTTTAGGGCTTTACAACTTTCGGAGGCTTAGACCGTCATGAAAGTTTTGATCATCGATAATTACGACTCCTTCGTTTATAACCTAGTCCAATATGTCGGGGAGCTTGGAGCGAAGCCAATAGTGCATCGAAGCGATGAGCTGACCGTTGAGGAGGTATCGAAGCTCAAACCGGAGAGGATAATAATCTCCCCAGGCCCAGGGGCCCCCTGGGAAAGCCGTTACTTTGGAATATGCCCCCTCATTTTGAAGCTAATAAGCCCAACGGTTCCAACCTTGGGAGTATGCCTTGGGCACCAAGGGATAGTCTCTGCATTTGGTGGTAGAATCGTGCGCGCGAAGAGGTTGATGCATGGGAAGACGAGTCCTGTGGAGCATGATGGGAAGGGCCTCTTCAAGGGAGTGAGGAATCCGATCCATGTCACGAGATATCACTCGCTGGTCGCCGATGGAGGCTCAATCCCAAGCTGTTTAAAGGTGACCGCCGTGGCGTTAGACGACGGCGAGGTCATGGGCGTCCGCCATATATCACATCCCATTGAGGGGGTCCAATTCCATCCAGAATCCATCTTAACGGAGTGCGGAAAGAGAATGGTGGAAAACTTCCTTCATGGCTGGTGAAAGATGATCCAGGACGCCATCCAAAAGCTTGCGAATAGGCAAGATCTATCATACGAAGAGGCGCATGGGGCTATGAAGGAGATAATGTCGGGGGAGGCGACTCCATCACAGATAGCGGCGTTCCTAACGGCCTTGAAGATGAAGGGCGAGACAACTTTGGAGATAATCGCCTTTGTATCCTCCATGAGGGAGTTCTGCCTGAAGATCCACCCCAAGGTTAACGGAAGGCTGATAGACGTCTGCGGGACTGGGGGAGACATAATTAAAACTTTCAATATAAGTACCACGGCCGCATTCGTGGTATCTGGAGCCGGGGTCGCCGTCGCCAAGCATGGGAACCGATCGGTGACGGGCAAGAGTGGTAGCGCTGATGTCCTAGAGAGATTGGGCCTTAATTTGCTTACGGAACCAGGAGTCATCGAGGCAGCGATCGAGAAGGTCGGGATAGGCTTCATGTTCGCTCCAATCTTCCATCCGGCTATGAAAAACGCTGCGGGGCCGCGCAGGGAGATGGGCATAAGGACCGTGTTCAACATCTTGGGGCCTTTGGTTAATCCCGCGAATATAAACGCGCAGATGGTGGGAGTATATGAGCCCTTGCTCGTCGAGAAAGTTGTGAATGTCCTCAAATCCCTTGGCCTAGAGGAGGCCCTGGTCGTTCATGGCTTAGATGGGCTTGATGAGATATCCACTATCGGAAAAACATTGATTGCGTGGTTGAAAGATGGGGAAATCGAGATCATGGAGGTTAGGCCGGAGGACTTCGGGGTACGAAGGAGCGACCAAAAAGAAATAATCGGGTCAGATCCAGAAAGGAATGCGAAGTTGACTTTCGAAATACTTAGCGGTCGATTGAAGGAGGGTGATCCGAGAAGGGATATAGTGCTTGTGAACTCAGCCGCGGGAATCATGGTCGGAGGAAAAGCGGAGGATTTTGGCTATGCCATGGAGCTAGCCAAGGAATCGATCGAAAGCGGAACTGCCTATGAGAAGCTGAGAGGATTGATTCGCTTTTGTAATGGAGGCGATCCTTCAAAATTGGAGGAGTTGGAGAGAAAATATGGTTGATTTTTTGGAAATCTTGGCGCGAGATGCTCAAAGGACCGTGAAATCTGGATATTATGAGGATTTTATGGAGGGCCCTGTGCGCCATCGCTCCAGCCTAAGGGAATCGATAAACGAATGCAGACGCGCCCCCATAATAGCCGAGATCAAAGCTTCTTCCCCATCTCGGGGAAAGCTTAGGTGGATTGGCAACTTGGGGAGCATAGTGAGGGCAATAGAGCGCGGAGGGGCCATTGGAATATCGATTCTCACCGAGCCAAAGCACTTCGGCGGCTCCATGAGATACCTGGGAGTGGCGCGTAGTTGTACTAGCCTCCCGCTATTAATGAAGGACGTAATAGTGGATCCCATTCAGATAGAGGCGGCTCATAAAAGCGGCGCCGACGCTCTGCTCATAATATCCTCAATATTCGAGCGGGGTTATGCCAATAGCCCATTGGAGGATATGATCAAATTGGCTCATTCAAGGGAGATCGAGGTGCTCATCGAGGTGCGCAGCAGGGACGAGCTACTTTCGGCCATCGAAACGGGGGCCGATTTGATCGGCATCAATAATAGGGATCTGAGGACCCTCAAAGTCGACTTGAAAATGACCGAGAAGATATTATCCGGCATGGACCTAAACCGATTGGGAAAGATAATCGTGAGTGAGAGCGGGATCCGAGGACCAGAGGACATTCGATTCCTACATTCCTGTGGTGCTAAGGCCTTCCTTGTAGGCTCGGCGATCATGGTGGCGGAAAATGTTGAGGAAAAGGTAATGGAGCTCGTGTCAGCCCTATGAAGGCCGTGCAGGTTAAGATTTGCGGAATAACTAATGAGGGGGATTTGGAAATGGTTTGTGATTTAGGAGCTGATGTGGTGAGCTTCATCGTGGGCGTACCCTCATCGCCGCGGAACCTAACACCAAGTGTGGTGAAAAGTTCTTTGGTGCTCGTTCCAAAAGGCGTGGACGAGCTCATAGAGCTTTATGAGGAATTGGGGCGGGATATAATTCAAATACAGGGATTTTCCATCAAATGTTTCCATTCTGAGGGAGCCCTCGATGTCCTCTTGATCGGGGCCGTGAGGATTGGGCCTGGAGTGGAGCAAGTGAGGATTGAAGGGGTCAAACCATTCGATGCAGTCCTCGTGGATTCGCACTCATCTGGGGGGTTGTTGGGACTGGCATGATTCACGATTGGAGCATCAGCCGAGGCATAAGGGAAAGGATTGTGCCAAAGCCATTAATACTAGCTGGTGGATTGAGTCCGGGAAATGTCGAGGATGCTATAAGGATCGTTAAGCCGTACGCCGTAGATGTCTCCACCGGAGGAGTCGAAGCGTGGGAGAAGAGGAAGGCTTAGGCCTTCATAAGGAGAGCGAAGGGGATCGACCTAACGAATTGTTGAGGGGTTATGATGTCTAAGGGGAGATTTGGGAAATATGGCGGGCAGTATGTTAACGAGATTCTAATGCATGCCCTCATAGAGCTCGAGGAGGCCTTTGAGAAAATATATCCGACCCCTGAATTCCAAAGGGAGTTCATGGGGTTGTTGAGGGATTATGGTGGAAGGCCGACTCCTCTCTATCATGCCAAGAACTTCAGCAAACTGGTCGGATTTAAAGTCTATTTGAAGAGAGAAGATTTGCTATGTGGAGGATCCCACAAACTCAATAACGCATTGGGACAGGCTTTGCTAGCAAAGAATATGGGGAAGAGGCGCTTAATAACGGAGACCGCTGCTGGACAGCATGGTTTGGCAACGGCCATGGCTGGGAACGTTTGTGGCTTAGAAACGGAGGTCTTCATGGGGATAAAGGACTTGAAGCGCCAAGCCGCGAACGTCAAGAAGATGAGGCTCCTAGGGGCAAAAGTGAATCCGGTGAGGTCCGGCGCAGGCATTTTGAAGGATGCTGTTTCCGAGACCCTCCGGGAGTGGTCAGCATGCTCTAGGACGACTCATTATCTTGTGGGATCGACCGTTGGGCCCCATCCGTTCCCAACGATCGTCGCGACCTTCCAGAGCGTTATAGGGAATGAGATCAAACAGCAGATATTGGAGAGGGAGGGCCGCTATCCAGATGCCATAGTGGCTTGCGGAAGCGGGGGGAGCAACGCCCTAGGAGCCTTCAGGCCCTTCTTGGAGGATGAGGGGGTTAGGCTTTACTTTGTTGAGGGAGGGGGCGAGGGGACTGGGGCGGAAGATAGCTCCATGGTCTTTCGATACGGTAGCCCGGGAGTGCTCCATGGAAGTTTAATGCTGGTCATGCAAGACGAATGCGGCCAGATTAGGGCTTCAAAAACGAGGGCCGCGGGGCTGAATTATCCGGGGAGGGGCCCCGAGATCTCATATCTATGCGAGATTGGAAGAGTGAGGCCCGGCTATGCCCTCGATCGGGAGGTCTTTGAAGCCGTTCGAACCATGTGCAGGGCCGAGGGGCTCATCCCCGCGTTGGAAACGGCCCATGCGATAGCCTACGTATTGAACCATAGGGAAGAGTTCGATCCTGATGACTTGGTTGTGATAAATTACTCCGGAAGGGGCGATAAGGACTTAGAGGCCATCCTGAGGTATTTCTATGGATCTTGAGGAAAAGTTCCGGGAGCTGAATAGGCGGAGAGAGGGCGCCCACATGGCTCACGTTTACTACGGAGACCCGAACGAGGAGTTCTCCATAGAGCTGATAGAAACGCTGGCTAAAAGCGGCGCGGATATCGTGGAGTTCGGGATACCATTTTCGGACCCGATAGCCGATGGCATAACCTTCCAAGCCGCATGCGAAAGGGCCCTGAGGGGTGGCGTTACGCCAGCCAAATGCATCAGAGGGATCGAGAAGCTCAGGGAGGATGGCTTAGAGGCTCCAATAGTCGTGACTACGTACTTCAACATCCCCTATGCGATTGGTTTCAGGAGGTTCCTCGGGGAGATAAAAAGCGCGGGAGCACAAGGGATCCTAATCCCCGACCTCCCAATGGAGGAGGCAGAGCCGTTCCTAGGAGCGATTAGGGAGGAGGGGTTGCACCTGATATTTCAGGTAGCGCCCACGACGCATCGGGAGAGGCTTGAGAGGATCCTGGCCAAGGCCTCGGGCTTCATCTACCTCATAGGACTAGAGGGCGTTACTGGCTCGAGGCTGAGGGGAAAGGAGGTTATTAAGCCCTTAGGGGCCGTTAAGAGGGGGGCCGCGATCCCGGTGATTGTTGGATTCGGAATTTCGAAAAGGGAGCACGCCGAGACTATTGTGTCCGCCGGAGCTGATGGTGTGGCGGTGGGCAGCGCATATGCGAGAATATACTCCGAGGATCTTGAGTGCCCCTGGCGAAAGCTATCCGAGGTCGCCAGATTGGCGAGCGAGATAAAAAAAGGTTGCGTAGAAGGATATAGGGGGCGCGATACCTTAAATAACCAAGGGGAGGAGGCGCCCCAGGCCGCGCTCCAACGCCTTCCTGTATACCAAGTTCGCCGTAACAGCATCCTGGATGGCAAGGCCGGTGGAGACGAAGACCGTCACCTCCCGATCCGATCCCCTCCCCGACTTTAGGCCGGCCACGATCTCGCCGAGCTCCGCCCAAACGTCCCCCTTGCCCAAGAGACCCTTCGATATGGGGACGTTAATCTCCCCGCTGTGGGAGGCTTGCTCCCAATCATCCACCACTATCCTCGCGCGCCTCAATATGGCTGGATCTAGCTCCTGCTTTCCAGGGGCATCGGCGCCTATGCAGTTGATGTGGGCTCCCTCGGATATCCATTCGTCCGCGATGAGCGGTTCCCTGGAGGGGGTGGTCGTCGCGATTATATCCGCTCCTTCGACGGCTCGCCTCAGATCATCCGTCGGTGCGAGCTTCGCTCTCCCTTCGCAAATAGGCCCCATCTCAGCCAAGAAGGCATCCATAGTGGCCCCTCTTCGGCTCCAGACCTTTACTTCATCAAATCCGCCGTAAACGGCCAATAGGGCCATCAGCTGGGTCCTGGCTTGGGCCCCCGCCCCCACCAGCGCGACCCTCCTCGGGGCTGGCTTGGCCAGATGCTTGGCCGCTATCCCACCGGCTGCCCCGGTCCTGAAATCCGTTATGGCCGTACCGCCCATAACCGCCAGCGGGAAACCACTCTCCGGCTCGATCAGGATTATGGTCGCCATGACCGTCGGTAGGCCACGCTTGGCCCGGTTATCCGGATGTACGTTCACGATCTTGACGCCTGATATATCTAGGGCCTCTAAGTATGAAGGCATGGCTCTTAGATCGCCTCCATGTCTTTCGTAGAAGAGATAGAGCTTCGCTGGCATCTGGGCCCTGCCGAGCCCCTTCTCTCTGAATGCCAGCTCCACCGCCTCCATGACCTCCTCCATGCGGAGGAGGCCCCTGACCTCGCCTTCGGTCAGGACCAAGGTCCCCCTTGGGCGAGCCCCCAAAGAGCTCACCGCTTGCTGAATAGGACGCCGGCGCTCGCGATGTTATGCCTCGGCAAGTCGTGGTAGATTATGTTCACGGCCTCCGGCGGCACCCCGAGTATGCGAACCATCGCATCCGTTATCGCCTTGGCGAGCTCGGCCTTCTGGGCTTCCGTGCGTCCCTCCAAAAGCTCGATTATCACGGTCGGCAAGCCAGATCGCCGGGATTAATAAGCGAATCATCAGGCCTATAAGGTTTGCCGCCAAGCGTTCGGGGATTTGAAGGGGGGTTAAGGCCATTTGGTTTGCAATGGATAGATCCGGCAGAAGTTTATATGAGGCCCGACCGCATAAGCAACTGGGGCATGGCCTTGGACGAAAGGGTCGTTTCTAGGGAGGAGTGGGGCGCGATCCAAGTCAGGCTACTGTTCCTAGCGGCCGAGTTGGCGGCTTATGAAGTATTAGGCGAGAGGGCCAAGGAATTCCTAGAGGCCTTCTATAAAAAGGCCACGAAATCCTGGCTCCGCATAATGGAAAGGGAGTATGGGATTAGGCCGAAGAGGGCCAAGACGGCCTTGGAGGCCTTGGATAACTACATAGGCGTTGGCATCGCCGGATGGCTCTTCAGGAGCCGGGCGGATTTCGATCTGGAGGACTTGGGCGATAGGGTAAGGGTAAAGGTGCATCGTTGCCCCTTCGTGAAGCATTGCCTCGACATGCTCGAGAACCCACCCCTCGTGGGGCCATCGGGCTTCGAGTTGAAGATGGGGAAGGAGCTCCTGACTTGCCCAAGGATTGGGTGCTTCAGGGCCGCCGTTGAGGAATTGACGGATTTGGAATGCCGCTACGAGCTCAGGAACTTAGACCCGCCTAGGGTCTGCGAAGGTGACATAATCATCGTGGGGAGGAAGGGGCAAGCCAGTGGGAGGGGCCTATCGGGGGGATTCCTCTGAAGCGCCGATTCCTCTCGGCCCCTATCGCGCTCTTGGCCCTTTTGGTCCTGATGGCCTCTTCGACACCGATTTCCATCAGCGCCGCTCCAAAATCCGACCCGCCGGGCGATTGGGTCGCCCTGAGCCCCGGATCCTCATGCGGAAGGCTTGGCGATCCTCTCGGGAACGTTGCCAAATCCTACGCGGATTCGGCGGTCTTCGCGGGATGCGCCGGGGACTTGGAGTTCATAGCGCATTTCGATGCCCCGAGGGATGGCTTGAGGATATACATCCCGGATTCCTTCTCGGGCTGGACCGAGCTCCTGCCGAGCGGGAACTGGAGCACTGCCAACGTTTGGACTTCCCTGACGGAGGATTATAGATTCGTGACCGTCGATAAGGCGGGCCCCAGGGATCCCTTGGCCCCCGGTTGGTGGAGAGTAACCATATGGAATCGAACGGCCCAAGGCTATCCGGCTGGGGATCACGTGGTGAGGATATTCGGCGTTAGGGCGCCTTGGGTCCTCGGGCGCTATCATTTCAAGGTTTACGTCCTGCCCAACCCGAGCGGCCCAAGGCCGATCCAGGAGGGGCTGTTCCAATCGATCGGCTGGGAGAGGTTCCCGACGCTCGTGGTCAAAGGGGCCGTGAACCCGGCTTATATAAGGGGGATCCTCAGGGTCGCCGGACCATCCGGGAGGCAGGGGGCGCCGGTGGGCGTAAGCGGCAGGGTCTTGGCGATCCGGGTGGGCCCAGGGGGATTGAATTTCTCAGCCCAAGCCTTCTCCCGCGACGGCGAATACCTCCTCTGCGGGCTCCCCGCAGGGACTTGGCGACTGATCGCCAGCGCCTCCGGCTTTTTGCTATCGGAAAGGATCGTAGAGGTTGCCGAGGGCCAATCCCTTGACGGCATAGATATAGGCCTACAGCTCGGGCCGGAGATCTCCGGGATAGTTCGCTCCAAATGGATCGGCCCAGGCGGCTCGGCCCCGGCCCCCTGGGGGATGGTCAAGTATGGGATCGATGCCGATTGGAGCCATAGGACGATCAACATCGAGTTATTAAGCCCGAGCGGTGAATTCATCGCCGGATCCAAATATCCTTTCCCGGAGCTCGACCCGGGCTCGTCGGAATATAGATTCTCGATTAAGAGCGCCTCGCTGACGGGCCATACGCCATCCGATGAGGCGGATTACGTGGCCGGGATAGAGCTCGGCGAATACAGGCTCCGGGCCTTTGTCAGCGGTTATATACAAACCAGGGATTTCCCGGTGGTGGTTTCGCACCCCGGCGGTGTTTTCATCGAGATGGACCTCTATAGGGGGCCGAGTCTTTCCGTCAGGATACTATTCCAATCCCAGCCCGATCTCCTGAGGCCCTCTCCAGTTGGTTATAACAGGATCTTATTGGTGGAGGCCTTCGGGGCCGACGGGGCCCTGAGGGCCTGGAACCTGACCCTCGTGCCCGCCGGTGCGGAGGAGGCGGAGATCGAGCTCACGGGGCTTTGGTCCGCCCCTTGGCCGAGGTCCCTCTATCATTGGGCCGGGTTGAAGGATTATGGTCTTGAGCCGGGAATATATACGATCAAGGCTTGGTCCGCGGGATACTACCATCCCACCGTGGATAGGGTCAGCGTTCTCAGCGGCACCTCCCCCTCGAAGATTAGCCTGAAGCTTTATAAAGGGGGATCGATCTCGGTCACGGCTTCATCGAACAGGGCGCAAGCCCCCCTCATCCAAATCCCATGGGCATATCCCGGGAGGGCTATCCGATTCGATTTCTACATCGATGGGAAATGGGTCGGATGGGCTTCGGCCGAGCAAACGCCCGGATCCCAATCGGCCAGCGTTCTATTCGAGGGGAACTTCGCTTGGGGAAGGGATCGCTCCGATTTGGCATATTTCAAGGGCGAGAGGGATTCCGGGCTCAAAACGGGCGTTTGCACGGTGGTTGTGAGCACACCGGGCTATCATCAGCCCAAGGCGGCATCGGCGCAAGTAGGCATCGGTTCGGCATCGGACATCTCCATCCCGCTCGTCCTATCCCCGGCGCTGGGCCTCACGGTCCACTTCAGGAGGGAGGGGCTGGTCTCGCAAACCGATAGGGATTATCCCATCAGGGTAGAGGTCTTCTCCGCGGGCCAGCTCGTCGGTGCTAACCTTGGCATCGTGCCAGCCGGATCGATCTCCTATTGGATCGAGGTGCGCGGCTTAGAGGGTTATGCGGGGGCTTCTGGCGCTATGCGATGGGCCAATTATTGGACTACGACCGATGGCCAACTCACGAGGGACGGGGGGTTACCCGCGAACGCTCCATTGGAGGTGCTCATTTACGTGCCATCCTATCAGCTGGGCCTCTTGCGAACGCTTGGGTCCTCTTGGGATTTCGCCTTAGAGGCATCGTTGGAAAAGCTCGGAAGGGTTTGGGGCTCGATGGGCTACTTCGACCGACGTGGGGTCCTGAGGCCCTTGGTTTGGGGCTTGGTTGAGGCTTCTGGGCCGGCCGAGCTCGAGGCTCCCAGCATGGACGGGGGCGCTTTCTCCCTGTGGCTTCCCCCCGGCCCCTACTCGATCCGGTTCTCAGCCCATCCGCATTTGCAAACGCTCCCGCCCCAAACGCTTCAAGTCATGGTCTCCCCAGCGGCGGATTCGCCGCTTGGAATTGAGTTAACCTCCACTGGTGCGCCGATCCCAGAGCTCGCATCCCGAGGGATTCCTTCAATGCTCATCCTGCTGGCATTGGTTTTGGCGCTCACCAATTTCGCTCGGAAATCCGTTCCCCCAAAAAGGCCCGGCAACGGGAAAAATATCATCGATATGGAAGCGAATAGAGCATGGGCACAAAAATCCGTTGTGGCGCCGGGAGTGGGATTTGAACCCACGAGGCCCAAAGGGCCATCGGCTCTCCGCCTAGCGGGTTAGCAAGCCGACGCCTTACCTGGCTAGGCAATCCCGGCGGGGCTGCTTAACTTCATATCCAAGCCTCTTATGGCTCGAATTCCCATCCTACACAAAGGGGCTCGGCTTTTATGCTTTTCTTCCAAGGCCCTCATTCGAAGCGCCCGATTCCTACGCCGGACCCCAATCCGAGCGCGGGCCGATTCAAGGGCTTTCCCTCAATCCGCCTCGGAGCTCCGTAAGCCCCCCTCCCCTATGGGGCCCTCCCGCTGGACCACGGGGGCCAAGGGACCGAGCCAACCCAAGGGCTGGGCATCAAGGGAGGTACCCCAAGGCTTAAGGCCAAGGCATCGCCTGATTCCCATAAATTATTTATCTATGATTGAATCAAATCCACTTAAAGGGGGGTTTATGAGGCGAAGGGTTAAGCTCGCTTCGCCATTCTTCATCCGCTTCTCGACTATGGGCCGCATGGCCGCAGCCGCATACGTTCAGTAGAGTCAAGCTCTCATCGCCTCATAAACTCCAGGGATGGGATCCGCGAAATAGTCTTCACATAAATGAACGAGTATTTCTTGGAGGCACCCCATGGCCTGGCTTGGATCGCAGGCAATATCACCAATTGGTATACGATGCCAGGCGGCGCATCGATATACGCATGGGGGATCATTGCGGAAGGGCGCGGAAACCATAATGGCGGCGATATGTGCCGCCGATAAGGATATCGTCACGACCGCGGGATCATTCGATCCATCGATGACGGAGCGGGTGAGCTAATTCGTGGACGTGACGACGGATGATGGCATAAGGGTCACGGGGGCATCCCTTTGCCCTGAGGTGGTCCATTGCAGATATGGTGCCACGAATTCGCGCATAACTTGGGCCTGCCGGACCCAGGGCTGCGTCATGAAGGCTGTGAAGAACCAAGCCCTTAAGGGAGGCCTAATTGGTTCATGACGGTACCGGTCCCATTGTCGAACCGCCGCCCGCACCCCTTAAACTCGTACCGCTGGTAAAGATGCTTTCCCCAGCCACGCCTAACGACCCTCGAACTTCAGTAGAGGCATATGAGGCCCCAGGCCCACTTCCCTCAAAGCCGGGCACATTCCTTTTCAGAAGGCATGAAAGACCGAATGGTCAAACTCATAAGGACGTGAGATGACGTGTCGAATAACCCACTTCCCACCCAAGAATATGTCAAAAACAGCGTCATGAGGAGAGTTATATCGAGTGGATTGGCATCTTGATATCAAGAAATCTGATGTCAAGAAATCTGATATCAAGAAATCCTATTATTTGACATAGCAGAAAGAGAGAAAAGTTTTTATAAGGCAGTTGCATTCGCAAACTGAGCGGATGGTTTGAAGGGGGGAAGAAAAATATCGGAAGAGAGAATGGAAAGAGGGAATGTTACCAAGCCCAAAATTCTTCCATTATGTCATCAAGTTGCGGAACATGAGAATTTGATCTGGGTCTGTGACGGGGCAGCCAACTGTGGCCAAATGGGGCACGCAGTAGGCGTTTCGCTAACAAATCTTGGCAAGGGTAGGATGTGTTGCATAACAGCTATCGCAGGGGGCTCAAAGTCTCACTTAGAGATTGCGGAGAGAGCAATGAAAAACATAGTCATAAACGGATGCGGAAACAAATGCGCTTCAAAAGTCTTTGAGAAGGCTGGGAAAAGAATTGATTATGAAATTGACTTATCAAAATACCTGCAGAAAGTACCTACGCTTGACATAAATGAGGCGGATGTAAAGAAAATAATGCAAATAATCATTAGTGAGGCAAAACTGTAGCATATCCAAGATCAGCATCCAAGGGCTGGATTAAGCCTTGCGCTTAACCTACAACAATGTTTATGGTTGTGAGGGCTTGAGGGGGGAACCTGTACCTCACCGCTTCCAAAGTCCTAGGGGCGTTGTGGTGCTGGACGAGGCTTATGCGACGGCTGACCTCAAGGGCAAAAGAGGTTTTCAGGAGGGGCCGAGGACTAGGGGAGTCGCGGAAGGGACACTAAGCCGTGGATAAGCAACACGATCTTTTGGGTAGTTGAGCGAGAGAGTCTGGTGAGGCCCATTCCCATAGCTGATGCGACTTAACGGTGCTTCGAGAAGCCTGGGTCGCCATGGAAATGGTGAACCACACCATTAGGCGAGTATAGGAGGAGCAAAATCCACATAAACACGGTGGAGGCCGAGTTCTCTGCCTTCCGACCTTAGAATGGCGCATTCCGCGGCATCAGAAAGGAAAACATCCACCTATATACAGTCCACTACAACTTCCTCCGCAACATAAATCAAATCCAAGCCGAATGGCACCAGAAATCGTCCTCATTCCGGCGAAAAGAGCTCAAGAATCAAAGGGATCGGAATTGAGGGGGCCGGCGCGCCGGGTGGGATTTCCGCCGTTGGGAGAGCTGTCATTCGCTAGCCGATTCGGTTCACGCGATCGAAGTAGGCCCCGCGGCCTTATCCGATGGCCTCCGCAGCTCCGCCAGCCCGCGGCACCTCCCATCATCCCCCTCCGAAGACCTCGAGGGCTCGTCCGAGGATCTCCCCAGCCCCCAAGCCCAACAGCCCTTCCCTCGTCTACGGCATTCCTAATGGCGGCGTTCGCTTCGGGAAAGTTAGGCATGAGCGCGATCGGAGTGGCTACGATCGATGTAGGAGAGTCGATCTCTTCTTGGCCAAGGCGAAGGGCCTTATGGAGCCCCAACTCAGCTGCGGATGCTTACGAAGACGATCAGTCATTATAAGAGCAGCAGCTCGCCGAGCTCCCTTACGCTATCCATTTTCTCCAAGGATCCAACGGCCCTAATTACATCCTCGACTCTCTCCCCATTCAAGGCAAGGGATGCAAGCGACTTGAACTTCTTCTCTAGATCCGCCCTCGTCATCGGGTTCTTGGGATAGCCCTTTGGCACATCGATCCGGCTCGAGTATGTTCTCCCACCCCTGAGGATCAGTTCCACCTTCGCGGAGCCCAATCGGACATCCGCGAACTCCGGATCGACGTGGACCTTCACCTTGCTCGAGAGCTCGCGTATCTTCGGGTCGGAGAGCCTCTCGCTTGAGAACTCCTCAAGGCCCGCCCTCCCGTGGATCAACGCGACCGCTATGCAATAGGGCAAGCTGAATTTGGCCTCGGAGGGGGTTTTGGGGGCGTAATTCCCGCCCACCAATTCCGCGGCTATCGGATAAGTCCCCACCCTCACCTCCTCCACATTCTCCGCCTTTACGCCATATCTCTCGGCCATCTCCAGCACGGCGTCCAGTGGGGCGTGGGTATGGCCGCACGAGGCATGGCGCTTGAATATCGTCTCCATTATCTGGTAACCCTTCCCGAGGCCCTCAACTATCTTACTAGGATCGGCTTCCCTCGAGGCCGCCCTGAAATATCCCCTCTCCGCCTCCAATATCGAGGTTGGGGCGGTGAAGCCCCTTTGGGCCAATAGCGCCGCGATCACGCCGTTCATCGCGGCCTTGCCCGGGTTCAGGGGTTTGCTCATGGTCCCGAAGGCCTCGATCAGGCCAGCGGCTTGGGTCCCCGCGATGCCGAATGCCCGCGCCATCCCTTCCCCATCTAAACCCAACAGCCTTCCGGCCGCCGCGGCGGCCCCGAAGGTCCCGCAGGTGCCAGTCGCGTGCCAATATCGATAATGGGACGGGTTCATGGCCCTACCGATCCTGTTCTCGACCTCGTATCCAACTACGATGGCTACGAGCAAATCCCTCCCGCTCAAGCCATCTCGCTCTGCGATCGCCAAGGCGGCCGGCATGACGGGCGCGGCCGGGTGGACTATCGATTCCTCGTTTATATCATCCAACTCTACCGCATGGCCGGCCACGCCATTGGCCAATGAGGCATTGATGCTCGTCGCTCTGATATCGGTGCCTATAACGGTCGATTCTTCCCTCCCGCCCATATCCCTCACGATCGATGCGAGGATCCTCGAGGGCAGTTCCAGCGAGCCCGCCAGCGCAGCGCCCAACCAATCGAGGAGGCAAAGCTTGGCCTGTTCCACGACCCCCCTTGGGAGGGCTTCAAACTTCAAATCGGCGGCGAAATCCGCTAAGCGTTTCGTAACGCCCATTCTAGATCCAAGCTTGGGATTGTAGGGATTAAAATAATTTCAAAATTCTTTTAATTTAAAGGATAATGCATCCCGGCATAGGGATTTCGCTGGCCGGCACGGTCAAGCGGCCTTGGCCATCGCCCTTATGGATAGGAGAAAATCTTGGAGGCTCAGGGGGCCCTTGAAGGATTCCACGATCACTTCCGGGTCCTTAAGGCCGTGGCCCGTTGCCACGCATACGACCTCCTCCTCCCCGGATATCTCCCCAGATTGCCTGAGCTTCATGAGGCCCGCTATGGAGGAGGCGCTCGCCGGCTCAACGAAGATGCCCTCCTCGGCGGCCAGCAACCTTTGCGCCAGGAGTATCTCCTCATCGCTTACGGCCTCCATGAGGCCTCCGGATTCCCTGACGGCCCTGAGGGCCTTCTTCCAGCTCGCCGGCCTTCCGATCCTTATGGCCGTGGCCACCGTGGCGGGCTCTTCGATTGGATCTATCGCATCGGAGCCCGACTTGAAGGCCTTCACGATCGGGGCCGCCCCCTCGGCTTGGATCCCGATCATCCTGGGTAAGGGGGGATCCAGAAGCCCGGAGGCTTCGAGCTCCCTAAAACCCTTCCATATGGCGCTTATGTTACCCGCGTTCCCCACGGGCACAACCACGCAATCCGGGACCCTTCCACCCAACTGGTCAAAGAGCTCGAACGCGAGCGTTTTCTGCCCCTCGAGCCTGTATGGGTTCACAGAGTTCATCAAATAAAGCTCCGGGATCCTAACGGCCAATTCGATAATCAGCCTCAGGGCCTCATCGAAATTCCCCTCCACCTCAACTATCTCGGCCCCATGGGCGATCGCTTGGGCAATCTTCCCATAGGCCACGCCGCCCTTGGGCACCAGCACCGTACGTCTAATGCCGGCCTTTGCCGCATAGGCCGCGAGGGATGCGGATGTATTCCCGGTGGATGCGCAGGCGACCCATCTCTTGCCCAGTTCCAGCGCCTTCGTTATCCCGACGGCCATTCCCCTATCCTTAAAGGAGCCGGTCGGGTTCTCGCCCTCATTCTTCACCCTCAGGCGACTTATGCCGATCCTCTCGCCCAGCCTTTGGCATCGATGAAGGGAGGTTCCCCCCTCGCCCAAGGTTATGGGCTCGATCAGCGGTCCTATAGGCAGGAATTCCCTATACCTCCAAACCGAGAGCGGCCTCGAGGTCCAATCCGATTTCCCAAGCCTCTCGCAAATCGATTCGAAGTCGTATCCGATCTCCAATAAGCCCCCGCAGTTCGGGCAACTATAAATCACTTTATTGCCCCCGAACTCCCCGCCGCAACTTATGCATTTAATGAAGTGCTCCATTCCCCTAACGCATCCAAACGACCTTCGCTCCACCGCAGGGCCTAGCGACGAGGGGTTCGCATTTCAGGCCCACCTCGGAGAAGCCCTCCGCCATGGCCTTCGCCACCTCGGATGCCTTGGCCGCCGTGTTATCCACGACCGCCAGCATTGTCGGTCCGGATCCGCTTATGGCGACCCCGCATGCCCCAGCCTCGTATGCCTTCTTCTTAACAATATCATAGCCGGGTATGAGCTTGGCCCTAATTGGCTCGACTATGGCATCGACCATCCCGGATCCGATCGTGGACACATCGCCCCTGAGGATCCCCGCGACGATGCTCGATGCCCTCCCAATGTTCCGCGCCACCTCGCCCAATGGGACCTGAGCAGGGAGCATGGCCCTAGCCTCCTTCGTGCTGATCTCTATATCGGGTATGGCTATAGCGAGTTCCAGGTTAGGCGGCGGATCCATCCCTATAGCCCTCAGGGGGTCATAGGATTGTATCAGTACGAAGCCCCCCAATATCGCGGGCGCCACGTTGTCCGCATGGGGGGATCCAGCGGAACACAATTCCCCAAAGGCTGCTAGGGCTACGAGCTCATCCTTGGGAAGGCCCAAGCCCAATAGCCTATCCAGCCCCACTATGGCGCCAGCGGCCGAGGCCCCGCTGCTGCCCAAGCCCTTTCCGACCGGTATGTTCTTCTCAAGCCTTATCCTTATCCCCCGCTCTATCCCGAATTTTTCAAGGAAGTGCTTAACGGCCAAACAGGCCGAGTTGGCGTCTTGCTTCCTCGGGACGAGTTTACCATATCTACCGGAGAGCTCCAATTCCAAGTATCGCTTCCCGCATTCCTCCAACTCCTCCAGCTCCACCGCGTCCCAAAAGGCCCCAACCGCCATGCCGAATACGTCGAACCCAGGGCCAAGGTTCGCTGTTGTGGAGGGTACCTCGACCCTGATCGCTGAATGATTATTCCCCCGGCCTCCATTTACCGTGGCCAAGCTGGGGAATTACCTCCTCGGCTTCTCCTTCTTACCCGATATCAGGGCTTGGAGGCTTATCCCGTTGACCTTGAAGACCCTATACCTCGTCCCAGGCAGATCGCCATAGGCCTTCCCCTCGGGACCCCCTATGCCCTCTATGTGGACCTCATCGTGCTCATCGACGAAGTTTAAGGCACCATCCCCGGGCAGGAACGCCGTGACCACCTTACCGGTCTTTATCAATTGGACCCTAACGCATTTCCGCACCGCGGAGTTGGGCTGGCGGCACTCTATTCCAACCTTCTCCAAGACTATGCCCCTGGCTTGGGGAGCCCCTTGTAAGGGATCGGCCTTTATGTCCAACATGAGTGCTCTCCTCTTAAAGGGCGCGAACTTCCATCTCATGGCCTTCCTGGATCTTCGGAGCTTCCTCCCCGCGAATAGCCCCCTTGGCGACTTGGCCATTTTCATCATTCTCATACGGCTTGTTTGGGTCCCCCGATCCCTCAAATCATTTATATATTTTATGTGGTTGAGCAATCGCGGAAAGCCTGCATAAAAAGGGGTTTGGGGATGGAAGTCGGTGGCGGTCCCGAGCGAATATCGGAGCTATTGGCCTCCGTGAGGCGAATAGTTGATCCGGTGATCGAGAGGTATATCCCCCGATCCGGACGGCCAGGGAGCCTCTTCTCACCCATATGGGACCTCTTGGATAGGGGGGGCAAGAGGTTCAGGCCCGCCCTAACGCTATTGGCTTGCGAGGCGGTTGGCGGGGATCCCATGAGGGCCGTGAACGCCGCGGCCGCCGTGGAACTCCTCCACAATATGACCTTGATCCACGACGATATCGAGGATGGGAGCCTCTTTCGAAGGGGGAAGCCATGCATCCATATCGTATATGGCGTTCCATCGGCCATCAACGCTGGCGATGCTATGTTGATAAAGGTGTTCGAGGTTTTAAGTGATTGTCCGCTTCCCCCGGAGTTCGGGCTGAGGCTCGTCAAGAAGCTGGCGGAGAGGGCTTTCCAAGTAACGATGGGGCAAGCGATGGAATTTGAGGCGTTGGGGAGCCAGGACCCCGGTGATGTGGACGTCATCGGCATACTCAGGAACAAGACTGGGGCCCTTACGGCGCTCGCATTGGAGTTGGGGGCCATAGCCGGGGGCGCTGGCGATGGGGAGTTGGGGGCTCTGGCGAGGTTCGGGGAGGCCATAGGGATTGGGTTCCAAATAATAGACGATGTCCTGAACGTGGATGGTGAGCCGGAGAAGTATGGGAAGGAGATCGGCGGAGACATAAGGGAGGGCAAGATAACGGTCATGGTTTCGCATTTGTTGAGGGTTTCCGAACCAAGGGATAGGGAGAGGTTCTTGAGGTTGCTTGGTAAGGGCGACATAACCAAGGAGGAGGTGGGGGAGGCCATAGGCTTGTACAGGAAGTATGGGTCGATAGGCTTCGCGAGGGATTTGGCCAAGAGATTCATCGAGGATGGGTTGCGCAACTTGGAAAATCTCCCGAAGAATGATGCTAGGGAGAATATGAGGGCTTTGGCGGAGTTTCTAATTAAAAGGGAGATGTAGGAGGGGGGATTGCAGATTACATCTTACATCTAGATTATTATAACGTGGTCTATTTGGAAGTACCTTTTCGCTAGCATCCTAGTCCTCTCTATGTTCCTTCCGTTCTTCCCTATCGCTATGGATTTGTCCTTCGGATCCACTTCGACGACGGCTATCTTCCTATCCGATTTCTCAGTCAGCCTTATCTCCTTTACGTTCGCTGGCGAGAGCGAGTTCCTTATCAATTTCTCTGGGGTATCAGAATATTCCACCAGCTCTACTTGTTTCCCCGTCATCTTTTTCAGTATGTTTATGTTCCTCCCTCCCTTCCCTATCGCAAGGCCCATGTCCCCCGGCTTGGTGAGGAAGATTATCCTGGTCATTTTTTCATCTATTATGCAGTCCCTCGCAGTTGCACCAGTTATGCTTTCGAATAGGGCTATGTATTTCATCTCGTCCGATGTCAGCTTTATCCTCTGAGCCGTCAACTTTGGCCCTCCGCCGATCCGAGCATCGAATCGCCAGCATCTTTTATCGTTACCGCCAGGACCGCGAACGGCCTCCCGCAAAGGGTTCCCAAGTCCATTCCGCTCCCATTGTAGATGCGCACCGGCAAGTTGGAGAGCTTTGCGAGGCGCTCTATCTCCTTCCTCTTCTCCTTCGGCATATTTGATGCCAGTATGATCATCTTCGCCTTCCCGAAGGCCGCTGCTTCGAACGCCTTCTTTGAGCCGAACTCCACCTTCCCGGTCTTGATCGCAACGGGCAATTGTTTCTCAATATCCACAGTCCACCCACCCTAGGAGGAGGTAAACATGTAAAGGTCTATCAGCCCCGTGCCCATCGGTATTTGTTGTCCCACGATGACGTTCTCAGCCACGCCCTTCAAGAAGTCCTCATCCCCCCTCAGGGCGGCGTCCGCTATCGTCGGAACGGTGATCTCAAAAGCGGCCTTCGCCAGGGGGCTCGCTTTCTCTCCGGTGACGCCGTGCCTACCGACTTGGAGGACCCTGCCGGACGCCGTCATGACGTCGGCCACTAGCATCACATGCCTTATGTCCACATCCAAACCCTGCTCCTCCAAGACGCTCATCGCCTCCTTTATTATGACGTTCCTCGCGGCCTCTATCCCGAGGACCGCGGCCACCTCATGTATGTCATTGCTTATCGTCCTTGTGGGATCCACCCCAGGGGTCCTCAGGGCAATCGCGAGCCCGGAGCCCTCAGTCTTCAGGACCCACTCCCCGTTCTCCTCCACGACCAAAGCCCTCTTCACTGTGGGTATTCCCTTGACGTGCAAGGCCTCTATCCTGGATTGCAACTTCCTGAACTGTGGCAACTCCATATTCCTGGCGGTTATATCTATGTTTAGGCCATGGAACTTCACGTCGCATAGCCCAAGCCTTATGGATTTTTGAAGCTCCGACATCGCCACGCCCCTCTTCCTCATGGCGTCCGGGTCCAGCCTAACGATCACCTTCATCTCGGTTAAATCCGATTCTATGCTCGATGCGATATCCCCCAAAGTGGTATGGGTTATCCTGGACGCCACCCTCTCGGCCTTCTCCTTGCTTGACCTATGCTCCTTATCCAAATAAACGGTCATTGTTGGCGTGGAGGGCGTCTTCCTAGCATCCACTATCTCGATGAGCCTAGGGAGGCCCAAGGTGACGTTCTGCTCCCTTACGCCGGCGAAGTGGAATGTCCTTAACGTCATCTGGGTCCCGGGCTCCCCTATGGATTGGGCCGACACCATTCCCGAGGCCTCCCCGGGCTCGATTAAGGACGACTCATATTTCCTAACGACCTCCTCCACGACTTCATCGACCGCTTCCTTCGTTAACTTGGCCCCTAGGATCTTGGATCTCAGCTCATCCGCCAGCTTCGGCGTCAACCTGCTCTTATATTGCGAGAGCCTCTTGATGACGTACTCCTTCGTGGCCTTTCTACCCTTTCCCATGGCGAGCTTGACCTTCTCAATTACCGCATCCACATTAACGGATTTCCCGCGATCGCTCTTGGACGTATCCGTCCCATCCTCGCCATATTTGAACTGTATTATATTCCCGTTTGGATCCCTAACGGTGTTGTCATACTCAACCCTTATATGTTCAAGGGCGTTCACCAAGCGCCTCTGCATGTAGCCACTCTGTTGCGTTCTAACGGCGGTATCGACCAAGCCCTCCCTCCCGCCCATGGCATGGAAGAAGAACTCTATCGGATTGAGCCCATCCCTGTAGGAAGAGTAAATGAATCCCCTCGCGGCCGCGCCAGCATCGCCCCATTCAAAGAACGAGAGGGTCCTGTCTCTGTATCCCCTCAATATCCTCTTCCCCCTTATCGATTGTTGCCCCAAGCATGCCGTCATTTGGCCTATGTTGAGCATGGATCCTCTGGCCCCCGTCCTGGTCATTACGATCCCGCTGTTCTCCATCCCGAAGTAAACCTCAGCGCACTCGCCCGCTTGATCCCTGGCCTTGGATAGCTCATTCATTATATGTATTTCCAAAGTTTCTTTCAAGGATTGGCCCGGAAGCCTTTCCAAGGTCCCGCTCCGGTAAGCCTCTATCAAGGAGGAGACGTTCCTCTCGGCCTTCTCTATGACCTTGGCGATCTTTGCCCTGACTTGATTCGGGAGATCCAGCTCATCTATGGAATAGGTGAAACCCTTCAGGGTTAGGAACCTATCAAGGAGTTTCGATATGGAATTCAGGAACCTAGCGGCTACATCGGTCCCATAATCCTTCACTATCCTGTGGAATAGCGTACCCGATTTCTCGGCCCCTATGGAATTTTTATCTATAACTCCCTTTATGAGTTTTCCATCTTTAACGACTACGAATGCGTCGTATTCACATTTCTCCTCTAAGCATTTCTCGCATTTATAAATGCTGCATAGGTTTGACTTGGTCGAGAAGTATAGGCCCTTTGGCAGGAATAGGCTGAATATCTGTTTCCCGCTCCATAAGCGGTTCTTGCCATCCTTTGGTGGGGGAAGCTCCCCCTCATAATTTGCCGCCGCGAGCAAGATCCCCACCTCCTCCTTGGTCAAATAAGTCCCCTCCTTGGTCAGGAGATAAGCGGCCGTGATCAGGTCCGTTTTCGCGCCTATGATAGGGCCGCCGTACCTAGGCGAGAGTATTTGATCCCGCACCCTGGCCAGAAGGTCCGCCTCTGTTATCGCTTCCTCGCTTTGGGGAACGTGGAGGTTCATTTCATCCCCATCAAAATCAGCGTTATAGGGAGGGCAGACGCATGGGTTTAGCCTAAAGGTCTTATATGGAAGTACCTTGACCCTATGGGCCATGATCGACATCCTATGCAGCGATGGTTGCCTATTGAATAGAACTATATCGCCATCCCTTAGGTGCCTCTCCAAGATGAAGCCGGGTTGTATGGCCTCCGCCAATTCCTTCCTATCGGATACGAACTCCAACCTTATCCGCCTCCCATCGCTCCTAACTATATATAGGGCGCCCGGGTATTTCTCCGGCCCATTCTCTACCAACTTCCTAGCGTATTCTATGTTCCATTCCGTTATCCGCTCCGGCACCGTAAGCTTGCTCGCAATCTCCACCGGAACGCCAACCATATCTATTTCCAAGTTCGGGTCTGGGGATATCACAGTCCTCGCGGAGAAGTCCACCCTCTTCCCGGAGAGGTTCCCCCTGAACCTCCCCTCCTTCCCCTTGAGCCTTTGGGCGATCGTCTTGAGGGCCCTCCCCGACCTGTGCCTAGCTGGCGGTATCCCGGAAACCTCGTTATCAAAGAAGGTCGTCACGTGATATTGTAGGAGTTCGTGGAGTTCCTCGATTATGTTCACTGGGACTCCTGAGTCTATGGCTTCCTTCAACTTCTGATTGATCCTGATTATATCCACCAGCTTGTGGGTCAAGTCGTCCTCGGAGCGTATTCCGGATTCGAGAGTTATCGAGGGCCTCACGCTAACCGGTGGGACGGGCAGTACTTGGAGTATCGCCCATTCCGGCCTAGCCGTTTCCGGGTTTATGCCTATGAGCCTTAGATCCTCATCGGGGATCCTTTCCAACCTCTCCCTTATCAAGCCCGGCCTTAATTTAACGGCCCCCTCATCGACTATTTCATAAAATGATGTGGGCTTCTCATGCTCTATTGGATATTGCTTAGAGCCGCAGTAGGGACAATTTGAGTTCTTCTTCGCCTCCTTCATTATCGATTCATAAAGCGAATCGGGGACCGCGTTGAGCAGATTCCTTTCCTCCTCCATTCTCCTCCGATATTCCTCCACCCTCTCGCTTGGGAGGCGTATCCTCCCGCAATCCCTGCAGGTGATCGTAAGAAGCTTGTGGATTAGCTTGACGAAGGATATATGCACTACCGGCTCGGCCAGCTCTATATGCCCGAAGTGCCCCGGGCATAGGGCGGCCGTGTTCCCACAGGTTTTGCATTTTTGCCTGGGCTCCAAGGTCCCAAGCCTTCCGTCCATTAGGCCGGAGGGTATCGGGACGCCATCCTCGTCGTAGGTGTCTGGGGTCGTTATCTCCGCCACGGACATCTTGCGTATCTCGCTTGGGGATAGCAAGGAGAAGAGAACCCTGTTGATCCGCTTATATGCCTCTTCGCTCAATTCCATCTCGATCACGCTCTCTCCTCCAACCTCAGCCTCGGTGCGATCCCGAGCGCCAGCAACTCCTGCATAAGGAGCTTGAAGGCATAAGAAACGCTAACTGGCGATATTATCGCCCTCTCACCGCATATCCTGCAAACATATCTATTCTGCTTTGCATCGTAATAGGCCAATAACCCACAGTTTTCGCAAACGTATATGGTAGCCTTATCGGATTCCTCCAGCAACCTATCCTTCAAGAGGGCCGAAGCCCCATATGCTATTAGGCAGTCCCTTTCCATTTCGCCAAACCTCAGGCCGCCGCCCCTAGCTCTGCCCTCGGTAGGCTGTCTAGTCAGCATCTGGACTTGGCCCCTGGCTCTTGCATGCATTTTATCGGACACCATGTGGTGGAGTTTTTGGTAATACGTGATCCCAATGAAAACGTCCGCCATGAGCTTTTCCCCGGTGATGCCATTATACATGACCTCCCTGCCGCTGTATTGGAAGCCCATCTTCAGCAAGCCCTCCTTCAGCGAATCCAGCCCTCCGTTATCGAATGCCGTCCCGTCGATTTGCCTTCCCAAGATCGCCGCGAGCTTTCCAGCGATGTTCTCCGCGAATTGACCTATCGTCATCCTAGAGGGGATCGCGTGTGGGTTGATTATCAGATCGGGGACGATGCCATCCTCTGTGAACGGCATATCCTCCTGGGGGATCAGCAAACCTATGACCCCCTTCTGCCCATGCCTTGATGCGAATTTATCGCCGAGCTCCGGCATCCTATTGCTCCTGACCTTAACCTTGAACATCTTCCCCCCCTCCATCGACTCCGTTACGAAGACGCTATCGATGACCCCTTCCTCGGATGGTCTCATCGTTATAGATGAATCCCTTCTAGCGGGTCCTCTCGCTTCGAATTCTCTATATTCCTCCAAGAACCTCGGGGGACTGGTCCTCCCTATTAGGACGGTATTCCCGGAAACGTCGGATTCGACGGAGATCGCGCCGTCTTCCTCGAGGAGCCTATAGTATTTTTCCCCGCGATAGCCCCTAACCCCCGGCTCTGGTATCTCGAACTTATCCTTCAATCCACCTAAATAATGCCTACACTCGGCCTCATATACCCTGAAGAAGCTGGATCGCCCAATTCCCCTATCCACGGAGGATTTGTTCACTATTATAGCATCTTCCATATTATAGCCCTGATAACAGAGCACCGCCACAACGTAGTTCTGTCCAGCAGGCCTTTTGTCATACCCTATCACCTCCATGGGTTTGGTCTTGACCAAGGGCACCTCGGGGTAGTGGAGCATATGGGCCCGGGAATCCACCCTATTGAAGAAGTTTATGGCGTATACCCCAAGGGCCTGCTTGGCCATGGCCGATTCGTAAGCATTCCTTGGAGACTGGTTATGCTCGGCATAAGGTATTATCGATGCGGAAGCGCCGAGTATGAGGTATGGGGCTAGCTCCATATGGGTTGTATTTCCCTTAATGGATCCCTCATCCAGGGCCACGAGGGCGTTTTCCTCCTCGTCGGCATCTAGATATTCTATGATGCCATCGTTTACCAAGTCGGACCAATGGGTTTCCTTCGATGATATCCTCTCCCATAACTCAGGGGTCAATTTCGGGATGCCGCCCTCCACCACTATTAGCGGCCTCCTGATCCTCCCGGCATCGCAGTTTACGTAAACTTCCCCGGGGCCGAGGTTCTTGGGCGGGAAATAGGCTACATTGATCTCGTGGCTTATCAATCCCTTCCTCCTCAGCGCCCTGATCTCCCTCGCCAACCCGGGGCCATCATCGACGTAGCCCGCGATGACTCCATCCACTATGACCTTTGAGCCATGTAACCTTAGCTCGTCGCTTGCCTCGAGCGGGGGCACTACCCCCATGCTACGAATTCTCTCGATGAATTTGATTGGGTCTGTCCCGATCGATATGACGGCGTATAGCGCGAGGTTCTTGACCAACCCACAATTGGATCCTTCCGGCGTTTCGCTGGGGCAGAGCCTGCCCCAGTGGGTTGGATGCAAGTCCCTCGCCTCCAAGTTCGGCTGGCTCCTGCTAAGCGGCGATTGTAGCCTCCTCAGATGGCTGATCGTCGAGAGGAAGTTCGTCCTGTCCAAGAGCTGGGTTACGCCGACCCTGCCCCTAACCCAGTTGCCCGTCGCTATCGCGTGTTGAATCCTCTCGGTTATTATGCCAGGCCTGACGGCGCTAGATGGGGAGAACTCGAAGTATCGCCTCAATGCTATGCGCTCAAGCTGGTATTTCATATCCCTGACCAAGTTCCTGAAGGTTACCCTGAAGAGCTCCGATAACAAGGATCCGGCCAACCTCAGCCTCTTGTTCGCGTAATGATCCTTGTCATCCGGGTCCCGCCGCCCTAGCTTCAGCTCAATCAGCCTCAGGGCCATGTCCGCCAAGAATATCGCCTTGCTCACCCTATCCTCCGGATTCCTCCCCAAGTGGGGGAGGAAGTTCTTATCCAAAACCGCCTCGGCCTTTTTGATCCTATATTCCTCCGTTTGTCCTATCGCGACCCTATTCCCTATATAGAGCATTGCATCGCGAGCGGTGTTTATCCCTACGGATTTCTCGAAGGTTTGCTCCAGCTCGTTCTGGATCTCCGGATCGGGGGAAACCAAGGCGGCTATCTTGGCATCGCTCTCCACCCCCAAGGCTTTCATTATTATTGTGAATGGGATCTCCGAGGGCACGCCCGGCATGGAGACGTATATCACCCCATCGCTCTTCATCGTCGCCTCAATCCTCGCCTTGGACCCCACAGTCGTCGAGAAGACCTTGGCCTTGTATATCGGATGGGCACCCAGTTTTTCTATATCAACCAATGTTCGATTTGGAACGAGGTCCTCTAACGCGACAATTACCCTCTCGGATCCATTTATTATGAAGTAGCCGCCGGGATCCAGTGGATCCTCTCCGATCCTCATGAGCTCATCGGGCGATAATTTCGAGAGCGGGCATATCTTGGACTTCAACATCACCGGGAGATCCCCTATGTATACCAGCTCGGTGCCCATCTCCCGCTCCCCGACCACCGGGGTCATCTCGAGGAAGAGGGGGGCCGAATAGGTCAGGTTCCTAACTCTCGCCTCGCTCGGATAGATCAGCCTCTCTGAGCCGTCCACCTCAATGATGCGCGGGCTACCTAGCTCTATCTTCCCAAACTTTATTATTATCGGATTCCCTTCGATCTCCAACGGGATTTCCTTGACCTCATCCACAATCTCCTGCAGGCCCTTGCCCACAAAATCGTCAAAGGATGATATATGCTGCCTCACCAAGCCTTCCTCAACGAAGAACTCCTTCATCAGTTCCCAACGCAATTGCCTTTGCATCCTACTCCCCCTCAATAGTCGACGACATATCTGTAAGCGACGCTCTCCCCAGCGGTTTGGCTCTTCCTTATTATCTTTATCACATCGCCCTTCTTCGCACCGAGGGCCTTCGCCACCGGATCCGAGGCCCTAATATATGGAAGCTGATAGGGTTTTACGCGGTATTCCTCCAAGACCTTTCTCTTTTCTTCCTCGCTTAGGAGTATGTGGGTTGGGACCAAGACGTGCTTCAGTATATCGGGCCCCTCACCCTCATCGCCTTTCATCAAATCCCACTTCTCTCCCCCAGAATTACAATTTCTTGACGATCGCCAAGATGGCTCCTCTAGCCGGCATTGAACGGTTTAATAAATTTTTTGAATCTCCTAGGCCCGCCCACGCCAAATGATGGAGCTACATTGTGTGGCGGGCCCGCCGGGAATTGAACCCGGGGCCACCGGGTCTCTCCCCGGGGGTAAAAGCTTCGCCGGCGCCCCGCGACGCCACCGGTGCTCTACCTGGCTGAGCTACACGGCTCCTTTGGGAGCTTACGGGCCCAGCAGGCCCGCCCGCTACGCAAAGGGGGCAATTTTCTAATTAATCTTTCCCGAGCCAAGTTTAAATGCCCTAACCGATAAATCAAAACTGGGTTGAGGATAGAGTTTTATGGATTCGGGAAGATAGTCATCGATGGCAAGGCCTACTATAGGGACGTTTTGATAACACCGAGCGGGGTCAAGGGGGATTGGTGGAGGAGATCCAGCCACGAGCTGCGGGCCGAGGACCTGAGGGGGTCTTTGGAGGGGGGCATCGAGGTGGCAATAGTGGGCACCGGGCGCTATGGGCTCATGAAGGTCCTGCCGGATGCCCTCCAGCTCCTAAGGGATGCCTCCTCTGAGCTTATAATCGAGAGGACCCCAAAGGCGTGCGAGGCCTATAATGAGCTCTCCGAGGCGAGAAGGGTCTTCGCGGCGCTCCATTTGACGTGCTAGGCCTCCCCGGTTAGTTTTTAAAGGGGTCCCGACAAACCAATCGCCTCGATAGACCATTTGGAAGGGCTTTGCGTTGGCTTGGAGGGATTATTTGAAGGACGGTATCCAGCTCCCGGATCGAGTTTACGTCTTTGACACCACATTAAGGGATGGCGAGCAAACGCCTGAGGTATCGCTTACCCCCGAGGAGAAGTTGGCCATAGCCAAGCAATTGGATGCCTTGGGCGTCGACGTAATAGAGGCGGGCTTTCCGGTGATATCCAAGGGCGAGATGGAGGCCGTCAAGACGATATCTGAGGCGGGCCTCAAAGCCGAGATATGCGGATTGGCCAGGGCCGTTCAAAGGGACATAGATGTGGCGGTGGATTGCGGCGTGGATTGCGTTCACACGTTCATAGCCACCTCGGAGGTGCATATGGCGAAGAAGCTCAAGATGACCAAGGAGGAGGTATTGGCCAGGGCCGTGGAGGCGGTGGAATACGCGAAGTCGAGGGGCGTAGTCGTGGAATTCTCGGCCGAGGATGCTACTAGGAGCGATTGGGACTTTTTGTTGGAGGTATACACGGCCGTTGAGAGGGCTGGGGCCGATAGGATAAACGTGCCGGATACGGTAGGATTCGCCATCCCGAGGGCCATGTTCCAGCTCATAAGGAGATTGAAGGATAGGATCCGGGTGCCGATATCAGTCCATTGCCACAACGATATGGGGCTTGCCGTTGCCAATTCCCTCGCCAGCGTTGAGGCAGGGGCCGAGCAGGTACACGTGACCGTTAACGGCCTCGGGGAGAGGGCTGGCAACGCGAGCTTGGAGGAACTGGCCGTATGCCTCAATGTCCTCTACGGCATCCCGACGAACATAAAGCTGAGCGAAATCTATAAGACCTCCCAGATGGTCTCCTCCATGACCGGGGTCATCGTCCAGCCGAATAAGGCGATAGTCGGCAGCAATGCCTTCGCCCACGAGAGCGGGATCCATACGCACGGCGTGATATCGTCCCCCGATACCTATGAGCCGATAAGCCCGGAGCTCGTCGGCCGATCGAGGAGGCTTGTGGCCGGCAAGCACGCCGGGAGGCATGGAGTGGAGGAGATGTTGCGCGAGATGGGTTTCTCGCTCACCAAGCAACAAATAGACGAGATCTTGGCAAAGGTGAAAGAGATAGGGGATAAGGGCGGCAAGGTAACGGATGCCGACTTGGCGAGCATGGCCGAGGCCCTGACCGGCTCCCTGCCCCCGGAGGAGAGGAGGATAAGACTCGAGGACTTGATCGTGGTCACCGGGAATAAGACCACGCCGGTCGCGACCGTCAGGCTGTTGATCGATGGGAAGGAGTATAGGAGTTCCCACTTCGGCGTTGGCCCAATAGATGCCGCCATAAAGGCCGTGAAGAACGTGGTCTCCGAGGTCGCGGCGTTCGACTTGGTGGAGTTCAGGCTCGATTCCATAACCGGCGGCACGGAGGCCTTGGCGAACGTCATAGTGAAGTTGGCCGACGAGAGCGGGAGGCTCGTTTCCACGAGGGCCGTTAGGGAGGACATAGTGATGGCGGGCGTGGAGGCGATCATCAATGCCGCCAATAGGTTGCTTTACCTCAGGGAGAGGAAGCCATGAGGAAGCTGGGAGGATCGCTAGGGGATTCCGCAATATTTTTTAATCGAGTTGGCGGGCATCATTCTTCGCCCTGGGCGAAGGGCCCTGGTAGTATAGAGGTATTAAAGATACCGTAAAACCCGGCCTAGTATGTGCGGCTGTCGCCCGCACGACGCGGGTTCAAATCCCGCCCAAAAGGGACCATAATCCCTTGGCGAGGGGCGCCAAACCCGCGTCGGAGGGAATCCGAATCACGGGCCTCCTCGGCCCCTAGAGCGAGCCCCGAGGGCTTGGAAACGCAAAAATTTTATGCTCGATGTCCCCATCCATTACCGGTCCCGCGGATCCCGCGGTAAGATGCCCAAGGCATCCCGCAAGCTCAGCCTGGTAGAGCTTCCGAGCCGGCCGAGGCAGGCGGCGGAGAGGCTGTAGGCGCGCGCCTTCGTCGGCGTGCGCTGCCCAAGCCTATCAGGCGACAGAAACCGGAGCGTCGCTGGTTCAAATCGGGCCGAGGGTCCGTGGAAATCCGGCCCGCGGGACCACCACGGTAATTTTTTTGGCGCATCCCATCCAATACGCAGGACCCGGGGATCGGTTTGGCCGAGAAGCGCCCAAAGGTCATCGTAACCGACCACGTCTATCCCACTATGGAATATGAGGTGGCCCTACTGGAGGGCTTCGGGGCCGAATGCGAAATCCATCAATGCAAATCCGAAGAGGATGTCCTAAGGGCCGGGAGCGGGGCGGATGTATTGATGGTCACCTATGCCCCAATAACCCGCCGGGTCCTCTCGGGCCTCGGATCACTGAAGCTCGTCGTGAGGCATGGGGCCGGCTACGACAACGTCGATTTGAGGGCCGCGACGGAGATGGGCGTGATGGTCGCGAACGTCCCGAGATTCGGGGGGGAGGAGGTGGCGGATCATTCGATCGCCCTTTTGCTGGCCCTTTTGAGGAAGTTACCGGCCTTGGACGATTTGTCGAAGTCGGGCAAGTGGGGAGAATGGCACTCGGCCTTGCCCCTCCCCGCCTTGGATGGGCTAACCTTGGGGATACTCGGCTTCGGCAGGATTGGGCAACAAGTCGCTAGGAAGGCCAAGGCGGCCTTCGGAATGGATGTGATAACCCATCATCCCAGGAGGGATCGGGGAGAGATGCTCGCCGCCGGCGCCGAGCCCGTTGACTTCGAGGAGCTCTTCAGGAAGTCCGATGCCCTGAGCATTCACCTTCCATTAACCGAGGAAACGTTCCATTTGGTCGGCGAGGAGGAGCTCCGCATGATGAAGCCAACGGCGGTTCTCGTGAACGCCGGGAGGGGAAAGGTCGTCGATGGGAGGGCCCTCTACAAGGCCCTCAAGGAGGGATGGATAGCCGGCGCGGGTTTGGATGTGATGGAAGAGGAGCCGCCAGATCCCAAGGATCCTTTGTTGACGTTGCCCAATATAATAATAACTCCCCACGTGGCTTGGTATTCGGAGAGATCCCTGAGGGACCTCCAAGAGAGGGCGGCCCGGGAGGCCATCAGGGTCCTGAGCGGGGGGTTCCCCGAGAACCTCTTGAACCCAGAGGTTTTGAGGGCGAGGGGCCGAGAGGGGGCATCGAAACCAACGGTTTAGAATGGCACCATTGATGGACCCAAACGGGGTCCCGCGCCCTTAATCGCTTGACCGAAAGGTATAAAACGCCGATGTAGAATATGCCTTTTGGGATCGTGTATGGGGTCCGAGAGGCTTTATTCCCTACCGCCACTGCCATACGACTATAAGGATCTAACGCCCCACATGTCCGAGGAGCAACTCCGGGTACATCATATGAAGCATCATCAAGCCTATGTGAACGGGGCCAACGCCATCCTACAAAGGCTTGAGAAGGCTAGGAGGGAAGGGGCCGATTTGGATATGAAGGCCACGCTGAAGGAGCTGTCCTTCAATATAGGAGGGCACGTCCTGCACTCCCTATTCTGGGGAAACCTCGCACCGCCCCGAGGGGCCAAGGAGCCGGGCGGAGCCCTGGGGAAAGCCATAGCCGATGAATTTGGGAGCTTTGAGAGGTTCAAGAAGGAATTTTCCCAAGCCGCCATAAGCGTTGAGGGCTCAGGCTGGGCCGCCCTGTCCTGGTGCCGACAAACTGGCAGGCCGATTATAATGCAGATAGAAAAGCATAACGCGAACGTCTACCCGATGTTCCGAATATTGATGGTCTTGGACGTCTTCGAGCATGCCTACTATATGGATTATAAGAACGAAAGGGCGAAGTTCGTCGAGGCATTCTGGAACTTGGTCGATTGGGAGGCGGTGAACAAAAGGCTCGAAGAAGCTATGAGATAGCTTCGCCGGGGCTTTTTCCCATTATCTTTTCCTTTTTATGCGCCTCATAGATTCTGCGACCTACTATATCGAGCCCTCAAATTCGATCTCGAAGCCCACCGGGATCGCATGGACCCGATCCCAACCGATGGCGGCCCATGATGCCCCCGGGCCTCTTTGGGCCCGAGCGGCTCCATGCGGCCTCATCTTCGGCAAAGACCTGAACGCTGGGGCCAAGGGCCTAGTCGATAGGGGGATCCCAAGGGGTCAATCGCGGAGAAATCCCTTCCCATAGGGATCATCGGGGGCCGAGCCAAAGCAATCCCATCGGAGGGAATAAGTCCGCGAGATCGCCTATGCCCTTTACTAAGGTCGGATTGTTGAGGGGGGCCAAGCGGCCGTTATGATCCGTGCTCCATTCGCCCCGGAGGCTGTTGATGGCGCGGACGTTTGGGCGGGCCATGCGGACCACATGATGAATCAATGCCGTGTATATCCACCATATGCCCAATCGAAGGGAATGGAGCGACTCTAAAATCCAGATTGCTCAGGGCCTTCGCCCGGGGCCTCGCTTGAATCCCGAGGCGATCCTCGTCAAGGATGCGATGGCGGGCCCGCGGGGATTCGAACCCCGGATCCTAGGCTCCCCCCGCATCGCTCCGAAGGCCTCCACGCCCGAGCGGCGCTATGTCCTGATCCAGGCTAGACGACGGGCCCGTTCCTATAGGCGATGGAAACCCCTTTATAGGTTGCTGATGGATCCACCATCCGCGGCGCCGGGCCTTGGCCCTCTCGGATTCGGAGATATTGGAGGCGATCTCGAAGGGGTTGATGAGGATAGAGCCATTCCGAAGGGAGGCGCTGAACCCGGCCGGCTACGATCTATCGGCCGAGCGGGAGGTCGAGGTCCCCCCGGGCGCCTTCAGGCTCGTGTCCACCAAGGAACGCGTCGAGCTCGGCTTGGGCCATTTGGGCATCCTGCAGATAAGGTCCTCGCTCGCCAGGGAGGGCCTCATCGCCAGCACCGCCCTCATCGACCCTGGGTTCAAGGGCCAGCTGACCATAATGGTGTTCAACGCCTCCAAGGGGCCGATCAGGATAATGGAGGGGGAGGCATTCGTGCAAATGGCCCTCCTAAGGCTTGGCGGGACCGCCGGCAGGGGCTACTCGGGCGCTTATCAAGGGAGCATTGGGGTCGTCAGCAGCCGCAGGCCCAAGCCAAAGGAAACATGATGGGGATTAATGGATTGGCTTCCAATCAAGGGGGGCGCATCGATCGGGATTCATATCCGAGCGGGGATCTTGATGCCGACCTTGCCCATGAGTTGCACGATTTGAACCAATCGCTCCACTATTCCATCCGGTATGAAGCGCATTACGAGGATTAGGGAGGCCCCCAAGATTATGAGGTATACGTATGGGAAAGAGACCCAAAGCACCTCCATTAACAAGGTGAATACGAAGCCCCCTATTATCGGGCCCATGACGGTCCCTATGCCCCCGAAGACGGCCGAAACGATCATCATGAGGGCCAAGGTGCTATCGAAGGCCGAATACGGATCGATGTATGTCACGAACCAAGCGAAGCAGCCCCCGGCCACTCCAGCGAAGAAGGCGCTTATCGCGAAGGCCAAGATCTTATATTTGGTGGAATTTATCCCATAGGTCTCCGCCGCCGTTTCGTCGTCCCTTATCGCGAAGAGGGCATATCCCATGGAGCTGCGCTTTATGGCATAAGCGATCGCCGTCACCGCCAATAAGGTCAAAAGTATCGCGTAATAGAATTCTCGGAGTGCGTAACGGGGCGGGAGTATGAGGCCGTTCCCACCGCCGGTCAGCCACTCTTCGTTAATGGCGATCACCTTGAGGATCTCCGCCATCACCAGCGAGGATATCGCGAAATACGGCCCCTTTATCCTCAATAGGATTAGGCCCAGGAATACGGCCGCCAAGAAAGACGCGAGGCCGCCTAAGACCGATGCCAAGTAGGCATCGAATGAAAGCTTCGTCACCAATATCCCGACCGCATAAGCGCCTATTCCGAAGAACATATAATGGCCAAAGCTCCAGTAACCGCTATACCCCGATATGATGTTCCAAGACTGGGCGAGGGCCGTGTACATGAATATGATGGCCAACAGGTTTATGTAGTATCCCTTCTCCACGATCGGCGGAATTAGGAAAAGCGTTAAGGCCAAGGCGATGAGCATCAAAGAGCGCTTCATCGCGCCCTCCCTCCCAACCGCCAAGCCGAGCTTGGGCATTGAGCCTTCACTCCTCTCCCGCGATCCCAGTGGGCTTGATCGATAATACGATAAGCAATGTGAGGAAATAAAGCAGGGGCTGGTATCTGGCGCCTAAGAAGTAGGTCCCGGAGGCCTCGGCGAACCCTATCATCAAGCCGCCTATCAAAGCGCCCGCATACGATCCCAAGCCGCCGAGGATTACGATCGTTATGGCCTTTATCCCCAATACCGATCCCATTTCTGGGGTGACCGCGAATATTGTGGATATCAAGGAGCCGGTTACGCCGGCCATTGCTGCGCCGCTTATGACCATGAACCTCGACATCACATTGGGGTTGATGCCCACAAGCATCGCATGCTTCCTGCTCTCGCTCACGGCGCGTGCGGCCCTGCCGATTTGGGTCCTCTTGAGCATTAAATAGAACAATATGGATAAGGCGATCGCCACCAAACCCCCATAAAGGAAGGGCCTAGATATCGATATCGCACCGATGGTCGCCGGGGGAACCCCTAAGTTCACACCCCTCAGGACATCCGTCCACATATACCTCGTTATGTTTATCAGGAGTATGGCTAGGCCGTAGGTCACAACCAAAGTTATGGCCCTGAAATAGCGCATCCCGAAGAATGGCTTCATCAGAAGCTCGTGAGTGAAAGCTCCAATCGCGGCCAGCGCGATGGCCGAGAATACGGCCGATGCGTATGGGCTTATGCCGTATAGCTCGTAAAGCCAATAGGCCGCATAGGCGCCGAGCATTACGAATGCCCCGTGGGCCCAATTGATGGCCTTCACTACGCCGTAGATCACATTCAGCCCCACGGCCATCAATACGTATATAGATCCCAAGAGGAGGGCTTGAACGATCAATTGGAGAATCGTATCCGCGGATGGTATCAATCGGCAGCACCAAAAAAGGGAGGGTTAGGAGGCCCATCCGGGCCATGGGTATATTATGTCCACGGAGGAATACTTCCTCGGTATCGCCACCCTCATCTCTCCCTTCTGTATTTGAAGGCCGAAGTTGATCGCTCCCAAGTTTATCTGCTTAAGCTTCTCCCCCATTGGGTTCGTCCAGTCGCCGAAGGTCACCGGACCAACGATCGTTGGGACGTCCTTTAATTCCAAGAATGCTGCTCGCAGCTTCGCGGAGTCGAGCGAGCCGGCCTTCTCTATGGCCTTCTCTATGAATTGGCCGGCCGCGTAGGGGTAGGCGGACCAGTGGCGAGGCAGCTCGTTATATCTGGCCTTGAATTTTTCAACGAACTCCTTAACCCCTGGGAACGGCAATTCCCAATGCCAGCTCATCTGGGTGAAGACGCCCTCGGCCTCCTTCCCGAATACCTCCACGAATTTGGGATCATTCGGCCCATCGTCGAGGAATATAAGCTTCGGCGCGAACTTTATGTCCTTCATCTGCCTCATGATAACGAAAGCATCGGCTGGATAACATACGGCGTAGAATACCTCTGGGTCCGCAGCCTTGGCCCTCAGCAATATGGCCGAGAAATCGGTCACGCCCTTCGGGTATTCCTCGTAGAAGACGCTGGTGTATCCCGCCTTCTCCCACAGGGTCTTGGTAGCCCTGGCGACCGTGAGCGGGTAAAGCTCGTTCGAGGTCAGTAGCGCGAAGGTTTTTGGCTTCGGGCTCAAGCTATCCAATAATTCGACCCTCGAGAGGCCGAACCTGGAGGCGACTGCTAACAAGGTGAAGACGTAGTCGTAGCCTTTGGCTGGGATCGTATCCGCGGCCGCCATCTGGGAGAGCATAACCACCTTGTATTTCTCAGCTATCGGAGCGGTGGCTAGCGTGATTCCGCTCCCATAGGGCCCCAATAGGATGTCCACCTTATCCTCCGTGATGAGCCTCTCATAAAGCCTCGTGGCCGTGGCTGAATCGCTCCTATCGTCGTAATATATGAGCGAGACCTTCAATTTCTTCCCGTACTCGGCGACATAGATCCCTCCCCTTTCGTTGACTTCCTCGACCCACATCGTGAGGCCCCATAGCTGCCTTTGGCCTGGGGCTGCGAAGCCCCCGGAGAGGCTTAAGGAGATTCCCACCTTGATCGATTCCTTGGCTGGGGGAGCTGGTTTCATATACATATAGGCCATTCCGCCTATTGCCGCTATCACTATGATGGCGATGATAATGGCTATGTAAGTCGTTTTCACCACTCCCTTCTTATAAGACATGATCTCCTCCCTCTCATTTTCAAGTGACCAATAAGCCTTATATTCCCAAATAAAGCTTTCGGAGGCGGGGATCTTGGAGGAGCTCTTCCCCCCTCCCCTGCATCGCTACTCGGCCCGTTTCCAAAAGATAGGCCCTATCGGCCAACTCCAGCGCCCTATGGGCGTTCTGCTCTATTAGAAGTATGGTGATGCCCTCCTCCTTCAAACGCCTTAATATGGAAAATATCTGTAAAACGATCTTCGGCGCCAAGCCCAAGGAGGGCTCATCGAGCATTAAGAGCTTTGGGCGCGCCATCAAGCCCCTCCCTATGGCCAGCATCTGCTGCTCGCCGCCGCTCAAAGTCCCAGCCTTCTGATGCATTCTCTCCCGAAGAATGGGGAAGAGATTGAAGACCTCCTCGATCGTCTCATCCTTTCTCTCCTTGGCCCTCCTCGTATATGCGCTAAGCTCCAGATTCTCCAAGACGGTTAGCCTGGAGAAGTTCCCCCTCCCCTCCGGGACGAGGACCAAGCCCTCCTCGACCACCTTGTAAGGCGGGATGCCATCGATCCTCTTCCCCATGAACCTTATTTCGCCTCTTTTGGGAGGCAGTAAGCCCGCTATAGTGCTTAGCAAGGTCGTTTTCCCGGCGCCATTTGAGCCGATAACGGTAACGAGCTCTTTGTCCCTCACTTGAAGGGATACGCCCGATAATACTTGAAAATGCCCATAGGAAACGTCGACTTCACTGACTTGGAGCATAGATCCTCTCACCCAAATATGCTTCTATGACCTTCTCGTCGTTCGCGATCTCCCTAGGCTCCCCTTCGGCTATCTTAGCGCCATGGCTCAGGACGACTATCCTCTCCGCCAATTTCATTATGGCCCTCATGACGTGCTCTATTATCAAAACCGTCTTGCCCGAATCGCGGATCTTCCTGATCAATTCCACGGCCTCGTCGATCTCGACTGGGTTTAGGCCGCCGAGCGGTTCGTCCGCCAACAAGATCTCCGGATCCGTTGCCAAGGCCCTAGCCAACTCCAGCTTCTTGCTTTCCATAAGCGTCAATTTCCCGGCTAGCTCCTCCCGCCTCAATTTGGGGAAATCCACGAAGTCCAAGAGCTCCGCGGCTTTCCTCCGCATTTCGCCCAAGTCTGCTTTGCGGCCCTTCCCGAAGATCGCCCCAACGACCACGTTATCCAGCGCCGTCATGGCGCTGAAGAGTCTAGGTATTTGATAAGTCCGGCCGATCCCCATTCTGCAGATCTTATAGGGCTTTAGGCCGGTTATCTCGCCGCCATTTAATAAGACCCTTCCCCCATCTGGCCGATATATGCCCGTGATGACGTTTATCAGCGTCGTCTTCCCGGATCCATTTGGGCCTATCAGTCCCAAGAGCTCGCCCTTATTTAAGGCAAAGCTTACATCCTTTAGAGCCACAAGCCCCCCGAACCTCTTTGTGACGTTCTCAATCCTGAGATGGACTTCTCCCAACGCCAAGACCGATCCAAATTCCCCTCAGAAGTGGTCGCTTCCTCGTTATTTCGGTATGGCCATATCGGGCGCTGGGGAGATCGTCTGCTTGGCTTCCGGGAAGTACCTTTTCATCATATTGGCCACGAGCCAAGCCTGATGCGCCATCTTAACGCCTTCCTTTTCCCCAGGCAGGGTCCCATGCGCGGGGACGACGGAGTTCCCGCATTTCAGATGGATCGGGGCCCCTATCCTCACCAGCTCCGGTGCTTCGTAGGTCCTTATGAATCCGCCGGATGCGGCCGGGTTGTCCGTATGGACGTCGATCGGGATCTTTATAGCAGCCCTAATGGCCGCTATCATTGGTAACTCCAAGTCCCTCACGGGGTTAAATGAATCGGCCCCCAAGGATTCGAAGAGCTTCGCCGAAGCCGCGTTGCCATGGCCCAAGTGGGCCGATACCTTAAATTTCACCTCCTTGGGCAATTCGCCATCCCCCCTCATCCTGTTCAGGACCCAGAGCAGGCCTTCATCGTAAACCAAGAATCCCCTGCAACCCAAATCCAAGCCCCGCTTGATGTCTTCGATAGCGCGGACCACTTGCTCGATGCCTCTGAGCCTATACCCGACGTAAGCGCCCATTGGGGTCTTGGCCGTGGCGCTTGTATCATAGGTCGCCCTAGGGCCATGCGACAAATTCAATTCCACCTTGTACTCCTTCGCCAGCTCTATCATCTTAATTAGCTCGCCATCCGTATGCCTCATTATCCCGTAGGTTTCATCGATCCTATTGATTGTTATGCCCATGTCCTTCGCCGTTTCCAATATGGCCCTCATGCATTCGAAGGTGTTCACCGTGGGCACCTCGATCCTGAACTGTGCGCCATCGGGGAACCTCAGCTTTGATGTGGGCAACTCATAGAAGTCATGATCCGGGAGCTCAATCTTTCTTAAGTAAGCCCTGGTCTTTTCGCCAACTATCATTCCAACGCTCCCTTTCCGTTTAATCCCTTTTTCCTCTATTTAATTCTTTCCATGGTTATCCAAGCAGTAGGGTGGAGCCCTTTTATTCGATAAGGCGCGGGAAGATGATGGAAGGTCCCATGGAACCCCATTTTGAGGATGGGATTTCGTTTTTATGATAAATAGTTGCGAATCTAGCACATAAAATTATTCCCTTCCCTCCTCAAGGGGGTTGCAAACTCAGCTTCAATATTCAAAAAGAAATGATTTAGGGCGCCAATCCCCTATGCGAGGATCGAAAGTATAGTCCTAACCTCTTGGATCGTCAATTGCCCCGGAGCGGAGGGTTGTCCGGGAAGGGAGGCATATACAAGGTCTGAGCCAAGGAGGAGACCCACCACCCTGGAGTAAGCCCCCAGGGAGCCCATGGAGGCCGAAATTATCGGGCGCTTAACCTTACCCCTAGATTCCAAGAGCGCTTGAAGTTGCGTTAGAACGTCCCCGTGAGTCCTTGGCATCGTAACGAATTTGATTACATCGGCGCGGGCTTTTTCCTCATCTTCAACGATCTTTAACAACTCCTCCTTGGGAGGCGTGTATTCAAAGTTATGGTAGGAAATTATTACATAGACTCCATGTCCTTTTGCGGAGTCGATCACCCAATCTCTGGCCTCGGGTTTCACGCTCAATTCCACATCGATTAGGCTAACGCCTTCGATTGACGTAGCCTCGGCGAGCATCCTAATGCGATCCTCTTCGTCTTGCTCCTTGAAACCCCCCTCATATTTCGGCCTATTGGTGATTATTATCGGGACTTCTTTCATGACCCCGGCCTCATGGATCAGATCCCGGATCTCGCCTTCGTCAAAGGCGTTTAGGGAGTCGATCCTAAATTCTAACATGTCTACCCCTTCGCTCAGCGCTTTTATAGCGTTAGCCCTCATCCGATCCACCGTGTGGCCCAAAATCGGAGCGCATATCACGGGCCTCTCTCCTCCCAAGATCACGCCTTTGATCCTTATTGGCTCCGGAGCCGTCAGCCTAATTCTCTCGAGCAAATTGAGCGCCTCGCATTAATGGCTTTTCTAGGCAGGAAATATATTAATATTAAGTCGCTCCCATCCCATGAAGAGATTCAACCCTTTGGGCGGTGATGATGAGAGCCGCGATCTTGGTTGAACCGGGGATAATTGAGTTTAAGGAGGTTGAAACGCCTCAAATCAATGCCAATGAAGTCCTGATAAGGATAAGGGCGGCTTCGATATGCGGCACCGATGTCCACATATTCGAGGGTCGATGGAAAGTATTCACCCCAAGGATCATGGGGCATGAGGGCTCCGGGGAAGTCGTCGATTTGGGGGAGGGCGTTACAAAAGTTGATGTAGGCGATAGGGTGGTTGTGGCCCCGCTGATCCATTGCGGGAGCTGCCGCATGTGCAGGGTTGGGCGCTATAATATTTGCGAGAGAAGGAAGTTCGTTGGAATAGAGGCAGACGGCGTATTCGCCGAATACATAAAGGTCGATCAAACCAATGTGGAGCCCCTCCCCTACGAGTTGAGTTTTGAGGAAGGGGCCCTAGTGGAGCCCTTCTCCGTAGCGGTTCACGCCGTGAGGCGTGGGGGAATACCCATGAATGGCACGGTCGCAATCTTGGGGGCCGGGCCAATAGGGCTTTGCGCCATTCGAGCGGCCAAGGCGGCCGGCGCCGGGGAGGTTTTATCGATCGACCCTCTCGAGGATAGGCTCCTCCTCGCGAGCGAGCTTGGGGCGGAGGTGGTCATCAATCCCAAGAGGGCGGACGTTCGCGATCTCGTCCTGAAGCATACCGGCGGAAGGGGGGCCGATGTGATAATAGAGGCGTCTGGCTCGCCGGAGGCCTATAAGGGCATCGCGGATCTCGCGGGCAGGGGCGGTAAAATAATTCAAATCGGGCTCCCGCTCGCTCAGGTATGCTTCGACATGCTCCCCTTCAGCAGGAAGGAGTTGGAACTCATAGGGTGTAATGGTCACATGATGGATTTGGAGGGGGCCCTAGACCTAATGAGAAAGGAGGGGGGCCTCCTTTCGAAGATGATCACCCACCGCCTCCCCCTCCGAGATGTGGTAAAGGGAATGGAGATGGTGATGGAGGGGAGGGGCATAAAAATCATGTTGTTGCCTTGAACAACTCCCATATGTAAAAGTCCTCGAGAGCAAGCATTGCATCTCCCGCATTCCATTTAAAATTTCTCATTAATTTTTAAAGGCATTATATATAAATAGAAAAGGTCGCCGCCGATGGATATTAACAAACCTATATTAAACCCAAGGGATGGACCAAGGATTTAATCCATCACGATATTAAGGCTGCCTGCGAATAGCCCGGTCCATTATGCGTACCCCCTGAACTAGGAAATGCTTGAATGTGCCGACGCAACGGCCTTCCCCCATTACGTTAAGGGCATATCAACCAACCCATCAACTTATCTTTTCCACCCTTCACACGATAGTAGCAAAATACGCTTCCCAGGAAAAAGGTTTGACCTTTGAGGGCGCTCTGGGAGGCGATAAGCATTCAGTCGAAATCCAGCAACCGTTTTCATGCCAGCCGGTTTGAAGAATATCCTTCGAATGCTGAAAGGATCTGGGGATTGAAGTCTCATAATGCGCAGAGCAAGATGTGGATGCTCATTAATTTTGATAACGATCCCTTGCCCACTTCTCTCCAAATCAGTCATAAGTCGATTAAAACCTTCAGCCCCTCCTGTTTTAAGCTCACCATGAAACCCTCCTGAATTTTTGTTAGTGGAAATCTATGAGTTATGAGCCGTTTTACCGGAATTATGCCCTTATCTATAATCTTTATGGCCTCCCGAAAATTATCAACGTAAATGATCGATCCCATGAGCCTTATTTCCTGTCTGACTATTTGTTGCAGATCCACTTTCGCTTCGGCATCGCCCAGGCCTATGGCCAATATTTTTCCGCCGGGCCTTATCGACTTCAAAGCTTGTAAAAGGCTGGCCCCCGTTCCAACCGTATCTATCACTACATCGGCTTTTTCGCCATCGAAGAATTTAATTAGATCCTCAGTTTCCCTTGGCGATGTCCCCAAAACCCTCTCCAACCCAATACCCCTTAAAAGAGATGCCCTAAGGGGGGAGGCCTCCTGGATGGCCACATTCGCATTCATTGATTGAAGCATTAATGCAGCCAAGGCGCCTATTGGGCCACCGCCGATCGTTAATGCATTATCGCTCGGCAAGATGTTAACGAACCTCATCGCATGTAAAACGACCGATAAGGGCTCTATGAAAACCGCCTCATCGAAGCTCATTTTTTCAGGGACTTTCCATAGATAGTTCCTCGGAACCTTGACGAACTCCGCGAATGCCCCATCGGCATTGACCCCTAAGGAGACCTTGCTCGGGCAGATATTCGAATGGCCGGTTCGGCAGTAGGCGCAATCGCCGCATCCGAAATTCGGCTCGATGACGACCCGATCCCCCACCTCGATGCCCCTCGCCCCATCGCCGACTTTTGAAACGATTCCCGCAGCCTCGTGCCCCATGATCAAAGGAGTCTTGACCGCCTTTTTACCCCTATATATATCCAGATCGCTACCGCAAATCCCCGCGACCTTTACCTCTACGAGGATTTCGCCCGGGCCTACTTTTGGCGTGGGGACATCTCCGATCTCTATCGAGCCGGGTCCCCTGAACAAGGCCGCTCTCATATGGTGCACCGATGAGGGTTTGCATCTCCAAAAGTTTTTAAGCATTTTCTACGGCAGTTCGGAGAGCGCCCTAGCCTCCCGCTAGGGCTTTCAGGAGGGACCCGCTCACTTTGATTAGAACCTTGACTGCAATTTGCCCTGCGACAGCTCGAGGCCATTCGCTATTTCATCTAACGAGAATTTATGGTGTTATCGTCGGTTCTTTTATCCTCCAGGAATTTATCAGATAGGTGCTCTTCTTGAAGCCCGAAGCCACATAAGCGAGCGATCCGAAGATTTCTCTTCTCACGATCGTCATTGGCTCGCTGGAACCGGCGAGGCCGCTAGCCCTATCCAAACTACCCTCCCGCCCGGCGTAACTAAGCCCGCGGATTGGACCAAGGCTTGAGGCGGTCCCGAGGCGTCTATGGGTATGTCTGCGCCAATTCCTTAGGTGAGCTCCTTAACGCTTTCCGAAGATCTTCCAGGGTATTGGTTGTGGCCCCTGAGCTCGGCTCCTTCGACAGCTTCAGTCGGCTCTCGATTAGATCGATTGCAACCGTATGAGCACTGGCGATGTTAGCTGCTTGTAGAGCGAAAAGTCCGATGGCTTCAACTCCAGAGATCGCCACAAAATCCCCCGACCTTTACGCTCTATCGATTGCATGAATCCCGATCGCCGCTGGCTCGACTTAAATGACCTTATCCGCGCCGAGTTCCTCCGCGATCTAAGCCTCTTGCGATTTCCTATGCGACGACGACCCGAGTTGCATTAAACATTTCACCATTAAGGCTTAGAGTACGTCAAACCCAGCCGCGCTTTCCAATCGATGGGGGTTGCAAAGGCGAGGGGGTTGCGCATTAAGTTTAGCTCGGGTAAAAATGTTTCGCGCTTAACGGGCATCGAGCCATCCGTATAATCATAGTTCTGGAGGGGACTCGCTCAGGGCTTAGCGACGGCTTTCCCCCTCTCCCTGATCGCTTTCTCATCGCCGGGCGGCGTATAGGCCCATAGGAATTGCAATTCCTCCTCCCCAGCATTTTCGATGATGTGCCGTTCGCCGATGGGCACATAAATGAGGTCCCCCGCCTCCACTATTTGCTCCTTCCCGCTGGCATCGAGCACTCTGGCCTTCCCCCGGATTATGAAGATCGACTCCTCGCCGGTATGGGAATGGGGAGCCCCCTTCTCGCCTATCCCGTACGTGGTGAACCCTATGGCCACATGCTTGGATCCGGAAGCTGGATCCACCAGTATCTTGGTAATCTTCTTGGATGGGGGAGGGGCCGGGAAAACCGGCGCCTCCTTCAACCTTATTATCTTCAAGGCCCATACACCTCCCATCGAAGCCCTCTATTTGGCCTGAACGCTGGATTCCAGCGGAGATCTGCCGGGCGGGTATCTGGATTTCAGCTCCTCTATGAAGTCGCAAAGCTTCTTAACGACCGCATCAACTATCTTCATCCCCTTCTCCCTGCTGGCCTTGGTAGCATCCCCAAGTATTCCGAGCTTATAGGTTTCCCTCTGGAAGTAGAACGCAGTGATATTGTGGCCCGGGAATCCCCCGTCCTCGGGCATATGGGCGGGGCCCCCGAAGAACCTCCTGTCCACTATTGTCGGGGCCGACTCCTTCCCGGCCTTGCTCATATCCACCAGCTCAGGATAAAGGGCTAGGGATACCGAGGTTTCGCATTCATCCGCGTGCACGAATTTGGTTTCGCATACCTCGTTCACGGCTTCCCTGGCCAACTCCCACCAAGTCGCGATCGCAATGAACGCCTTCGTTTCCAAGGCCAATTCGTGGAGGGCCCCGATCAGCGCCCATTGCTGCCCATGCCCATTCAGTATTATGACCTTTTTGAAGCCATTGTTGACGAGGCCCCTGACCACATCCTTCACGAATTCCTTGATCAAATCCGATCTTATCGGGATCGTCCCTGGGAAGCCGTATTGGTGATACATATGGGCCCCATACCAGATCGGAGGCGCGATTATCGTTCCGGTCTTCTCGGCTACCAGCTCGGCTATCTTCTGAGCGTTCAATGAATCGACCCCGACCGGGCAATGGGGACCGTGTTGCTCTATGGAGCCTATAGGCAGGAGGATTATGTCGCAATCCTTCGCCTTCTCAACTATTTCAGGCCACTTCATCTCCTGATACCATAAGCTTTGCTTCATATGCGATTCCTCCAAATTTTTATTGTGGACAGCGATTTAAATAGCTTTTCCCACGAGGATCTCGACAATTCGCTCCCCCAACGGACCTTTTTAATGGGATTGGGGCGATCCTTCGAATTTTTATTCCAATTAAATCATTTCCGATGGAGCATCGAGAGGTAATCCTCGACGCCCTTTTCGAAATCATAAATTGGCCTAAAGGACAATTCCATTTGAGCCCTTTCCGAATTCAAAAGGCCCCTAGTACAATACGAAAGGTCTTCGCCCGCCTCCATTCTTATTGATGCCGTTGGGATGAACTTCCTTATTATATCGAGGATCTCCCAAATGCTCAGCAGCTGGCCGCTTCCTATGTTAAAGGCTTTGTGCTTAACGCCATACGCCCGAAGCGCTGAGAACAAGGCCCTCGCCGCATCCTTCACATACAGTGGCTCATATCGCTGCTCCCCGCGGGCGGTAGCGCTGCCGGTTTCTATGAGTCGCTCTATGAGATTGAATCCCCTACTCTTGCCCATGCCGTATACGAGCGGGAATCTGAGGGCTATGAAGCCGATCCCATATAGCTCATTATAGTTCATGCCGAGTAGCTCGGAGGCCAGCTTGAAAATGCCATATATCGTACATGGCTTCTTCGGATAATCTTCATCTATTAATCGCTCGGCTGTGCGCCCATAAACTGCCTGAGAGCTGGCAAAGATTATTCTATTTATGTCGAATAGGCGGGAGGCCTCCAAAATGTTTATGGTCCCTTTGATATTGACGTCAACTGCCGCGATCGGATCCCTTTGCGATTGCATCGTTAGGAGGGAGGCGAGATGGACTATCTCCTTTACATCGTGGTTCTTGATCGTTTCAACGATTCTCCCCGATTCGAGGACGCTACCCCTCACCGCATTCAATCCATCGATGGGGCCAACCAACCTGGGATCCGGGAGGTTTATGTCATAAGCTATGACGCCCTCGCCCCTTCCCAATGCCTCCCTTAGGAAGTACGACCCTATGAAGCCCGATGCCCCAGTAACCAATATCGCCAAATACCATTCGCCATCCTTTGCCTATTTCAGGGCCCGCTGTAATTTACTTCAGTCCAATGGCATTCATCAAATTGCTCAAATATTCTATGCTCTCGAAGGCGGCCCTATCCGGCTCATCAAAATATGGATATATCTCGACCGACAAGAACCCTTTATAGCCTATCGCATCCAGCATCTTCAAAAGGGCCTCGAAGTTTATATCACCCATGCCTGGAATGAAGTGGTAGTTTCGCCTATCGATTACGTCACTGATGTGAACCATCAGTATCCTCTTTCCAAAAGTTCCTATCACTCGCGAAAGATTTTCCCTGGAGACTTTCGCATGGATGACGTCGAGGAGGAGCCCAAGGTCCTTTTCAATTTCGCTCAAAAATTTCCTGGCATCGCGATAGGTGGTTATGAGGGGGCTCTTCGCAGAAAGCGGGAGGCGTGGCTCCGGCTCTATCATGCAGGAGACCCCCCGATCCCTGGCGTAATCGATCAGTTCCGAAATGAGGCCCATCGATTCCCTCCAAGCATTTTCCTTGGAGCCCTGCGTTTCGAAGCCGAGTCCTGGGCCAAGGTTGACGAGGGGGCATCCCATCTCATGGGCGAGATCGATCCTCTTCCTCCCGTATTCAAGATCCGTATAGGGGGTGCCCCCTTGAATGCAGTAAACCTCAATGCCATATTCCGACAACGCCCTCTGGAGCTTCTTTAGCTCCTCCCTGTCCCACTCATGTATTGGATGCGTGCGGGCTATTTCGATCCCTTCGTATCCCATTTCGCTTATGCGAGGGATGAAGGAGCTTATCGGATGATCTGAATACACATTCGTATTTATCCCCAGCCTCAAAGTCGGCCACCGGCCATTTGTTCGAATACTCCTAATATAAATTTTTCGAAAGGAATTGCGTTAAAAAAAAAGGCGTTGTTATGTCTTTGAAATCAGCTTAATCATAGAACATCAGAACTTATCCAATCCACCATGCTTCTTGACATAGTTCACTATTCCCCCTTCCGACAGTATCCTGACGATCTCCTCCGGCAATGGTTTGAACTTCACCTCCGCCTTATTGCTCAAATTTTTGACGATTCCTTCTTGAAGGTCAAGCTCCACAAGGTCCCCATCATTTATGGTCGATGTGTCGCATATCACGGGCGGTAGCCCAATATTTATAGCATTTCTATAAAATATCCTCGCGAAGCTCTTAGCTATGACGGCCGATACGCCAAGCGTTTTTATGACTATCGGGGCATGCTCCCTACTGCTACCAGCCCCAAAGTTCCTCCCAGCTACGATTATATCGCCTGGCTTGACCGAAGATGAAAATTCCGGCCTTATATCCTCAAAAGCGTGTTTCGACAGCTCGAATAAATTTGATCTAAGATGCATATATCGGCTTGGAGTTATATGATCCGTGGTTATGTTATCCCCAAATTTCCAAGCCCTCCCCTTTGAGCCCATTCTACATAGCCTCCCTTGGATCGGTTATGGCGCCATAGAGGGCGGAGGCCGCAGCCGTGGCGGGGGAGGATAGGTATATATGCGCCTTGGGGTTCCCAGCTCTGCCCAAGAAGTTCCTATTGGCGGTGCTCAATACGACCTCATCATCCGCCGGGATCCCCCCGACGACGCCTATGCATAAGCCGCAACCGGGCGGCGTGATAACGACCCCAGCGGACGCTAACCTTTCAATTATCCCAGCCTTCAAGGCTTGTAGATATACATTTCTCGAGGCGGGGGTCGCTATCGCCCTTACGCCCCTGTCGATCCTCTCCCCTCCGATTATCTTGTCTATCACTTTGAAATCCTCCATCCTACCGTTGGTACAGCTGCCAAAGAAGACCACATCTACCCTCTTGCCCAATACTTCTTCCACGGGGACCACGTTGTCCACATTATGCGGCAATGCAATCATCGGCTCCAAGTCGCTGGCTTCAATTGAAATCTCATCACTATATATAGCATCGCCATCCGGTTCGATCTTGAAGTATTTATCCCCCCTCCCCCTCTCCTCCAAGTACTTCCTCGTTTCCTCATCGGGCGGAATGAGCCCGCATTTCGCCCCGGCCTCCACGGCCATGTTCGTAATGGTCATCCTCTCCTCCATATTCATTCTCCGAATCGCGCTCCCGTGGAATTCCATGGATTTGTAATTGGCGCCCTCGGCCCCTATCATGCCTATTATCTTCAATATGACGTCCTTGCTGAATACGCCCTTCGGCAGCCTCCCCTCAACGCTTATCCTCATGGATTCGGGTACGCGAAGCCATGTCATCCCGGTTTTCAACGCTATAGCCACATCGGAGGCGCCCATGCCGGTGGCGAAGGCCCCGAAGGCCCCGGCCATGGTGGTATGGGAATCGCTGCCGATTATTATATCTCCGGGGGAGGCGTAATATTCGGCTATGAGTTGATGGCAAACCCCGCAGCCCTGGTCATGGAATCTAACGCCTTTTTCGAGCGCGAACCCCTTCAGGGCCTTATAGTCGTTGCTTATGCTGGCGCTCGGGCTGGGTACGACATGATCGATGAAGACGCATACGCGGCTCGGGTCGAGCCCAATCCCGCCGCCGAGCTCGTTCAACCTGGAAATGACCAATGGGCCGCTGGCATCGTGCGTGAATACACAATCCAAGCCGCCGACTATTATGATTTCACCAGCGCCGATATACCTCCCGCATTTCCTCGACAGTATCTTTTCAACCAAGGTCTGGCCCATTGCCGACCCCAATCTGCCTTCCTTAACTCTTCTTCCGTAAAAAGGGTTCGTCGAAATGCTGAAAGGATTCCTCCGATCGCTAGATCCCCGATCGTGGTGCCGGGACCGGGCCGATTTATGGCCCCGAGATATTGGCAAAGCTTTGAGGCACCGATATTTTAAAAGCCCAAAGGCTTATCGCCCAGCTGGTTCCATCCTTTTAAAGGAGGAGGGGCGGGCATTGGTTCAAGAACTTGGCCAGAGGTGGAGCGTCATCCTTAAAATATAAGCAAGAACATGTAAAGCCGGGGGGGAGGGGATGGACCCGAAGAGCAGCTCGAGGCTGGCGGACCTGAAGTATAAGCTGATGACGGTCGAGCTCCTCAACCTAGCCAAGAATTACTATACCTACCGCGAGCTATCCCAGCTCACCGAGCTGCCGGAAACGGTCCTGAGCAGATATGTGAAGGGCCACGTGATGCCCACCATAGAAAGGGCCAGGAAGCTGAACAGGATCTTGGAGAAGAACCTGAGGCTGGAGGTGGAGCTCCAGAAGAGGATAAAGATGGATGATTATGGATTCTTCGATAATACCAAGATCATCTCCGATACCCTCCTCCTCGATAGGGCCGTCAACTGGGCCATCAATAGGTTCGCGGGAAAGCGGGTAACGAAGGTCCTCAGCGCCGCCGTCGACGGGATACCATTGGCCACCCTGCTGGCCCATAGGCTCGGGGTTGGCCTAGTAATAGCCAAGAAGGCGAAGGAGGTGGGCATAAAGGAGTTCATAGAGGAGGTTTACATCCCCTCTAAAGCCGCCATAATGGTCAGCCTATACATCCCCAGGGATGCCATAAAAAGGGGCGATGCCGTTCTGATAGCGGATGACGTCATCGATAGCGGCGAAACCCAAAGGGCCCTCATCAGGATGATCCATAAGGCCAAGGCGGAGGTGAGCGGCATCTTCTCCCTGATAGCCATAGGGGATGAATGGAGGAAGGGCATAGAGGAGGAGGTCAAATGCCCCATAGAGGTCGTGCTCACCATCAAGAAATGAATCGGGCGAGGCCGGCCAGATCCCAAGGTTCGTAAACGCCCCTATCTGTTATTATAGCGCTTATCAGGTCCGGCGGCGTCAAATCGAAGGCCGGGTTGAGGGCGCCGACGCCCTTCGGGGCTATGCGGCGGCCGGCGAAGCTCAGGACCTCCTCCGGGTCCCTCTCCTCGATCGCTACCTCCTCGGGCTTGGAGGAGAAATCGAACGTCGATAGCGGCGCGGCCACGTAGAACGGGATGGAGAACCTCTTAGCGGCTATCGCCAAGCCCAAGGTCCCTATCTTGTTGGCGACATGGCCCGTCGCAAGGACCCTATCGGCGCCGACGATCGCCTTGGAAACGAGGCCCTTGCTCATCAAATGCGCGGCCATCCCATCAGTTATCAAGGTCACCGGTATGCCGCCCCGGCTCAGCTCGAAGGCCGTTAGCCTAGCGCCTTGGAGGAGTGGCCTCGTCTCGGTGGCTATGACCTCGATCCGCTTCCCGGCCTCAACGGCGGCCCTTATCACGCCCAAGGCCGTCCCATAGCCGGCGGTGGCCAGGGCCCCCGCATTCCGCTGGCCCTCGGGGCCAATTGCAGTGCGTTAGGACCCTATCGCCATCCTCCAGCAGGGCGGCCCCGAATGCCCCGAGCCTCCTATTCGCCTCCATATCCTCCTCGGCTATCCGCTTCGCCTCCTCCACGACGGCTCCAACGATATCGCCCGGGCCCGCCTCCCTCGCCTTCGATAGGATCCTGGAGATGGCCCATTGAAGATTGGCGCCGGTCGGCCTCGTGGCCCTCAAGGCCTCAGCGGCCCTTTCAAGATCGGATAGGATCCTCTCGCCCTTCCCCTTGGATCTGAGGGCCGCGAGAGCCATCCCGGCCGCGGCCGCAACCCCGATCGCCGGCGCGCCCCTAACCGCCATGTCCCTTATCGCCTCAGCCACATCGCGAGGAGTCCTGCAACGGATGCGGCGCAACCTCCAAGGCAGGGCCCTTTGATCTATTATGACGACCTCCCTGCCCCTTAGCTCGACCGGTCTTAGGTCAAATGCCCTCGATCCCAAAGCGGAACCTCCCATTGTTGAGCGGTCCGATCGCGATAAAAACCTTGGCCCAAGATCCGGTTCGGATGTTTGGGGAACGAATCGCTTAAGCGGAAGCGGCGATCGAATGGTTAAATATGACTTGGGATGAGGTAGGGCGGCCTTGGAAGGGGAAGCCCAAAGGTTCGATGGCCGCATCCGCGGGAGGGCGGCGGTGATACCTAACGGCGGGGCCATAGGGGAGCTCAGGGAGAGGGGGTTCGGTGAGCCGAGGAATGGCGATCTCATACTCTCCCCGTACGAGGCGTTCTACCTCATCGAGAAGGGAAAGCTCAGGATATTGGATCCTAAGGGGGGAAGGGAGCTATCGCTCGAGGAGATCGTCGGGAGGCTATCGAGGGGCAGGGCCGAGGTTTGGCTGAAGTATTTGGTCTTCAAGGACCTCAGGGATCGCGGCTACATAGTGAGGGACTTCAAGGGGATGAACTTGGAGGTCTATGGGAAGGGGCCCCAGAGGAGGATCGCGAGGATCATTTACGAGGGCGGGGAGGCGAGCTTGGATGAGCTCAGGAGGGCGCTCAGGGCATCAGCGAGGGCCGGAAGGGAGCTCATATTGGCGGTCGTGGATAGGAGGACCGACATAGTGTATTATTCCCTGGGCGAGCTGAAGCTGTGAGGGGCCGAGGGGTTGACGAGGTTCGCGGTTCCGAGGGGAATGAGGGACCTATGGCCCGAGGATTGGGCCAAGATGGATTGGATGGGGAGGAGGATACTCGACGTCCTGATTGGCTATGGCTTCAAGCCCGTTGAGCCCTCGAAGATCGAGCTGTTGGAGACTCTGGAGGCGAAGAGCGGCCCATCGATAAAGGAGGAGATCTATTGGTTCGAGGACAAGGCCGGCAGGCCCTTGGGCCTTAGGTTCGATCTCACGGTGGGGCTGGCCCGAATGGTCGCCGGGAGGCCCGACCTCCCATTGCCGGCCAAGTTCTGCGCGATATCGGATATGTGGCGCTACGATGAGCCCCAATTCGCCAGGTATAGGCATTTTTGGCAATGGGATGCGGAGATCTTCGGATCCGAGCTCGCTGAGGCGGATGCGGAGGTCATCTCGGCTGGGATCGATGTCCTAAGGGCCGTTGGGATAGTGAACTTCGAGGTGAGGATAAGCGATAGGAAGCTGGCCGAGGGGTTCCTGAGGGGGATGGGCATCGGGGATCCAGCGCGGCTCGGGGAGGCCATAAGGATCTTGGATAAGCGAGGGAAGCTATCCCGAGGGGAGTTCCTAGGGGAGCTGAGGTCCCTCGGCCTAGACGATAGGCAGATCGAGGGGATATTGGATTTCGTCTCCATAAAGGCGCCCCTGGAGGAGGGGCTGAGCAGGGCGAGGGGCTTGGGCCTCGAGCGCGGTATGGCCGAGGAGGGGTTGAAGGAGCTCGAGGGCTTGGCCGATGCCCTGAGGGGCTTCGGGATCGGCCAAGAGGCCGTCTTGGACCTGAGCGTGGTGAGGGGATTGGATTATTACGACGGCATCGTATTCGAGGCTTATGATCGGGGCGGGGAGGATATAGGCGCCATCTTCGGGGGCGGGAGATACGATGGGCTCTGCGGCATTTACGGGCGGAATGTCCCCGGGACCGGATTGGCCGGCGGGATGGAGCGCATGATGCTCTCCTTAGAGCGCTCGGCCCTCTTCCCGAAGCTCAGGAGCGGGCCGCTAGTCTTCGTGGCATCCGCCAACGAGGCCGTTAGGAAGGAGGCGATCCGGATGGCCCAAAGGCTCAGGGCTAAGGGGATACCCGCTGAGTTCGATCTGAAGGGGAGGTCCCTCAGGGGCCAGATGGAGTATGCGGCCGGATCGGGCATGCCCTACGCCTTGATAATTGGGCCCAGGGAATTGGAGAAGGGGGTAGTTAAGTTGAGGGATTTGGGCGCGAGGTCCGAGGAGGAGCTGAGCGCGGAGGATTGCCTCAAGAAGCTCTCGGACTTAGCCAGATCCTTCGCCCGCTGAGCCTTCGGGCAAGGCCCATGGGATTATCCCTCAGGCCTCTCCAATCCCGATAATATTAAATAGGCGGGTTTTCCCTTCCAACGTTCAAGGCATCCGGGGGAGCTGGGGGAACCCGGCTGAGAGGGTGGCAGATCCGCCACCGACCCTTGGAACCTGATCCGGGTAATGCCGGCGAAGGGAGGGATGCGGTGGATGGGCTATCCGCCGAAGCCCAGCCGAGCGCTGGGGCTCCTTCTCCGATCCGGATCCGTTCCCCCGGGTGCATCGAAGCTCGGAGGTGAATGCATATGAAGGCTGGCGAAAGGGGGTTGACCCTGAATTTGATCCTCGCGGCTTGCCTAACGGCCTTGGGGGTGGCCATAGCGCCCTTCTTCTATTTCCCGTTTCTGGGAACGAGGGCTTTCCCAGGGCAGCATTTGATCAACGCGCTAACGGGCGTCATCCTCGGGCCTTGGTGGGGCGCCCTGGTCGCCGTCCTGATAGGCATCGTTAGGAACCTGCTCGGCGTGGGGACCATATTCGCCTTCCCGGGCGGGATCCCCGGCGCCATCGTGGTCGGCTTGGCCTATGGGGCAATGCGGCGCTTCAAGGGGAGGCGCTTCCGCTACGCGGCGGCCCTGTTCGAGCCCCTTGGGACCGTTCTGATAGGAGCGACTTTCTCGCTCTTCTTGGTTGCGCCCATAATAGGCTGGAGGCCCCTCTTGAGCTTGATTGAGGGATTGGGCCCGCTCCCAGCGCTCCTAACGCTCTGGTTCGGCTGGTCGATAAGCTCCGTGACCGGCAGCGCGATGGGCTATATTGTCCTCCTAATCCTTGATAGGGTGGGCCTCATGGGCAAATTGTCCAAATCGCCTTGAATACGGGGCGCGGGGCAGGTGAAGGGATCGACGCTGGCTCGCAGGAGGATTGGCCCGGAGGAGGGCATCCCCTTTCGAGAATTGCTGGGCAGGAGGGTCCTGATCCTAGGGGAGGTCGGGAGCGGGAAGAGCAGGCTCACCGCCAAATTGCTCGGGGAGGCTGTCCGCCTAGGCTATTCGAATAGGATTGCCGTGATCGATCTATCTCCGGAGATAAGGCTTCCCTCCGGGGAGGTCGTGGGGGCCCCCCTCACCCGCTATATGGAGATAGGGCCGCCGATCAAATACATGAGGCCCTCTGGGATCAGGGCCCCGAGGCTCGAGGGGAGGGATCGAGAGGAGGTATTGAGGTTTGCCGAGGAGAACGCGAGGGCCATAGAGGCCGTTTTCGACGAGTACCTGAGGGAGGCGCGGGAAATCCTTTTCATGAACGACGTCAGCATATACCTCCATAGAGGCGGACTGGACCGTTTGCTCTCGGTCCTCTCCGAGGCGGATACCTCTATATTAAATGGATACCACGGGGCCCGCCTCAGCGAGGATAGGGGTTCGGGCATCTCGAAGAGAGAGAGGGCCCTGATGGAGGATTTGGCCGATAGGATGGATTTGCTCATCGAGATGGATCGCTCTTCCACGGAAGGCCTTTAGCTATAGACCGAGGTTTGGTGCGGGGGGTGGGATTCGAACCCACGAAGGCCTGCGCCACAGGATATCGCATCCTGCGACGGATCTTAAGTCTGGCACCCCGTTGGGCCCTGCCCCTTTGGCCTGACTCGGGAACCCCCGCCGTTGGACGGCATCTAAAGATATAAAGGGCTGGAGAAAAATATTCCCAGTCAGCGGAGGGCCCGTGGCTCAGCCTGGATAGGGTTAAGGGCGTCCAAAGCGGCGGCCTCCTAAGTCGTAGGTCGTGGGTTCGAATCCCACCGGGCCCGCCAACCCCCCATTCCAACGCCCTTTCGCTTCGATGAAAGGCCGAGGCGGCCCCTTCCAGCCGCCCCGGGCTAAGACCGGGGAAAATCCTTTCCTCAATTGCCCACCAGCTTCCCCCAGTGGCAGGATCCGGAGGGGCTCGGAAATGCTAAAAGCCAAAATGGACCCTTGGATTCGGCGGGAGGGAGAATGGCCCGATATAAGATAGCCAAGCTCCCCGGCGATGGTATAGGCCGCGATGTCATGGAGGCTGCCGACATCGTGCTCGAGGCCCTGCAGCTGGATGCGGAGTATATCGAGGGGGATATAGGATGGGAGTTTTGGAAGAGGGAGGGCAATGCGCTACCGGATCGAACGATAGAGCTGCTGAAGGAAACGGACTGCGCATTGCTTGGGGCGATAACCTCGAAGCCGAGGGAGGAGGCCGAGAGGGAGCTCGATCCAGCATTGAAAGGGATGGGCTACTCCTACGTCAGCCCGGTCGTAAAGATGCGCCAGATCCTCAACCTCCATACGAACATGCGGCCCTGCAAGGCCTATCCGGGGAACCCGTTGAATTATAGGGATGGCATCGATATAGTGATCTTCCGGGAGAACACCGAATGCCTCTATTCCGGGGTGGAGTTCCATCCCCTCCCGAGGGAGGTCTTCGATGCCCTATCCATCAACCCGGCCATGAGGAGGTTCGAGAAATACGGGTTGGAGAACATAGCCCTAACGGCTCGCATTATAACGCGCCAAGCCTGCGAGAACATAGCCCGGCAGGCATTCGAATACGCGAGGAGGTACAAGAGGAGGTCCGTCACCGTGGTCGATAAGCCGAACGTCCTCAGGGAGACCGGCTGGATGATGGTGAGCTCCGCCAGGAGGGTGGCCAAGGATTATCCGGAGATTCCCCTCCGAGAAGCGAACATAGACTCCCAATGCATGTGGCTGCTGAAGAACCCCTTAGATTATGATGTCATAGTGGCGTCGAACATGTTTGGGGACATATTGTCGGATCTGGCGGCCCAGCTGGTTGGGGGGCTCGGCTTCTCCCCTTCGGCGAACATAGGCGATGATTACGCCGTATTCGAGCCAACGCACGGCTCGGCGCCGAAATACGCCGGCCAATATAGGGCGAATCCGATAGCGATGATCCTCTCCGTTAAGCTCATGTTGGATTGGCTCGGGGAGGCCGAGATGGCCAATCGCTTGGAGGGCGCGGTGGCAAGGGTAATCCGCGAGGGGCGGGTGAGGACCTATGATATGGGCGGGAACAATACGACGCTCGAGGTAGCCCGCGAGATAGCAAAATATGTTCGGAATGAAGGGGGCTGCGCCTAGAGCAGTCTGAGCCCTCGCTAAACATTCGCGAAGAGGAGTACCGAAAAAGCGGCCGTCGAGATCCCGAAGATCTTCGAGGCCTTCACCTCCTCGCGCCAAATCAGGATGGCCAAGGCGCTCGTGAATACGAAGCTCAATTGGACGATGGAGAAGCTCACGCTGACATCCCCGTATTTTAGGGATTCCAGGAGGAGCAGGAACGCGGATGCGAGGAGGATCCCGCAAAATGGCGCATGGGTTAGGATTTGGCGATCGATCCTTAAGGATCGCTTAGAAATCGCCACGGCGAAGGCGCAGGTTATGAAGGTGGCGCCTTGGGCCGTTATGACCCCTATCGGGGTCGATCCGCCCGAGATCGCGATTTTATAGAGGAGGCCGAATAGGCTGTAGAGGAGCGTGGCCAAGATCAAATGAAGGGGCATGTTCCCCCGCCGGGGATTCGCCCACGAGTCCTTGGATAGGGACAATATGCTTATGGCGGAGAAGAGGATCGCGAGGGCCTTCCCCGGGGTCACGGCCTCCCGAAGCATCAAGAAGGCCATGATGGCCGTTGGTATAAAACTCAACCTGAATATCGGGACGTTCACGCTCGCTTGGCCCTCCCCCAAACTCTTGAAAAAGAGATGGGTCGATAGGTAAAGGAGGAGGCCACACCCAGCCCCAAACAAAACCGTTCGGCCAGGAATATCGAGGCGGCCGAAGTGGGCGAAGAGCGATAGGCTGGTGGCGTTGAAAAAAGCGGCCTGTATGGGGAGGAAGGAGCTCGGGGCGACTCCCTTGGAGCGAGCCCTTTTATATATGAGATCCGATGTCCCCGTGGAAACCATGCTCAAAACCGCCAATAGGACCGGATCCATCATTATCCTCCCATCCCGCTTGCCAGGGGGGGATGGAGGGCCATCGCCCAAAGGCGAGTAAGCCTTCGCTTCGCGATCCCTTCGAGGCCCCTTGATGAGGGGGATGCGCCCTATAAATCGTTTTCCATAAGATGCTCCCCCCCCACTTGAGAAATTTCGCTTCCCTTATCCAAAATTCGCGTCCATTGCCCTTCCGCGCAATCTCCATTGCTCGATGATCCGAGCTAAATTTTAAATAGGAAATCCGGGAAGAAATGCCAGCAGTGATCGCAAATGTTGGTCTTCCCAAAGGAGGAACTCGTTTCCAGGAACCAAAAGTGCATAGAGCTTATGCGGGAAAGGGGCCTGGATGCCATACTGGCCTTCACGGATTATTTCAAGCACGCTTCGATCCGCTATCTCACCGGGTATACCTATCAACCCGTATGGCTCGCCTCCTCCACCTATGTTCTCCCACGTGAGGGTGAGCCCACGCTGCTTGTCGACCGTTTCATGGATGCGGTGAAGGAACAGGTTTGGGTGAGCGACGTCAGGACCATAAGCGGCTGGCTCGAAAGGCCCGGGCCGGCCGGAACTCTGTTGGCGGTGGCTGAGGCGACAGCGGAGATCCTGCGGGAGAAGGGGCTGGAAAGGTCCAAGATAGGACTGATAGGATACGACATAATGCCGGCCATGTGCCTCGATAGGATAAAGCACAAACTCCCCGAGGCCCAGTTCGTGGACGTAAGCGAGGAGTTCGAGAGGCTGAGGATGGTCAAAAGCGAGAATGAAATAGCGCTCATCAAGAGGGCGAACTCGATAATCAGCAAGGGATATGAGGCGGCCATAGAGGCCATAAGGCCCGGAAGGACCGAGGCAGACGTTGGATCTGCGATGATGAAGGCGCTTCTCGATGCCGGGGCCGATTTCATCCTAGCGCTATGGGTCGTTTCCGGGAAGGCGGCCGAGAGGGTCTATAGGACCCCGCTGATAACGAATAGGGAATTGAAGAAGGGCGACATGGTTTGGATGGATTGCGGGATGGCGTATAAGGGATATTTCGCGGACGTCGGCAGGACTACGGTCGTCGGCAAGGCCACGGAGAAGCAAAGGAGGCTTTGCGATGCCGTCCTGAGGATGCATAAGAACGCGGCTGGCATCATGAGGCCCGGCGTGAGGGCTGGCGATATCTACGAGGAGATGAGGCGCACGGCTGTGGAGGCGGGATACGGGGACTACTTCAAGCCAGGAGGCTTCGTTGGCCATAACATAGGCGTAACCCTGGACGATTACCCGCTGATAAAGCCCGATGAACCGACTCCATTAGAGAAGAACATGGTCATGAACATAGACCCGAAGCTTTTCGTCCCGGGGGTCGGCGGGGCGAGGGTGGAGGACTCCTATCTAATAACCGAGGATGGAGCGAAGAGGCTGACCAAGGTCCCGCAGAAGCTTTGGTGAGCTCGCCGCAACGATTGGATCCAACCTTCCAATATTTTTAAAAAATGTTGCGCATCTCCGACCTAGTGCGATGATTCAAGCCGAACTTCAAATCTCCTCGGCCTTTCCGATCTCCGGGACCCTAGCTTCGGCGATCCCGGATAGGAACTTCGCCAAAAGCCCCGGATGCTCCGTGTGGATGGGGTATACCCGCCTCGGGCCCACCTTCTCGACCGAGCGCCTTATCTCGTTCGGCATCGCGTGCCCGGAGCAATGGACCCTGTACATGGGCACTCCGAAATGATCGAGCCAGTTGATCAGCCTCTCCCTCTCGAGCTCCATCTCCTCATTGAACGGCTCGGATGTGGATAGGAGATAGCAGCTGCCCGGCTCCGGGCCTATGCGGATTATCTCCCTGAGGTCCTGGAACGGGCACGCCAATATCAGCTTCTCTTGGGATCGCTTCACTTCCTCCGCCCCGATGGCCCGGCATCGGTCCAGCAGCTCTTCCTCCCAGTCATAATAGGATCTCTTGGAGCGCTTGTAAACGAGGATCCGATCGTCGGCCTCGGGGTCGGGCGGCCTTAAGCCCCTATCCCCCTTCAGGGCCCTCAGGAGATGGGCCTGCCTCATGGGTATGGCCATCCTCCTGCCGCTCTCCTCGGCCACCTCCAAGAACGTATTCAGCCTATCCAAATCGGCCATCGAGAAGTCCGCCAGCACCAACCCCTTGGATCCGAGGACTATCCTATTGAGCTTATCGCGGACGTCCAGCTCCCCGATCGCTTCCCCATCCAGGGCGTTCGTCCCCTCGGTGATCATCGCTTCCGGATCCGAGGCCGATGCCCCCTCGATGAAGTCGACGGTCATCTCGGGTTTGTTGCCATGGAGCCTATAATCCCCCGTATAAACCAAGGATCCATTAGGGGTCCCGATCAAGAAGCCATATGATCCGGGGACGGAATGGTCGACATGTATCGGCTCGACTTCGATCGGGCCTACCCTTATCCTCGAGCCCGTCCTGAAGGCGATCAGGGATAGTCCCTCCAAATCGTTCTCCAACCCCCTCGGCCTGACCACCGAAAGGGCTTCGAGTATGGTCTTGGTTGTTTCGCCGCAATACACGGGAACGTCCCTCCGCAGCAGCGATAGGCAACCGGAGTGATCCGCATGGGAATGTGATATGAAAACGGCATCCAATGGCTCGGCCTCCTCGGGCTGGAACCTATAGGCGCCCTCGATCTCTGGGACTATCCCAAGGCCGGCGAGGTCCTCCCAAGCCCTCGGCGAAAGCCAAGGCTCGGAGTAAAATTTCCTCTTCTCCGAAAAGCTCATGCCGAAATCCAGCAATACTCTGTATCCCTTGCACTCCAAAAGGACCTTGTTGCCGCCGACCTCACCAACTCCTCCGAGAAACCTCAGGATCACGCCAACAGTTCCCCCCGATCCGTCTTTAGGATCCTTCGAATTCGCCCCCAGCGGGAGTGGCCGCGCGAACGCCCGCCGTTATGCCCAAATCGGATCGGCATTGTAAATCCGCTTTTCCCTCTAGCGCCGTTCCCTTGGGCGCGGGGGGTTTTATAAAGGGTTCTGAGCGCCCGTGCGCCCCGACGCCCTCCGAAGCTCGAGGTATTCCGCTCGCGTATATAGCGCCGTCGATACCCTATTGGATTCTCCCAATGGTCCGTTTGAAATCTTTCAAAATCTGGCCAAAAAGGTCCAAAACGAGCCTTGGAAGATCGTCGAGGAATCGAAATCCCCAGCGGAGACGGGCCGAGGGAGCGGAGGCCCCAGCGCGGATGGCGGCGATCCCCATCGGCATGGTCGAGCCATAAGCTCGGGCCTAATGGCTGATCCTCTGATAGCGCGGCAGGGGCAGGCCGAAGAGGTATCTGATCCAGTTGAGCGTCCAGTAAAGGTAGCTCCTGAGGTAACCGTAAACCCTATACCTCCTCGGCGACTCCCTCACGGCGAACCCCTTCGGCAGGAAGGTCACCTTCCCAAGCCTGCTGATCCTCATTATCATATCGCAATCCTCCACCGATTCCAAGTCCTCCCTATAGCCGCCAACGCGCTCGAAGGCCCACCTCCTAAAGGCTTGGAACTCCCCCTTTCCGTTCGGCATTATCCTAAGGGAAAACCTCATCCTAAGGTTCATGAAGACGTGCCAGAATATGTCCAGGAACGTTTCTTCCTCTGGATAGACCCTGACATCCGCTAGGACGGCCACGACCCCTTTATCCGAGAATGCCTCCAAAAGCTTCCTCCTAGTGTCTAGCGGCAATACGACGTCGGGATCCATCGATACGATTATGTCGCCGCTCGCCACCCTAGCGCCGATGTTCCTCGCCTTCCCGAATGTTTCGACCTTGGACATGCGTATTAGCTTATCGGCGTATTTTTCGGCTATGCCCAATGACCCATCCCAGCTCCCCTCATCGACGACTATCAGCTCATCCCCTTCCTCGAGTACGGCCCTCAGGCTCTTTAGGCACCTCTCCAAGACCCTCTCCTCGTTGAAGACGTGGACGATGTAGCTTATCCTACTTTCCATTTCGACGCACGGCCCGAGTCAGATAAAGAGGGGCCATGCGTCCCTTTAGCCTTAACGGCCGAGGGCATCGTTTCAAAAGGCATCGAGGGGCTCATCCGGCGCAATATTAATTGAGGAGGGGGCTCGAAGATTGATTCGAGGACCGATTCGGAAATGGATTTGGAACAAGCGAAGTCGCTGATCCAAGCGACCCTAGCCCCGGTTGTGATGATATCCGGATGCGGCCTAATCGCTTTAGTTGTCCAAACTCGATATGGCAGGATAATCGATAGGATAAGGGCTCTGAGCGAAGAAAGGAGGGGGCTATTGGAGAGGTCCGGCGGCCTCGCCCATCAGGGCGCATTGGACGATCGCTTGAGGAGCATAGAAGCCCAGATGGAGAAGCTCATAAGGAGGGGTTTGTTGGTTAAGCGCGCCCTATTCTTTATAACCTCCTCGGTCTTCTCCTTCGTCCTCACGTCATTCCTCCTATACTTGGCCTATATCGCGGGCGCCCCCTTTGATCGCCTTTTCGCCTTCCTCACGCCAATGGCCTTCTTGGCTGGGATGGCGTTCCTCTTGATCGGCATGATCGCAATGGTTTTAGAGGTCGCGGCATCCTATACCTCTACCTTGGCCGAGGTTGGCATGGGGGCGGAGGGCGGAGGCGTTGGTTTGAGGAGCTAAAAGGGTTCAGCGTGGGCCAGGTCCTCGCGATCGATGCGGAGCTGGTGGATCGGAATGGGGAGGGCGTGCGTTTGTCCTAAATGCGGTTTCAGATTCGACATAAGCTATGGTAGGGCTTTCGCATGCTCCGGTTGCCGATCGGCGACAATGGGGAGCTGCGGCTATGCAAAATGCCCCAAATGCGGCCACGAATTTCCGCTTTAGCCCGCGGGATTTGAATCGCTCCCTTGAATGTCCGCGATCCCGGCGCGAGTTCGCCAATGGGGATCCTTCATGATCCGTGGGCCGGAGGGGGTCCCGGAGATCGATGCCCTCGTTGGGATGCTCCGCTATGCCACGGGATCCAAGGGAATTGGCGGCAAACTCAGGGCGGATCCGAAGGACTTCATCGTCAGGGAGCGCCTTTTGGACGGATCGATCGCCAGCGAGTCATTCGAGGGGGGGCAGCTATCCGGGAAGGGCGACTTCCTTCGATGCGTCCTGGTGAAGTTGAATGTGGATCATTTCTCCGCGATCGAGCTCGCGGCCAAGGCCATGGGGTGCAGGCCGAGGGATGTGGGATTCGCCGGCATAAAGGACAAGAGGGCTCTTACGGCCCAATTCGTTACGTTTCCAGTAAGCAAGATCCGGGCTGGGGGGAGTAAGGCGAGGGGGATAGGCGATATCAAGTTAATCCCGGATGGGTTTGTGAATGAGGGATTACACCCAGGGAGCTCTGTTGGAAATCTCTTCGAGATAAGGGTTAGGGGAGCCCGCTCGGATCCGACTAGCCTCATGAGGGGCTTGGCGGAAATCGGCGCTTTGGGAGGGGTCCCAAACTTTTACGGATATCAAAGGTTCGGCACGGTGAGGCCCATAACGCATATCGTCGGAGGGGCCCTCGCGAGGGGCGATTTACGGGGGGCCCTCATGGAGTTCCTGGCGAGGGCCTTCAAATACGAGCCCCAAGATGCGATCATGGCCAGAGAGGAGCTTTATGAAAGCGGGGATTTCGCAAAGGCTCTATCGGATTATCCGAAGCGCCTGCGCTTGGAGAGGATCGTGTTGAAGGCCCTGAAGCGCAATCCCTCGGATCCCCTTGGGGCCTTCAGGAGGTTGCCCCATGGCCTAAGGAGGCTCTTCGTCGAGGCCTATCAATCCTACTTATTCAACAAGGTATTGAGCGGGCGCATGCTAAGGGGCCTTGATCTCAAATTGGTCGAAGAGGGGGATCTCATATCCCCCATTGCCGCCGATGGCTCGCCCCAAGGGGAGCCTAAGCCCGTCAAGGATCCCGAGGCGGCGAATATAGATGTAAGCGAGGGGAGGGCGTGTTTAGTGATTCCGGTCTTCGGCTACGGCGTAAGGCTTTCAGAGGGGGCCCAAGGGGAGATCGAAAGGGAGATCCTAGAAGGGGAGGGGATTTCGCCGAGGGCTTTCTACATAGGCGTTATGCCTGAGGCGAGTTGCGCGGGCAAATACAGGAGGGCTTTAATGCCCATTGAGGGCCTGCGTTTCGAGAGGATTGGGGAGGGCGAGCTCAAGTTCCAATTCTCCCTCCCAAGGGAGGGCTACGCCACGGTGGTCATGAGGGAGCTCATCAAGCCCGAGGATCCGGCGGGTCAGGGTTTCTGAGTTTTGGAGGGGGCTCCAAATGGGCTTAGGGGCGGAGATGGCAGGCAACGTAATGGAGGCGTTCCGCTTCGGTTAACCTCGGCTCCTCCTTATCGCATAAGGGCATGGCAATCGGGCATCGGGGATGGAGCCTGCAACCGCTTGGGAGATTCGCGGGATCCGGCGGTTCCCCCTTAATACCTATCGGGATCCTCCTATGCCTATTCCCAGGGGCCGGCTCCAGGATGGCCCTCATCAGGGCCTCGGTGTAAGGGCTGAGGGGGTTTCCCAATACCGCATCGATTGGCCCGAGCTCGAGGATCTTCCCGAGGTACATCACGGCCAAGGTATCGGCGAAATACGCCGCCGTTGACAAATCGTGCGTTATATAAACGTAGGCCATGCCGTATCTTTCCTTGAGCGATATCAAAAGATCCAGTATCTCCGCCCTTATCGAGAGATCCAGCATTGAAACGGGCTCATCGGCTACTATGAGCTTCGGCCTCAGGATCAGAGCCCTAGCGATCGCCAACCTCTGCCTCTGCCCACCAGATAGGGCATGGGGATGCCTCCCGAAGAACTCCTCCGGCGGCTCGAGCCTCACCTCCCTCAGCGCCTCGGCGACGAGCCCGATCCTCTCACCTCTCCCGCTGCCCAATCCATGGATGGCCAAAGGCTCCATTAGGGTGTCGAGGACCGTGAACCTTGGATCGAGCGAGGAGTAGGGATCTTGGAAGATCATCTGAGCCCGGCGCCTAAACTCCTTCAGGCCCTTTCGATCGAGCTTTGCCAAATCCTTTCCTTCGAAAAGGATTTCCCCGCCATCCGGCTTGATCGCCCCGACCAGGAGCCTGCCCGTCGTGGTCTTGCCGCATCCCGATTCCCCAACCAACGCGAGCGTTTCCCCCTTCTCCAAATCCAGGGATACCCCATCGACCGCCCTGACGACCCTGGGCGGGCGCCCCCTCAGGAGGTCGAGGGGGGCCCTCCGAAGGGGGAAGGTTTTCGTGAGGTCCCTAGCGGCCAAGAGCGGTCCCTTGCCAGAGCTCCATCCGCGCATATTCGATCGCCAAGCGTATTCAACCGTAAAGCCAGCATCGAACCATGCGATTGCTCCCTAGCTCAACCGTCGGCGGGGCGCGTTCGCAGGAGGGGATCGCCGTTAAGCACCTCGGGCGGAACCTACAACCCTTCGGCGGGTTGGCCAAATCCGGTGGGGAGCCGAGTATTGGGGTGGGCTTCGATTTGCCCCCTCGGATCCTCGGCGCGGCCGCCAGGAGGCCCCTCGTATAAGGGTGTTTTGGGTCGGAAAATATCAGATCAGAGGGGCCGAGCTCCACTATCTCTCCTGCGTACATCACGGCGATGGCATCTGCTATCTCAGACACCACCCCCAAGTCATGCGTAAGGAGCATTATGGAGATACTCAGCCTCTCCCTCAAGTCCTTGAGCAGATTGAGTATCTGGGCCTGAACTACCACGTCAAGGGCGGTTGTTGGCTCATCGGCGATCAATATATCGGGCCTCAAGGCCAAGGCCATGGCTATCATCACCCTTTGCTTCATCCCCCCGCTGAGCTCATGGGGGTATCGATCCATAATCCCTTCGTCCAAGCCGACCTCCCATAGGGCCTTTATGGAGAGCTCCCTCGCATCCCTTTTCGGGAGTCCCAAGCGATAGACGAGCGGTTCCGAAAGCTGATGACCAATGGTGTAAACGGGGCTGAGGGCGTTCATTGCCCCTTGGAAGATCATCGATATCCTTTTCCATCGCACAATCCGGTCGAACTCGCCTTCGGAAAGGCTCATCAAATCGACCCCGTTGAGCCTAACGGCTCCGGAGATTATTCTCCCCGGGGATGGGAGGAGCCTCAGCAGCGCGAGGCCAAGGGTCGATTTCCCGCAACCCGACTCCCCGACGAACCCCATCGATAAGCCCCCCTTGAGTTCGAAGGATACCCCATCTACTGCCCTGAGGGGGGGCTTATCGGCCGGGAAGTAGTAAGCCCTCAATTCCTCCACCGCGAGCGCCTCCATGGATTAGGCCCCCCTCATCTTGGGATTCAAGGCCCTGTCCAATGCATAACCCATCATAACGAAGGCCAAGCTGGATAGGGCCAACATTACGCCCGGCGATAGGGCCCACCACCAGAGGCCCCTGATCGCCGCGCCGTGGATTTGGGCATCGTGAAGGATTTGCCCCCAAGTGGGCATCGTGGGATCCCCCAACCCGATGAAGCTTAGGCCGGCCTCCGCGAGGATTGCCGCCGGCACCGAAAGGGCGATGTTGGCCATGGCGTAAGGGATCAACTGGGGCGCTATATGCCTGAAGATTATCCTCCGGCTCGGGGCCCCCAAGAGCTCGACAGCCTCAATATACGGCGCGGCTTTGATTTGCAAAGCGACGCTCCTCGCCACTTTCGCTACCCCGACCCATCCGAATAGGACCAAATAGGCCATCATATACAATAAGCTCCTGCCCAACGAGAGCGCGAGTAGGATCAGGAAGGGAAGGGCGGGAATCGCGTAAGCTACGTCGTTGAGCCTCATCATGAGCTCATCCAAGCGCCCCCCGCAATACCCGCTTATCACGCCGTAAGCTATACCGATCGATACAGAGAGGATGGCGACCGATACGCCTATGGATAGCGCTATGGGCGTGCCCCATAATATCCCAACCGATAGATCCCTCCTTAGGTCATCGGTGCCGAATGGCCCGAAGACCTTCCCGCCAATCACCAATCTGCTAGATAGGACGTCATCCCCTTCCCCAAAGAGGAAGAACCGGGCTTGGAAGGCATAATCGCCCTTCAGAACCCCGGTCCCCCCTTCGGCCATTGAGGGCCCCTCCTTAGCAAATATCATCCGCTCCGGGGATATCCCATCGGGGCTCACTATCACCCCGACCCTATCGGCCAAGCAATTCGCCAAGTTAACCTTCAGGCTCACATCGGTGGAGAATATCGCCGAATTATAAGCGCGAGCTTCCGATCCCTCGGGCCTCGGGGGCGCGGCGATCCTCGCCAAGAGCATGCGAAGGCCGTCCGGCCTCTCCGCCGAGAGTTCCACCAGCGGGGGCGATCCCCCATAAATCAGGGAGAATTTGAAGAGGAAATCATCCGGAAAGGCCTCATATAGGAAAGAGAAGTAGTAGGTATGCGTTACTACCCTAACCCAGCCGGCCGCGGATTGGCGTACCGTTGGATTCCTGAGCACCATGTGCTCGGGCAATTTTAAACCGGTCACGTAGTTCGCCCATGCCGGCGGCGCCGCCCTGGGATATTCTGTCCAGTGGGATGGATTGTTCCATTGCCTATAGGAATCGAGCGGAACCGAAGCGATCGCGATCACGGAGAGCGCCAAGAGCATTGCGAAAAGCGCTAGGCCCGCTAAACCCACCTTGCATCTCTTATACTCCGCCCATAGGGATCTGGGGGACCACGCGCTCAACCCCAATCACCGGCCCTATCCAACCCTTACCCTTGGATCGAAGACGCCGTAGAGGACGTCCGCGATGAATACGCTGAGGAGGAATATGAGCGTCGAAACATAGGTCAGGCCGACTATCACGGGCACGTCGAGTAGGCCAATCGCCTCCCAGTAGAGCCTTCCGAGGCCGGGCCAATCGAAGACGGCTTCGGTTATCATCGCCCCGCCAAAGGATCCGGATAGCGCCAAGGCGATTATGGTTACTATCGGCGGAGCCGCGCTCCTGAGCGCATGGCCATAGACGATCTTCCTCTCCGGAACCCCCCTCGCCTTAGCGACGGTTATGAAATCCTCTTGGAGGATGCCAGCCACGAGGTTCCTTACTATGTAGGCCCACCCCCCAAAGCCAATGAGCGCGATCGTGAGCAGTGGCAACGCCATATGGTATAGGAGGGCCATGGGATAGGCTGGATCGCTCGGGAGGATCGGGGGGGTCGCTCTAGCCGGAAATATCCTGAGCGTATAGGAGAAGACGAGTATGGCGAGCATTCCAATCCACCAAAGCGGGAAGCTGTTGCTGAGAACCGCGTAGCCCAGCACCGCCTTGTCTAAAATCGAGCCGGCCCTCCTGGCGGCAGCGGCCCCGACGAGGATCCCCAAAACGGCGATCAGGAGCGTGGCCGTCCCGAAGAGCAAAACGGTCCTCGGGAGGCTCTCCAAAATTATGTCCTTGACGTTTGAGGATCCCCCATAGCCCCGGATGTAATAGGATTGGCCGAAGTCCAATGTCATAACCTTCATCGCGATCGCCCAGAGCCTCCTAGGGGAATACCAAGGATCGTTTAAGCCCATCGAGGCCACCTTTCCTTGGATCTGGGATTTGACGTAGTCCTCCAATTCCCTCGGATCCTTGAACTTCCCGACCAGCTCCTTGTTTTGGAGTATCTCGGCTCTAGTTTCTTGTTCGATGGCCCTCTTCAGGATCGCATCGGCCGATGGCCCAAGTATGGCGATCGTAAGCAGCACCGTGACCAATAGGACCGCCGCCATGTTTAGGACCCTGCGGATCAGGAACCCCATTAGCCCCATCATTCATCGCCCATTTTCGATCGGGGTCGACGGCGCTTGTACCTTGGATCGCCTGAGCAAGAGCGCCATTAGCGCCGCGATCAAGGCTGAGGCGAGCGCGATCGCGGCGAAGGCCATGACCCCTCCCAGAGCCTCGGCGGATTGAGGCGCGGGCTCGGTCCAGCCCCGCGCCTCCGGGATGGGCCCCTTCGATACCAAGAAGGCCGTTTCGAAGATCGATGGCTTTATCGCCTCGCGAGTTATGGCGAAAACCTTGAGGGCGTAGGACCCGGGCTCAAGCGCGGAGGTCTCTTCCCCGCTCAGCCTTATCTCGAATGCCCCCGGGGGTTCAACGGGCTTCGCGGATCCCTTCGCGATCGTGAGGCCCCTCGGGTTCATTATCCTATATCCCACGGTCGCTCCCCAGCTCGGCTTGCCCCCCACCAAGACCCTTACCCTAATTATAGCCTCCTCGCCCTTCGCCAGGGCCAAGGGCACCTCGGCGCCGATAACCTCCGCGGCCTTAAGGGTCTCGAGATCCCTCCATTGACCGAGCGGTATCGGATAGCTCGGATCCTTGAATGCCTTTATCGTGATCGTCCTAGCTTCCGGGTTATAACCATCCAGGTAGAATGGCCCATTGCTGACCACCGCGTGTCCACGGCGCTCGATCCACTCGATCGCGGCATCGTATCGTTTGATGGCTTCGTCTAGCGATACATAGCCGCGGAGCGGTTTCGGGATCACCCGCTCAGATCTCAGCCAAGCCAAGGCCTCCTTGATCATATTCGCATCATGCCTTATTATGAGTGAGAGCCACCCCACTCCGCGCGTCTTGCTGGCGCTCTTCGAGAAGGCCGCCCTCCCCTCCACCACGAGCCTCTCCATGGCGGCGCCGATCTCCCAAGGGGTCGAGGCCCATAAGCTCGCGTAACTCGCTATGTGAGCATCGTCGAAGAACCAATAGTCAACATAGACCTCCACGCGGTTCCCCCCTGGGAACCTAACCCCCTTCAGCGTTTTCACGAATGGCCCAGCGCGCGGAGTATATTCCGGATCGAACGTCGGGTCGCCCGAGCCCTCTTCGGTCCCCCATTCGAAGAGGAAATACAGCCAATAGAGGAGGTCCGCTTGGCTCATCGGGATCCCGTGATGCCAATTCCCATATTTGAGGCTGAGGGAGACCTTGCTGATGGCCTTGACCCCCTCGCCGACCGGCTTCCACTCCTCGGAGCCGGGATCCCAAACCTTTGCGTCGGGCGGCACGCCGAGCCTCCCGGTGGGCCCAGCGCTTTCGACCTTCCAATCCGCCCTCACGGGGAGGGGCTTCCCGGTATGGGGATGGTTCCACATGTCCGGATCGGCAACGGCCTGCCAGACCATCCTAGAGTATACGTCGTTAAGTCCTCCAATGGGGTTCCAAGATGCCTGATATATTTGTTTCATCCCTATGCGTATCGTCCCGCCAGCCCCTCCCTTGAGCCTAGCGTTCAAAAGCGTCCACCTGCTGGTTATCCCGGCCCCGAAATCCTCCACCACACCCTCGATCTCCCTGCTCACGATGTATGGCTCCGTGGTGGATGCCAAGAATATCCTCACGGATTCCCTGATGCCCAATATGGCGGCTTCCCTGAGGAGCCCCTCCCTCTCCTCCCTAGATATGAAGCCCCCCATGGTTATCCTCTTAGTGATCTCGTCCAATCTCTCATGTTTGTAATTCCAATACCTGGGCTCCCCGAAGCCTGGCATGTAACCGTACCAAGGGGAGTACATCTGTGATAAAATGACGTTGTCATATTCCGAAAAGCCCGACCGCCCCCACCCCTCCGTGTATAAATGCCATCGCTGGTCCTTCGGATCGGATCCATAAACCAAATCGTAAGCCTTTATCAAGTCGCCGAATATCCTATCAATGAGGAAACCCGCCCTTTCGAGCTCAAATGCCAGAGTTTCCCCTATGGCCTTCCTGACAGGGTCATCGCTCCTGATGAATAGCTTGAGCTCGATCGGCTTGCCTTTGAAGGTCCATTTGCCATCGAGCCTCTCCGCCCCCGCGAGCCTCATGGCCCCCGATATGGATTCCTCGGCTGAGCCGGGATCGTAGGCGATCCCCAAGGCCTCTAGCTCATCCGCCACTATCCAGTAATCCGGATCGTATGGGCCGAATGGGCTTATAATGGGGGCGCCATATCCCTTAATGATTTCATTGACTATATATCCCCTATCGATTAAGCGATTTATCGAATATCTAACCTCCCTTATTGAGAGGGGGTTCAATCCGCCATCGGGCGCGGGGGCCGGATTGAGGAGCAGGCTCAGGATCCCGCCGGGCGTCTTGTGGACATTAACGCTAGGATCCCCCCTTAACTGGGCCGCCATCTCCAAGGGCACCCTCCAAAAGTAGGCGTGAAGGATGCCCGATTGGACCTCCTTCACGGCAACGCTCTCATCCAGATAGTGAATGAAGACTATCTCGTCTGCATAAGCGCCCTTCGGTTCCATGCCTTGGCCATGCGCCGTGGGGGGAGCCGAGTTCATCAGGATCATGGCCGATAATGCGATGAAAGTTATCCAAGCCCTTGGGGAACGCTGCTTCCCAGGCTTCTCCGCCTTCCCCATCTCCAGCCCCCTTCATTTTAGGAATATGGACTTTAGTTTGTCGGAATCTTTGGCTGGCGTCAGGATCAGGACCTTTTGGCCCCCGGAGAGCTCCATGTTTCCATTGGGGAACTCTAGGGAATCCCCCTTGTATATGGCAATTATCGATGATTCCTTCGGGATCTCCAGCTCGCTCAACTTCTTGCCATCGGCCTTGGAACCCTCCTCCACGGTGACTGACAAGAGGATCGTATCACCCGTCTTAGAGGAGAGGATCCGCGCGACCGTATGGTATCCGGAGATGGCGCCCTCGATGAGGTTCGCGGCTATCGTCTCCGGGCATACGGCTTCCTCTATCCCAAGCCTCTCGAACGTGCTGGCGAGGGTTGGGTCCGATATCCTCGCAATCAACCTGGGGACGCCCATCTCCTTCGCCAAGACACAGGCCAAGAGGTTTGTTTCATCGTGATCGGTCAGGGCCACGAAGACGTCAGCCTTATCCACCTCGGCATCGCGAAACGTTTCGATCCGGGTGGCATCCCCTATTATAACGAGGGCATCCGTTTCCGACGAGAGGGCCCTCCCGCGTTTCTCATCCGATTCTATGACCACGACTTCATGTTTGACCGACATGGATTTGGCCAAGTGCCGCCCTATCCTGCCAGCGCCCACTATGACGATCCTCAAACCCCTTACCTTCGGGTTCGGGTCGGGATGCCCATATATTTTAGCTTTTAGGGCATTGGGAGGGTTTCCCTCCTAAGGGCATCCCGGAGGCCCCTCATAAACCCCAATACCGGCATTATCTCCAACCTCCCGATCCACATCTCCAGTACCAATACGAGTTTGGGGATGGGGTGGAGAGATGCGGAGGTTATCCCGACTGAGAGGCCCACGTTCCCTTGGGCGGATGCGCATTCGAAAAGGGAGTCCCCTATATCGAACCCGAAAGCGGTCAGGATCGCGGTGCAGATCGCCAAGGAGCCAATATAAATGATGATGAATCTGAAGGCTTCTAGTATTTCCTCGCCCCCGATCTCCCTATCCCTAAACTTGAGGGGAAATACTAGGGAGGGGAAAAGCTCCTTCCTGAAGGCCCATCGGATGTATTTGAGCACCAATACCAGCCTGAACAGCTTTATGGCGCTTGAAGTGGAGCCATAGCCTCCCCCGATGGTCATAAGAATCGTCAGGAGGAATTTCATGAACCCGCCATAAGGCTTATTTTCTCCATAGAGCGGCGCTATCGTAAAGCCGGTTCCGGATAGGGCGGAAACGCTTTCGAAGAGGCCGAACCTGATGGCGTCAGGGGCCCCTATTGAGGGCGATGCCAAAAGGAATGCCGCGATCGATGGAACGGAAAGGGCCAATATTGCCAGCATCGCCTTGACTTCCGGGTTATGGAAGGGGTTCTCTCCCCTAACAAGCAACCCATAATGGACGCCGAAGCTTGTTGCCCCAAGGGCCATCATTAATATGGCAACGGCCTCCATGAGCGGATTTCCATAGAACGCCAAGCTGCGGTTCCTCGTGGAGAACCCGCCGGTCGCTATGGCCGTCATGGAATGGTTTATGGCATCGAAGAGGGGCATCCCGGATAGGTGGAATAGGATGATCCCGAGCGCGGTATAGGAGGCATAGATCCACCAAATCCTTCGGACGGTCCCCGCCACGCTCGGCCTGATCTTCTCCCTCCGGGCCTCCGAGATGTAGAGCCTTGCCGCTAACACGCCCGGCCTCGCCAGAACCGATAGGAAGAGCACTACGACCCCAACCCCGCCGAACCATTCCAACAGGCTCCTCCAGAGGAGGAGGGATTTTGGCAAGGCCTCGACATCGGGGAATATCGTAAGGCCGGTCGCTGTGAGGCCGGACATCGCCTCAAAATATGCGTTTAACCAAGATGTGCCGCCGGCCAGCTTCATCGGCACCATGGCCAGCAAGGGCAACGTGACCCAAGAGATGGCTGATAATCTCATCGCTCGATATAGAGTCGGTTCCCCCGAGGGGGTGAGCCTATGGAGGGAATAGCCCAACGCCAATCCAAGCATCGCCGGAGCCAAGAAGGAGGGGATCAGATCCGCTTCGCCGAGGAGGAGGCAGGAGGCAGCCGGGAAGAAGAACAAAATAGAGAAGATGGCGAGTAAGAGGCCGAGAACGTGGAGATCCTCCAGAAAGGATGGCTTGCTGAACATGTCCCCGACTCGCCATCCATCGGGCTCCTGAGCTCCCATAAGGGGGGATTTAAGGCTTCCCATAGGCTGGAGTTGGGCCATTGCCAAAGCCGTTTGAGGCGGGGCCATGGGAACTGGAAAAGATATATTTAGCCATTACTCGGCCACATACCGGCCTATTGGCTACAATCCACGGGGTGGGCGATCGAGAATGGGAAAGGTCAGGACGGAGATCGTGAAGAGGATGGCGAGGGACCTCCTGAGCCGGTATCCGGATAGGTTCACGACGGATTTCGAGGAGAACAAGAGGGCCGCATCGGAAGTGATTATATTCAAAACCAAGAGGCTCAGGAACAGGGTTGCGGGTTATATAACGAGCTTGAAAAGGATGGAGGTTAAAAGAGCGGCGAAGGCAGCGGAGGTCTCGATGGAGACGGCGCCACAACCGGCCGCTTGATCGGCGAACGTTACGGCGATCACATGAGCTCTATTTCTATATAAACGTCCTCCGGAGTCCTGACTCGCATCAATCTCTTCAGGAACCTCTCGTTTGGGTCCACATCTATCAGCCTCTTATGGATCCTCATCTCCCATTTATCCCAAGTATGGGTGCCCTCGCCACAAGGAGATTTCCTAGTCGGTACGACCAAGCGCTTGGTGGGCAACGGGATCGGCCCCCTCAACCTTACTCCAGTCTTTTCGGCTATCTTCTTTATCTCCTCGCATATCTGGTTCAGGTCGCCCGGCTTGGTACTGGATAGCCTTATCCTTGCCTTCTCGACCATTCAGCCTCGCCTTTGACGATCGAGTCCGTTCGCTCTAGAGCGCCTCCTCCGAAACGCCGCTTAACCCTTCTCCGTGACCTCCTTAACCACGCCAACTGCAACCGTGATGCCCATATCCCTTATGGCGAAGCGGCCCAGCTGCGGGAACTGCTGGAACGGCTCTATCACTATCGGCCTGACGGGCCTAAGCCTCACGATTGCGCCATCGCCCGTTTTGAGGAAGGATGGCTTCTCTTCGGTGACTTGCCCGGTCCTGGGGTCTATCTTGCTGATCAGCTCGACGAAAGTCGTAGCCATCGTGGTCGTATGCGCATGGAGGACCGGCGTATAGCCCGCGGCTATCGCCGTGGGGTGGTTTATCACTATTATTTGGCCTATGAACTCCTTGGCCACCGTCGGCGGGTTATCCGGATGGCCCGCGACATCCCCTCTATGGATCTGGTCCTTGGAAACGCCCCTGACGTTGAAGCCTATGTTGTCGCCCGGCTCGGCCTTCGGGATCCTCACATGATGGGTCTCTATGGATTTCACCTCGCCCTCGACCCCCGCGGGCATGAACACCACCTTGTCCCCCTCCTTGAGGACGCCGGTTTCAACCCTTCCGACGGGCACCGTTCCAACCCCCGTTATGCTGTAGACGTCCTGAATGGGTAGCCTTAGCGGCTTATCCAAGGGCTTCGGCGGGATCGTGAACTCGTCTAAGGCCTTCACTAGGGTGGGGCCCTTATACCAAGGCGTCTTAGGACTCGGCTCGACGAGGTTGTCTCCAACCCATCCCGAGGTCGGTATGAAGTTTATCTTCGATACATCGTAGCCGACCACCTTCAACAGCCCCTGGAGCTCCTTCTTGCACTCCTCGTATCGCTCCTGGCTATAATTGACTGAGGGGTCATCGATCTTATTTATGCTCACTACGAGCTGGCCTACACCCAAGGTCCTAGCCAAGTAAGCGTGCTCCCTTGTCTGGCCGCCGGGACCTATGCCGACCTCGAATTCGCCCTTCTTTGCGGAAGCGACCAAGATAGCGCAATCGGCTTGGCTCGTCCCGGTTATCATGTTCTTTATGAAGTCCTTGTGGCCGGGGCAGTCGATGATCGTGAAGAAGTACTTCGGTGTCTCGAACTTTTGGAATGAGAGGTCTATCGTGACCCCCCTCTCCCTCTCCTCCTTCAGCCTATCGAGGACCCAAGCGAATTTGAATGTTTCCCCGGCCCCCAGCTTCTCCGACTCCTTTGCGTAGGTGTCTATCGTCTTTTGATCGATTACGCCGGATTTATAGAGCAGGTGCCCCATCAGGGTGCTCTTGCCGTGGTCAACGTGGCCTATGACCACCACATTGAGGTGCGGCTTCGATATCGCGCTCATGCCTATTTCCTTCCCTCCCGAATTGAACTAACGATCTAATTTGAACATGGGATATATAAGCATTAGATCCGGCCCCACCCCGGCTCACCTGCTGGAGAGGGCTATCCTCTCAATCTCCTCCTTGCGCCTTATGGCGAAGCTCCTGCTATCCCCGCCATAGGCGTTGAGTATTTCCTCGGCGAGGCATTCGTCTATGGTCCTGAAATTGTTGAAGGCCGCCTCCCTAGCGCCCTCAGCTATATGCCTAAGGGCCAAGTCCAGCCTCCTCTGCGGCGCGATATCCACGGCTATGGGGTACACTATACCGCCGTAAGCTACCCTCGTCACCTCCTCCTTGGGCGCCGCGTTCTCCAAAGCCTTTACGAGGACCGCTACTGGGTTCTTCCCGGTCCTCATATGGATCAATTCCAAGGCGTTCTTCACAATTCCCATGGCCTTCGCCTTCTTCCCCCCGCATCGGCCGTGGCGCATCATATTGTTTATGAGCCTTTCGACTATGTTCACAGAGGCTTTCCCGAATTTCTTATGCTCATGCCTCCCGCCGCTATGCGGGAGGAATTTTGGCTCGAGGCATATGTATCGTTTGAGCCCTGGATCCTCTACCTCGGCCTCGAAATCCCATTTCCCGAAGAGCTTTATATCGAGATGCGCCCGCTTTTTCGAATCCTTGCTCAATCCGGCCTCTCCGCTTGATTGTTGAAGGGGGTCAGGGCCAACGCCAATAAATAAGTCTTTGGGGCCCGGGGGAATCTTTATTCGATCCCCCATCCAAAGACAACCTTGGCGGCGGGGCTTAGGCGGGGGGCTCGGTCTCCCCTGAGGGAACCCAGTCCCGACCACAAATGACCGATACGGTGGGCCGAGAGTCGCGGCGAGGCATCAACGACCTCGCTCTGCCTCCTGAGCCCGGCTGGGAGGGTTCGTCCCCCGGGGACGGCGTAGGGCGACGACCCCTTCTCGGAGGGGAGGGGGGCCGCCCGCGCGGGCCGAACCGGGGGAGGCTTGGGAAAGAGCACCCCTAAGGCCCGGCGTCGGCGCTCGGGGGGGAGCGGGCCTGAGTTGGGCAAGGGTCGGCGCGCGGGGCACCGAGGTGCCCAACCGCGATGTCCCGCCGCCTAATCAAGCCCATCAGGGCACAGGCTTTGCAAACCTCCCCGGATGAGGGCCCTCCGCATATCTTGCAAATCCCCTCACCAGCTTCGGATGAGCATTTGGCGAGGCTCCTCAGCGATTGCGCGGATCTCAATATCGAGTATTTGGCACCCGGATGCCTAAGCTCCAAAATATTCAGCGCGGCCCTCACATCGTTCCTGATCGCCCCCTTCCCATATGGGCAGGCGGAGCTGACTATCGGGATCCCATTCAAGTAGGCATAAAGGGCGATCTCCTTCTCCGGGATCCTGAAGAAAGGCTTTATCCTGGGCGCGATACCTTGGCGAGGAGGGGAAACGGGCGATAGGGCCCTGAGGGCCCTCCCCGGATCTCCCCGGATTAGGTTGATGAGGAAGGTTTGCACCACGTCATCCAGATTATGCGCGAGGGCTAACTTATTCGCGCCCAAGATCTCCGCCAGATGATTCAGGGCCTTCCGCCTGAGCACCCCGCAATAGGAGCATGGATTTCCCTCGGGCTGGGAGGCGATCATCTCGTCCAATGGGGAGCCGTAGAGCTCTTTGAATGAGGTCGCGATCCAAGGGATCCCCAGGACTTCGCAAAACCCCTTGGCGATGGAGAGGGCCCCATCCCTATAGCCCCCTATCCCCTCATCCACCATAACGGCCACGAGTTCGCAACTCGGGAACCTAGCTGTAAGCTTAGATAGGATATTCAGGAGGGATAAGCTATCCTTGCCCCCCGAAACCGCGACGGCGATCTTATCGTTAGGCTTAAGCATATCGTATTTGGATATCGTACGGCGGACCTTGTCCTCCAAGTTCCCAATCAGGCAGCCGGCGCATAGGGCGACGCCCTCGTTCCTCCTCAAATATATTGCGGCGGAGGATTTGCAGATTGAGCAGTTCATGAAACACCCCTCAGAACTTGAATGGCCCAAAATTTATGTAGGAAAGCGCCAAGTTAGCGAAGAGAAGGCCCGCGCATGCTATGCTCGCAGCGATCCTTATCCCCCTTCTCCTCCTGATGCCCATCGCATCGAGGAGGGCATCCAAATATCTATCCCCATCGAGGGGATATAGGGGCAACATGTTGATTAGGGCGACGTTCAGGAGGACCATGAAGAGCCAATTCTCGGCCATTAATAGTCTATAAGGAAGCTCCTTGGGGGCGAAGGGAACCCTTGGCTCGAAGAAGGGGAATGGATAAATTCCCATCGTGGCCCTGCTAGAGTTGAGCGGATGGGCCTTTGCTACGATTGGAAAGTCCCCCCTATCGGTCCTTGTGACGAGCACGGATCCAGGCTTTGCCATTGATAGGTAGGACCTTAGCGCGCTAGGATCCCAAACCCTCGTGCCGTTTATGGAGAATATCACATCCCAGCTCCTTATCCCGGCCTCCTTCGCCGGCCCCCCCTCCACGATTCCAGTTACCAAAACGCCCGATGGCTCGGTCGAGTACAATGGGTAGATCGTGGCGGGGAAATTCGACAATAGGATTAGAAACACAAGGGCCAGACATACGTTCATTGAGGATCCGGCGGCGAATATCCTGAGCTTGGGGCGCCAGCTTAAGCCGCTCAGCTCCTTTTCATCGAGCTCCACGAATGCGCCAGGTATTAGATAGGCCAAGAATGCGCCCACCGATTTAGGCTTGACCCCCTCCAGGAGGCTGGCTATCCCATGAGACGCTTCATGGCTTACGACGAGGACGGCGATCGCCAACAATAAGTAGGGCAGGCTCTCGAACCCAACGGTGATCCCTGGGACCAATATCGTGACCCTATCTGCCCCCTCGGCTCGATGCGCCAAAAGCCTAGCGTTCATCGCTAAGCGATAGATTATGAACGCCATCATGCCGATCCCGAGGGCCGCGCCAGAGTTGAAGAATGCCCTCCAGAGTTTGCTCCCCCTCCTAGAGATCGCCTCCAGAAGGCTGTTGAATGCCTTCGTTCTATAGGATAGATAGAAAAGGCCCACGGATATCCCCCTCTCCTTAAGCCTAAAGGCACGCGAAAGCGCGAAGAGCGCCAACCAACCGATCGAATAGACCGCTAGAGATTGGATCAGATCGAAGCCCATGTGAAACGCAAGGAAGGTGGAGGGTAAAGTAATAATTAAACATTTATCGTAATCTTTGCCGGGATTGGTCCCGAAAATGCGATCTGGACAAAAAGCGGAGTTCAGGGAGGTCGTCTACGAGCGAGGGAGGTGGGAGTTATTGGAGCGGATGAGGGGGAAGGCCCTAGGGATAATGCGGGCTCTGCAATCCTCCAACTTGGCTCCGGTAATTTATGGCAGCATAGCCAGGGGGGATGTCGATAAGGATAGCGATCTGGACGTCTTCATTCCGAATCCTATCTCCTCCACCGAGGTCGAGCTCGCCGTGGAGATGGCTGGCTTTAGGCCCCTCAGGAGGGTTTTGGTTCAGGCGACGCCCTCCTATGCCCCGAAGGGCTATTTATTCCTGGAGGAGGACGTATCGATTTCCTTTCCTTTGGTGAAGCTCCGAACTGTGGAGAGGGAATTCTACAAATTCGCTGGCGAGCTCGATCTCAGCGGCGCGAGTGAAGGAATCAGGAGGGCAGGCGTTAACAAGCAATTGCTCCTGATCGAACCGAAGGAGTTTGGGCATGTGGAAAGCCCAGTGGTTGGCAGGGAATCCTATGTGGCCGGGCTGCTCGGGATAAGCCTGAGAACGGTCATGGATAGGGTGAGGGCGCTGGATAAACGCAGCAGGGTGGGAAGGACGGGGCTATTCATTGAGAGAGATCTGGGACCTGAAGAAAATTTTGAGTCCGTACTCGCAAAAATGGAGGCGGGGAATCCAGCCCTCAGGAGGAGGTTAAGGGTCCCAAGATCGATCTAGAAGCCTAGCCGCTCATCATGTACCAAAAGGGCCCCTTTTCCCTGAAGGAGACATTTCCTTTGTGATAAAATTCCGGAAATCATTGTTAATGCAAAGCCAGCGGAACATTATGCTGGGGAATTGTTCATCCTGTTTTTGCATCCAGCGGATTTCCGGTTGCGCAATCTTCACCGCTTTTCGAAAGCGCTATGAGGAATTCGGGGAGTTAATTGCGAGCTAATTGGGCCGGAGCATCGATCAGACGTTCAGCCCATAGAGTTGGGTTAGGTGGATAGAGGAAGGGTTCAACATCGACATATAATTTTTAGATAATCGTAAGCAATACCGGCGGGGTTTCGAAGATATAGGATGGCGCATGTGGGAGGGGGAGGGATGCCATGAGTGGATCTTCGGTTAGGATTAAAATGGGCCGTAGGGTCGATAATTTATTGTCGCAGGGAATCGGCGGAAATATCGACGAGGTCCTGAGAGCTTAGGGCATTGCAGATCGACGATGCGGAACCACGAGATCGGCGATAAGGCGATGATCCTGCCAACGAAGAGCCTTTAAGGTTGCCATGGATGGGCTTAAGAGGGACGAAAGAGGGGGGATCGAGGGCTACGATTGGCTGTTCATTCGAAAGGCTTTCCGGGCCGTCTCCCGCACGCTTTTTCTGGCTTTCACTTTCATGAGCATCGAGAAGCGCGATCGGCTCTCCTAGAGAAATGCCGGATATTTGGTGAAATCCTTTCAATGCCTCCTAAACCTCAGAAGGGCCGCTAGGCCGCCCAGGGATGAGAGGGCCCTACCGCCCTCGTGTTCATCGCTCACTATGAGCACCTTTCCTCCTTTATCCTCAACGGTCTTGATCACCGACTCGAGCCGCGCCCTGAACTCGTCATTAGCCTCGCGAAGCAATCCATCGCACACCAAGAGGGTATCAACGGCCCCCGCCTTGGCATCCTCCTCAACCTCGTCTAGGCCATAGGATACGTCCCCGGAGGAGGCGCCGAGCCTCTTCAGGACCTCCTTCACAGCTTCGATCTCCTCCATGATCCTCGCCTCCCTCATGGCTCCTCTCAACGCCCCGCTTCTCAGGGCCTCATGTATTCCAGCGATACCCCCGGTGCTCGCTTGACCCACCGCCATTAGGCGCTCGAGGAGCTTCGGGCGAGTGGCCCTGAGGTAGTTCACGAACGATTCCTTTGCCAATCCCGGGCCCACGATGGCGAACCTCCCATCGGTTTCGGATATCGCGGATTCCAACCCATTGGCTATATCCGAAAAATAGGACCTAATGGCATGTTCGCGCTTCGAGTGCTCGAGCTTTCCGGGGAGGCTGGATCTGATCTCGGCCCTAGCCTCCACCCCATACGGCCTAAGAGTCCCTATGGCGCATTCCTCGAAATCAATGGCCACGATCGTCAGGGGCTCGACCTTCGATCCGGCTCTCTCCAGCCTCTCTAGATGGTGTCTTTTCCAATCGCTTTTGGCTATGGAGACGCGGTCCCCAAGCGAAAGGCTGAGGGTATGATGGAATCCCTTTATACCGAGGTCCTCCGGCGCCTCGTGGACGATGCCATGCACCCTCAGTCTGTTGGCCGACCTATCCAAGTAAATGCGCTCGACCCTGATCCAAAGGGAGACCTGCCTCCGGAAGCTCGAGGGGCGGCCTATGCCCTCAGATTTTATCTCCCTGCTGGTCTTGGCGAACGCAAGATCCCCTTTTTCGATCAGGTTGTAGAGGACCCATAGGTCCTCGTTCGTTTCCAATAGGACGCTCACGACTCCCCTCTTCAAATCCATCTTGAGGGTCCTCAATTCGCGCGCACCGCCTTGGATCGATCTCGAGTTCCCCGGTAGCCCGGTTTGGGCGATTACGGTGGTCGCGTCGATCTATTGGCGTTCCATTTTATTCAATCTTTGGCCCGATCCATACCAAAGGGATCGTTGGGATTCGATGGGAAACCTCGAGGGGTTTTCCGGAGGGAATACGATGTTGGGGGCATATGCCCCATCCGGATCGTTCCTATGGAACGCGCCTATTGAAGGCCCAACCTGAGCTTGAGCATCAGAGCCAGGGTCCTAGCGGCCTCTCCGACCCCGGCCTTGGATTTCCCTGCCTCCCTCTTCCTGAACTCTATGGGGACCTCGGCCGCTCTGAAGCCCCCTCGCTTCGCCTTGTATAATATCTCGGTGACTATTTTATAGCCCACGGGGTTCAACCTAAGCGCTTGGAGGACCTCGCGCTTTACCGCAGAGAATCCCGATAGGGGATCCGCGACCCCAAGGCCCAATATCAGCTTCGCCAATATCCTGAAGGCTTGGCTAATGAGCTTCCTAAACGCTGTATCGTGGGATCTGCCCCCGGCGACGAACCTAGAGCCGATGACTATGTCGTATTCCGGGATCATGCTCAGCATCTGGGGCAGGTATTTCGGGTCGTGCGAGAGATCCCCGTCCATCGTGACTATGATGTCGCCGCTCGCATATCCCAGGCCCTCCAATATGGCCCTCCCCAAGCCGCTGGATTTCTGCCTTATTATCAAGGCGCCCTCGATTTTTTGCTGAGCCGCGCTTTTGTCCACTATTATGACCTCGTGGTCCATCCCGGTTAGGACTTCATGGATCATCTCGACCAATTTCCCAGCGTTTGGCTCGTCCTTCGTTGGCACTATTATGGATACTTTCAAACATTGCCTCCCCGAAGGGCCTTTATCTTCTCATAGAAATCCAAGATCAGCTTGACCATCTCATCCCCCTCATTGAGGCAAAGGAGCTTCATCCTCCCATCCAACCTCTCCTCTAAAACTATCCCCTCCCTCGCCAGTTCTCCGGCCACCCTAGAAACGGTCGAGGGCGAGAGTTTCAAAGATTTGGCCAATGATGCTTGGTTGAATACCTTCCCCCTATTATCGAGCATATATTCCAATACCTTGGCTTGCGCCTTCGACCCGAATATGCGCACCAACCTCAAGGTCCCATCGCCGCATCACGGTATTATCCTCGTGCCTATCCGCTCGCCCCTGAGGGCCCTGGTTAGGTTCTTTGGGTCCATACCGTCCACCACCAAGGCGGGTATTTTGGATCTGGCGATTATCCCCACGGCGACGGGATCGATCAGCTCATACGCCCCGGCCCAGAGGGGCCCCCCGAGGACCATCCTCAATAATTCTTGGGTCCGTATCTCATCGAGCTTCCTCGCCGAGGGATCGGCTTTGGGATCGGCCGTGTAGATGCCATCCACATCCGTGGCGTTAAGGAGGAGGCCTGCGCCGATCGCCTCGGCCACAAGGGCCGCGACCGCGTTTGTGGAATGTCCGGGCTGAAGCCCACCCATGACCACAATCCTGCCTGTTGAGAAATATGCGAGGAGTTGGCCTAAGTCCTCCGGGACCAAGGGATGGGCGGCGTCCCCTAGGGCGGATATTAGAAGGAGGGCGTTCAGCCTAGAAACCCTTATGCCGATTTCATCGCAATGGGATTCGCTGCCCCCTAGCTCCCTCAGCGCCCTTATGTAATTCCTAGCATTCGCCCCACCGCCAGTCACAACGGCCAGCTCGTGGCCCTCGGCCCTAAGGGTCCGCAACTCCGCGGCGTATGATTTTATTAAACCCGTTTCCAAGGATTCCGGAAAAACTGAGCCGCTGATCTTGACCACTACCCTCATGGAGCGCACCAGCGATGGGATGGGGTTTCCGGATGTTAATAAGCTTCATTAGCGGGGCGAGGGATTCGCAATCAATCTCGTAGGCCCTGGGGGATTGAAGGATTTGCGCCCAAACCGGGGTTCGGCCGGGTTTATGGTTGTTGGAATCCGATCCTCGACGGGGGGATGGCTTAGCCCTTTGTTTGGGCGATTCGGGTTTTCGAGCGGCCGCAAGCGCGGGGTTTTTAATGGATGGTCTTCCACCTATTCCCAGCCAAGGGGTTGCATTTGAGCGAGTTGGCCTCCGAGAAGGGCGGGTCCATAGACAGGTACAGGTTCAAGCGCCTATTGGATATGCTGGCCTCCAAGGAGGGCAGGGGAACGGAGATGATAACCCTATACATACCCCCGGGGAGGAGGATCCACGAGGTCATGGCGAACCTCCGGGAGGAGTACGGAACGGCATCGAACATAAAGTCCAGGACCACTAGGAAGAGCGTCCTCGATGCCATAGAGAGGGTAATGCAAAGGCTGAAGCTGTTCAAGGAGACGCCACCGAATGGGTTGGTGATATTTTGCGGGGCGATACCGCAGAACGGGCCCGGGACGGAGAGGATGGAGACGTACGTATTCGAACCCCCCGAGCCCATAAACATCTACTACTATAGATGCGATAGTCGGTTCCATACGGAGCCCCTCTTGGAACTCTTGAAGGAGAAGGACGTCTACGGGATAATCGTGATAGATTCGAGCCAGGCCGCCGTGGCAATCCTTGAGGGGAGGAGGTTGGAGATCCTGAAGGAGCTCGCCTCTGGCATCGGCGGCAAGCACAGGGCCGGCGGGCAATCGGCTAGGAGGTTCGAGAGGATCAGGGAGCAGGAGCTGAACGATTACTTCCAAAGGGTCGGCTCCCATGCGAACGAACTCCTATTGGGAATGGAGAGGTTGAGGGGAATATTGATAGGCGGCCCCGGGCCAACCAAGAACGAGTTCCTTGAGGGCGATTATCTCAACTATGAGCTGAAGAGAAAGGTGTTAGGGGTAGTGGACACGGCCTATGTGGCGGAGCAGGGTGTCAAGGAGGTCGTAGATAAAAGCAATGAGATCTTGAAGGGCGTTAGATACTCGGAGGAGAGGGCGTTGGTTCAACGATTCCTCAGGGAGATCGGCCACGACACCGGCCTAGCCTCCTATGGCGAGAGCCATGTCAGGGATGCGCTTCGTGGGGGGGCCGTTGAAACGCTTCTGCTCTCCGAAGGGATTGAAACCATAAGGGTGCGAATCACCTGCTACGCATGCGGCCATGAGGAATGGAGGACCCTAGAGCCCCATGAGTTGGCCTTTTTCGAATCCAAGCTCATGGAGATGAATTGTAGCGCGTGTGGAGCGCAGGGGATGAGGATCCTCGAGAGGAGGAAGCTCATTGAGGATCTTATAGAATTGGCGGAGGAAACGGATGCTAAAATAGAGCTCATATCCACGGAAACTGAGGAGGGGGTCATGCTCTTGAGGTCCTTCAAGGGCATCGCCGCGATCCTCAAGTATAGGATAGCCTAGGGGATGGATTGCGATTTTTAAGTAGACCCTCAACGATTGGGGGCCGTAAGGCCAACTAAATGGCAGTTGATTGAGCGGGATCCCTCGACATCATTTTAAAAGCCGGTATTTGAAGAGGGGGTCAAACCCTCCGGCCCCTCCTACCCCCGGGCCTCCTAGTCCCATCGTGCGGTATTGGAGTAACGTCCTCTATGCGCCCTATCCTGAAGCCCGACCTAGCGAGCATCCTTATGGCCGCTTGAGCCCCTGGGCCGGGGGTCCTGGCCCCGGATCCCCCGGGCGCCCTCACGCGTATGTGGAGGGCCGTTATGCCCTTATCCTTGGCGACCCTTGCCGCGGCAGCAGCGGACTGCATCGCTGCGTAAGGGGACCCCTGCAGCCTATCGGCCTTCACGTGCCGACCGCCAGAGCTGAGGGCTATGGTCTCGGCCCCGCTCAGGTCGGTTATGTGGACGATCGTATTATTGAAGGATGAATATATGTGGGCTATCCCCCATCGCTCTTGGCCCTTCTCCTGTGACATCCCATTTCTCCCGCGTTTGGGGCCTCGGTTATTTCGGAACTTTATTTAAACATTTTCCAGGACCCTTTTACTGAAGGATGCTCTTCAGGATAGAGAGGATGAGGCGGGACCTTCTCCCCGGCGTATGGAGGGTCGAGGAGGGGTCCTTTGCGGAGCCGTACCCAAGGTGGTATTTTAGGGCGCTCTTGGAGGTATCGGATTTCTTTTACGTGGCTTTGGTTGAGGAGGGCGTAGCGGGCTACGCGGTCGCTTCCCGAGAGGGCGATTTGCTCCGCATACTCTCCATAGCGGTCCTGCCACCCTTCAGGCGCAAGGGGATCGGAGGGGCTCTCTTGAGCAGGATCCTCGATGAGGGCAAGGCCATTGGCCTAAAGGGGGCCATCCTCGAGGCCGAGGTTGGAAACGAAGCCGCAAAGGCCCTTTACAGGAGCCTCGGCTTCGCGGAGTGCGGGGTTAGGGCGGGATATTATGGGAGCGGGAGGGATGCCATAGTGTTCCGACTTAACTTTCAAGGCGCGCCTGATAAGAAACCCTTTACTAGTTCTATGGATCCATACTAGGGGGAGTGCGGGGTAGGCCATATTTGCCCAAAGTCAAATTCTGGCTATTGGATATAAACGATGCCCTAATCGACGGCGCGCCAGCCATAAGGCTTTGGGGCATCGATGATGCTGGGAGGAGGGTGGCAATTTGGGATAGGAATTTCCCCCCGCGGTTCTTCCTATTGGCAAATCGGGGCGAGGATCCGGCCCTAATCCTCGAGGGAATAAGGAGGCTCTCAAGGGAATTGTGTGGGATCTTGGACCTCGGGCTCGAGAGGAAGAGGTATTTGGGAGAGGAGAGAAATGTCGTAAGGGTCGTTTTCAAGGACCACGAATCCCTTGCAAAGAGCGCCGAGGCGCTCCCCAATGCCAAAGGGGTGGAGGCCGTTCTCGAGGACGATGTTCGCTTTTCGATGAAATATATGATCGATGGGGGCGTGAGGCCCTGCTCCTGGCATGAAGTTGAGGTCCAGGAGGCCCCGATCGAGCAAAGCATTCGGGTTGATCGGGCCTACGAGGCCGTTTCGCCCCCAAGGGTTATCGAGTCCCAAGGGGAGGGGCCAAGCCTCAGATCCTTGGCCTTCTCGATCCTCTGCCCGGGATCGAGAGGATCTCCCCGACCATCCGTAGACCCGGTGAGGGGAATCTTCGTCGAAAGCGGATCCGGCGAGGGGGAGGTCTTCCTCGCCGAAGGCGATCGGGATTCCAGCGCCATAAGGGGGTTCTCCGAGTTCATCGAGAGGGCGGATCCGGATTTGATCGTGGGCTTCGGAAGCAATAGGTTTGATTGGCCTTACCTTATGGAGCGGGCCAAACTCGGCGGGATCCATTTAAAGGTGGGGAGGGGCGGGGAGCCCCCTCACAGGAGCGTTTACGGTCACATATCCGTCACAGGAAGGGCAAACATAGACATCCTGAATTTGATGGACGACATCCCGGAGGTCAAGCAGAAGGCCTTGGCTAGCCTCGCCGAATTCTTCAGTATCATTAGGAAGGGGGAGATGCCGGATCTGGATGAAGTGGAGCTGGCGAGGGAATGGAGAAACGCGGGGGGAAGGGAGCACTTGAGGGAATATTTCGTAAAGAGGACGGGTGTCCTAATGAAGTGCCACGAGACCCTCATGGATTTCGCGATCGCCCTTTCCAATATAACCGGATTGCCGTTGGATCAGGTGGCGGCCGCCGCCGTGGGATTCAGGGTCGATTCGCTCATGATGAGGGGGAGCCGCATGCTCGGGGAGCTCATACCGAAAAGGGAGGAGCGACCGCATGTTGCCTATAAGGGGGGGATGGTTTTGCAGCCAAAGCCCGGACTCCATGAGAACATCGTGGTCTTGGATTTCAAATCGATGTATCCCAACCTGATGATGCTTTACAATATATCCCCGGATACATATTGTCCTCCCGGGGAGGATTGCAGCGAAGCCTTCGAAGTCCCCGAGGTCGGGCATAGGTTCAGGAGAGGGAGGGATGGGCTGTATAGGGCAGTGCTCTCCAAGTTGATGGAGGAGAGGGAAAGGATCAAGGAGAAGTTGAAAGGGATCCCGAAGGGGGATCCATCCCATAAGGTCTTGGCCGAAAGGGAGAGGGCCGTGAAGATCCTCCTAAACGCATGCTATGGATATTCGGGATGGACCGGGGCGAGGTGGTATTCGAAGGAGGTCGCTGAATCGGCGGCTGCGTTGGGTAGGGCCGCGATAACCAAGGCTCTAGAGGAGGCGAGGGGATTTGGACTTGAACCCATATATGGGGATACAGATTCCATATTCCTCAAGAGCGGCCCAAAAATTGAGGAATATGTGGAGAGGGTCATGCAGGAAACAGGAATTGAGATAAAGATCGATAAGATATACAAAAGGATTCTATTCATGGAATCAAAAAAGAGATATGCGGGATTGCTGGAAAGCGGCGATCTGGACGTAGTGGGCTTGGAGGCCGTAAGGGGCGATTGGTCCGGGGCATCGAAGGCTATGCAGGAAGGGATGCTAAAGATCGTATTGAGCGAGGGGGGACCCAATGGGGCTTTGGAGTTCGCGCGATCGTATATAAGCGATGTTAGGTCTAAGGCCATCCCCTTTAGGGATTTCGTAATTTGGAAGACCCTAACGAAGCCTATGAGGGAATATGAGGTAAAGGCCCCGCATGTGGAGGCCGCGAGGAGGCTTCTGGCCGACGGGATAGAGCTGGGCCCCGGCGATAGTGTGGGCTATGTAATAACCAAGGGGGCGGGGAAGATTCACGAGAGGGCGAAGCCATACGCTTACGCCACCATCGAGGAAGTTGACGCCGAATATTACATAAATAACCAGCTGATACCGGTGGCCTCCAGGATACTATCCATATTCGGGATCGCTGTAGGGCGGATGCTGGAATCGCCGGGTTGAGGATTTGAGGGGCTTCGGCCTCGTCGAGCCTCAGCGAGCGACCTCCGACATCGTCATCACCTTAACTTCCAATGGGCGCTTGGCCAGATCGGAAACCCTGTCCCCGATCAGCGTCTTAACCCCTTTCTCCTCTGCCAGATCTAAGAGCCTCTGAGTGACCACGCCGTCAAACACTATCGCCTTGATCCCCTCCGATGACTTCAATCTCTCGGCCAACTCGCTGACCGGAACCCGCTCCAGCTCGTTCCAAGATTCGTCGTAAAGCAGGGCTTCCAGCGTGCCCCGCAATTCCTTAATCGCCCCGAGCACTTTCTCCGGCAACTCCGCCATTGCAACCCGGGGCGCGGGGGCGATCGATTCGACCTCCTTGATCCTTTCGATCGGGACCCTATCCCTCAACGCCTTCATTATCTCCTTCGGCGTGAGCTCCTCAACCTCCTTGCCGGGAGGGGCCCTCGCCACATAGTCTATATCCGCCACCTGGAGGAGCTCCTTCAAGATCAAGTCGCCCCCCCTGTCGCCATCGAGGAACGCTGTCGTTTCCTTATTCTTCGCGAGCTCTATGACCGTCTGCGGGATCTTGGTCCCCTCCACCCCTATGACGTTCTTTATCCCGCACTTCAAGAGGTTTATCACATCGGCGCGGCCCTCAACTATTATAAGGGATCCGCTATCCACCTCTGGGCCGGCCGGCAATTTCTCAGGGCCGTATTCCATCACTTCAGCCTGCCTTATCGCCTCGGAGACCTCCTTGAGTATCTCCTCCGTGCTTGGGGTCGTCTCGATTATCCAATTCTTCAGGATTTCCTTGGCCTTCTCCATGATGGCCTTTCGCTTCTCCTCCCTGACGTCCTCCACCTTATCCAGGATTATCTTGGACTCGCAGGGCCCGATCCTATCGACGCTCTCTAGGGCGGCCGCGATTATGGCGGTCGAAACCTTATCCAAGCTGGACGGTATGATTATGGTCCCGGTGGTCTTGTCCTTCTCGGATTTGAGGGTTATCTCGATCCTCCCGATTCTACCGCCCTTCTGGAGCTCCCTGAGGTCGAGATCTGATCCGAATAGGCCCTCGGTTTGGCCGAATATGGCCCCTATCACATCCGGCTTCTCGACCACTCCCTCCACTTCGAATTTCGCCTTTATAACGTATTTATGGGAAAAGGACGATTGAGAGGGACTTACCATGGCGCATCGAGCCTCCTCATTCCTTTTCGGGATCCCATCCGACTTGGCGCTGATCGACTTCATCGGTCAGCGCTCAGGACGCTTTTATCCCATTACCTCCTTTTTGGATTCTACCCCCAAGGGGCCTAAAATACTTATTGCCGTTTTCATGTATAGGGGGTGGGTCCCACCCAAACGTTTTAATTATGGCCAAGCCCAATCCCCGTCCCAAGCACCAGGGGTGGGAGTTTGGGCCTAAAGGTTGGGATAAACGGATTCGGGAGGATCGGCAGGGTCTTCTTCAGATGCGCCCTCAAATATGGCCTCGATGCGGAGATAGTGGCCGTGAACGATATCACTGATCCTAGGACCCTCGCGCACCTCTTGAAATACGACTCGGTCCACGGCGTGCTGGATTCCGAGATATCCCATTCCAAGGACTCGATAACGGTTGATGGAAAGGAGATAAAGGTCCTCTCGCGAAGGGATCCTAGGGAGTTGCCTTGGGCGGATTTGGGCGTTGATGTGGTCGTTGAATCGAGCGGGTTGTTCACTAAAAGGGCCGATGCCTCCAAGCACCTGGATGCGGGCGCAAAGAAGGTGATCATAACGGCGCCCTCCGAGGATGCCGACGTGACCATAGTCTTCGGGGTGAACGATAAGGCCTATGACCACGCTAGGCATCAGCTGATATCGCTCGCATCCTGCACGACCAACTGCCTCGCGCCCGTGGTAAAGGTCCTGAACGACGAGTTCGGCGTGAGGCATGCGCTAATGAGCACCGCCCATGCTTACACTAATGACCAGAGGATCCTGGACCTCCCCCATAAGGACTTGAGGAGGGCTAGGGCTGGAGCGCTCTCGATAATACCGACTACCACCGGGGCCGCGATCGCAACCACACTCGCCCTTCCGGAATTGAGGGGCAAGATCCATGGGATCGCGCTGAGAGTCCCCGTTCCGAATGGATCCATAGTGGATCTAGTGGCCGAGCTTAAGAGGGAGGCCACCGCCGAGGGGATCAACGAGGCCTTCAAGAGGGCTTCCCAAGGGATCATGAAGGGCATATTACAATACACGGAGGATCCAATCGTTTCCGTGGATTGTATAGGGAACCCGCATTCATCGATAGTGGACGGTGCGTCAACGATGGTCATAGATGGCACCATGGCCAAAGTATTGGCTTGGTATGATAACGAATGGGGCTACTCATGTAGGATATTGGACATGGTCCGGGTGCTCTCGAAGAAGATGGGTTAAGGGCCTGGCTATGAGCGAAGCTCCAATTCCATTTTTTTGAAATAATCGGCCAAATCCTCCACGGATTTTATATCCGATGAAACCAAGCCCCTGAGCTGGTTCCAAAGGGAATAATTGGCCCTGACCCTCAATGGGGCCAGCTCCCTTCGGATCCTAATCGCCAGCTCTTCCCCCTCCCTATCGAAATCGGTTAATATTATGGCTTCCCTATATGGGCTTAGGATGGCGGGGAAGTCCCGAAACCCAATCCTCGAGGATTTAAGCTTGTATATGTTTCCAGTTATCCCGAGGCGCCTCAGGGACTCCTCATCCCTCCTCCCCTCCACTATTATTATGGCGTCGTCTCCAGCGGAGGCGATCCTCTCCAAGATCTTCCCTACCCTGACGTACTTCCTTTTCAAGGGGAGGTTATCGCGTGATTTCGACATTCATCATCCTCCTGAGGAGGTCCGGGTTGGATTCGAAGTACGACCTCACGGGCTCGAGTATCTTGGATAAGGCGGCGCTGACGGAGTTCTTCAGATCGAGCGGGTGGATCTCCCCGGCTGAGTACGACTCCCGCAGATCGGAATATTCGTAAAAGCTCACCGGCCCTCCGTATTCCCTGGGCCTCTCCAGATCGAATCGCCCGAGCTCCGGCATTATTATCAACCTAACGATCTCTAGCACCGGGTTATTATCGGGGACCCTCGGCGGGCAATATGCGCTCCTGATCTTGGAGGATATCGCGCTTGGATCATCGTGTACGAATATGGAGCTCTGGGGGATGCTTTTGGACATCTTGGAGCCTATCCTTAGATCCGTTGAGGGATCCTCATCGAACTTCCCCTCCATCCTCCTCTCGGGGCCGGAGAGCCCCATTAGAAGGGGCGTGTGGACGCAGATGGGCTCTTTGAAGCCCAGCTTCTGCGCGGAGTCCCTAGCGAGCATATGGGCCTTCCTTTGATCGATCCCCGCGCAAGCGACATCGATACCCATGTGAAATATATCGGCCACTTGCATGCAAGGATACAGCAGGGCCGCGGTTTCGAGGTTCGTTGCGGCCATATCCCTCCCCATTATAGGAAGGGCCCTGAACATCCTATTCACGGATGCGCCCTTCGCGACCTTCACGACCTTCTCCCAATAGTTCCGATCGCCCACGAGGTCGGATGCCCATATATATTCTACCTTATCCTCTGGTATGCCGATTGCGGTGAAGCAATGCTTGAAGTAATCGCCGCATGTCCTTATCTTCTCCATATCGCCCCCGAATTTATTGTTGATCCAAGAGTGCCAATCCGCCAAGAATATGATGAACTCGAATCCGGCCCTTATGAAGTCCTTTATCTTTGATCCGCATACGAGACCCATCCCTATGTGCATTATTCTGGGCGAGGTTGCTCGCTATCCAGAGCACTCAAATCCCCAATAGGCTCTGGGCCTCTCGTTCGTTTCCAAGAGGGCCCTCAATTCCCCCTCCGTCACTACCTCCTCTGCGTTCCTCTTGATCAGCGATAGCCTCTCTTCCAAATCCATTTTTCCGGTACCCCCTTTTCCCGGGCTTGTCCGCCATATTTTATTTTATCCCCAAAGGACCCTATAGTATAAACCTGCTGGGATTCGGCCCAATGCCCCCTCTAAGCGTATGCGGGATTGGGCAAACGCCATTGGTAATGGATGGCTGGCCCCCATTAAGCCGTAGGGAGGGTATTTTTGAAACCGTTTGCCAAGGTTTGTGGCCTGCGACACTAACGCTCAGCTTCACAGGAAGGGCATTTCGCCCCACTCGGCTGAGGACTCTCGAGGCAGGCTTTCAGCCGGTGGTTTTTTTGAACGATCCTACTTAAGCCTTTTGAATTCGATTATCTTCGAAACGTCCAACTCGAATGCCGATGCGGGATATTCCAAGCCGAAGTTATTCAGGACCTTGGGGTGAATTTCGCCCAAGATCCCAAAGGGTTCTCCAGCCACAATAACCTCGGCGACCCTACCCCTTATGAAGCTTGCGTGCTGCGTCCCTCTCGCCTCCGGCTGGCCCAGCCCCAGATTCCTCAGGAGGGAGTAGACGACGGATTGCGCATCCTCATAGCTGGCTCTGAAATCGCATATGACCGCGGCCAGCTTCCTCGTGGCCCTAGTCCCGGTGGGCTCCGCAATATCGATCGATACGACATCGCCGCATTCGAAGACCCTTTGCGGATAGGCCACATGCCTATTATGGCTCAGGAAGTTCAGGAGGGATGGGAGAAGCCAATTCCTTAGGACGGAGTATTCAGCCGTCAAGGGATTTCCTATCTCCACCACTTCCCCCTCCCCCAAGCCCATTTTATCCAATAAGACGGCCTTGCTGGTCATCATATAGCTAATGACCTCTTGGAATCCAAATCCAATCATGAGGTCCCTAACCTTGCGCGAGATGATAGAAATGGGCAACTCCTTCCCCCTCGTTGGGACGGGGGGAGGCTCGGGCTCGAGGTTCCCGTATCCAATCCCTATGGCAACATCCTCAACGAGGTCAACCGGATGGAGTATATCCGCCCTGTAGGGGGGCACCAGGACCGCTATCATATTCCCCATAGGGGTTGCGCCATACCTCATCCTTCTGAGGGATTCCGAGATAGATTCCGCCGAGAGCTCGAGGCCAAGGATTTTCGAGACCGTCCCTGCGTCCAAGCTCATCTCCGAGGGGCTTAAGTCCGGCCCGGTGAGCGCCCCGCTAGGGCTGACCATTTCCACCTCTTCCACTCTTCCCCCCCTCTCGCAAAGGCTCGTCGCCACTATCTTCGCGATGCAATCCACCGCCTCTTTATCGGTTCCGGTCACATCTATGAGCACATCCCTTGTCCTCTCGGTGACCTTGGTCACCGTGCCATTTATTATGGGCGGCATGGAAAGGACATTTCCATCACCATCGTAAAGGAGAGGGTATCTTGGCAAGTCCCTTATTATATGGCCATACTCCCTCCCCTTCGGGGTGAGCTCCAATATCTCTCCTCCATCCATTTCCCGATCCTCGCCCAGCGGCACGAACCTTATCTCATCGGGCCTCTTGGCGCAATAATGTATCTCTTCGGAGATCTCCCTGATATCATGTATCCCTATGGAGACCTTGCGCCTCCTCCTCCCATGCGCCAGGTGCAACTTCTCCTGGAGTTGCATGGCCTGCACGATCGCCTCCTCGTTCATTTCGATCCCCCTCACGATTGCACAAGATATGAATGGCCTGATCGGCAGGACCGATTGATCGATGAATACCCTAAACCCGCTCTCCCTCAATTCATATCTCGGCAAGCCCACTTCTATCCCGAGGATCCCCTTGAGTTCCCTCGCGATTCCCTCAACGCTGAATAGGTCCGGCCTATCATGGCTGACCTCGAGGGTTATTTCGGATCCTATCACGCTCTCCACTTGGCCGCATTTCAGAGGGAAGACTATCTCCCGAAATTCCTCAAGCGCAAGCCTCCTACCTAAGAGGGAGTTTAGGTCGTTCAGGTTTACCGTTATGGTCGGCATGGCTCATATCAACGGCCTTTCCCTGAGCCAATCCAATTTCGTGGATCTGAGTTCCCTTATATCCTCTATGCCGAGTTTTATCATCGCCAGCCTATCGAGCCCTATCCCCCATGCTATGACTGGGAAGTCTATCCTCAAGGGCGCTAGGACCTCTGGCCTAAACATTCCGGCCCCAGCGAATTCGATCCATCCCATCTTCGGATGCTCCGCGAACGATTCAACGCTCGGTTCCGTGAAGGGGAAATAGCTGGGCTTGAATTTCACCTCGCCCAAGCCAATCGCGCGTGAGAACTCCCTCAAGAACCCCAAGAGGTGCCTCAGGTTTATCCCCTCGTCCCCAATTATGCCATCTAGCTGAACGAACTCCATCGAGTGCTTCGCATCGAGCACATCAGGCCTGAAGACGTTTGAGATGCAGAACATTTTGATCGGGGCATCCTTATGAGTTGAAAGATACCTGGCGGAGACGGCAGTTGTCTGCGTCCTCAGGACCAGCCTCTCCGAAACGGCCTTGTCCCACTTATACCTCCAGCCCTTGGACCCGGTTATCCAGCCATCCTCATGAACCCTCCTAACCTTCTCCATAAGGTCCGGGAACTCTATCCAACCGCTGCTCGGGTTTTTTAGGATGTAGCTATCGTGAATCTCCCTGGAGGGGTGGTCCTGGGGCTGGAATAGGACGTCGAAATTCCAGAACTCCGTCTCAACGTAAGGCCCCGAGTATTCCTCGAAGCCCATTTCCAAGAGTATCCGCTTCGCCTCCTCCAAGAACTCCGCGAAAATGTGTTTCTTCCCCGGGTGGATCTCCGGGGGGGCCGCGGTTACATCGTATTCCTTCAGATCCGCCTCCCGCCACTTCCCGCTCCTTATCAACTCCGGCGTTAGCGTCGTTATCCCGCTCTCGATCTCCAGGCCCTCCTCCAAGACCGCCCAGCCCCTCTCAGTAAGCTCGAACTTCCTTCGGCTCTTCGGGATCGCCTCCAATAGGGATCGCCCCCTCAACAGCGCGGCCGCCCTCCTGCCCTCCTCGTCGAGTTCCTCCAAGATCGCCCAGCCCCTCTCCCCTATCTCCCTCAAGAGCCTTTCATCAGCGCCCTCCTCGGGCATGCCCTTGACGTCCAAGAGGAGCTCGCCCCCTTCCTTCACGACTTCCCCCCATCCCTTGCGCTTCATCCATCCTATGGCGATCGATAGCATATCCTCCCCAAATCCGAGCAGGCCCGCAAGCCTCTTCACGGGGGGCCTCCCGAGCCTGAGGGCCAGCTCGACGAGTTTCCTCTCCGGCAACTTGTCCCTAGCGTAAGCCATCCCCTCCTCGGTGGGCTTGAGGAGGTTCATCGCGGAATCGATTATCCGCAAAAAGCCCCTTTGCGAGAGCTCCAGGGATGCCCTCGAGATTGCGGCATCGGGGAGGCCCGTTATTTTCGACAATTGGGATAGCTCGGAGCTCCCCCCCAAGCGCCCAAGCGTCGAGAGAACTAATCCTTCGTTCTTGGGCAACTTCATCCGCGTTCCATTCCCCCACCCGAATCATTGCGCCCTTCCACAGGGCCCAATTGGGCCATTGGCCGAGGCCCATCTAAATAAGCTTATTATTTCGAATCGCGGGAAAGAGCTGCATCCGGATCCCGCCCAAAGGGGCCCAAAATGGGTGCTGAGAGATGGATGAGGAGGAGATGATCGTAACCCCTTGGGAGGTATCGGGGGAGATAGATTACGAGAAGCTCATAAGGGAATTTGGGACTAAGCCGCTAACCGACGAGCTGCTCGAAAGATTGGGGAAATATGCCGGAGGGCTCCACATGATGTTGAGGCGGAGGGTGTTCTTCTCCCACAGGGATCTGGACTTAATATTGGATGCGTATGAGGAAGGGCGCGAATTCATCCTATACACCGGCAGGGGTCCCTCCGGCCAAACCCATTTGGGGCACTTGGTCCCTTGGATCTTCACAAAACACCTTCAGGACGTCTTTTCCGCGAAGCTCTATTTCCAGTTCACTGACGATGAGAAGTTCCTGATCTCCCACGAGCTCTCCAGGGAGAGGGCTTTGGCCCTGACCTATGAAAATGCCCTAGACGTGATGGCCATAGGCTTCGACCCCAAGAAGACCGTGCTGATATCGAATATGAGGAATGCGGGGCTTATGTACAACATGGCAATCGAGATAGCGAGACACGTGACTCTATCGACCGCGAAGGCTGTGTTCGGGTTCAAGGATAGCTCGAATATAGGGATAATATTCTTCCCAGCCCTCCAAGCGGTCCCTTGCTTCTTGGAGTCAATCCTTGAGGGGAGGGATGTCCCGTGTTTGATCCCGGCCGCCATAGATCAAGACCCCTATTGGAGGATAGCGAGGGACGTTGCTCCCAAGCTTGGGTTCTCGAAGCCGGCCCAGATCCATTGCAGGTTCCTCCCGGGCCTTGGTAAGGGCGGGAAGATGTCATCCTCCATGCCGGAGACATGCATCTTCACAACGGATGACCCGAAGTCGATAGAGAGGAAGATAATGAATGCCTTCACGGGAGGGGGATCGACCATTAGCGAGCATAAGGAGCTGGGGGGAAGGCCGCATGAATGCCCCGTGTTCCTATACGACTACCTCCTATTCGAGGAGGATGATGGGAAGGTGGGCGAACTGATGGATAAATGCAAAAGGGGGGAGATCCTGTGCGGCGAGTGCAAGGTGATCGTATCGGAGAAGGTGAAGCGCTTCGTAGAGCGCCATCAGGAGATGAGGGAGAGGGTCAGGGAATTAATAGAGGATCAGTTCTTGGATAGATATCTGGAGAGGCGTGGTATCAAATCCTGATGTCCCGGCCGGTGCCGAAGCGCATGGCCTCAAGGGCGCTGGGCGAGCAATACGAGAAGTATAGGATGGCGGGGAGGATAGCATCGAGGGTGAAGGATCTCCTGCGCAACTCCGTTGGAGAGGGGAGCCTAGCCCTCGAGATCTGCGAAAAGGTAGAGGGTTGGATCATCGAGCTCGGGGGGAGGCCGGCTTTCCCCTGCAACATAGGGATAAATGAAGTCGCGGCGCATTTCACCCCCGGCCCGGATGATGGAACTAGGATCCCGGAGAACTCCATAGTGAAGTTGGATTTCGGGGTCCACGTGGACGGATATATAAGCGATAATGCGGTCACATACGTATTTAACCCAAAGTACGAGCATTTGCGCATCGCGGCCGAGGAGGCCCTGCGTAGCGCCACCGAGGCCATCAGGGCCGGCATGAGGGCTTACGAGATAGGGGTCATAATAGAGCGGGAGATCATGAGATATGGGTGCAAGCCCGTTAGGGATTTGACCGGACATAAGATGGATAGGTACGCGATACATGCTGGAAAATCCCTGCCTAACGTTCGTGGCATAAACGGCAGCCGTATCCTCGAGGGCGAGGTCTATGCGATAGAGCCCTTCACGACCATATCGACTGGAGCCGGGACCGTGATCGGGCGCGATGGGCAGATATACAGGCTGGTGAAGGAGAAGGGCGTGAGGGATCGCAGGGCCAACGAGATGCTGGATTTCATAAGGAGGGAATATAAAGGCCTGCCATTCGCCCAAAGGTGGATCTTGGGGGTCCGCTTCCCAATGGATTACATCGAGGCGTGGAGGGAGCTCGTGGAGAAGAGGTGCATAGCGCCCTATCCTGTACTCGTGGAGGCGAGCAATAGCCCCGTTGCGCAATCCGAGCATACGGTGATAGTCCTGGGAGATGGTTGCGAGGTCCTGACTTAGGTGCCTCCCCTGCCTTCGGATTCCGCGTATATTGATGTTATGAGCATCCTCCCACTGCATTGTTGGCATTGGCCGACCTCGCTGTTCACATAATCCCCGGCTTGGAAATGCCTTACGAGCCTGAAGCCGCACTTCAGGCATTTTATTACCGTGAAGACCTCCGGCGGCGGCTTCAATTGGAGCGCTCGCCTCCTCATCAAGAGGAGGGAGGACGAAGCCAATGCTATGCCGATGGAGCCCAGCATGAGGCTATAGTACGCCTCCTCGCTATGCCCCCCCTGGAGCGAGATCAGGGCCGAGAGGACCATGTAGGCGGAATATACGAGAACGAATATGCCGAATACGACCATCAACTGGGAATACCAATTAAACCTGCTCTCCAAAGCGCATACCCCTATTGCCCTATGCCTATGGTATTTCCTATTCCGGCGACTATGACCGTATCTCCCTCCTTGGTCCTATCCAATATCAGCCTTCTTATGGCCTCGATGGCCTTATCCGCGGATTCGCTGATCTCCCTCTTCATTGGGGTTATGGCATCTATAATGCTCTCCTTTATCGCTATCGCGTATAATGGTATCTTGAACTTGGATGCCTCCTCCTCTATCTTGAACCTCTCCGTCCCTATCCCCCCTATGGCGGCTCCTATCCCACTGCTTATCTCGCCGCTCCTCTCCCCCTCAAACTTTAGGGCCGCGTCAACCATTATTATACCAGAGACCCTTCCCCCCAGCTCCTCTATTATCTTCCTGATGGCATCGCCAGGTTTTCCGACGTTCCCGCCGGGCCCCTCCGCCTTGAGGGCGATGACCCTCCTGCCCTCGATGGAGGTCTCCCCCATCACCATATCCTTCTCGATCTTCCTCTTTTCCCGACCCAACATTAGCTTTGAAACGACCAAGGGGCCTATCCCATCGCCTATGGGCTGGCCTAAGGCGAATGCCTTCGTCGCACCCATCAGGGCCTCCGCCTCCTGCATAATGAGCGGGAGGATCATCTGGAGCTGGAGTATTATGTAGAAGCTCGAGGTCCTCTTGCCTAGGAGGTAGAAGTGGCGCACTATTCTGAAGATCGTATTCAGCGCTAGCGATGCCTCCACTAAGTTCTCCAAGTTATTGATCTGCGCTTCGCTGGCCTCCGGCGCTATCCGGCGGATGTCGTCCTTGAATTTCATGTCCCTTACGTCCAATAGGTGATCGATCTTCCATACGATGCCCGCTGGATCCAGATCGACGGGCATAATAAGGAATTGTTCCAAGAGCGAATCCACGTGGGGCGTGGGATCCTCCTTCGGCTTTCCAACCTCCTTTATCATCTCTATGGACTTCTTCCTAGCTTCCCCCCTCATCGCATCGAGCCTCTTCAGGAAGCCGTCTATCTCCCAGAGCATCATCCTCAATTGGATCCTTTGTCCGAATAGGATGAATATGAAGAAGGTGAGGTACATCAAGATGGAGACTATCGTGCTGAGGCTCCCACCCTCGCCGAAGCCCAAAAGGCCTTTTTGGAGGGCCGTCGAAATCGCCAAACCCCGCACCTTAATAGCTTCTCAGAGGGATTTCCACCGATTATTATAAACTTTTAAAGAGGGGGTTGGCAGCTGTCCGGGCTTCGCGTGCGCTTTCGCAGCACACTAATACCCGGATCGCCTGGGAGATTCACTTCCGTGCTCCCGGCGGCCAAGCGGCTTTCGGAACGGGAACGGGTCCTAGCTCCCAGCTATGGCCGCCAACTCCCGAGTTGGGCTCCATTGCGACTTTTATTAAAACCTTATCCCGGCCAAGGCCGTGGGACGGGTTGCCAGTTGGGCCGCCCCATTGCTCGAATCGATCTTCGCCCTCTCCCCCATCTCGCCCCTTGGGCCTTCATGGTGCGCTTGATCATCGCAGTCCGGTGGATCTTTGATGTCCCTTTCCCCTTCCAACAAAAAGCGTTCAAAGCGATCGTTCTAGTATGGGAAAAATCCTGGGGCTCATATGGGGCAGAAGGCTCGCGGCGCCGCGAATCATGAGGGGTCGAAAGGGAATTAAGGAGGGCGATATTGGCCAGAGGGGTTTGCGAGCAATGAGGCCCAGCCGTCATTTCTTCCTAGACCTTCTCCTCGTAGACTTCCTCCTCGTGGATCTCCTCGATTTCCTTCCCGATCTTGTCTTTCTTTTTGCGGACATTTCTATCACGAATGTACTTTGTATGATTCGAATATTTAAAATTATTCCGATTTCCCCTTTCAAAACACTTCATGAAGCGCCGGATGCTCTAAAGTTTCATGAAGAGAATTTTGCAATACAACCACGTTTGAGGACCATCGCGTTAATCCTTATTCCATCCCGCTTTACTCGAACGATCTCTGATGTGTATGAGGCTTGCGTAAGCAATGGCCCGCCCTCCTCCGAACTTTAGTGGTGGGGCCGAAGGGATTTCCATGGCCAAAAGGCCAATTTGAACCCTTGACATCCGCCGTTGGATCACGCCTACGGGTTTCCTCACGCGCTCCTGAAGCTCCTCATCCCCTCTCGGGTCGGTAAACCCGTATGTTTCCCTCTGGAGCCCATGGCGGGCATCCCGTCCTGTCGTCATACCTGGCTAGACTACGGCCCCATCCGGATTGCTTCAAGCCCGAAGGGATATTTTAAGATTATCTTCAAGGGGAAACTAAAATAGGCCCCTTCGATTTTGGGGAAATGGGGGAGTTTGATAAGGATAGGGCTGATAGGGAAGACGAATACGGGGAAGACCACGTTCTTCAATGCCGCCACGCTCAAATACGGGGAAGTTTCCACCTATCCATTCACCACGAAGGAGCCCCAGTTCGGGGTCGGATATGTGAGGGCCCTTTGCCCCTGCAGGGAGCTGAACGTCAAGGATGACCCACAAAATTCTTTATGCGTGGATGGATGGAGGTTCATCCCGATAGAACTCATAGATCTCCCGGGCCTGATAAAGGGCTCTTGGTCCGGCAAGGGCCTCGGAACCCAATTCCTGAGCGTCGCCGCCCAAGCCGATGCGCTATTGCATATAGTGGATGCCTCCGGGAGCGTCGATGCCGAGGGAAGGTTGACGAAGCCGGGAATGGGGAACCCCGTGCTCGATGTATATGACATAGAGGTGGAGATGTTGCTATGGTTCTCGAGGCTCGTCAAGAAAGCGGTGGAGAGGGCCTCCAAGAGGGCGGGGGAGACCCCATCCGATGAGGCCCTCCATAGGGCGCTCGGCGGGATGAAGGTCCGCAGGGAGCATATAGCCCGGGCTTTGGAGGCGAGCGGATTGGAGGGGAAGCCGTTCGATAAGTGGTCCGATGCCGATATCAGGGAGTTTTCTGGGAGGCTGAGGGATTTCTCCAAGCCGACCATAATAATAGCCAATAAGATGGATTTGGCGAAGGCCGAGGAGAACTACGAGAGGCTAAAGGAGGAGTTCCGGGATAGGATGGTGATACCTTGCTGTAGCGAGGCTGAGCTCGCCTTAAGGAGGGCCGAGCAAAAGGGCTACATAAAATACATACCCGGGGAGGAGGCCTTCAAGGTCTTGGCCGATGAGAAGCTCACGAAGGAGCAAAGGTGGGCCCTGAATTACTTCCAAGAGCGCGTCTTCTCGAAGATAATCAGGACCGGGGTCCAATTCGCGCTCAACGCCTGTGTCTTCAAGCTCCTTGGGATGAACGTGGTTTATCCGGTTGAGGACGCCTCGAGGTTCTCCAATGGGAGGGGGAGGGTCCTACCGGATGCGTTCCTGATGCCGCCGGGATCCACGGCCAAGGACCTGGCGGAGCGCATCCATTCGGATCTGGCGAAGGGCATGATCTTCGCCATCGATGCCAAGAGCGGCTTGAGGTTGCCATCGGATTACGTACTGAGGGATGGTGATGTGATAAAGATAGTGGCCGCCACGAAGAGGGGCTAGGGCCTTCCGACAACCTTCAGGAGGTCCGCCTTAGTTATTATGCCCACGATCTTCCCCATCTTCGTCACGAGCACGGCCGGGGCATATTGTAGGAGCGCGGATATTGCCGGCAGGGGGGCCGATTCATCGACCAATGGAAACGGCTCCTCCATGATTTCCCCGACTCGCATCCTCGATAGCCTATCGATGCTTATGCCCTTGAGCGTGCTATCCAATACGGTCTTTTCGGTTATGCTCCCGACGACCTTCTCCCCATCGAAAACCGGGAGCTGGGAATAACCGCCCTCGTGCATGATCCTCGTCGCCTTCACCACCGGGTCATCCCTGTTAACGCCAACGACGCCCTTGTGGTATATGTCCTTCGCCTTATGCTCCACCCTCCTCTCGAGCATCTCCAACGTATCGAATATCAGCTTGGCCTTTTGATAGGACGGGTTTATCTGCCCAGCCTCTATCTTCGCTATCAGGGATTGGCTGACGCCGGCGAGCTTCGCGAGCTGCCTTTGGTTTATCCCCAGCCTCCTCCTTCTCTTCCCTATGTCCTCCAACGGGGGCAACAAAGCGCGCTCCCCGGACAACTTGTGGTAGATTCTTTTATGAATCTTTTTATCAGGAAATATTAATTTAGGAATAACGCGCTTTGCTACCCAGATCCCTGATGAGATCCATAGCCGTATACGAGCTCCGCCAAACCCCACTTGAGGGAAGGGCGATGGAGATAGTTGAGAGGAAGGGGCTGGGGCACCCGGATACGATCTGCGACTCCATAATGAACGAGGTCTCGAATAGGATCAGCGAAATGTACCTCAAGAGGTTCGGGAGGATACTTCACCACAATATCGATAAGGGCCTTTTGGTGGCCGGCGAGGTAGAAAACAGGTTCGGCGGGGGGATCGTCAATAAGCCCATGTTGCTGGTCTTCGGCGATAGGGCCACCTACAGGGTGGGCGATGAGGAGATCGATTTGAACGACCTCGTCATAGAGACCGCAAAGGATTGGATAAGGAGGCACCTCAGGTTCGTCGACCCCGATGTCCATATGCGATATCAGGTGGAATTGAAGCGCGGATCTGAGGCCCTCGTGGACCTCTTCGAGAGGGGGGGCTCCCCGGGCGCGAACGATACCTCGGCCGCCGTTGGCTTCGCCCCGCTCACGAGGACCGAGGAATTGGTCCTGAAGGTCGAGAAGTACCTGAACGGGGAGGAGTTCAAGAGGGATTTCCCGGAAACCGGGGAGGACATCAAGGTCATGGGGTTCAGGAGGGGGGAGGAGATCAATTTGACCATTTCAATGGCCTTCGTCGATAGGTTCATCGAGAGCGAGGCCGATTATTTCAGGAGGAAGGGGGAAGTGCTCGATAATTTGTTGGAGTACGTTTCGGAGAACTTCGATTTCGAGAACGTTAATTTATACCTCAACACGGCGGATAAAGAGGGAAGGGGCCTCGGGGGGATTTATTTGACGGTCCTAGGGACATCGGCCGATGGGGCGGATTGCGGCCAAGTTGGGAGGGGGAACAGGGTGAACGGCATAATTCCCCTATACCGCCCTACGTCCTCGGAGGCCGCGGCTGGAAAGAACCCCGTCAATCACGTCGGGAAGATCTATAACGCGTTGGCGTACCGCATGGCCGATGAGATCTATAAATCCGTGACCGGGGTCAGGGAGGCCTATGTGTGGCTCCTCAGCCAAATAGGCAAGCCGATAGATTCCCCGCAGATCGCCTCAGCCGAGCTTATCCTAGAGCCCGGGGTTAAGCTAAGCTCGGTGAAGGGGGCGGTGATGGACGTCATGGACAGGGAGTTGGAGAACATAGGCGATTTCTGCCTGAAGCTGATGAGGGGGGAGGTGGAGGTCTGCTAGGGCGGGAGGGGCTCCTTAGACCCTTAGCCTTCCTCCCTCGACGACCTTCTCATCGTCCAAATATATTGTGGGCCTGAGGAGGATGCAATCTATATGTACCCCAGCCCTCACGGTCCCGCCGAACGTCGAGTTATCGCCCAAGGCTATGTGGGCCGTCCCATAGATCTTCTCATCCTCAAGGGCTATCCCTATAAGCCTCGCCTTCTTGTTCGTCCCTATCCCCAACTCGGCTATGTTCCTGGCCTCCGTCCCCCCGCCCAAAATCCTCTCCAGCTCCGCGGCCGAATCCCCGTGGATTCCAACGGCGATTCCATCCTCGACCTCGATGTGAAGCGGGGATTTCAATACGCCGATGCCCGCGATCGAGCCGTCCACGATTAGCTCGCCATTCGCGGTCCCCTCGACCGGCGCTATATAAGCCTCGCCGGTTGGTAGGTTCCCGAACTCACCCGGCTTATGGATGAGCCCGGTGCTGGCCAAGGCCCTTCGACCCCTCAGGGATAGGGCGAGGCTCTTGCCGCCGTTCTCGATCCTCGCCGCCTCAGCCTTCGTGAGCAGCTCCGCCGCTTTCGCGGTAATTTCGGCCAGCTCGCGGTAATCCGCGGTCATCGCGCCCTCGGAAAACATCTCCTCCGTTATGCCGGGCATCGTGGCGATCCTAGCGCCGGCCTCACAGGCCTCCCTCCTGGCTTGGGTATGCGTGAGCGAATACTCGGTCGGGCATATGACCACATCCGCCCGCTTCATGGCCTCCGCAACAAGCCCCGGGGGCTCCTCCCCATGCCTAGATCTGGGCAACATCGTCAGCATAATGGCCTCCGACCCAAGCTCGATCGCCTTTGAGAACAGCGCCCTGCCTATGCGCTCCTTCTTGGTATCCGTTACGATCAAAACCCTTTCCCCGGGTTTTATCGCCAAGCATTGCTCCAATACGATCCTAGCACCGCTTTCCAAGCCCATTCCCCCTCACCCCAGCGATCGCCCGGCCACAGCGGGCTCCGGCCCTTCGCCCAAGAGCTCCCGCATAACCCTCGCCAGTATCGACCTGGGGAGGATCGTCGGCTTGCCCGTCAATCTCCTCACGGTTTCCTTCATAGCGATCGTGTACCCTATGCAATCCAAGGCGATCAGATCGACCGATTCGGCGGCCAATCTCCTCGCGGCCGAAGAGATCTCATCGCCTGGCCCATAGGGCATGGCGCTCTCGGCCACGACCTCCAAGCCGAGCTCCTCCCACTTCCGCCTCATCTGGTCGATCTGATCCGGGGAGGGAACGAGGACGCCCAATTTGCCTTCGGGCAGGATCCCTTGGACCACCCTATTTAGCAATGAATCCGGCTTGAGGATCAATTTCTCGGATTCGAACCTCGGAAACTCTCCGGTACACAACAGGGCTATCAATTCCGCCCCCTCGCCTATGAGCCTTTTGATGCATTCTTGAATCCTGGGCAGGATTGCCCTCTTGCTGACCTTGACCGGGGTCCCGTCCCTCATCAGCGTCACCAGTATATAGTCCCCGGGCCCGGGGGCCATTCCCCGGACCTCTTGGAGCGATAGCCCATCCAAGGCCCCCGCCTCGAGGACCTCCACCCCTGGGCCCAGGATCGCCTTCATCTCCGGGACCACGTCCCTCCTCGGGGATTGCCCGATCGTTACCATACCCACCTTCGCTTTCATCGGTCTCCATCCCTTCTAGGAATCCTCATCGAACTCGGTTTTGCGCGTATAAGCATGAGATATGATCGCCGCAATTGCCCATCCAAGGTTCGCATTCCTCCAAGCTCGGCCCAGCCCCGCTGGTCCTAGCCCCCTTTATCGATTTGATCACCCGCAGGATCTTCTCAACCTCCTCGCGCTCTCCCTCCACGACGAACGTCGTCGAGCCCTCCGCTCCGGAGATCCCACCGGCGCCGATGACCGTGCACTTCACGTCCGCCAAGATGGAAACGGCTTCCCTCTCCGTTATAAGCCTGCCCACCAATGGCGCCAAGCCGACCGCCATGCCGTATGCCACATCTACCCCCTTCCTACCGCATGCCCTAGCGGCCTCCTCGATCGTATTAGGGATGAGTTCTCCAGGCCAGAGGCTATTATCACGGTTGGACCCTCGGCCATAATGGCCGCGAGGGCCCTGCCGGGGTTTCCCCCTCCCGGGGCCCCGATCATCATCGCAGCCCTACCCTCCGGGTCTATGGCGTTCGCCCCTATTATCACCACATCCCCCCTCCCCATCTTCGTTGCCTCCTCCGCAATCGTGGGATCCACGTTCCTCCACTTACCCCCCTCTATAAGCACGCTATGGGGGTGCTCGCCAGATTGGCGCTTCGCTGAAACGGTTCCCCTGGGCGTTATCCTGCCGCTTATCCTAAGGGGGATCCCGATCAGCTCCTCGGCCACCGCCGAAACGGTCGTCCCGCCCTTGAGGAGGATCTTCCCGCCCTCCAAGGCCTTTTTGACTTCCGGGAGGGAGGCGATAGCCGAGGCTTATGCATACACTAGGACCGATAGGGATTTGACCTTCGGGCTTGGTAAGGGGTTCGGGATATACGTTGTGGTGGCCCTTATCTTGGCGGCACTCGCCGGGCTATACACCGAGATGCCCTTGGCCATGTTCAT
>CALIRQ010000007.1 GCA_938042195.1 uncultured archaeon
CCGAGCAGCTCGTCAGCAAGGAGACGAACGCCCCCATGAACGTCTCCACGATAGAGATAATCCTATCCAAATGAGCCCGGGGCCGGCATCGGGGAATCTCCCGGGCCGAAAACCCCTTTTTATCGAGGCCCCCCGGCCAATCTCCGCGTAATGTATAAATAAACCTCTTAAGTGAAGCCCCATTCCTCGGCTCGCCCACTCAATCGCCGGGGAAATGGATGGGCATTGATGGTGACAAATGGTAAGGACGGCGCTGGACAGCTTCTGCGTGAAGAGCGGCATACTTTGCCGCAAATGTGAGGAGAAGGTCAGGAGGGGGGAGGTGACTAGGCTAGACCTTAAAGTGATAAAGACCCTGATGGAATTGGAGAAAGACTTCCCAAAGCTCCAGGACGTTGCCTATCGCAAATCGGCTGAGGCCGGTGGGACGCTCGTCGTGATGGTCGATGGGCCAGATGTGGCGGCACTCCTGTCCCAAGGGGGGAAGATCGTGAGGGCCTTGGAGGAGAAGTTGGGTAAGAGGGTGAAGGTTATGAGCTATGGGGGGGATACGAGGCAATTCTTGGAGGAGTTGCTCAGCCCGCTTTCGATCATAGCCATAAACACCGTGTGGATACCAGACGGTAGCATCGAAACAAGAGCAGTGATCCGGGGCAGGAGGCCGCGGAAGATGCCCATTAACTTGGATGTGGCGAGGAAGTTGGCGAAGGAGCTGAGGGGCATCACTTTGAGGATCGATTTCGAGAGGGATTAGCCATATAGGCAATGGCCCCCATTATGATTTCTCCCTCCTGAAATGGGCCAAGCGGATTAGATCGCTCATTATGGCCATGGCAGCCGAATCGCCGCCAGCCCCGGGTCCAATTATGGTAACTGAGTAGCCGGTATCCAAATGATATGTCAAGGCATTTGTAACTCCCTCGGTTCTTGCCAACGGATTGGATTGATCGACCTCGGCCGGGCCTACCCACGCCCTAACCGCGGTCCCCTCCCTCCAAGCCTTGGCTAGGAGCTTCATTCTCCTCCCCTTGGATAGGGGTCGCAAGACGTCCCCCCTCCCTATGCCCCTTATCCCCTTAACCTCCACTTCCTCCAGCCTTAGGCGCCCTCCCATTACGGAATTGGCCAATATGGTCACCTTCGCGGCGGCGTCCATGCCATCCAAATCGTTCGACGGATCGGCCTCAGCGAACCCCATTCTTATGGCTGAGGAGAGCGCCTCCTCGAAGCTCTCGCCCATCTCCATCGAGGATAGTATGAAGTTGGTCGTTCCGTTCAATACGCCTTCCAACGAGATCACCTCGGCTGGCTCGATGCATAGCTGCGCGAGGTTTATGGCCGGCGTGCCGCTCAGGACGGTACCCTCGAACCCTAGGAAGGCTCCCTTCAGCTCGGCTAAATCCTTGAGCTCCCAATAGGCTAGGGCCAAGGGGCCCTTATTGGTGGTTATTACATCCTTGCCCAACCTCAGGGCCTCCCTCAGGTGAGTTAGACCCGGCTCCCCCTTTCTCAGATCCGTGGGGGTCAGCTCGATGATCAAATCGACATCTGGGGATCGTATGATATCGATCCCGGTCAGGCCATGCTCCCCGCGGCCGTAATCCGAAAGCCCCTTCCCCCCCTCTAGGAGGCGGAGGAGCCCAAGGGGATCCAGCCCCATCGGATCGAAGACCGATCCGAACCTCGGGTCGTAAACCCCCACTATCCTTAGGTCCAATAGGTGCTTCTCCCTTAGCGAGCGGGCCTTCCCCGATACAATCTTGGCGAAGGCCCTGCCAACGGTCCCGAACCCTATTATGGCGGCATGCATGCCTTAGCCCCAAGCCTCATTTGAAGATCAATGGGAGGAGATATATCATAAATATCATTACGGGGAAGGATAGCATCATGGCGAAATATAGCAGGTTCCTTCTGCGCAATTGCCTCCTATACTCGGCCTCGCATTTGGCACTACAGAACTCCTTCCCCATATCTAGAACCGGAGCGCTGCACCAGATACAATGCCTGTGCTTGAATACTATTGGCATATCCTCCTTCCTAATCTTCGCCATGCCCCATCCGAGCGTTTTAATGTCCTTTCAATATTTTAAGGAATCTCTTCGAGGAACCGAGCTTGGTTTTTTATTAACGCAGTGGTCCCATATTTGGGGCGGTCCTCATAAAGAACGTGATATCCAAACGAAATCAAATCCAGGCCGAAAAGGGGGAAATGAGCTCATATCGGCTAAATGGGATCGAAAGGATCGCATATCGACGGGTAAATTAATGGAAATTGGGCTGGTTTGGCGAGGAACGAACCGCATCCCGCCCCTCTCCCATGAGCCCTTGGGGCCCAAGGAATCGCAATCGCCAAAAATTTCGCAAAAGCGGCGATTAAACGCCCTCCAAACCCCCCTAGGCCTGGGGGTGGGCGCTTAGGCCTTAAACCACTTGAAGACCAAATACTCCACTTTCCCCTTGCCCTTGGGCACGGCTATTATGAATTGCTTCCTGACGGTGGTAGCGAGCCTGCCAGCCCTGACTATCTCAAATGGCCCAACCCTCTCGGATCCCTTATGGACCGAAACTATGAATGGCGCATGATCTATGCCCGGCCCGTGCTCGTAAACGGCGAAGTCGGCCCCGAATTTTATTCCCGGGGTGACCACATAGCCCTTGTCCCTTATGTCCTTATAGACCCTATAGGCCATGGAGAAGCCCTTATAGGTTTTCTCCGCCAGCGCCCTGAGCCTCGAATCGTTCACAGCCTTCCCGGAATGGCCGTCAACGACCTTTATTGAGCCCTTCTCTAACAAGTATAGCCCCTCCATCAAATCGAGCATCAGGGGCTCTTCGAAATCCTCTCCGGGCTTCGGCTTCGGGATGCCGACCGGCTTCCCAAAGAAACCCATCCTGTAGAGCCTCATCCCTTCCTCAGGGTTCCACACAACCAGCCTGGTCCCTATTAGCTCCGCCCTTATCGCCTCGCTCCTCATCCCGTCACCGCTAAGACCCTGGCCATGTCTACTACATCCCCGCATGTGTCCGCCATCCTCTCCAGATGCTCGGCTATATCCTTGAGGATAAGCAACGAGTGGATAGGCAGGTCGGCCATCAAGAGGTCCAGCTCCAAATTCCTATGCGCTATGTCGATATCCCTCTCTATCTCATCGACCGAGTTGGATATATTTATTGTGCTCTCCGGGTTGAGGTTGAGGGATCGGATCGCCTCCCTCATCTTGCCCATTTCGTTCAATATCTTAGAGGAGAGGGTGGCCAAGCCCTCGAGGAACGTCCTATCCAACTTCAAACCGCGTTCAATGGACCCGGATAACCTATAGGCTATGGCCTCCGCATCATCGTTTATATCCCCCATCCTGAAGATCAGCCTGAGGAGAACCTCTCTGTTGATCAATAACGAGCCGACCGAGGAAACCTCGGCGAGTACGTTGTTCTTCAACTCATCGGCCCGCTTCATGAGCTCGTGCATCTTTTCCACGTGGGCTTTTGCTTCTCCCTCGCTATCCTTCAACAGCACATCAAGCATCAACACAAGCTCCCTCACAACCTCAACCGATAACCTGGCGTAGTCGAGGCACATATCGAGCATTTGTCTCCTTATAGCGGCCTCTGTTTCCAAAGGGAAGGTCATAGCGATCCCTCCAATGACCTTCGGCGTCGATGTATATATTTAAATTCGGGAGGCCTATAAAACGATTACGAGCTCCCGACCTCCTCGAAGCCCAAATCCCCGGATAAGTAGCTCCTGAGGCATCTGGGCACCTCCTCGGCCCTAACCCTCACCTGCTTCCACGAATCCCTCTCCCTCAACGTAACCGTGCCATCCGCTAGGCTCCTGTGATCCACGGTTATGGCTATTGGGACTCCGATCTCGTCGGCCCTCGCGTACCTCCTACCTATGGAGCCGGAGTCATCGTACTCTACATCGAAGCCCGCCTCCAACAGGGCTTCCCACAAGGATTTCGCTTTCCCCTCCAAGTCCTTGCTGTTAACGAGCGGCAGGACGACCGCTTGGATCGGCGCCACCTTCTTCGGAAGCCTCAGGACGACCCTGTCCCCCTTGGTGGAGTATGAGTGCTCCAGGACCGCATACATTATCCTCTCCAGCCCGAAGCTCGGCTCCACCACATGTGGGATAAACCGCCTCCCGGTTTCCTTCACCTCGATCGACCTGAAGGATACATGCTCAGGGCCCACCTTCTCCCCAAGCGCTTCGAAATATCCCCTCGACTCAATGGATCTCTTGACCTCTTCCGGCTCGGCCCTCATAAGGGCCTCCATGACGGCCTTATGCCTCTCTCCGAACGCCTCCCGCATCTTCGCCTCGTCCGGGACGACCTTCAGGGTCTTTGCGATCCTCGGCCTCTCATACGCCCTGAAGGCCCTCAGCTCCTGGCCGGAGAAAGCGCTATGCCTCGATAGGTCATAGTCGGTCCTATAGGCGTGCCCAGCTATCTCAACCCAGCCCCAGTCCTCCAATAGGACCTCATGATCGAAGGTCTGCGCGGAGTAGTGCGCCCTCTCGTTGGGCAATTTCTCATGGAATTTCTGCCTCTCCTCCGGTATCCCGAGCCCGCAAATGAACTCCTTCGATTTGGCCATGAAGAAGCCGAGCCATCCGTTGATTATAATGCCCTCGCGCACCGCCTCCCTCACCGACCTCTCTATGGGCTCCTCGATCCCCCTCTCTCTTGAGCTCGCTGGGACGAGCCTGAGCACTTCTTCGCCTACTTCCCCCAGCGCTTCGCATTCCTCCTCTGGGTCGAAGAAGAACTCTATCTCCATCAAGGTGAACTCCCTAAGCCTTATCGGCCCCTGTCTCGGGGAGATCTCGTTTCTCAGGGCTTTTCCGATCTGCGCCACTCCGAAGGGGAGCTTCCCCCTGGCGATCTCGTAGAGCCTTTTGAAATCGATGAATATCCCTTGGGCCGTTTCCGGCCTCGCATAGCCGATAGCCTCGCTATATGGCCCTATAGTGGTTTCGAACATAGTCAAGAAGTATCTGGACTTCGAAAGGCTCCCGCCGCATTCCGGACAAGCCAAGCCCTTCCCCTCTATCTCAGCATCGATTGCCTCCAGCCCAATCGCCTCGAATTTGGTCCCGATGGCATCCTCAAGCAAATGATCGGCGCGGTACTTGCGCCCGCATTTCGAACATTCCACCATTGGGTCCTTGAACGATTCCAGATGCCCCGATGCTTGGAACACGATCCTCGGATTGATTATGGGGGTGGATATCTCATATATCCCGCTCCTTTTGAGAAAGAAATCTCGCCACGCATCCTCGAGCTTATGCTTCAGCTTCGTCCCAAGCGGCCCCAAGTCTATGAATCCACCTATCCCCCCATAGATCTCAAAGGATTGCCAAAAGAAACCCCTCCTCCTGGCCAGCTCGGACACCAACTCATATTTGCCCTTCGCCCTCATATCGGTTCACCCCTTAATCCCTCCATCAGGGCTCGCGCCTCGGCCTCCATAACCCTCCGATAGGCTCGGAATAATTCCTCAAAATATCTCCTCCCCAAAACCTCGCCCTCCCCAATCCCGGGGCATCTTTCCTTGGTTAATTTAAAGCGCAACCCCCTGTCCCCTAGGCTCATGCTGAAGGGATAGAAAACGCAGACGAGGGGCCTCACCTCATAGATGGAGCAGGAGCTGCCCTTTAGGAAGAAACAAACCCCATTGACCTTCCTTATGGCATGCGTATAAGGCCACCTTCCAGTGGTGTATGAGAAGGCATCCGCTTCCAAGCCCGTGAACTTCGCGATACTATCCACTTCGTACTCCATTGCCAATATCTTCCTCCTCCGGCCCCCCGCATCGCCGCAGCACATTCCACACCTTTTGCAACGCCATCTGACCCCTTCTGGGAAATTCAGCTCAGGCAATACGCCCTTTCTAATCGCCCATCCCATGCGTCGCCATGAGCTCCTCGGATAGTTCCCTTAATATAAGCCTCCTCAATTCGTTGAACTGTAGGCCGGTTCTATCCCTCGGCCTAGGCAGATCTATGCTAAAAATCTTCTTAACCTTGGCCGGCCTTTGCGTTAGCACTATCACCTCATCCGACAGGAATAGGGCCTCATCGACCGAATGGGTTACGAAGAGTATGGTCTTCTCGGTCGCCCTCCATATCCTGATAAGCTCCTCTTGCATCAAATTCCTGGTCTGGGCATCGAGGGATGCGAAGGGCTCATCCATTAGGATGACCTTCGGGTCGTTCACGAGGGCCCTTGCGAAAGCGACCTTCTGCCTCATTCCTGAGGAGAGTTCGTGGGGATATCTTTCCTCGAAGCCCCTCAGGCCCACCAATTCGATGAACCTCCTCGCGGCCGCCTCGCTTTCTTCCTTGGGAATGCCCCTAACCTCGAGCCCGAATTTCACGTTCCCGAGGACGGTCCTCCAGGGGAATAATGCGAACTCTTGGAATATCATCCCCCTATCCGCGCCGGGCCCGCGTATGGGGTTGCCATTCATCTCCACGACCCCCCCGGTGGGCTCCTCTAGGCCAGCCAAAATCCTTAGTAGGGTGGTCTTCCCGCATCCATTCGGGCCGACCAAGGCCGTTATCCGGCCCTCCTTTACATCGAATGAGAGTCCGTCGATGGCGACTATCTCTCCCCCCTCAACCGAGAACACCTTTCGCAAGTTCTTGATAGCTATTATGGGCCCGCACCCCATGCGGCTTCGTTGCCCCCTTTCCCGAGGGTCCTTAATGGGGATAATATAATATATTTATATGATTGGCTCCCGAGCAAATCGATCCGGGGAAGCGGCGGGATCAATTTGAGAATTCGCTATGAGGATGGCATACATGTCGAAGGCGAGGGCGTTTCGATCGCCATGGACGTCTCCAAGATGACTCGCTCCCAAATGGCCCTTATTACCCATGCGCATTGGGACCATTCCAAGGCCTTTGGGTTCGATGGTTTGACAAAAGCCTCGACGGGGGCGACCCTGGAGTTAGCGAAGGCCTCGGGAGGAAATATTTCCAGATGGGCCCGGATCGAGGTTGGCCAATCGATGGAGATTGGGGGCTTTCGCATCGAAGCGCATAACGCCGGGCATATACTGGGCTCTGTACAATACGAGCTTAGGTTGGGCGATTATTCGATAGTCTATACGGGGGACCTGAACCTCGAGGATACCCTAATATCGCGGGCCGCTGAGCCGATATCATGCGACGTACTCCTCATAGAGGCAACCTATGGACACCCCTCCCACACCCGCCCCACTAGGGAGATCATAATAAATGGGATAGTGGAGTGGGCCATCCGGACCATTCGTGAGGGGTTCACTCCCCTTTTCTACGCCGATGGCTTGGGGAATTCCCAAGAGCTCATAAGCATATTCAACAGATATACAAAGATCCCGATCGTGGTACATGGCAAGATCGCGAAATTGTCTAGGATTTACAAGGCACATGGATTCCCCCTTGAGTTTTTCGAGGAGGGGGATTTGAGGGGGGAGGGGCTGGATCGCTCCGATCGTATACTCCTGATGCCCAAGAGAGCCAAATTCAAGCGCACGGGGAGGCATAGGCCCGCGCTGGTTTCGGGATGGGGGGATATCGGGGGATTTGGGATGGAGGCGTTCCCTTTAAGCGACCATGCCGATTTCGGATCCCTCCTGAGATATGTCGAGGAATCCTCCCCGAACCTCGTGCTGACGGTCCATGGAGGGGCATATGATCGCGTTCTAGCCAAAGCCATAGAGAGTAGGCTCGGGATCAGGGCTAGGCCTCTCCGCATCGGCCCTTGGGATGCCCTCGAGCGACGAGGCAAATGGGGGGCCAAATACCCCACTTGGTAATGCCATTGAGCTTTAATAATTGGCTCGAGGAGATTCCTAGTCGATCCAGGAATGGCTCCTTCTCGGAGGGACTCGATCTTCAGGGAGGGCGGGATCGAGAAGCTGAGCATCGATTACGTGCCGGAGAGATTGCCGCATAGGGAATCGGAGCTGGAAAGGATTGTGGAAGCGTTCAAGCCATTCCTGGGACATCCGCATGCGTGGAGGAAGGTCTTGATCCATGGGCCGACCGGGACCGGTAAAACGGTCACAGCCAAGAAGGCCGGGGAAATCCTCTCGAACATCTCCAAGGGGATGGGGATCGGGTTCAAATACGCGCATGTAAACTGCAGATTTGAAAGAAGCGCATTCAGTCTCGTTCAGGAGATAATCCGGCAAACCGTTCCGGGTTTGCCGCTAAGGGGCTATGGGCCTGCCGAATATTTGCGCGCCCTCTTCGGCCACCTTGAGGACAACGATGAGATCCTCCTCTTGGCTTTGGATGAGGTAGATCACCTCTTCGCGGGCATCGGGGACGACATCCTTTACGCTTTAACGAGGGCCTCCGAGATGGCCGAGATCCCCCAGAGGATTAGCATGATATTGATAGCCAGGGATGCCGAATTTCTCAGGGGGCTAAGGCCGCAGGTATTGAGCAAGATCAGGCCGGATGAAGCCTTGGACTTCAAGCCCTATGGCCAATCAGATATATTCGATATACTCAGCGATAGGGTGGAATGGGCATTCATATCCGGGAGCGTGAGCCCCGAGGCTATAGGGTTCATCTCTAAGAACGCCTCCTTGATCGGTGGCGGGGATGCCCGCTATGCGATACAGCTGCTCCTGACGGCCGGTCTCGTAGCCGATAGAGAAGGCTCCAAAAGGATCCTCCCAGAACACATTAGGGAGGCGCAGGAGAAGATCGATCCCAGGATTGGCCATGAGGATCTGCTCGCGCTCTCCGATGAAGAAAAGCACGTTCTCTTGGCCATCGCGAAGGCCCTTAGGATCATGGAAGAGGCAGTCCACGCACCCCTCGAGGTCGTTCGGGATTATTATAGGATGGTCTGCGAGGAGCTGGGCATGCCAGCCGAGGAGCCCCCCTTGGAAGCGACCTTGGGGAGGCTCAAGGCGCTCGGCATCATAGATATCGAAGAGGGGATCGGAATCTCTTTGCTGCTTATGAGGGCCAGGGCCCTTGAGGAGTCCTTGGAGGCCGCCCTCCTAGCCCCTTCCGGCAAGTCAAATGGCCCTCCCTTCGAAGGACGAATCCCCAAATCATAAAATTTTGGGATGCGCGAGCGGAAGTTTTCCGCAAAGGATAATTAATACACCCGATCCTTGGGTTGGGTCTGTGAGGAAGGATGTCCCAATCTCAGACCCTCAAGGGCATCGATTACTTACAGGGCAACGAGGCCTTGGTGGAAGGGGCCATAGCGGCCGGTTGCAAGTTCTTCGCTGGCTATCCCATAACGCCATCAAACGAGATCTCGGAGCGCATGAGCTGGAGGCTCCCCCAAGTCGGCGGGATATTCGTCCAAGGGGAGGATGAATTGGCATCAATCGCGATGGTCATAGGGGCATCTTGGGGGGGCCTGAAAGCCATGACCGCCACTTCGGGCCCCGGCTTCAGCCTGATGCAGGAGGGCATAGGCTACGCCTGCATGACCGAAACGCCTTGCGTGATCGTTGATATACAGCGATGCGCGCCGGGCCAAGGGATCGCAACAAAGGGCCAGCAGGGAGATATGATGCAAGCGAGATGGGGTACCCACGGCGACCACGAGGTCATCGCCTTGGCGCCCGCTTCGGTTCAGGAGATGTTCGATTTGGCCGTTGAGGCATTCAACCTCTCGGAGTCCTACAGAGTCCCATGCCTCATAATGGCGGAGGAGATCGTCGCCCACATGAGGGACAAGGTCCGCCTCCGCGATCCGAGCGAGCTCCGGCTGAAGGAGAGGAGGAGGCCCGATATCCCGCCGGGGAAAAAAATAGACTTTCACCAACTCGATGATGAGGCCGGCATACCGCCCATGCCACGCTTCGGGGATGGGTATAGGATCGCGGTATCGGCCTTCAGCAGGAACCGGATGGGCTACCCGATAACCGATAGGGACCTTCACGGAAAGCTCCTTCGCAGGCTATCGAATAAGATCCTCAATAATATCGATGCGATAGCCAGATTCGAAACGTCCTTTTTGGACGATGCCGAGGTGGTCGTCGTATCCTATGGGACTCCGGCCAGGTCTGCGAAGAGCGCCGTGAAGGCAGCGAGGGAAGAAGGGATCAAGGCTGGATACGTTCGGCTCATAACCGTTTGGCCCTTTCACCACGAAAAGCTCAGGGCCTTATGCGGCGGAGCCAAGGAGGTCATAACGGTCGAGATGAACCTTGGGCAGATCTTTGGCGAAGTGGAGAGAGCCGTCGCCCGCAACGCCCATACGAGCCTCGTATCGAGCCCGGGCGTTGAGCCGCCGACGCCTTGGGAGATACTCTCCAAGATAAGGGAGGTGGCCTGAAATGGGAGAGGCGGTGGAGCATCCGGCCCTTAAGTACTTCAGGAAGGAGAGGTTGCCGCACGTTTGGTGCGCGGGTTGCGGCACTGGGCAAATATTCCATTATACGGTCAAGGCGATAGAGGAGCTCGGCTTGGATCCGGATCGAGTGGTTTGGGTCAGCGGGATAGGTTGCAGCGGCCGGATCGGGGCCTACTGGATAGGGGACAATATGCACACCCTCCACGGCCGGCCCTTGGCCTTCGCGACGGGCATAAAGCTCGCGAGACCAGAGCTGAAGGTCATAGTCCACGGCGGGGATGGAGATCTGGCCTCCATAGGCGGGAACCATTTGATCCATGCTGCTAGGCGCAACGTGGGCTTGACGGTAATATGCGTTAACAACTTCAACTACGGCATGACGGGGGGCCAAGTATCGCCCACGACGCCCCTCGGCTCCGTGACCACCACGACGCCCTTCGGGAACGAGGAACCGCCCTTCGATCTATGCGATCTCGTCGCCTCGGCCGGGGCCACCTACGTTTCCCGATGGACGACCTTTCACGCCAGGCCGGCCATAAACTCCATAAAGAAGGCCCTCCAAAGGGATGGCTTCTCCTTCATAGAGATAGTTTCCCAATGCGTCACCACATACGGCAGGAGGAACCGGATGGGGGATGGGCCGCAGATGATGAGGGCCTTTCAGCGGATGTCGGTCACGAAGGAGCAGGCGGCAAGGATGTCGGAGGAGGAGTTGAGGGATAAGATAGTCGTGGGGGAGTTCGTCGATCGCCAGAGGCCGGAGTTCTCGGCGATGAAAAGGGAATTGATGAAAATGGCCAGGGGGGGATAGGGACGTGGCGGGGAGCCGTAAGGAGATATTGATCGCCGGGTTCGGCGGGCAGGGGATAATACTCGCGGGCGTTATCCTCGGGAGAGCCATAGCGCTTTACGAGGGGAGGAACGCCATCCAGATCCAATCCTACGGACCCGAGGCCAGGGGGGGCGCGTGCAGGTCCGAGGTCGTTATATCGGATGAGGAGATAGACTATCCCATGGTCACCAAGCCGGACGTCTTCGTTGCCATGAGCCAGGAGGCCTTCGATAGGTATATGGGGCGCTTGAAGCCCGAGGGGACGCTGATAGTGGATTCCAGCATAGTGCGCTTCGATGAGGGCAAGATTCCCCCTAGAGCCTATTTGGTCCCGGCCACGCTCGCCGCCGATGGGCTCGGTAGGAGGATCGTCGCCAACGTGGTCATGCTGGGAGCCTTTGGCGGGCTGACAGGCTTGGTTTCCAAAAGGGCCTTGGAGAGATCCCTCAGAGATACTGCGCCCAAGGGAACGGAGGAGCTGAACCTGAGGGCATTGGCGAAGGGATTCGAGATCGCCGAGGGCCTCCGCAAACAGGATCTTCAGGGCTTGAGCGGACATTAGATCAAGCGAGATCAAAAACGTTTTAGGGAGTATAGCGGCGTGAGGGGATCAAAGAGGCTGGCCAAGTGGCCCTTGGCAAACCCTCCTATTTCAAAACAGCTCTTGGGTTCGCTGTAGGCCATTTGGGGATGATAAAAAGGGATGGAGATGGAACCTCTATTTCCAGGGATCCAGGACGGCCTTCACGACCTTCCAGTCCCTGACCATCTCCACGGCCTTTGTCGTCTCCTCGAGCGGGAACCTATGGGAAACTAGGTCCTCAAACCTGTACTTGGAGTTCGCCTTGGCCATGAACCTGACGGCCCTCCAAGTATGCCTCGGCTCCCAAGAGTAAGAGCCCTTGATGGTTATGTGCTTGAAGGTCACCCAGAAGGGATGGAAGCCCTCAACTGGCCCCGCGTCCATGAATTGGCCCACGACCACGTACGTCCCCCCGTCCCTGACCATCCTAACGCCCTCCGCGAAGGCATTAGGAACGCCAGAGCATTCAAAGACCACGTCGGCCCCCTGCCCCCCGATCGAATATTCCTTCACGAGCCTTATCCGCTCCTCCGGGTCCCTGACCTCCGATATGTCTATAGTATGATCCGCGCCCCACTTCCTGGCCAGCTCCAATCGCTCCCTAGGGCCGCCGATGACTATGACCTTATCGGCGCCCGATTCCTTGGCGATTATGGCTCCGAAGAGGCCAACTGCCCCGCTTCCCTGCACGGCGACCGTATCCCCTTCCCTTATTCCCGCCCTTTCGGAGGCATGTATCATCGTTGGCGCCGCGCAGCCAGCGGCGACGAGGGCATCGGCGGGCAAGTCCTTCGGGAGCTTGAACACGGCCGTCTCCGGGAACAGGTAGCAATATTGGGCCCATCCGCCCGTGAAGTGCGGGGGCTTGTCGCACGATAGCGCCGCCCCATACGTCCTCCTGTTGAGGCATTTGTTTGGGATGCCCGCGACGACGCAGTTGTAGCACCGATAGCAGTAGCGGCCTATCGTGGTCGGCCAAGTGATGCGATCGCCGATCGAGAGCGGCTCCCCGGTCCAATCCCTTTCGACGCCCTCCCCGAGGGCTATGACCTCGCCGACGTTCTCATGGCCTAATATAACTGGGAACGAGAGGACCTTTCCGCCCGTATGGCCGAGCCATGTGTGGACATCGGTGCCGCAGACGCCCGCCGATAGCATTTTAACCAATATGGCGCCCGGCTCAACCTTTGGGATCGGATACTCCCTGACCTCGAACGGCCTCTTGAAACCAACCATCACAGCGGCCTTTCCCTTATCTGGCAAAGATGACCCACCACGCTATAGTAGTTGTCGGAGTGATGTATTAAAGTCTTTATCTAATGAAAATTATAGAATAAACAATTTTTCGTTCGTTCGAAAATGGCGGAGTGAGGGCTTAGATCCTATCGTCGAACTCCCTATTCCTCACCTCGACTTTGATCTTCTTGACCTCCTCTATGAACTCGGCGAATTTATCGGCCCAGATCCGGTATATCCTCTCCGCCTTCTCCGCGCTCGCGTTCGCCGGGTTCCCCACTATGCCGGTATCGCAATACTCATGATGCTCCATCGGCAGGTAGATCATCTGATCCTGGCCCTTGAAGACGACGTATGGGTTCCCGGCGTTCTTGCCGAATTTATCCTGCGGCAGGTACTTCGGCGCGTGAACGTCGCTCTTCTTCCAAACCGCCCTCTCCCAAGAGCATGCCTCTGGATTATACATAAGGCAGAGCGAGAACTCGTCCTCGCCCGCATGCCATCCCGGCCACTCATCCGGCGGGTTTTGGAGTATTGCTCTGATCTCGGGCATCAGCGGAGCAAATTCGGCATCGGCCCTGAATAGGGCGGTGAAGGCCCCAGTCTTGTACTTGATTATCCTGAGTATCGGATCTATGACCTTTATGTTGGAGGTATGGCCCGTGACGTAGATCAGCTTATTGAAGCCATGGTGGATGAGGCTCCTCCCGATGTCGTACATCAGGGCCTCATACGTGCTGGCCCTAACGGTTATCGTCCCGGCCCCGGAGCCCGGCGGCCTCATGTGATGGGGCGAATAGCCAAACCAGACCAAGGGGGTATGGAGGACCTGGGCCTTCTCAGCGGCCCATTTGGTCACTATCCATGCGCCGAGGCTGTCGGTGGAGAGCAGGGCCGCGGGCCCATGCTGCTCGCAGCTACCGACCGGTATGAGGCATATATCCGTCCTCTTGAGCCATTCGGCGACATCGTGGGCGGTCATTTCGAATATGTTGTATTTGGAATACCACCAATCCGGGTATACGGGCATCCGCGATCACTTCGGGGAAACGAAATCCGCTCCAAGTTAATATGCCTTTCCTAAATCGGGCCCCTAGCGGGGCGAATGTTTTATAAATGATTCTCAAATCCCCATTATGAGGGAAACGGCCATGGTTTATGGCTATGCCGGGAAGATTTTGAGGGTTGATCTGAGCGCGGGGAAGACCAAGGATGAGCCGCTGGATATGGAGTGGGCAAGGAAATTGATCGGCGGGGCCGGCTACGCCGCGAAGATACTCTTCGAGGAGGTCGGCCCTGGGGTCGATCCGCTGAGCCCGGAGAACAGGCTGATATTCATGACGACGCCCGCCATAGGGAGCGGCTTCCCATGCGGCAACAAGATGCAGGTCGTCGCCAGGTCTCCGTTGACCGGGATCTGGGGAGATGCGACTTTCTCGCCTAGGTTCGCCTTAGAGTTGAAGAGGGCCGGGTATGATGGCATAGTGGTTCAAGGGAAGGCGGATAAGCCCGTATATCTGTGGATCAACGACGGCAAGGCCGAGCTCAGGGATGCGAGCAAGCTCTGGGGGAAGGAGACGTTCGAGACGATAGAATTGATCAGGAAGGAGATTGGGGATGAAAGCGTCAGGGTTGCGGCGATAGGGCCCTCCGGTGAGATGCAGCTGAAGCTGGCTTGCATAATTAGCGACGATGGGAGGGCCGCGGGGAGGACCGGGATGGGAGCCGTGATGGGCTCCAAGAACCTCAAGGCCATAGCCGCCAAGGGCAGCGGGAAGATTGAGGTGGCGAATTCCGAGAAGATAAGGGCTCTATCGGCGGAAGCGATAAAGATCTCAATGGAGAAGACCCAAGCCCTTAGGAACTTCGGCACCGCGGGCGGCGTCCTAACATTCGAGGAGATGGGGAACTTGCCGATGAGGAACTTCACCAGGGGCAGGTTCCCGGGAGCGCCGAACATATCGGGCCAAAGGATGGCCGAGACGATCCTGACGAACAGAGAGGCCTGCTTCACTTGCCCCATCGCCTGCGGTAGATACGTGGAGGTCAAGGAGGGCCCGTATAAGATGAAGGGCTTCGGTCCTGAGTACGAGACGATCGCCATGATCGGCTCCGACTGCTGGATCGATAACTTGGAGGCGATCGCGAAGGCGAACGATATATGCAACCGATATGGAATGGATACGATATCGGTCGGCGGGACGATAGCCTTTGCCATGGAGTGCTACGAAAAGGGCCTGATCACCAAGAACGATACCGGTGGGCTGGAATTGACTTGGGGCAATCACGAGGCAATGGTAAAACTCGTCGAGCAGATGTGCAAGAGGGAGGGCTTCGGGGCAGTATTATGCGATGGCTCGAGGATTGCCGCGCAGAGGATAGGGAAGGGTTCTGAGAAATACGCAATGCAGGTGAAAGGCCTGGAGATACCGGCCCATAACCCGTACAGGTTCAAGACGATGGGCTTGAACTATGCAACGGGCAACAGGGGCGCCTGCCACAACAGGGGCTCGCCCTCCTATCCGGCGAGGGGCATCACAAGCCCCGAGATAGGCCTCGGGGAGAAATACGATGGGTTCTCCCCGGTCGGCGGCGGAAGGATCACCAAGATCCATCAGGATGCCTGCGCCCTCGTGGATTCATTTGGGATGTGCAAATTCATGCAGTTCTTCGGCGGGCTCAACCTGAATATGATGACCGAGCTCTACAACGCGATAACGGGATCCAACGCCACCCTACAAGAGCTCATGAAGGCTGGGGAGCGCATATGGATTCTACAAAGGTCCTTCAGCGTTAGGATGGGCCTTTCGAGGAAGGATGATAGGTTGCCGGATCGCTTCCTGAAGGAGTCGCCGCCGGATGGCGCCATAGCCGGCCAAGTCGTCGAGTTGGATCAAATGCTCGAGGAGTACTATAGGGAGAGGAAACTCGATGCGAACGGCAGGCCGAGCGAGGAGAAGTTGAGGGAGCTCGGCTTGGACTTCGTGATCAAGGCGCTTCAATGAGCGACAAATGAGGGTAAGGATCAAGCCGCTTGGGATATTTAGGGATTTGGCGGAGAGCGCCGTCGTAGAGGTGGAGCTGAAGGAGGGGTCTACTGTTGGCGACCTCATCGAGGAGCTCGATCGCAGATATAGGGGCTTCAAGGAGGCCGCCACGAAACCATATGTGACGATAGCCGTCAATGGGAGGGAGATAGAGTTCACTAAGGGCTTCGAGACCGAGCTCTCAGATGGAAGCGTCGTGGCCTTCCTCCCACCCTACGCCGGCGGCTAATTCCCCTTCCCTTTTTTCTATTTTATCTACAAGAAGCTAGGCTTATATTGATAGAAGGGCCTACCCCGGCCCATAATAAGCGAGGCGGGGAGGATACCAGAACTGGGCTACTTGCTCGGTTGCGATGTCGGGACGACCGGTACCAAGACCCAGATATTCGACGCGGAGGGGAAGCTCGTCTCCCAATCCTATAGGGAATACCCCCTTATCTACCCGAAGCTCAGATGGGTTGAGGCCGATCCGGAGGGGCATTATTGGTGGGCCGTTAAGGAAACGTTCAGCGAGGCCATAAAGAGAAGCGGGATAAATCCGAAGGATATCGAAGGGATATCGGTGAGCTGCACCAATTGCATATTGGCGGTCGATAGGGAAGGAATGCCCCTTAGGAACGCCATAATGCAATTGGATAAGAGGATGGTCCCTCAGGCTGAGTGGATAAAGGAGCACATAGGACCGAGGAGGATATTCGAGAAAACGGGCAATAGGATATCCGCCGGTGGGACCGCGGCGCCGACGATACTATGGATCAAGGAGGAGGAGCCGAAGGTCTTCGAGAAGACGTACAAGTTCCTTTACCCGACGGGCTATATAGTCCATAAACTAACCGGCGAGTTCTCCATCGAGTACAGCAGGGCCTCGTTTACGATATTATTCGAGGTCGGCGGGAAGAAGACTTGGAGCGAAGAGATATGCGAGGAGATGGGCATACCGATCGATAAGCTCCCTAAAGTATACGCCCCTTGGGACATCGTTGGCGAGGTCACGGAGGAGGCGGCAAAGGCTACGGGGCTAGCCAAGGGGACCCCGGTCGTGGCCGGCATGGCCGATACACCAGCGGCCGGCTTGGGTACCAAGGCCGCTAGGCCGGGGGACTTCTTCCACGTCATGGGGACGGTGGGCCGCCCATCAATAATAATGGATGAGCCGAAATTCGATGATAGATTCGTGAACATCTGCCATGCCGTCCCCGGGACCTGGATGTCCTTTGGGGTTATGGAGGGTTGTGGGATATCCGTGCGCTGGTTCCGGGACCAATTCGGGAAATTGGAGTCGATCCTCGGGAACGATATAGGCAAGAGTCCCTATGAGCTATTGGACGCGGAGGCGGAGCGCTCCCCGCCGGGATCTAGGGGAATAATCTACCTCCCCTATATAGCGGGAGAGAGGCATACTCCTATATGGGATCCAAACGCTAGGAGCGTGTTCTTCGGCCTCACGGCGAGTCATACGAGGGCCGATATGTTCCGGTCCATATTGGAGGGCTTGGCTTTCGGATTGAGGCATAACATGGAGATCTTCGAGAGCATCGGTCTGAGGATAAAGGAGATATTGATAAGCGGCGGGGTATCAAAGAGCAAGCTAGCGATGCAGATACACGCCGATGTAACCGGGAAGCCCGTTATGAACGTGAACATACCCGATAGCGAACCTTTTGGAAACGCCGTCCTAGCTGGATACGGCGTCGGCGTCTATAAGGATATCCCAACGGCCGAAGACGAGTTGATAAAGATCGCAAGCGTCGTGAGGCCCAGGGCGGAATATTATGATCTATATAGCAAGTTGTTCGAGATCTATAAGGATCTCTATTGGCACCTCAGGGAGGACTTCGAAAAGCTCGGCCGGATAGAGCAAGTGGCCAAATGAAGCTGCGGATGGTCCATCGGCCCCCATCCGGGCGGGGATTGTTAAAACATTTTAAGCAAGCATGACCAAGGCATTTGCGGTGTGGGGTTTGGATAAGACGGTCCTGATAATAGCGACCTTGGATACGAAGGGGGAGGAAGTGAAGTACATAAAGGAGAGGCTTGAGGGTAAGGGCAAGCGCGTATTGGTCATGGATTCGGGCACCCGCGGGGTTCCAATTGGCGTAAGGGCCGACATACCCCGGGAGGAGGTGGCGAAGGCCGCCGGGCATGATATAAGGGAGATCAGCGAGATGAGGCGCGGCCCGGCGATAGAGGCGATGAAGAAGGGGATAGCCAAGATCTGTAAGGAGCTCTACGAGTCCGGTAGGATCCATGGCATAATGTCCGTTGGGGGCTCTGACGGCGCCTGCTTGGCATCGGCGGGCATGCAGGTCCTGCCCGTGGGCGTTCCAAAGCTACTCGTATCACCGGTCTTCCAAGGCAAGGAGGCGTTCGGGGAGTTCGTCGGGACCAAGGACGTGATATGCATGCATTCCATGATAGACATACTCGGGATAAACCAATTCAGCAGGAAGATATTCGATAACGCGGTCGGAGCCATGATCGGGATGCTGGATGCCGAAGTCAGCCCAAAGATCGAGAAAAGCAAGATGATCGGGACGACCATGTACGGGAATACGACTCCGGCGGTCATGAGGGCCAAATCGCTCCTCGAAAGGGATGGGTTTGAGGTCCTAGTCTTCCACCCCAACGGGACTGGGGGGAGGATAATGGAGCAATTGGCCGAGGAGGGAGTGTTGGCGGGTGTTCTCGATATAACGCCTCATGAGTTCGTGGACGAAATGTACGGGGGGCAGCACGCGGGCGGGCCTAGGAGGTTGGAGATTGTCGGCGAGGCCGGAGTGCCGCAGGTCGTTGCGCCAGGTTGCGTTGACTTCATATTATGGGGAGGGCCCTTGCCGGAGAAGTATAAAGCGAGGAGGACCTATCCCTTCAACCCCTACCTGACGCTTATTAGGACGACCGTGGAGGAGGCGATAGAGATAGGCAAAACGATGGCTAGGAAGCTGAATAAGGCGAGGGGGCCCGTCACCGTGGTCGTGCCGCTGAGGGGAATGTCCATGTACAATAGGCCGGGCGATCCCATATACCATCCCGAGGCGGATGCGGCATTCCTCAAATCCCTGAAAGAGAATTTGGACCCCAAGATAAAGCTGGTTGAGGTCGACGCCCACATAAACGACCCGATCTTCGCCGAGATATGCGTCTCGGAGCTGAAGGCAATCCTCGGGAAGGCTTAGCCAACCTTCCCCTCTCATCGCTTCAGGCCGAGCGCGCCTATAAGCTCCTCAATACCCTCTCCCGTCTTCGCGCTGGTCCTCACAACGGTTATTTTCGGATTTATCCTCTTGGCCTCCCTCTCGAGGCTATCGGGATCCACGCCCATGTACTTCGCCATATCCATCTTGTTTATCACGGCCACTTGGGAGGCCATGAACATGAACGGATGCTTGGACACCATGTACTCGCCCTCGGTCACGCTCACAACGACCATCCTTTTATGGGCTCCAAGCGGGAACTCCGCGGGGCATATCAGGTTTCCGACGTTCTCTATGAATATCAAGTCCAAGGAATTGAGGTCCAAGGCCTTGAGGGCCTTCGCTACGAGGTTCGCATCCAAATGGCATTCCTTCCCGGTATTCACTTGGATCGAAGCGATGCCCCTTTTGCGCATCCTCTCCGCATCGATCGAGGTCGTGACGTCTCCGGCTATGACGGCGATTCTGTATTTCCCCTTCAGCGCCTCCGATAGCGATTCCAATATGGCCGTTTTGCCAGATCCTACGGAACCCATCACATCTATGGCCACGATGCCCTTCTCATCCAGAAGCCTCCTATTGGAATCGGCTATCTCCCTATTCCTCCTGAGCACGTCCTCCTCCAGCTCTATGTCGAATACTTCCCCTTCCTCAGCGACTATGGGTTCCGGCATGGATGGGCCCCGCCGCCCTCCGATATCTATGAACCTCGAAAAGGTCGAGGTCGCTTAAAGCCTTTACCGCCTCAACTGCCTTTGTCGAATATCCCTTTATGAGCAATTCCCTGACCATGTCCTCCGCTCGGCCCTTCAATTCTATCTCAACGGCCATCCCATTGGCTTCAAACCTCCCCTTAACCTTCCCAGAGCCCTCGATCCTTATATTCCCCTTGCCTAGCGTGCAAAGGGTCGAGACCTGAACGCCATCGGCCACGCAGGACACGGGCGGGGTTTGCCCCGTCTCCAGCGCTACCGAAAGCCCATTCATTCCATTGGCTCCTAGGAGCGCCTTGGCCAAGAGCCCCATCCTCAAGCCGATGGCCAAGTAGGGCCCCAGATGGCCGTGAAATTCCACCGCCTTGGATAGGAGGCGGTCGAAGGCCTCATCTGGCTTCGATCTCAAACGGCCGCACCCCCCGCCTCCTGAGCGCTCCAACGATTACAAATCCTATGAACCCGCCCAAGGCCCCCCCGATCGCATGAAGGGCCGCGAATATGGATATGCCGGCCGCGTTCCCGATCCTCATCACCAAGGATCCTATTATGAGCCCGGCGATGGACGCGCACACCATGGAGGCGCCGATCGAGAAGGCTAGCGCCCCCGCATCGCTCGCGAAAAATCCCCCGCGTCTCCAAGAAAATATCAGGTCGAAGGCGATGCTGGCGATGAGGAAGCCGAGCATGTGGAGCGCCCCCGGCATCAGGGCTAGCGTCAGCAGCGATGATGTAACGCCCGTGGCCGCCGAGGTCCCGGGCCTCCCGGACCAATATGCTACCAAGATCAGGATGGAGAAGGTGAATATATCGCACGCGAATGGCAAGCGGGTCAGGCTCCAGAATAGGGGCGCAACAGTCGTGTTCAGAGCGGCAAGGAGCGCTGAACAACTCGCCACGGCCACGGCGGTCCTCGAATCGACCCAGCGCATTTTTATTACCTTTTTTATGAAAAGTATTACTAATTAATAAGCTTTACTGAAATGAATTTATGCCACCTCCACTTTACGCTAGGTCTTGATTCACCTCAATGCACTCCTCCAATACTTCCATCATTAAGGGAGGTGTGCAACAGTCTTTAGTTTGAAGATGATTGGCCCCCAGTAACCCTAGCGAACTCTCTCCCCGTGCCCGAGGGCCTATGAAGATACAAGCCCCTTTTCAATAGGCTTCACCAAGACATTGCTGGGCCTTCGCGAATGGACTTCGGGCATCTTCAGCGCATGGAGCCGATCGCCCGCGCTTCCTTGGCCTTTCAAACGCATGATAAATTCTCTTTGATCCTGATGGCCATCATTGTCGTTTCGGTCCTCAATACTGAGTCGATCGCAAAAGGGATCGCCTCAACAGCCTTAGGTTTGATGTTGGCAACGGTGGGCATCGATCCGCTCCTTCCGATACCTAGGTTCACGTTCGGTGCGCATGGCCTAACTGAAGGCGTTAGCTTGGTCGCCGCCGTGGTGGGGATGTTCGCTATTTCCGAGGTATTGAGGCAGATCGAGGCTGGCTTTGATGTATCGGAGTTGGCCAAGAGGGGCTATCAGATGATTTCGAGGAGGGAGCTCATACCCAAGCGTGAGGATTTTATAAAGATTGGACTTAAAATATACCAAGTACCCTGATAGGCTTCCTTATTGGGGTTCTGCCCGGGGCCGGCGCTGCCATGGCAGCCCTGTTGTCCTATGCCGAGGCCAAGAGGAGCTCCAAGCATAAGGAAGAATTTGGTGAGGGATCCTTAGAAGGGGTCGTGGCCGCTGAAACGGCAAATAATGCCATGTGCCCAGGGGCGATCATACCAATGCTGACCTTCGGGATACCGGGGGACTCCGTAACTGCCGTGATGCTCGGCGTCCTGTTGATACACGGGTTAATTCCAAGCCCTTACATAATGATCGAGAGGGGCAATGTAGTTGGGCCAATGCTTATGGCGCTCATCATAAGCTCAATAATGTGTTATGTATCATTACTAATTCTTGGGACGCTTTACATAAAAATACTAAACCTCAAGGGAGCGGTCTTATACCCCTTTATCGCTATGATAGCATTCGTAGGGGTTTATACAGCTACGTTCTCGATCCTGCAGCTTTGGATGGCGCTCCTCATAGGGGTCGCTACATATTTGCTTCTCAAAGCGGGTTATCCAGCGGTCCCGTTCCTCATGGGCTACATCCTCGGTCCGATGTTCGAAAATTACCTCAGGATATCGCTATCTATAAGCAAGGGAAACCCACTCATATTCCTGACCAGTCCACTGAGCATCGCTTTCCTCTCACTTGCCGTGATATTTGCCTATTTCCTAGGCGTAAGGCTACCGCGCGTTATGAAATCAATTCGATGATTCGCTTATTACAACCATTCATCCCTTTAATCTTAGTTTAATTCCCTCCGCGCTTTATCAAAGCCGAATATATTCAATGTCATGCGCTCTTAACCTTTAGAGCAAAACCCTTATAGCTTTTAAGAACTCTTTCAGATTCGCCCCTTTAATTAGTTCCCTTTGATTAAAAAGGGCGAGACCCTTTTTAGAATCCATTAATGGCTCTTCCGGGCCACCTCATTTCCCAATGACCACCCCAAGCGAGGGATCGGGTGAGCATGATCCTCTCGGGCCCTAGAATGCTTACACGCCAGTGTAATGGGAGGCTGGCGCAGGACTATGCGAGGATGGAGGCTCCAGATTTAAATTCAACCGTATGGTATCCCAATCGGGGCCGCTCATTACGCAAGGATCGGTGGCGATCGGGAATTGCATGAGTTCTCCACTATGCAATCAATTATTGAGGTCGCATTGAAAGCGGCGAAGGAGAATGGGGCCGAGAGGATCCTATCCTTGGAATTGGAGGTTGGGGAGATGACCCTGCTGAACCCGGAACAATTAAGTTTCGCCTTCTCGATCCTCTCGAAGGACACGATCGCGGAGGGGGCCTCATTGAAGATCGAGATCATTCCATGCATCATAAAATGCAAGGAATGCGGCTACAGCGGCGAGAGGGGGCCCCCCATGGGGGAGGATCACTTCATCCCAATAATCCCCAGGTGCCCGAAATGCGGCGGCTCGGAGCTCTCCATAGAATCCGGAAGGGAATGCTCGATAAAGAGGATAAGGGTCAGGGTGCCCAAGGATCTAGGAGCGGCCGAGGGGATCCCCTCCGGGGACCAAAATCGTTAATTATCGCGGGCGCTGATAAATCGCCCCGGGGAATGGCCCAGTGAGGAAATCCCATTATTCATCGATCAACCAAGGAAGCGGGAAAGGTGGGCGAAGGGCATAGGGGTTGGATGGTTGATGGACCGGGACCACGGCGCCGAGAACGCCATTGGGCTATTCGGGATTGATCCGGGGGCGGGGCCCCGCTCCATCGGCACCCCTTGGGGATGTGAGATCTTCTTGGGGGAAGCGGCTCGATGCCTCGCAGGCGATCGCGAAGGAGTTCGGACCAATGGATTCCGCATTCATCCCGCCCAAAGGGTTGCATCGGACCGGAGGGTTGGATTCCCACGCTTAATCCTATCGCTAAAGAGGTAGGTTGAAGGGCTTTGGTTAAAGTCGTCGGGATATCCGGGAGCCCTAGGGCCGGCGGGAACACCGAGCTCCTGCTATCCGAAGCCCTTAAGGCGGTGGAGGAGGGGGGAGGGGAGGCCGAGCTGATAAGCCTGGCTGGGAGGGAGATCAAGCCATGCGACGCTTGCCTATCCTGCAATAGGAGGAAGGTTTGCCGCATCGAGGACGACATGCAACCCATCTTCGAAAAAATGAGGGCCTCCAATGGGATAATATTGGCATCGCCCGTTTATTTCGGATCCGCAACGCCGCAGATAAAGGCCCTGATCGATAGGGCCGGATACCTATCCAATGCCCTTGGGCGCGTCCTCGAGAACAAGGTCGGAGGGGCCTTGGTCGTGGGGAGGAGGGCCGGCCATAACTTCGCGCTGGCCCAATTGATCTTCTTCTTCCTCCATCAGGGCATGATAATCCCGGGATCCAGCTATTGGAACGTCGCCTTCGGTAGGGAGAGGGGGGAGGTCCTGAGGGACTCGGAGGGCCTTAAAACCGCGCGGAATTTCGGAAGGAAGCTTTATTGGCTTTGCAAGGCGCTGGAGGGAATCTCCCAACCGAAGCTCGAATAACGATAGCCCTGAGGGGCCACTTGAGTGAGCCGATCGCGAACACCCTTATCGGGCGAATAAAAAAGGATTGGATGTGCCCCTCCCGCTCAAAGGGATTGTATGGCCCTCAATCGCTTCACTATGTTCGGATGAGTGGAGAAGAGCTCCACGATCCTGTCGAACATTGTGATCCGCTTGGACATGACCTCTCTGACCAATTGCTCATCCCTGGATCCCCAAACCCCGGAGACTTCGCTAAGATCCTCCATGGCCCGATCCGGGTCGGTTATGAAGAGGCACTTGAAGCTCCCATAGGCGCCCCTCATTTGCCCGGCGGCCTGCCTTCCCGTAAAGGTCACGATCTTGGCCAAGGCCTCCGATAACTTCCTCCGGCCATCGTCTACGATGCTGACGCTATGGGCATCGGCGTAGTACTCCCTCAACCTGCTGAGGCCTAGGACTATGAGGTTCAGGACCCAGTATATGGCGATGCTCGCTATGCCTATGAGGATCGCGGGCGAGCTGCCCCTCTCCCTATTCCTATATCCTCCGTACCAAGAGGAGTACATCATGGAATAGCCCAAATAGTAGAATATGGCCGGCAGAACGGAAAGGAACATCATGAATTGCACGTCCCTATGCTTCAGGTGCCCAAGCTCATGGCCGATGACGGCCTCGACCTCTTCCCTCTCCAAGGCATTCAGGAGGCCCTTGGTGACGGCGATCTTGGGCCCGCTTAAGGGGGAGCCATAGGCGAAGGCGTTGGGGATTGGGATATTGGCCAGCATCAGCTTTGGGGGCTTCAGCCCGCTCTCGGCGCTCAGCCTCTTGACGGTTTCGCTAAGCCAATGCCTCCCCCCCGGTATCTCCTCAGTCCTATAAAGCGCATCTATCAGATATGGCGCGATCAGCCATTGCCCAAGGTTGAATACGATCACCACGAAGATCAGGGATATAATGTTCAAAGCGCCTAGAAGGCTCAGCAATATGGCCATGAATAGCGTTGAGATGGCTATTAGTAGGGTCGTAGTACCGAGGATCGTCAACCTAAGCTTTAACAACGCGCTCATGGGAACGCCTCCCTTGAGGGACTTGGATCGATGCACCCGAGAGGGTCGTTAAAAACTTTACTCTCAGAGGGGACGGAGGCGTTGTAACCAGCTTCAGAGGATGCCCGGAAAGCCTCCGGGGCGATCGGCCCCTCCCGCCCAAGAGCCATGAATCCCCGGAAGAGTGCTCAGCACGATTATCAGTTGGGCGCTTCCCTTGGAGGGGTCGGGGAGGCAATCTAAACAATCTGGCGGTCCTCGCGCCATGGGCATGGGAAGGCTGGGAACGCGCGAAATCCCCTCAAGCCGGTGCCCTGGGCATGGCTACAGGTTGAAATCGCCAGCCATCCGCCCCGCTCCGAAATATTGATAAGTGGGGCGGATGCGTAGGGGTGGATCAATTGGGCGGATGAAGGTGAAGCGAGACGTCCAAGCCCTTCTTCGTCAAATTCGAGGTCCCCAAGGACCTCGCCGATAAGGCCTATCAGATGATAAGGATCGCGAGAGATAGCGGGAAGATAAGGAAGGGAACGAACGAGGTCACGAAGAGCATAGAGAGGGGTATAGCGAAGCTCGTTGTGATAGCGGAGGACGTGGACCCCCCCCAGGTCGTGGCCCATTTGCCGATACTCTGCGAGGAGAGGAGGGTCCCGTACATATACGTCCCCAACAAGCAGGAGCTGGGGAAGGCTTCTGGGTTGGATGTGGCATCGGCGGCGGTGGCCATAGTGGATTCCGGGGAAGCCTCTAAGGCCCTAGGGGAGATAATAGCTCAAATCGAGCAGCTCAAGAGGGGGAGCGTGAAGGGCAAATGAGCGGAGCCAAGGGGGTTGAGGAGAAGGCCACCCCGGCCGAGGTGACGCAGATAATAGGCAGGACAGGGGTCACTGGGGAGGTGACCCAAGTGAGGGTCAGGATAATGGAGGGGAGGGAGAAGGGGAGGATAATAACTAGGAACGTAAAGGGCCCCGTGAGGCTCGGCGACGTCCTAATGCTCCGGGAAACGGAGAGGGAGGCTAGGAAGATAAAGTAGGGCCGGGGGCAATGGTAAGACAATTGAAATGCTCATTCTGCGGAAGACCTTTCCCATCCTCGACCGGATCCATGTACATCAAGAACGACGGGAGCATCTACAGATTCTGTTCATCCAAATGCAGGAAGAGCTTGCTGAAGCTTGGGAGGGATCCCAGGAAGCTCAAGTGGACGGAGTATTACGGCAAGAAGGAGAGGGGCAAGTGAGCCATGGGGGAGGCCCCCCCGGGGATCGAGAGGACCTTCTTCTGCTTGAAGCCCGATGCCGTTGAGAAGGGGTTGATCGGGGAGATAATCTCGAGGATCGAAAGGAAGGGCTTGGATATAGTCGGCCTAAAGCTTGTCAGGATCACTAGGGATCAGGCGGAGAGATTATACGAGGAGCATAGGGGGAAGCCCTTCTACGAGGGCTTGTTGGACTACATAACATCGGGCCCCTCGATCCCAATGGTCGTGAAGGGGGTGAACGCGATAAGGCTGATGAGGAACCTCTCCGGCCCAACCGATCCCTCGGAGGCGCTCCCGGGGACGATAAGGGGGGATTACGCGCCGGCAGTCCCTCGGGGTGAGGTCATAAGGAACCTGGTGCACGCATCGGATAGCGCGGAAAAGGCGGAAAGGGAGATCAGCATATTCTTCGGGGAAGGGGAAATAGTGGAGTAAGCCTGGGGAATATCCTTATCTTCCAATTACGAGCCCCTTAAGGAATTGATGAGGAGAGTTGCCCCTGCGCCATCCCATAGTCGCGGTGCTGGGCCATGTAGACCACGGCAAGACGACCCTCTTGGATTCCATCAGGGGGACCTCCGTGGCCGCGAGGGAGCCCGGGCAAATAACGCAATGGATAGGGGCCAGCATGATACCCGCGGCCACGTTGGCCGAGCTCTGCGGCGGATTGCTCGAGCGATACAGGTTCCGGATAAAAGTCCCGGGCCTGCTCTTCATAGATACCCCTGGTCATGAAACCTTCTCCAACCTTAGGAAGAGGGGGGGATCGGCCGCCGATATCGCGGTTCTCGTCATAGACGTCATTGAGGGCCTCAAGCCCCAGACAAAGGAGTCTTTGGAAATATTGAGGGCTAGGAGGGTGCCGTTCATCGTGGCCGCGAATAAGGTGGACCTGATCCCGGGCTGGAGGCCGGCCCCCGGGGCTCCCTTCGAGGATTCGTTCGCCCGCCAAAGCCCGGAGGTGAGGGCCGATCTGGAGAATAGGATTTATGCCCTAATGGGAGGGCTCTCCAGCCTTGGCTTCAACTCCGATAGGTACGATAGGATAAGGGATTTCACGAGGACCGTCGCCATAGTCCCGGTCAGCGCGAGGACCAAGGAGGGGCTTCAGGACGTATTATCAATGCTCATCGGCCTGACCCAAGCGTTCATGGAGAAGGACCTAACGGCCACCATGGGCCCAGCCAAGGGCACGGTCCTGGAGGTCAAGGAGGAGGTCGGACTTGGCGTGACGATCAATGCCATAATTTACGATGGCGTCCTCAGGGAGGGCGATACCATATTGGTCGGCGGCCTCAAGGGCCCGATAATCACCAAAATCAGGGCGATCCTCCTCCCAAAACCCTTGGATGAGATAAGGGATCCTCGAGACAAGTTCTCGACCGCTCAGGAAGTCGTCGCGGCCGCCGGCGTGAAGATAGTGGCGCCGGGGCTCGAGGGGGCCCTCCCCGGCTCTTCGCTCTATGCGGCCCCATCGCCGGACGCGATCGCCCAATATTCCAAATCGCTCGAGGAGGAGATCAAGGGGATAGTCATAACGAGCGACAAGGAGGGCATAGTCCTTAAGGCGGATGCGCTGGGCTCGCTTGAGGCGCTGATAAGCTCCTTGAGCTCGAAGGGGATCCCGATAAGGTTGGCCGACATAGGGAACGTTTCCAGGAGGGAAGTCGTGGAGGCCGGAACCGTTAAGGATAGGCTGTTCAGGGCCGTTCTGGCGTTCAATGTGAAGCTATTGCCCGATGCCGAGGAGGAGGCCGCGGCCCTGGGGGTCAAGATCTTCAGGAACAACCTCGTATACGGCCTGATTGAGGAGTTCATTGAATGGATGGAAAGGGAAAGGGAGGAGGAGGCCTATAGGGAGTTCAAGAGCCTCATCCTACCCGGGGCCGTGAGGATACTCCCCGGCCTCGTATTTAGGAGGAGCAAGCCGGCCATCGTGGGGGTCGAAGTACTCGGGGGAAGGGTGAGGCCTGGATATCCCTTAATGGCCGAGGACGGGAGGCGGGTTGGGGAGATCCTCCAGATCCAAGATAGGGGGAGGGATATCGAGGAGGCCCTGAGGGGAATGCAAGTGGCCGTTTCGATAGATAAGCCAACCGTCGGGCGCCAGATCTCCGAGGGGGACGTCCTCTACGTGGCCGTTCCGGATTCCCATGTCAGGGCGCTTTCCTCCAAGTTCAGGGAGAGGCTATCGAGCGAGGATCTGGAGTTATTGGGGAAGATCTCCGAGATCTCAAAGGGACGCGATGCCCTGCGGCCCCATTCCCCGCCCGTATAAGCTTATAAACGGTTCCCTCACGCTATTATCGGAAGGGCTGGTGCGATCGCTTGGCGAAATTCAAGGTGAACATAGCGATCCCCGAGGCGAAAGAAGTCAAAACGATAGAGCTGGAGGGGAGCAAGGCCGTGCCTTTGGTTGGACGGGAGATAGGGGACATAATAGACGGGTCCCTAGTTGGGCTACCGGGGAAGAGGGTCAAGATAACCGGGGGGAGCGATAAGGACGGGATCCCAATGAGGGGAGATGTGCACGGCGGGGGTAAGAAGTATATACTCCTATCCGGCCCCCCGGGCTTCAGGCCCAAATCCAAGGGCCTTAGGGAGAGGAAGCTCGTGAGGGGAAGAATGATCACAGAGGAGACCTATCAGATAAATATGGTCGTCATGGGCGATTCCGAGGTAGAGCGAGATGGAGGCGAGGGTCGTAAGGGAATTTGAAAACCCGCTCCTTAGGAGGAAGGAGCTCGAGGTCGAGGTTTCCCATCCCGGAGCGGGAACGCCGGATAGGAGGTCCCTGAGGGAGAGGCTCTCGAGAATATTCGGGGCACAACCGGATATGGTATTCATTAGGAAGATCTTGACGAAGACCGGGCTGAACAAGTCCCTCTGCAGCGTTGAGGTATACCGCGATCCCGGCTACGCGACGATCGTTGTGCCGAGGCATATAATCGATCGCGACTCGGGATCCAAGAAGGGCGAGAAAAGCGAGGGCTGATGCCATTGGCGAAGAAGGCTAGACTCAGCTCGATCTATGAATACGATCCGCAAAAGGGGACGATAAGGCTCAAGAACAAGAAATGCCCTAGATGCAACAATATAATGGCCCATCACGAAAAACCCATACCCAGGTGGGCTTGCGGATCCTGCGGCTTCACCGATTACGAGCGGCGGAGGGGTTAACCCCCTCGACCCGCTCCATCATCCCGATTAAGGATCTGGCCCGCTCCTTTGAGGCTTGGTCGACTTTGACGACAACTATGCCCTCATTCGGTTGGCCGTAAACCACCAACGCCCCCTCGGGGGCCTCCACTATCGCCGGGAGGGCTAGGAGGTCCTCCTCCCCATCTATTATGACGAGCCCCCCTCCGCACGAAATGGCATCCCTCACGGCGCCCCAAGCGGGTAACCCTATCATGCCGGGGGGATTCCTCGCCCTGAACGTCCTCCTATGCCCACTATGGACCACATTGGCACCCCTCCTCATTATCCTTCCATCGACGATCCTGACGTTCGCTCCGATACCCTTTTCCACAAGGTCCCTAGAGACCGCGTCCCCAACCGATATGAGGAATCCGATGCCATCCCTCTCGATTAGCTTTGCGACCTCGGCGTATTCGGACCCACCGCCGCCGCGCAGGAGCACGCCAAGCGGCTCCTTGAGGATCGCCCTCAAGCGATCGTCTGGTCTGAGCCCCTCCAACTACCTCACTTTTATGGCGTATCTCCCGCTTTTCTTTATGTTCAACATGGAGGCTATTTTAGAGGACTCTGGATCCAATACCACCAAAAGGCCCGACCAATCATCGCTCAGGCTTGAGGATTTGCAATTTGGGCAAATGGGCCCATTGCTAAGGGCCCGGCAATCCCTACAAGCCTTAAGAGACATCCGCAATCCGCTCCCTCGCTTCGCCCTTCGCCCTTTTCGCATCCTCCTCTATCCACTCAAGCTTCCCCAAGAATGGTTGCCTAACCGTTATCCCTATCTTCCCTCCCATGCCGCCCCTCGGAAAGCTCACGGCTATGATCCTAGCCCTAACGAAATCCCCCTTCCCCAACTTCCTCTGCGTTTCCTTCCCAATCAAGATCCCATGCTTCTCGTCATAGTTTATGAAATCATCCATTATTTGGGATACATGCAATAGGGCGTCCTCCGGGCCGAGTCTGACGAATGCCCCGAAGTCCGTTACCTCTACGACCTCCCCCTCGATAACCTCTTGGACCTCGGGGTAGAAGGTCAGGAGCTTGAAGGTGGCCCTATGGTAAGTGGAGCCATCCCCATGCAAGATCTTCCCAACCGGATCGGCATTAACATCAATTACAAGGATCACATAGCCGAGATCCTCGTTCACGATATTCTCGTATTTTGCCTTAACCTGCTCCCTCGCCGCCTCCTGTATCGGCCTCCCCAGCTCCGTGGGCGGTATCCTCACCACGTCCTCGACTTCCACGAGCCTGAACGTCGCGCGCAACCCCCTTAATGATCGATCAAAGATATTCGGGCTCCATCCCCTCAAGGCAGAGCCTCGATTTATTCCTTAAGTAAATGATCGGGACATTTATATTCCTTAACTTTTTCCTGAGTCCCGCATCATTTGTGGCCACGATAGCCCTCATCCCCTTCGATGCCGCTATTATGGCCTCATCAACCCCCCCTCCCCCAGGGGGCTCGAAGCGAACTTTCTCGCACCTTTCGGCCAATTGGATCGCCAACTTAGCCATTCGACCCCTTTTGCCCCCCTCCTTCGAGATCCTCATCAACTCCTCCCCGACCGGACTTATCAGAGTGAAGATTGGCTTCCCCGAGATGAGTTCCTCAATGCCCTTGAAGGGATCCACCCTGAACTTGAATGGCATCATTAGGAAGCTTGAGTCGAGGAGCACCCTGACCGCCCTCTCGCGCCCGCCGGGGTTTGGGGATGCGCTCATTTTACGACTCCGTATCCTATTAACCTCCATCCGGTCATTATCTTCCTGCTTATGGCGACCTTCATCCTCGGCTCGACGCTGACTGGCCTCCTCAGGGAGACCTCAATCAAGTCCTCTCTGACAGATGTAACTACGCCGGAGGTAACGCTGGTTCCAACGTTCAAAACGAGGACCTCGTTCATCCTTATCCTCTCGGTCGGTATCTCCTCCCTCACGCCCACGACCTTCTCGAAGAGCTTGACCTCGAGCCTCAGGGATTCCAACAGGGGGGGCATCCTGCCAATCCTTCCCACCAAGCTCCCGACCAGCCCATCGGATTTTGTTAAAGAGGGGTCGAGCTTCGTCCCCAGGGCCACCAAGCCCCCGGGCCCCGCCTCCTCAACGCTCCCGCGGCTTATGCGGATGCTCTCTACAGTTGTCGTCAAGGGCTCATACTTGGGCTTCCCTCCCTCCTCCACTCTTATCCCCGGGATGATCTCTATCTCATCGCCCACCCTCAACTTGCCTTGGATTATTGACCCGCCCAGGACTCCGCCGACGAGATCCTCCACTTCGGTGCCCGGCTTGTTAACTTCGAAGGATCTGAGCACGTACATCTTCGGATCGAGCGAGAGGTCCCTTTTGGGCGTAGGGATCCATTCCTCCATGGCCTCGATCAGGGCGTCCATGTTGATCTTCTTTTGAGCGGAGACCGGTATGATCGGCGCCCCCTCCGCCACAGTGCCCTTCACGAATCTCTCTATCTCGGCCCTATTCTCGAGCGCCCTTTCCTTGCTCACTATATCTATCTTATTTTGGACTATGATCATCCTTTTTATGCCCGCTATTTCCGCAGCGAGGAGGTGCTCCCTATCTTGGGCCTGCGGGAACTTGACATCGCTAGCCACCAAGAAGAGCGCACCATCCATGAGGGCGGCGCCGGAGAGCATCGTGACCATGAGGCTGTGGTGACCCGGGCAATCAATGAAGCTGACCCCCCTCAGGAACTCCGCATCCCCCCCACATTGGGGGCACTTCGGCTCGCTTGTGTAAACAGGGGGATCGCATCTGGAACATTTGTAAAAATAGGCGTCGGCATATCCTATCCTTATGGTAATGCCCCTCCTCAGCTCTTCGGAATGCCTGGACGTCCAAATACCCGTGAGGGCCTGAACTAGGGTACTCTTCCCGTTATCCACATGGCCGAGCGTGCCTATGTTGCATTCCGGCTGTATCGGCCTCATTTGAAGTCCCTTTCCAATTTCCCGCCCTCCCCTAAAGGGACCTCGCCACGGATAAATTTGACTATTCGCGAGGGAGAGGGGGGCTTCAGGTTGACCCGCGAAAGGGATCGCGGAGCGGGGGAAGTGCTCTGCCTGGGGATAGAGTCGACGGCGCATACGTTCGGAGCCAGCGTGGCCAGTTCTAGGGGGGAGATCCTTTCCGATATAAAGGAGGTCTATCGCCCCCCGATGGGGAGCGGCATACACCCGAGGGAGGCGGCCCAGCACCATTCGAAGATCGCCCCAAAGGTTGTCCGCGAGGCTTTGAGGGCGGCTGGCAAATCCCCGGAGGATGTCGATGCCATAGCCTATTCCAAGGGGCCGGGCCTCGGCCCGGTCCTAAGGGTTGGGGCGACCATTGCTAGGGCAATATCGGCTAGGTACTCCAAACCCCTCATCCCAATACATCATGCGATCGCCCACATAGAGATCGGGTTGCTCACCACCGGCCTTAGAAACCCCCTCGTGGTATTGGTCTCCGGAGGCCATACGACCGTGGCCTTCTTCTCCAAGGGTAAATGGAGGGTCTTCGGCGAAACGGAGGATATAACCCTCGGGAACCTGCTGGATGCCTTCGGCAGGGAGGCGGGAATACCCCATCCAGCGGGCCCGAATATAGAGGGGATCGCCTCCAAGGGGAGGAAGCTCATCGAACTCCCGTATATTGTGAAGGGCAACGACGTCTCCTACTCCGGGCTCCTCACGGCTGCTGTCAAAAAGATACCGGATTCGAAGCTCCCCGACCTATGCTACTCTCTTCAAGAGGTGGCCTTCTCCATGATCGTGGAGGTATCGGAAAGGGCGGTAGCCCAGTTGGAGCGCGAGGAACTCCTCCTGACCGGCGGGGTTTCGGCCAACCGCCGCCTGAGGGAGATGTTCGCTAAGATGATGTCCGAGCGTGGGGGGAGATCCGAGGCAGTGGATCCGAAGTACTCCGGCGATTCCGGGGCCCAGATAGCTTGGACTGGGGCTCTGGCCTTCTCGAGTGGGGTTTCCGAGCGCCTAGGGGATAGCAAGGTGCTGCCGAGATGGAGGTTGGATGAGGTGGAGATCCCTTGGCGAAGGGGATGACACTGCTCAAGAAGGGCGCTGAGGCCAACCTATATTTGGGGGAGTGGTACGGCATGAAGGCCGTATACAAAGTAAGGGTTAGAAAGGGGTACAGGATCCCCCAGCTGGACAAGAGGATAAGGGAGGAGAGGACGGCTAGGGAAGCCTCCATGCTTCACGAGGTCAAGCTCCTGGGGGTTCCGACGCCATCCGTCTACAGCGTCGACATTCGCTCCAAGACAATCGTTTTGGAGTTCATCGAAGGGATCAGGATGAAGGAAGCCTTGGAGTTCAGGGGGCCCAAGGCGCTCCCGCTGTTTGAGATCGGGGAATGCGTGGGAAGGATGCACTCTAACGGGATAATCCACGGCGACCTCACCACTTCCAATATAATGCTCATGGAGGGCGGCGGGATCGCCTTAATGGATTTCGGGCTGAGCTTTAGATCGAGCGATGAAGAGGACATGGGGACAGACTTGCTCATATTGAAGAGGGCTCTCGGAAGCCTCCATCACGAGCGGGCGAGGGCGGTCCTTGAAAAGATAATGAAGGGTTATCGCTCCATCATCGAATTCGCGGATGATGTCGTCGAAAAGATGCTCGAGGTGGAGCGGAGGGGGAGGTACTTTTCCGAGAGGTGAATGGGATGCCGCCCCATGAGGCGGAGGTCTTCTTCCTGACGAAGAACTTTGGGAAGTTCAAGGAGGCATCGGCGGTCCTAAGTAGGTTCGGCATAAGGGTCCTTAGGATGTCCGAGGATAGGGTGGAAATACAATCGGACGATCTCTGCGAGATATCGAAGTTCTCATCCCTCGAGGCCTCGAAAGCGCATGGGGTTCCCCTCATCGCAGAGGATGCGGGGCTTTTCGTTTATTCCCTTCGGGGATTCCCGGGGCCTTACTCCTCCTACGCCTTCAGGACGATAGGCGTGAGGGGCCTCCTCAAATTGCTCGAAGGCGTTGTGGATAGGAGGGCGGAGTTCAAGTCCGCCGTTTCCTTTTGCGCTCCGGGATTGGACCCGCTTTGCTTCTTGGGCATCGCGCGCGGGAGGATCTCCGAGGAGGCCCGGGGCTCACAAGGCTTTGGGTTCGATCCGATATTCATCCCCGATGGCGGAGGGGAGAGAACTTTCGCGGAGATGGGCCTTGAGGAAAAGAATAAATACTCTCATAGGGCCAAAGCGTTGGAAAAATTCGCGAGATGGTTCAAGGGGGAAAAATGGCCCCTCAATTCCGATGCCGATAGGTCTGAAGCGGAGTAGGATCGAACCATGGCGAGGCTCTACAGCAGGAAGAAGGGGAAATCCGGATCCACCAGGCCCGTGAGCAAGAAGCCACCGGCTTGGTGCAAATACGCACCGGAGGAAGTCGAAGCGCTCGTGGTAAAGCTCTCTAGGGAGGGATATTCCCAAAGCGCCATAGGAGCCATACTCCGGGATAAATACGGAATACCCTTGGTCAAGCAGGTGACCGGGAAGACCATCGGGGAGATCCTTAGGGCCGAGGGCTTGGCCCCGAGGATCCCGGAGGACTTGGGATCGCTCCTTAAAAAGGCCGAATCCATGAGGAAGCACTTGGAGAAGCATAGATCGGACTCGGTCAACAAGAGGGCCTTGGCGCTGATAGAATCGAAGATCCATAGGATCTCGAAGTACTATATGAGGAAGGGGATCCTTGGCCCCGATTGGAAGTACACCCCAGCGGTCGCGTCAGTGACCTGAAGATGGCCGATCGCGCGGGCCTAATGGCCCGCATAGAAGAGATGGCCGAATCCATAAGGAATGAGGCGGGGAAACCCTCCAACTTCTTAGTAGTAACGCATTTCGATGCCGATGGTCTCGGAGCCGGGGCGATCCTTTGCAAAGCGTTGATGAGGCTCTCAGTTCCCTTCCATATCAAGGTGGCCCAAGGCTTGGACGAGGAGATACTCGGGGAGGTCTCGGGATCCCGCTATGATGTGGTGATATTCAACGAGATCGGCAGCGGTTACCTCGACCTGATAGGGGGGATCGACTTCCGGGGGAGGAGGGTCATGATAATCGATCATCACCAAACGGCCGGCAACCTCCCGGATGGCATAATGCACGTCAACCCCCATGACCACGGCTTCGATGGAAGCAAGGAGTTGAGCGGATCCGGAATCGCGTTCCTGCTCTCTAAAGCCTTGGATGAATCCAATAGCGACTTGGCGCCGCTGGCGGTCGTTGGCGCCTTGGGTGATACGCAGGACATCGGTCCCAAGCGATCCCTCACGGGCTTGAACGAGGAGGTCGCCCAATTCGCGGCCTCCATTGGGAGCTTGGAGATTAGGGAGGATCTGATCCTATATGGGAGGGAGACGAGGCCCATCCATAGGGCCTTGGCCCAGACGACCTCCCCATTCCTTCCCGGGCTTACCGGGGAGGAGGACAAATGCCTCGACCTCCTCGCCTCAGCGGGCATAAGGGTCAAGGAGGATGACAAATGGAGGGTTTTGGCGGATCTGGACGAAGAGGAGAAGCAGAGGCTTCTCTCGAACATAATCAAACACCTATCCTCAAGGGGCATCGGCGGGGAGCTGGCCCTCGAATTGGTCGGGAAGGTATATACGCTCTCGAGGGAGAGGCGATGGACCCCGCTTAGGGACGGAAGGGAGTTCGCATCCCTATTGAATGCCTGCGGGAGGATGGGGAGGCCGGGGCTCGGCATCTCGATCTGCATGGGGGATAGGGGAGCGGCCTTGGAGGAGGCGAATCGAACCTTGGCGGAATATAGGAGAAGCTTGGCCCAATGCATGGGGGAGATATACTCAAACCCTGGTAGGGTTAGGGAATTGCGGGAGGCCTTCGTGATACTCGGAGAGGGCTTGATCGATGAAGGGATGACCGGCGCAGTTTCCTCAATGCTATCCTCCTCTGGGGCCTTTAACTCGAAGAAGGTGATCGTCGTTTCCACGATCACGAAAAGGGGCGAGTTCAAGATCTCCGCGAGGTTATCGGACCGATCGAAGGGGCTCGGGATAAATCTTGGATCCATATTGAAGAGGCTATCGGCCAAGTACTCCGGGCAGGGCGGCGGGCACGATGTGGCCGCCGGGGCCCAGGTCAAGATGGAGTTGGCGGAGGAATTTCTGAGATCCTTGGATGAGGAGATATGCGAAGCCGCGGGAACGCATGCGAGCTAAGGGTTAGGTTCGAGTTGCCTAGCGGCCTTGCCTCGGTCCTAGCGCGAGCCCTCTCTCCGGATTGCAAGCGCCTTCCGAGCGGCCTGCGGGTCGAGGTGAAGGCTAGGGGGAGATCCTTGGAGGCCTCGCTGCGCGCATGGGATGCGCCATCCGTATTGAACGCCGCCGAGGATATGTTCAGGTGCGCGGAGGCCGCCTCCGTGACCTTGATGGGGTTGGCGCGCGCTCGGCAAACCTTTTTTAAACCCCGGCACGTGAAATTGGGAACATCTGGTGCAAAGGGAGATGTCAAAGGCCCGAAAGGTCAAGGACAAATGGCATGCTAAGAAGTGGATATCGGTCCTTGCCCCGCAATATTTCGGGGAACTCGAGGTCGCGAGCATCCTCTACGAGGATCCCCAGAGGCTCATCGGCAGAGTCGTGGAAACAACCCTTTACGACATAACGGGCGACATAACCCATCAATCGACGAAGCTCTACTTCATGGTAGTTGGGGCGGAGGGAGGAAAAGCGAAGACCATACTTAAAAAACACGAATATTCAACGGATTATCTCAGGAGCCTCGTCAGGAGGGGGAGCTCGAGGATCGATGGCATATTTACCGTTAGCTCCAAGGACGGGTATGTGGCCAGATATTCGATAGTGGCCTTCGCTAAGGGGAGGGCCAACTCCTCCCAAGCTAAGGCGATAAGGGCTACAATGAGGGAGGTATTGGAGGAAAGGGCTAGGAGCTTGGATTACAGCCAATTATGCCATGAGGTGGTCCTCGGGAAGGTCGCATCCGATATCTACAACAAGGCGAAGAAGATAATCCCGATCAGGCATGTGGGAGTGAGGAAATCGAAGCTATTGGCGATGCCGACGCGCCCCTTCCTCCCGGAGGAGGGCATGAAGGCGGAGGCGAAGACCGCCTAGGGCTCCGCAGCGGCCTCCCTCATTTCCTCCTCGCCCTCTTGAGGATCTCGTCTATTTCCTCCTCAGCCGCCCTGATCCTCTCCTCCAAGTTCCGGGATTCCTCCCTATTGCAAACCCTTGAGAGATCGATCCTCAAGCGTTCCAATTCGACCCTGAGGTCGTTGTATCTCGCGAGCTCAAACGACTCCCTTTCGCTCTCCGCCAATAGCCCCAATAGGTACCCACATATGGATCCCAGGAAGATCCCCAAGGCTAAGGAAAGCGGCTCCAGCGCCATCTTTCCACCAGCGCGCTTTCGGTGATTGCCGATTTGGTTCGGCCAGCCATTTAAAAATTCGCCGCCCCTAAGGCCTATGTGAAAAGGGAATAACCATTTTATGGGTTGCCGGAGGATTATGGGCTTAGAACCCCCTCCATGGATGATGCCGAATGGCGCGCGCGATAAGGGAGGCAGTGATCTTGGCCGCCGGCTTGGGGACGAGATTGCTCCCCCTGACTGAGAAGAGACCGAAGGCGATGATACCCGTGGGAGGTAGGCCATTAATTGATCACCTTCTTTCAGCCCTGAAGGGCTCCGGGATAGGGAGGGCGATCGTGGTGGTGGGGCATGAGGGGGGAAAGATCTCCTCCTTCGTTGGGGATGGCAGCAGGTGGGGGATGAAGGTGGAATACGCCATCCAGAGGAATTATTCCGGTACCGCCGATGCCTTGGGAGTGGCCGGGGAGTCCCTGCGGGATGATCGTTTCCTTTTGGTCTACGGCGATCTATTCGTGGGCTCGGGCTCCATAAGGTCCGTCCTCGAGGCTTGGGAGGCCTCCGGAGGGTTCGCGGTGGTGGGCGCCGTCGAGGTCTCGGATCGCCGGGACTTCGGCCTATTGATCGCGGATGGGGATTCGCTCGTGGATTTGATCGAGAAGCCAGCCGGTCCAACGCCGGAGCGGGCCCTCGTAAATGCCGGCATCTTCGCCTTCTCCTCGGACATTCTGAAGCTCGTTTCGAGGACGGGGCCCTCCGAACGCGGGGAACTGGAGCTTACGGACTCCATTAAGATGGCGATAGGGGAGGGCCACGAGGTGAAGATCTCGCGCCTGGATGAATCGGATTGGATGGATTTGGGAAGGCCTTGGGACGTTTTGGAGGCCAATAGGAGGGCCCTCTCTAAGGCGGGAAGGAGGATCGAGGGCGAGATCGAGAGGGGGGCGGAGGTCATCGGGGACGTTATCGTATCTAAGGGGACCGTCGTGAAGAGCGGATCCTACGTGGAAGGGCCAGCCTTTTTGGGGGAGGGGGCGGTCGTGGGCCCCAACTCGAGGATAAGGCCATACACGTCGATCGGGGAAGGCGTGAGGGTGGGGAACTTCTGCGAGGTCAAGAATAGCGTGGTCCAAAGAGGGACCAAGATCCCGCATTTATCGTACCTCGGGGATAGCATAGTGGGGGAGGATTGCAACTTCGGGGCCGGGACCATAGTGGCGAACCTAAGGCTGGATTCGGGGACTATAAGGATGAGGATAAAGGATAGAATGGTGGATACCGGGCTGAGGAAGTTCGGGGCCGTCATAGGCGACGGCGTTAAAACGGGCATAAACGTGAGCATAATGCCCGGGGTCAAGATAGGCGGTGGGGCGCTGATAGGGCCGGGCTGCGTGATCTATAGCGATGTGGAGCCCGGGGCGAGGATATTCTGCAGGCAGGAGTTGATCGTCAAGCCCCCTGAGTAGAATCGCTACTTCCTCTTCTCGGCGCTTACGATGGAGATAACGTCGCCATCCCTGAGCGGATATTCGCCGCTTAGCCTCCTGCCGCTCCTAGCGTCGATCGCGTATAGGAATCCCTCCCCGAGCTCCGTATGGATCATATATGCCAGATCCCTCGCCGTCGTCCCCCCCCTCACCAAATAGGCATCGGGCAGGACCCGGCCCCGATGATCGGAGAGTTTCTCCACATCCTCAACGGGGTAAACGACTATAGCGTTCAAGAGCTCAAAGAACGCTGAGTTGATCGCCTCTTGGACCCCGGTCCCACCCCATCTCTTCAATACCCTCTCCATTATCATCGCCAACGCGCGCCTCTGCTCATCGCTGAGCGCGGCCCCCTCGAGGATTTCGAAGGAGCCCATCCAAGGCTTGTAGTTCGTTATCCCGCGCTGCGCGGATCTCCTCAGGGCCAGTTCGGCCTCAGCGCAACAAGGGATCGCCCTCAATCCCCTTCGCCTGAGCGCCTCGAAGCCCTCCTCCGCCCCCGGGAGATCCATCTTATTCGCCGCTATCAATGTGGGCTTCGAGATCTCCCTCAAGCGGCTCAAGAACCTCATTAGGTCCCCATCCTCCCATTCTGCCAGCTTTTTATGCTCCAACCCCGAATCGGATAGGGCCCTCTCTATATGGGGCCTCCCCATCGATAGCCCGCTGAGCTTTGCCTCGAGGCTCGATCTCGCATCCTTGCCCTTCGAGATCTCCTTCCAATCCCTCTTCACTATCTGGAACAACCACATATCGATCTCCCTCATCAGGAAATCCACGTCCTCTAGGGGGTCGTGGGATCCCGGGGGACATGGCCTGCCCTCGAGATCCGTGGAGCCGGAGGCATCGACGACGTGTATCATCGCATCGGCTTTCCTTATCTCATCGAGGAAGCGATTCCCAAGCCCCCTGCCCTTCCAAGCGTCTGGGACCAGCCCGGCGCAATCCACCAATTCCACCGGTATCAGGCGGGTGCCCTCATCGCATATGGAGTTCGCCGGCTCATCCTTCACCCCGAACTCCTTGCATGGGCATTTCGCGGTCACATACGCGATCCCCCTGTTCGGTTTTATGGTTGTGAAGGGGTAATTGGCGATCGGGACTTGAATGAGCGTTGCTGCGCTGAAGAAAGTCGATTTGCCCGCGTTCGGCTTTCCGACTATCCCGACCATCAACTTCTGGAATACTTCCGATGGGATCGAGTTTTGGGGAATCGATAAAAAGGACTGGGGAGAGGGCTTCGAGGCGGCCCCGCTAAGGCGGGGGTTGCGCTATGAAGCCCTTCTCCATGAGGAACTTCGTTTCCTCCCTAGCCTTCTTGATGATCTCCATAGCCCTTTCGTATAACTCCTTATAGCTCGGCTTTACCCTAGCTATGCCTTGCTCTATGGCCTTCGCCCCGACCGCGGCGGCCTCCCTCGGGAATACCTCCCAATCGTCCATGTTGGGGATTATGAAGTCCTCCTTGAGCCCCCTCTCCTCTGCGACCTTGGCCAACTCGTTGGCCGCGGCTATGCACATCTCATCCGTTATGGTCTTCGCCCTCACATCGAGCGTGCCCCTGAAGATCCCGGGGAAGCCGAGAGAGTTGTTAACTTGGTTCGGGAAGTCGGATCTACCGGTCGCTACAACCTTGGCCCCAGCCTCCTTCGCCTCCCAAGGCCATATCTCCGGGATCGGGTTCGCGCATGCGAAGACTATGGCATCGTCGTTCATGGATTTGACCATCTCCTTCGTTATGACCCCGGGCCCGGGCTTCGAACAGCCTATGCATACGTCAACGCCCTTCATCGCCTCCGCCAAGCCGCCCGTCCTCCCCTCCCCATTGGTCTTAAGGGCCATCTCCCACTTCTGGGGATATTTGTCCTTCAGATCTGTTCTGCCCTTATGGAGTATGCCCTTGCTGTCCACGAGCATCATGTTCTCGGGCTTCACGCCGGCGGCGATTAGGATCCTCGCCGCCGCTATGTTCGCGGCCCCAGCTCCCACCATGGTCACGGTCACTTGGCCGATCTTCTTCCCAACCAACTTGAGCGCGTTTATCAAACCCGCGAGGATCACCGTCCCAGTGCCCTGTTGGTCGTCGTGCCAAACCGGGATCTCCATCTCCTTCCTCAGCCTATCTAGGATGTAGAAGCACTTGGGCTGCTCTATATCCTCCAAGTTTATTCCTCCGAAGCTGGGCTGAAGCCACTTCACGGCCGTTATTATCTCATCGGCGTTCTTCGTATCCAAGCAGATCGGGAAGGCATCGACGCCGCCCAAGTACTTGAAGAGTAGGGCCTTCCCCTCCATGACCGGATAGCCAGCCTCGGGCCCGATGTCCCCGAGCCCGAGCACTCTGGTCCCATCTGTCACCACCGCCACTGTGTTCCATTTGTTCGTATACTCGTACACGAGCTCCTTATCCTTGCTTATGGCCTTGCAGGGTTCGGCTACGCCCGGGGTATACCAAATCGCGAAATCGTCGAAGGTCCTCACGGCGACCTTTGGCACAACCTCTATCTTCCCGCGATAGAAGGGGTGGTATTTCATGGCGAATTGAGCTGGCAATTTCGCCTTCTTCAAAAGCTCTTCAACGGATGCCAACCATTCCTCACCGGATACGACCCGATTTGCGGGCTTCTTTTCATGGGGGATTATATAACCTTTCCCCCGGTTTGATCCGAGCGAATCGTATTATCCCCATGTCGGCAGGATCGAGCATCCCCAAATCCCTTTTAGCAAGATCCGGGGAAAAGGGGCGCAATCGATATTCCACAAAGATTAAAAGCGATTCAACTGGAAGATCGGCATCCAACCGATCGCTATTGGGCGGCATCGCCAAGGTGGGAGGGGGATATGGGAGGCATCTCTCACGCGGCGCGGTTCGGGTATGCCATATTGCTCATAAGCTGGTTCGCTTGGCTCTGGAACTTCTCCTATAGGATGATGGTCCCGGCCCTCCTCCCCTCCATACAAGCCTCGCTCTCGCTATCCAATTGGATGGCCGGCGCATTGGTCGGGGCCCTGAACCTCGGATACGCCATCTCGGCCTATCCCTCAGGCCTATGTTCGGCCAGATTCGGGCCTAGGAACATTATAGTCTTCGGGACGGCCCTTTCGGCCGCATTCGCATTCCTCCTATCGATCTCAAGGTCCTACGCGGCCATGATGATATTCGCCTTCGCCGCGGGCTTGGGCCTTGGGGTTTATCTCCCGCAAGCCCTAACGCTCCTCTCGGAGCATTATGGGAGGCGGAGGAGGGGGACCATCATCGGGATCCATGAAACGGCCGCGCCAATGGGGCAGATGGCCGGCCCCCTCTGGGCCGGCGCCATGCTGCCCTCGCTTGGATGGGTGGGATGCCTAAGGGCTTGGTCGCTCCCCGGGGCCCTGATAGCGATCGCGTTCCTGATGATCGCCCCGAAGCGAGGGGATGGGGGCAAGGGGGCCGGGAAGGCGGCTGGGGGAGGGGGATGGCCATGGGGCCTATATCTCCCAACCATATTATTGGTCAGCTTCGTATGGTCGGCCAACCTAGGGCTCATATCCATGATACCGCTTTACATGGTCCGCTCCTCGCTCGCGGACGCGGCCTTCGCCGCCTTTCTGATGGGCATCACGAGATTCTCCGGGGTCCTTGGCCAACTCGCGGGCGGCCTCCTATCGGATACGATCGGAAGGCTCAAGGTGCTGATGGCCATCGTCCTCGTTACGGCGATTTCCACCGTCGGTGTGGCCTTCGCCCCCTATGGCTCGGTGATGATCGCCTCAATGCTAGTTCAAGCAATGGCGGCCTCGGCCTTCTTCCCAGTAACCTATGCCGCCATCTCCGACAATACCTCGCCCAGGGATAGGGCCAAGGTCATCGGCGTGGTGAACACCTCCTCCGGCCTCTTGGGAGGGGTCCTCTCCCCGATGATCATAGGCTATTTGGCGGATACCTCTGGTTTCCAAACGGCCTTCCTCTACCCAGTGGTGGCGGGATTCTTGGCATGCCCCTTCGTCCTCCATCTGAGAATCCGCCTCCATTGAGATCGCGGGCCCCCTTCGGCCCATCCGAAAACCTTTTTCTTTTGAAATCAAACCCTTCTGGAAAGGCCGGAATCGCGCCTGAGGGGAAAGGGTGGAGATCCGATTGGAGAAGACTGAGAAGATATGGATGGATGGCAAATTCATCGATTGGGATGAGGCCAAGGTTCACGTCCTCACGCATGCCCTCCACTATGGGACCGCCGTATTCGAGGGCATGAGGTGCTACGAAACCGATGATGGCCCAGCGATCTTCAGGCTTTGGGATCATTTGACTCGATTTTATAATAGTGCCAAGATACATATGATGCGCATCCCATATGAGATGGAGGAGCTGGCCAGGGCGATAAAGGAAACCATAAAGGTCAATAGGATGAGGGAGTGCTACATAAGGCCCATCGCCTATTATGGGTATGGCGAAATGGGCCTGAATCCGAAGAGGAATCCGATCAATGTCGCGATAGCGGTCTGGCCTTGGGGGACCTACCTAGGTGAGGAGGGCTTGAGGAAGGGGGTCAGGTGCAAGATATCCTCTTGGATCAGGATCGATACCCGCATGCTCCCGCCGCTCGCCAAGGCCACCGCGAACTACTTGAACTCCGTCCTGGCGAAGCTGGAGGCGATCGAATGCGGATATGATGAAGCCATCCTGCTCAACTCGAACGGGTACATAGCCGAAGGGTCTGGGGAGAATATATTCATAGTGAAGGATGGGACGCTGCTCACCCCGCCCACGAGCTCCGGGGCCCTCCATGGCTATACTAGGGATTCGATAAAGGAGCTGGCAAAGGACCTCTCCATATCCCTCCTCGAGAGGGAGATACTCCGGGAGGAGCTCTTCACGGCCGATGAGGCGTTCCTAACCGGGACGGCCGCGGAGGTGACGCCGATAAGGGAGGTCGACGGGCGCGCGATAGGCTCCGGCTCCATAGGGCCCATCACCAAGCGATTGCAGGAGAAGTTCTTCCAAGTGGTCAGGGGCAGGGATCCGAGATACAAGAAGTGGCTCGAGCTGGTTCTGTGAAAGGACCGGCGGCGAATGATCGGAGCGGAGGTCCGATGCCCAAGCCAAGGAAGGGCGTCATTCGAAAGCAAACGCCGCCGACACAGCTACCGTGACTTGAAGCTCTCCGGGGATTATCGGGGTTGTGGCCTCGGCCCTAATGGTGTACCTCGGCACCGGGACCTGCATCGCCGCTTGCTCTATCCCCACGGGGCCCTTCAATCTAACCCCGAGCGCCCTCGCTATCGCCTCCGCCCTCGCCCTCGCATCCTCGACCGCCATCTCCAGGGCCTTCTCTCCGAGCCTCCTTCCAAGCTCGGGGGATAGGGCGAACTCTATCGATACGACCTGATTGGCCCCTGATCTCACCGCCAGATCCACCATGGAGCCGCATCTCTCGACTTCTCTAACGGTTATCCTTATTTCATTTCGGCAAGTGTACCCCACTATGGCCGGGGGCTTCGATTGATAATCGTAGTTCGGGGCGAGGGAGTATCGGACCGTTTCGATATCCGATTCCAAGAGGCCCGCGCCCCTTAACGCCGAGATCACCCGAGTCATCCTGTCAGCGTTATCTGCTTGCGCACCCTCGGCCGTTTTGGATATGGTTTCGATGGCCAAATATGCGTAAGCCAAGTTTGGCCTAGAGGATGCCCTCCCCTCACCGGAGACCCTTATCAAGCGCTCGGCCGCGCTCGTTGAATCGACCATCGATGCCAACTGCCTTACCGAGGGCTTGGCTAGCGATGCGCCGATCGCGGCCCCCACCAAGATCGAGAGCAAGAGGAACCCCGCCAGCTGGGTTTTGGTCGTTTCCAAATTTTTCCACCCATCCTTCGCATAACTGAGCTAAATCGATTAGAATCGGATATAAAGGTTTGCTCATCGCCATAGAAAACATTTCGGGATTGAATTAGAACATTCCAATCGCTCGGGGAACCCTTATATTGAGGGCGAGCGGTCGGCCTGAGGATTACGGGGGCTCGTTAGATGGGGGATGAAGGACCGGGGCGCCTTCCGCTTCTCTTCCTAAGCTTCTCGGTCCAATTGACTATGGATATGATCGCGATGGCGGCTCCACTTCTCGCACTATCGCTATCGGCCTCGCCCTTCGAGATCGGCTTGTTGGCGACATCCAGGGGGATCGTTTACGGGATCCTCCCATTCGCCATGGGCCGCATCTCGGATAGGGCGGATAGGAGGTTCTTGCTGGCCTCCTCGATGTCGATATACGCCGTTGCGGCGATCCTGTTCCATCTCTCCAGAAGCCCCATCGAGCTTATAGCCTTTAGGTTCCTCGAGGGCTTGGCCATATCCATCTTCTGGCCGACCATCGAGCCCCTATTCGCTGAGGCACGGGGCCAGAACGTTTCGAGGTCCCTGAGGGGATTCAACCTCTCATGGGGGTTGGGGCAGATCCTTGGCCCCTTCCTGGGAGGGGCCCTCATAACAGCGTTTGGGGCTAGATCCCCCTTCCTTTTGGCCATGCTCATCGCCATCGCGAATTTGGCATTGATCCTTCGAATCGCGCCAGCCAAGCCCGCTCAATGGGGCGGGAACCCTGGCCGATTGATCGAGGGGGGCCCACCCCTTTCGCTGGTTTTCGCCAACGCAACCTTGGGAGCGATCCTGTCGATCTTCTTCGCCTTCTTCCCGGCCTTCGGCGTTAGGGTCGGATTCAGCGCCCTTGAGGTGGGCTCGTTGCTATTGCTGTTCGGCATAACCCGGCTTGCCTTCTTCCATGCGGCCCCATCGATTGGGATAGGCTTGGAACCCAGGGTCGGGTTGGCATCGTTGGGCCTCATTTTGATCCCCATCGGCGATAGGGCCGCGATATACTCGGGTGTGGTATTGACGTCCGCGGCGGCCAGCCTAATATACGCCTATTCAATAGAGCGCATGCTGAGGGCCGAGAAGGGACATTTGGGGCGCATGGCCGGGGTCTTCGAGGGATCGCTCGGGATCGGCTTCATATCCGGGCCCCTTTTGGCCGGGGCGTTCGCGGGGCTGGGCTTCTCTATGGCCTTCCTCGTGGCATCCCTCTTGGGCGTGATTCTGATATTGGCCTTGGGGCTCCATAAGCGGCTTGGGCGGCGGGCGGCTAGGCCATGCTCCCCCAGCGCCTGATCTCAACCTCGACCCTGTTCCCTATCCAAGCGCTATCGAAGCCCTCCGCCTCCCCGAGCTTCAGCCTGACGAAGCCGACGACATAGAGCTCCAGCTCCCGGATCGTCAGGCGGACATCCGAATCATAGAAGAATTTGATCGTCATCCAATTCCCGGGGCGGACGTAGCCGAGGTAGTTGTAGTTCTCGAAGAAGAAGGTGGCGCTTGACGTCGATTCCCTCACGATCGCCTCGCTTGGGGAGATCGGCTCGCGAACGGCTATCGGGCTCCGATGGGGGAGGAGGGCCAATGCCTTCACGCCCAGATATCTCTCCCCCAAGCCATCCCCCATGTATTGAGTTACCGTCGCGACCCTCCTCTCCTTGGGCCCGAGGTCCGGGCTGTAGATGCCGATCCAAGTGATCTCGAGCCTATCGATGCCGTGGATCCCCATATAGCCCCCATCGGCCTCGTCGAGGCGGATGCTGACCGCCAAGGTATCCTTCGGGAATAGAGTGATATTCTCCCCGATCACGACCCAATACTTCCGCTCCAATAGCACCGTCCTGTTCAGCTTATCGTAGAGCCGCTCATTGGATCGCATTAGATCCTCATGGCTTCGGCTCAAGTTGGTGTATAAGTTGTCGAGGGTCAGATATTTGGCCCTCATTGATTCCAGCTTATGGGAGAGGTTCCGATTCTCAGCCATCAGGATGGTCGTCGAGGTGGAAAGGGCCACGATGGCCAAGAGGACGGCCCCTAAGAACCTCCTATCCTTTGTGGAGAGGCTCGCCTCCAAGATTATCTTCATCTTCATCCCCCAATCCATATTGGACTTGCACATAACTTGTATATAATATCTTCCATATTTGGAGGTCCGAGATTTTCTGAGGGGCATACCATCTCCTCCCCCTCGAATCGTCCTCCATTTTCCGAGCCATTCCGGAGCAAGCGAGCCCGTCATGCGACGCGTTCAGCTTAACGCGACGTTCTCCTTTCGCTTTTTCATAAAATTTATGTATTGTTAGAAGCGCAAATAAACACATTATAGTAAAAACGACCATAATCATTGAGGATGACCTCTACAAGGCCCTCGTCAAAGAAGCCTTTGGAGATATGACATGACAAAGCTGTCTAAACTTATAAACGAACAAACCTTCCTTTATAAGACTTGGATGAGGGGCGGCTCATCGCCGATCCCCTAGCGAGAGAAAACGTGAAGGGATCCGAAGCGCTTACGAATGGCGGGGATGGACTTTGGAGAAGCCCAAGCCACAATCCTCGCCAACCAGAAAAACGAAAACTGATGGGGAAAGAAGAGCGAAAAATACTGGAAAAGCCTATAGGTGTGAACTCCCAGATGAGCGCTAAAAATCTACCGAGATGCCCAAGAGCCTATTGAAAATTTAAGTTGGAAAATGGATCGCGGTCCATTTAGAATCCAATGAATCTAAAATCTGCCATGCATACTTGGACGAATATAGGATTTGTCTTTTGATCCTTAGGCAACAAAATTCTATTTTAAGCGATGGGCCATTATATTGAATTAATTTCATCCAAAAATCCAAACCGAATTATCCACTCCATGCCGAAGATTTTGATGGTGGACCGGGCCGTATACAATTAAAAAAATTAAGCGAATCTTTTTCATTTCGTGAGGTTGCGTGGAATTCGGTTAAAAATAAGGATGAAAAAGAAGCTAAAAGAGCCATGTTATATATGCAAAGCTATTAATTTTGCACCGCATGACTCGTGATTTCCAATGAACAAGCATGATGTTTGGAGCAAAATTCTTCACACTTTTCTGCCCATATCTTTTCCTTATACATAAGGCTACATACCTCGCAAATGTAAAATGATTCATTCCCCTTTTTCATTTCTTTTACCATGCCTAGTTTCTCCTTCAACCTATCCCATGTAAAATTGCTAAAAGGCTTATTTAAAATTTGGTGGACCGGGCGGGATTTGAACCCGCGGCTTTCCGGCCTCTTGGCCGAGGCCTGCAAACCGGACGTTCCTCGGCCCCAAGGGCATACCGGACTGAACTACCGGCCCATAGCCGTTAATACCTATCCTCTCAAGGGGCTTTTAATGAGCCTGCCCCATTCTTCGCACGGTTGGCGGCGCCGACATATTAGGCTTTTCCCTTTTTGGGTTTTTATGATCACGGAGGGCCATCCGGGTTTCATCGGCATCCCGGCCGAAGGGCCCATCATCCGGCGGACCATATGTCCCCTCATGCTCCCCCATTAGCTTTGGGAGGGCCTCCACGATCCTCTCCTTCCTCATATTGCCGTTCTTCTAACAACGCGATTAGCTTGTTCACCAGCCGCCGATAGGGCTTCGAATGCCGATTCAGCAACCACTCAGCGAAGCCGTGGGTCAGCAACTTTATCCTCCGAATCCTCGGCGATCCCCTAGGCGGGCGCGGGCCGAGGGCTCAATCCCCCTAAAAAGCCCGATCAGCTCCCAATAGCCATCCGACCTCCGGCCAGCGGGCCCTCCCTTGCGAGCGTTTCCAGCCATGCCTTGGCCCCCTCGCGGTCCCTGAGGGCCCATCGATGCCCCTAAGGCCGCTAAGAAGCCCAAATTCCGATCCCCTTGATTTATTTCGATTTTTTGGGCTCCTTTCCCCGAAACGGAGCTGGAAATGGGCCCCATTCGGCCTGGATTCGATTCATTTGATTTATTTTGAATATATTCAAGATTTCAAGACGGCCCCTTCGCGACCACCCCCCCTATAGGGGGGTTACGGCGTTATAATAACGCCGTTTGGGATGCGGCGGCCCCCCTCATTCGCTGCATCCCCGCCCGACCCCTAGGCGGGATGGTCCGCGGCCGCGGCTGGGTCCAGATCCCCTGGGATAAATGGGCGAGCCTCGGGGATGCGATTCGGTCGTTTTGATCCCTCCCTGCCGGACCAACTCGAGGCCCGCGTATGGCCCGGGAGGCTCGTGAGGAAGGTGGCTTTAGGCCAGAAGGCATTCGGAATCTGCCGATCCTTGGATAGGAGGTGGATCGGCCTTTGGAGGAAGTTAGAGACTCTTCGATAAAAGCCATCTTGGGGGGAGTTTGGAAGGGGTCGAAACAAAGGGGGGATGGATGGGGGATAAAGCGTTGTTGAGTATAAAATAAAGGCGCAACAGAATCATCTCGATAATGCGGGCTTCGGCCTCCTTTCAAACCTCCATGAGGCTCATGAGGGGGCTAGGGGGCCATCACGCGGGTGCTCGATGGAAAGAATCGTCGACTTCTGGGGATATTCCGATCTATCTTGTGCATATATATAAGCTCGGTAGAATGGAGCGGTGTTGGTCGACGGCCGAAAAACCTGCCCATTAAGGGATTTTTGAGGGCCGCCGCCGGGATTTGAACCCGGCCTCCAGGCTCCATTGGCCGGGAGGGCGATCCCCCTCAGGCCTGTACGCTAACCAAGCTACGTTACGGCGGCCACGCATCCATCCCGGGCCTAGACAATTTAAAACGTTTTCCCGGGAACGATAGGCGGAGGGATATTTTTAGAGAAACCATCGATTTAAAAAACTTCAGCAAAATTATTTAAGGATATCCACATATCCATAAATACGCAAATTCGGTGGTCAAGAATTGCCCATATTAAGAGCCGATGTGTATTTGATGGCCAAGCTAAAGGCCTTCGAGCTTGATTCGACGAGCAAGAAGCTCTTCGGGATCCTCAAGGAGCTCCCGGATATAGGGGATTTGAAGATTAGCAAGGCCGTCAAGGAGGTCGAGGAGGGGGGGAGGATCAGGATAAGGGAGTGGTACAATATGAGCGGCCGGATAAATGTGCCCGAGGGGTCTAGGGCCTTCTGGGTCTTTGTTAAGAGGTCCGATGAGAATGAGCCATGGAACGTTATGATGCGCCTCGATCGGAACGTGACCGCGGAGACCCATGAGGAGGCGATGGCTAAGGCCAAGGAATGGGCCGAGGGGACGATCGTGGAAGCCCTGAGGAGGAACTTCGACCTCGAAACCGTGACCGTTGCACCCCCGGAGGAGCTGTCGGCCGTGAAGGCGAAGGTGACGCATTGAAATGAAGTATGAGGTAATAGACACGGATGTATTGGTAGTTGGGGCCGGCGGCGCAGGTTGCAGGGCCGCAATAGAGGCATCGAATCACAACGTCCAAGTCATGGTCATAACTAAGGACATACTCGGCAAGGCCCATACGGTCATGGCGGAAGGGGGCATCAATGCGGCCCTGGGGAACTCGGACCCCAGGGACAGCTGGGAGAGCCATGGCTACGATACGGTTTCCGGGGGAGCTTGGCTTAACGATCAAGAGCTGGTAGAGATCTTAGTGAAGCACGCGCCCGAGAGGGTCTTGGAGCTCGAGGAGTTCGGCGCGCTGTTCTCGAGGACACCGGATGGGAAGATCGCGCAGAGGCCATTCGGGAAGCAGAGCTTCCCGAGGGCATGCTATGCGGCCGATAGATCCGGGCACGAGATAATGGTCACCCTTGTCGACGAGATGAGGCGAAGGGATATCGAGGTCCACGACGAGGTCTACGCCACGTCCCTCCTCACAGATGGATCCGCCATCGCGGGCGTCACGGCCCTCGACATTAGGAGGGGGAATTTCAGGGTCTATAGGGCCAAGGCCACCATCATGGCGGCCGGCGGGGCCGGGAGGATCTATGAGATAACGACCAACGCCCAGGCCGATGTGGGCAGCGGATATGCAATGGCCTATAAGGCCGGGGCCGAGCTCGTTGATATGGAGCAATATCAATTCCACCCAACCGGCGTCGCCTTTCCGGAGTCCGCTAGGGGCATGTTGGTCACGGAGGGGGTCAGGGGCGAAGGGGGCATATTGCTCAACAAATTCGGGGAGAGGTTCATGAAGCGATACCACCCCGATATGATGGAGCTGGCCGGAAGGGATCAGGTTTCGAGGGCGATCGCCACCGAGATCCTTGAGGGGAGGGGCACCGAGCACGGGGCCGTGTACTTGGATGTATCCTTCCTGCCCTCATCCTTGATCGAGGAGGTATTGCCAACAATGCTTCACGACTTCTTGGACTTCGGCGTTGACATAAGGAACGAGCCCATGGAGGTAACCCCAACGGCCCATCACTACATGGGCGGAATCAAGATAAATGCGAAATGCGAAACGAACCTGAAGGGCCTATACGCCGCGGGCGAGGTGGCCGGGGGGGTCCACGGCGGCAATAGGCTCGGAGGTAACGCGCTAGCGGACAACTTGGTCTTCGGGGCGATTGCGGGCGAATCAGCGGCCGCCCATGCGCTGAGCAACGGCATGCCGAGGCTCGATAGGAAGCAGATCGAGGCGGAGTACGAGCGCGTCTTCGCGCCCCTGGAGAGGAGGGATGGGGTGCGCCAATCCCAACTCAAGAGGAGGCTCGCGAAGCTCATGTGGGACAAGGTCGGGATATTCCGTAACGGACAGGACATGAGGAGTGCCCTCGACGAGATAGTCCTCATGCGCACCAAGGATGAGCCGAGGATCTTCACGGAAAACAAGTCCACCAGGTATAACATGGAGCTCGTTGGGGCCTTGGAAATATCCGACATGTTGCTGGTTTCGGAGATCCTTACGCGAGCGGCCCTTATGCGAGAGGAATCTAGGGGAGCCCATTATAGGACGGATTTCCCGAAGCCCAACCACGAGAAGTGGTTCGTGAACATATACGTCAAGAGAGATGGAGGTGAGATGAAGCTCTATACGAAGCCCGTGGTGATAACGAGGTGGAAGCCGCCTTGGATGGAGAAGTCCTCTTAGTGGAGGTGAATGGGGATGGCAAGTGAGAAGGTCATCATCAACGTTTCTAGGTACGATCCAGAGACGGATGACGCTCCACGCTTGGATAGGCACGAGATCCCATTCAAGAAGGGGATGACGATCCTAGATGCGCTTCGCTACATAAGCGACAACATAGACCCTAGCTTGGCATATAGGTGGAACTGCCGGACCGGGCAATGCGGGTCCTGCGCCATTACTATAAACGACAAGCCTGGGCTGGCATGCAGGACTAGGATCGCGCCGGGGCAGACGTATACGTTGAGGCCTTTGGAGCGCATGCCTGTGGTAAGGGACTTGGTCGTCGACCTGAGCAAGGGGATTAAGCGCTTGGAGAAGATAAGGCCCTACCTGGAGCGGAGGGCGCCGCCCAAGAGGCCCGAGATACTCCTGCGCGAGGAGGTCGCAGACGCGGCCGAGCTGAGGTCCTGCATCGAATGCTTCTCCTGCCTCAACGCTTGCCCGGCCGCCGGTGAGGCTTGGCAGGAGTTCGCGGGCCCGGCGGTAATGGGCAGGATAGCCAGGTTCGAGCTGGATCCGAGGGATGCCGACGATAGGGTCCGATTGGCCTTCTCAAACGGCCTATACGACTGCACCAGTTGCGGCGTTTGCAAGGAGGTCTGCATGCCCCATCACTTGGACATACGCAGGAAGGCTATAGAGAGGCTCAGGGCCCACGCCGTCGACGAGGGGCTCGGCCCCCTCGAGGGCCATAAGTCGTTCATAGAGAACGCCTCGAAGACGGGCTACGCCATAGAGGTGATATCGACCCCGCTGGTCGAGATGGTGCCCGATGTGATAGAACCGGAGAAGGCCATTGACGAGGTGACCTTCTTCCCCGGCTGCCTGATAAACCTCAGGCTCCAAAACACTGGCCTAAACGTCATAGAGGTCCTCAAGAGGAACGGGGTTAGGGTCCGCATACCGAAGGAGTTCGTCTGCTGCGGTAGCGTCATGTTCAGATCCGGTGCCAGGAAGACGGCATATGAGCTAATTAAGAAGAACGTCGATTATTTCAGGAGGCTTGGAGTCAAGAAGCTCGTCGCCCTATGCCCGGGTTGCATGTCGACCATAAAGCAGGATTGGCCGATAGTGCTCCATCAGCTGGGCGAGAAGCCATATGAATTCGAGGCCTACGACATAAATGAGTATTTGGTCAACGTCTTGGGCGTGAATAGGATGAACACTAAAGACCTGCGCCCACTGGATATGAAGGTGACCTATCACGCCCCATGCCACTTGAATAGGCATCAAGAGATAAGCTGGCAGCCCATAGCGTTGCTGAAATTGGTGCCGAGCCTGAAGTACATAAAGACCGATGGAGAGGACCTTTGCTGCGGGGCCGGCGGCGGCGTCAGGGCCGGGAGGAGGGAGCTATCCTATAAGATAGCCGACCAAAAGGCCAAGCGCATGGCGAAGACCGGGGCCGATGCCTTCGTGACATCCTGCTCCTTCTGCACGATACAGCTCATGGACGCCGTGAAGAGGCTTAATCTGCCGCAGAAGGTTTATAACGTGGCCGACATCTTGGCGATGTCGTATAAGAAGGCCTAAATCAACCATCAACCCGCGACTTTTTCTTCCCCTTTTCTCTCAGTAAGTATTCTCCCCTGACATTCGGATAAATTTAAAAATCGGTAATCCAACATGAGCCCAATCGGTCGCATCGAAGGGTTTTGGCTATGGGCCCTAACGAGGTGATAACATTCGAGCTTCTCTTCATAGGGAACGAGCTATTGACCGGGAAGGTCCTGAACACGAATAGCCAATGGCTGGCCCGCCGCATAGCCTCCTTGGGCGGGATCTGCAGGAGGATGACGGTTGTGGGGGACGATCTGGAGGAGATCTCGATGGCGATAGAGGAGATCCTGAGGCGCTCGCCCAAGTTCCTGATAACATCTGGGGGACTGGGGCCGACCTACGATGATATGACTCTTGAGGGGGTTGCGAAGGCCTTGGGCAGGCCCATTGAGGTCAACGAGGAAGCGCTCTCTTGGGTGAACCAGAGGTATGAGGACCTCCTAAGGAGGGGGATGATAAAGAAACCCTCGGCGGCCAGCATAAGGGCGAAGATGGCGACGCTCCCCCTCGGCTCGAGGCCCCTGCGGAATCCCGGGGGCACCGCCCCCGGCGTTTTGATAGAAGCCGGCGCTACCAAGATAATCTGCTTGCCAGGCGTCCCGGAGGAGATGGAGGCCATATTCCAGGGAAGCGTGGAGGCAGAGATATCCAAGGAGCTGAGGGGGATCTCCTTCTTGGAATCCGGCTTCATCGTCAAGGGCCTCGGGGAGAGCTTCATGGCCCCCATAATAGAGGAGGCCATGAGGATGTACGCTCCATATGTCTACATAAAATCCCATCCGAAACACGGGATGCCCGAGCTCACGGTTGAGTTCACCATAACGTCCCGCGGGACCGATGAGGAGGTCCTGAGGCGAAAGAATGAGGAGGCATGCCGTTACTTGAGGGGAAGATTTGAGGAGCTGGGTGGAAGGGTCCTGCCATTGGGAGCATAGGGAGCGTTAGGCCTTCGCATAGCGAAGAACGCTGCCTAGAGATGCCCGGTCTCGGACGACTGGGATTGTGGGGACTCGCCCGTGCCACCTCATTGAAGCGGCAATTCCACGGGCTGTCCCCTCTCGGCCGATAAATCCGCCGCTATCGTCACCTCCATGGCCCTTCTGGCCTCGATCGGCTTGACCAGGGGCTCGATGCCCTCAGCCACGCATCTTATGAAGTGGTCCGTTTCAATCTTCAACGGCCCCTCGAAGAACTCGCCCAAGCCCAAGATCTCTCCCGGCGTGGGGGATAGCGGGAAGTAAACTCCCCTTTCCGTCTTAAGGATCAAATCCCTGCGCGTATTATCCATCGTAAGTACGCCCTTGGTCCCTATGAACTCGTGATACATTATCGATTGATGAGGCCATCCGGGGGGTTGAGTCCAGTTCGCCCCTATGGTGCAAAGCGCTCCGTTTTTCAAACCCATCATCAGCCAGCTGGAATCCGGTGCGCCATATCTTTCCTTCATCATCCCCCATGCGTGTTGTGCATAGACCTTCTCCGGAATCCCATCGGTGCACCAGAGCATATAGTCAATGTAATGGGTGGCCTCCATGGTTATCGGGGTCAGCTTGACCCTCCCGGCTATCTTCTTGCCCAATTCCACCGTTATATTAGTGTATGCGAATGCTGTGGTGATATCCCCCAAAGTGCCATCGCTTATGCATTTCTTGGCAAAGGCATATTTCGGGATGAACCTTTTGGTATATCCGATCGTCAAGTACAGGTTGTTCCTCTTGGCTGTTTCTATCAGCTCATCCGCCTCCTCCAGCCTAAGGCCCATCGGCTTTTCCAAAAGAACGTGCTTCCCGGATTTCAGCGCTTCCAAGGCTATCGGATAATGGGTCTCCTCTGGCGTCGTCGAAACGATTACAGCATCTATGTCCTCGCGCTTCAATATCTCTTTATAATCCGCGGTCCAAAATGCGGCCCGATATTTCTGGGCTAGCTCCTTGACTCTATCCTCCGCTATGTCGGCCAGCGCTAGGGTTTCAACAGTTGAGTTCAGGGAGGCCGCGAAGGCCCTCATCCCACCGATCCATCCAACACCTATTATGCCTAGGCCGATCTTCCTCATATTCCATCCAATAAAGATCATGCGATTTTATTAATAAATCAATCTCAAATGAGAGCGAATAATCAACGATTTCATTGGGTCGAACCCTCCATTGGTTCCATGGGAACCCCGGACCTCCCCTCGAGAATGGGCATCATGAAGCCAGGGCTTAATCCGAAGGAATTCGAGTCGATCGTTGATCGCTTGATCCCTTGACCCCTTCTCATTGCTCGCAGAACTGGGCCATCGTGAGGGCGTACGCTTTGGCCGCATTCACCAATGACTTTACCTCAACGTACTCATCTGCGCTATGGCTCTGGGTCATTATCCCGGGACCGCATATGACGGTTGGTATACCCCTCCTCATGAGTAGGCGCGAATCGTTTGCCCCGATCATCCCCCCAAACTTGGCCTCGACCCCTTGTACCGCCTCCACTTTCTCCTTCAGCGTTTTCACAATCTCCTCATCCTTCGAGACCTCGATGGGTTCCTCCGCCAATATGGTTCTGATGGTGGCCCTCAGGTCCCTGTCCTCCCGTTTTAGATCATTTATGAGATTGACTATTTGATCGATCGCGGCCGCGGAATCCTCTCCTGGCACAACATCCCTATCGAGCCTCATGAGGCACCTATCTGGGACCATCGAAGGGCTGGTGCCCCCCTCTATCGTACCAACGTTTATCGTAGGCATCCCACAAAGGGGATGTTCCAAGCCCCGCGGGAACCTCAAGCCTTGAATGGCCAGAACGATCTTAGCCATCTTCTCTATGGCATTTACTCCCATGTGGGCCACTTTTGCATGGGCCGACACGCCCTCGACCACGACCTCAAGCCATATCATCCCCCTCGATGCTGTGAAGATCTGAAGGATTCCATTCGGGAGGGCCGTGGGTTCTACGACGATCGCCGCATCGGCGTTTATCGCTCCAGCCTCCAATAAATGCCCCGTCCCCTTCAAGCTTAGTGTTTCCTCGCCGGCCACCATGGCCAAGATCACGTTCCCCTTCGGTTGCGCATCCGCTTTCATCAAGGCGTCCGCGGCGGCGAGCATGGCCGCCACCCCGCCCTTGCAATCGGTTGATCCCCTCCCGAATATCCTCCCGTTCCTCAGCGTGGCAACGAATGGGTCCACCGTCCATTTACTGCGATTCCCAACGGGCACGGTATCTATGTGGCCGTTGAGAAGCAAAGACCTCTCGCCGCCGGCTCCATCGAGCCGGGCGACAACGCTGGCGTAGATATCCTCGACTTGGAATATGGTCGCATCGAGTCCGATCCCTTGGGCGGCCTTCGCCAGAAATCTCGCCACCTCGCGGGTATCCCCGGGGGGATTCGGGCTGGGAATCCCTATAATCTCCCTCAGGAGCCTTACTGCCATCCCCTCATCTATGTGGCGAAGAACCCTTTCCTCGGCTTTCCTCAATCCCCTACCCGGCCCAGCTATATGAACCCAAATATATAATTCCCCCAAATTCATATATCTGCGCAGAAATGATCGCCGGAGATCTTCACCATAGGGGGGATGAATTATGCTATGGGAAGGTCAAGGATGCGGACTCCTTCTGGATCGCCGATCGATTAACGCGGATCGGAGCGATCATGAGGAGGATAACCTGCGTTAGGAATCGTATCGATGATATCTGCGCGGCCATAGGGGAGGCCCTGGGCAAGGGCCCAACTCATCGTGAGGAACGGGGGTATGGGTCCAACATCGGGCGATTTAACGATGGAGGCTCTAGCGAGGCTGACGCATCGAAAGATCGTCCTTGACCGAGGAGTATTGGAGGACTATGCCCCAAGGAGGAGGGTCGCGGTCGAAGGGCTTCCGAAGAACGTGGTCCTATGGCTAGGGGACCCTGAGAACGGGGAGTGCGTTCGGAGCTCTTTAGGAGGGGGGACATCACAATCGTTGAGATTGGCGGCGCGACCCTGATCGCTCTCCCGGGACCGCCGAGGGAGGTCAAGGCCCTCCTTAAGCGCCTGAAACCTTTCTAAGCGCTAGAACCGGGTACGTGGGCCTGAGCATGAGTGTCATAGTTTCTATGCGCGAATCGGAGATCTCGCCGCTGATCGATGAAATATGCAGAGGAATCCCCGATGTTTACGTAAAACCCTTGATCAAGTATTATGGGCCGGATTCGGGACTTCCGATCAAAATCTTGGCCTTTGGGGAGGGGAGATCCGCCTGCGCGAGGAAACTCGCCTCAGTGATTGAGCACATGAGGACCTTCGCAGAAGCGAGGAGGCGAGATGTGGCCCTGGTCAAGGGCATGCCCCGAGGGAGGGCCCGGCGCAACCCCCTTTAGCCCCTCTTGAATGCTCCCCTCCCCTTCAGCCTGAGCTCCTTCTCGGGACCGGGCGGCGCGTATATCACCAGATATCTTAGGGGATCCGGCCCGACCTTCCTAAGGCGATGCATCGCGCCGGCGGGCGCGAATAGGGCCATGCCAGGCCCAACGTCGTACTCCTTGCCCCCTATCGAATATTTTCCTCTGCCGCTGAGTATGAAGAACGCGTGTTCAACCTCGTGCGCATGCTCCGATCCGGTTTCGCTATGCATCTCGTTCAAGAGGAGGCTGAAGTTCTTCGCGCCCGCTATCTCCTCGTCCAATAGGATCTGGAACTTCCCCCCCGCTGGCAGATCCCCGGAGAATGCTTCGTCTTGGCCGATGACCATCTTCTTCATGGCCAGCACACCGTTATGAGTAAAAAAGAGGATTACTTGGATACCCCCAGCATGGAGTATACCCTTGGCTTATTTTCCTCAACAGCCTTGGCGACGTTCGCGTGATGGCTGTTCCCGTGCGAATCTATGGTGACCAATAGCGGCCCGAAATCCTTGACCTCCAATATCCACATGGCCTCCGGGATGCCCAGCTCGAACCACTCAACGCCCCTCACCCTCTCCACGGCTTTGGCCGCCAGCACTGCCGCGCCCCCTGTGAAGTCGCAGTAAACGGCCCCGAACTTCTTCATCGCCTCGGCGGTCCTCGGCCCCATTCCCCCCTTGCCAACTATTATGCTCGGCCTGAAGGCCTCTATGAACTCCGCTTGGAACAGCTCCATCCTAGTGCTGGTCGTGGGACCGGCGGCGACCATCTCCCATTCGCCATCCTTCTTCCTGACGACCGGGCCGCAATGGAAGATCACGCCGCCCCTCAAATCGATCGGTAGGGGCTTCCCCTCCTTGTGGAGCGCTAGGGCCCTCCTATGGGCTTGATCCCTGGCCGTGACCATAACCCCAGTTACGTAAACTATGTCGCCGATCTTCAGCTTCCTCACATCGCTTTCCGATATCGGCGTCTTGAGCCTATATTCCATACCCATCACCTCCCATGCGAAAGTATTTCCACCCTACCATCCCTGTAAACCCTAGCCGTGGCCCTCCTGGCCGCCCAGCATTGCGTATTAACCGCCACCGGAAGGCTGGCTGTATGGCAATGGGCATATTCCGCGTGGACGTCCAGGGAGGTAACGTTTCCCCCGAGACCCATCGGCCCTATGCCGGTCATGTTTATGGCCTTGAGGAGGTCCTCCTCGAGCTTGGCGATCTCAGGATCGCTATGGCGTTGCCCGATGGGCCTGAGCAGGGATTTCTTCGCTAGCTTAAGCGCCAAGTCAGCGGTCCCGCCTATCCCGACGCCTATTATTGTGGGCGGGCAAGGCTGGCCGCCGGATGAGATTACTGAGTCTATGACGAATCTCTTTATCCCCGCTATCCCCTCGCCGGGCTTTACCATGGAGAAGAAGGTCATGTTCTCGGATCCCCCTCCCTTCGGGAAGGCAGTTATCTCCAAATAATCCCCCTCCACGTAGCTCCAATTGAGTATGGGTACGTAGGAGCCCGTATTATCGCCGCTGTTCTTCCTGGATATCGGGTGCACTGCGTTGGGCCTGAGCGGGATCTCCTCAGTGGCCCTTTTAGTCCCCTTGGCTATGGCCTCGGGGATCCCGCTTACGGATCCGAACCCATATCCGACGTCCAGGAAGAAGACGATCAGCCCCGTATCTTGGCAAACCGGCCTCCTCATCGATTCAGCGAGCCTTATGTTCTCCAAGATGGCGCTCAGGTTCGCCTTGGCTATATCCGACGTCTCCCGCTCCTTGGCCCTCTCCAATGCTTCCTTCACATCCTTCGGGAGTTCTATGACGGCCAACCTGAGGAGGTCGACCGTCAAATCCTCGATCCTCTTCACATCGACCAAATTTTCATCCCCCGAGTTCCAATGCCGCATCCTATGATGGACCGAGGTTTTATATAACAATTTATCGACTTCAGGAGTCCGATTCGGCACTAATGGGCGCTTCGCTTACTTGGCCCTAGGGATATATCTCAGGCCTATCAGCTCCCCTTCCTTGGCGAATTGCGAGAGCAGCTCCCTTTGCCTTTGCGTGAGCCTCGTTGGCGTTTGCACGACGACCCTAACGAGCTCATCGCCCCTTCCGAACCCATCTAGCTTGGGCATCCCCTTGCCCCTTAGCCTGAAGACGGTCCCCGTTTGCGTTCCCGGCGGGATCCTTAATTTGGTTGGGCCATCCAAGGTGGGGACATCGATTTCCGCCCCAAGAGCGGCCTCCGAGAAGCCAATGCGCACCTCGCAGAGCAGATCGTCCCCCCTCCTCTCGAAGATCTCATGGGGCTTGACGTTCAGGAATATCAGGAGATCCCCCGGAGGGGCTCCGTCCTCTCCGGGATCGCCCATGCCCGCCATCCTCAAGCCATACCCTGTGTCAACTCCCCTCGGGATCTGGACCACGACCCTCCTAATTCTCCTGACCTTGCCGGAGCCGCCGCAGCCAGGACATGGGAAATCGATCACCGTCCCGGCGCCGCTACAACGGCCACAGGTCTCCACCCGGACGAATCTCATGAAGCCCCTGGAGCTTTCGTATCTCACCTGCCCGGTACCCTTACATTCGGGACAGGGCCTTGGCTTCGTCCCAGGCTTGGCCCCGGATCCTCCGCAATTATCGCAGGTTTCATATATGGGGATCTTGAGCTCCTTCTCGGTCCCTTTCGCGGCCTCCTCAAGCGTTATCTCCAAATCATATCTCAGATCCCGCCCCCTCTTTGGCTCCTTTACGCCCTTTCGCCCCCCGAAGAATAGGTCGAAGAGGCTCCCGAATCCCTCGAAGCCGAACCCCAGGTCCCTGAACACGTCCTCGAAGTCGGCTCCTCCGAAGATGTCCTCCCAGCTGTATCTGCCCTCTATGCCCGCGTGGCCATAGAGGTCGTATTGACGGCGCTTCTCATCGTCGGAGAGCACGGCATAGGCTTCGGAGATCTCCTTGAACCTCTCCTCCGCATCCGGTGATTTATTCCTATCCGGATGATATTGTAGCGCCAGCCTCCTATAGGCCGCCTTTATCTCCTCCTTTGTGGCGTTCCGGGGGACGCCAAGGATCTCGTAGTAATCCTTCTTGGACATTCGCGCATTACCGATCTTGCTCACTTCTTATCCTCGTCGACCACCCTGTAATCGGCATCGACGACCTTGCGGTCGGACCCGCGATCGCCGGAGGCCCTTTGGGCCGCCTGTTGATAGGCGGCCATCCCTACCTCCTGCAGGACCTTGGAGAGCGCCTCCGATGAGGCCTTTATCCTCCCCACGTCCTTCCCTTGGAGTGCCTTCCGTAACTCCTCAACCCCTTTTTCGATCCTCTCGACCTGCTCCTCGCTCAGTTTCAAGTCCCTCTTCGTCCTTTCGGCGGTATATATCAGCGATTCCGCTTGGTTCCTGAGTTCCGCCTCCTCCCTCCGCTTCCTATCCTGCTCGGCGAATTGCTCCGCCTCCCTGATCATCCTCTCCTTCTCCTCTTGGGATAACTTCATGGAGGAGGTTATCGTTATCTTCTGCTCCTTCCCGGTGGCTAGGTCCTTCGCGGAGACGTGAAGTATGCCGTTCGCGTCTATGTCGAACGTCACCTCTATCTGGGGGACGCCCCTCGGCGCCGGAGGTATCCCGACAAGGTTGAACCTACCCAGCGAGAGGTTATCCGCCGCCATAGGCCGCTCGCCTTGCAGCACGTGGATGGTCACAGTCGTTTGGAAGTCCTCGGCCGTTGTAAATATCTGGCTCCTCCTGACCGGTATGGTCGTGTTCCTCTCTATGATCTTTGTGAAAATCCCCCCAAGCGTTTCAACGCCCAGAGATAGAGGCGTCACGTCCAAGAGCAGGAGATCCCTTATCTCCCCCGCGAGCACCCCGCCCTGTATGGCGGCGCCTATGGCGACGCATTCCATCGGATCCACGCCCCTCTCCGCTGGTATCCCGACTATCTCCTCCACAACCCTTCGGACCAGGGGCATCCTGGTCGTCCCCCCTATGAGGATCAGCTTGTCTATGTCCCGCGGTTTCAGCTTCGCATCGTCCAATACCCGCCTTATTGGCTCCTCGATCCTCTTGACTATCGGGAGCGCTATCTCCTCAAGCTTGGCCCTGGTAAGCGTATAGTGGAGGTGCTTGGGTCCGCTCGCATCGGAATATATGAATGGCAGATCTATGTCGGTGGTCAAGAGGTTGGAGAGCTCTATCTTGGCCTTCTCGGCCGCCTCCTTCAACCTCATCATTGCCATCCGGTCATCCCTAAGGTCTATGCCAGTCTTGTGCTTGAAGTCATCTACCAGGAGCTCGACTATCGCGTTATCGATATCCGCGCCCCCGGTTTGGGTATCGCCGCTGGTGGCGAGTACTTGGAAGACGCCGCCGCCGAACTCCATTATCGTCGTATCGTTCGTTCCACCGCCGAAGCTGAAGACCATTATCTTCAGCTCCTTATCCAGCTTATCTAGGCCGTAGGCGAGGGCCGCAGCCGTTGGCTCGTTTATTATCCTCGCGACCTCCAAGCCGGCGATCTCGCCAGCATCCTTCGTGGCCTGCCTCTGATTGTCATTGAAATGCGCCGGCACGGTTATGACGGCTTTCTTTATGGGCGTTCCGAGGTATGCCTCGGCATCCCTCTTTATTTTCTGAAGAATGAACGCCGATATCTGTTGAGGGGTATATTCCTTCCCATGGATCCTAACCTTGTAGTCGGTGCCCATCTTCCTCTTGATCTCAAAGATCGTCCCCTCGGGATTGGTGATCGCCTGCCTCTTCGCCGGCTCCCCCACCAGCAACTGACCGTCCTTCGTGAAGGCCACGACCGAGGGGAACATCTTCCCCGCGATCGTGGGCCCCTCAGCGCTTGGTATGACGACCGGCCTACCGGCCTCTACGACCGCGGCGGCCGAGTTCGTCGTCCCCAGATCTATCCCGAGTATCTTCTCCTTCTTCTCCAAATCAATCGCCCCCGCGCCTCACCGATACCTCAACCAAGCTTGGCCTTATGACCCTTCCGTTTAGGAGATATCCCTTCCTTAGCTCCTTTACGACCATATTCTCGGGATAATCCGAGGTTTCGCATTTGGAAACGGCCTCGTGGAGGGATGGGTCGAAGGGCTTGCCCAAGGCGTCGATCTCGGAGAGCCCCTCGGACCCCATCACCTCCTTTAGGTTCCTGAATACCATCTCTAACCCCTCCATCAGCGATTTATTGTCCCCATCCCCCCTCCCGGCATCCAAGGCCCTCCCCAAATCGTCGAGGATCGGGACGAGCCTCACGATCAACTCCTCCTTCCCCCTCCTCATGAGCTCGGCCCTTTCCTTCTCCATCCTCTTGATATAGTTCTCGAACTCCGCTTGGAGGTATTTCATGTGATTGAGATATTCCTCAGCCCTGGCCCTTTCCTTCTCGAGCCTCTCCTCTAAGACCCTGGCCTCATCTTTGGGACCCCCTTCCGCGCCCATCTCTGATGGGGCCATTCCTATTCCACCCCCTGAAATGGGCCTTGGGCCTGCGGCTTTGCTGAGAAGGCTTCCTCCGCTTGGCTTAGAGAACGGGAAAGAAATTTCCCTATAAATTTTTTGCGCGGGCTGGGGATGAGTTCTAGTAGGGGCTCCGGGGATGGCCGGGGCCAATTCTCTCCCGATCCCGTTGAAAGGGACCGTTAACCGAGCTTAGCCCATTCAATCCATCCTTTTGCCGCCCCATGCAAAGAATGCCGACCTAGGGGAGGGGTTTTCCAGATACCATTAACTTAAACAGCAAGGTTATTCGAGGCCAGATTTTCATGTGGGGAGGATGGGCGAATTAACGATGAATCAAGCTCAAAAAATTGTTGACGAATGATGGCTCAATTCAAGGGGGGATATTGGCCCCCTTGTCCATGTCGGCCGCCCTGATGGGGGGTGGGGGAGCTGGCTAGGTAGATAAATGCCGAAGAAAGACGCGGAGCGAGGCGGATAGTGGTTTGGAGATAGCGGATGTCCCATTCAGCTTGATTTCTCTCCCAAACCATTAATTAGTGGGTTTGGGGGATAAATTCAAGGAGGGCCTAAAAATATTCTGAGCGAGATATGACGGATGGACAAAAAGGCAAGCCCCATGCCCTTTTATAATACTCTCGGGAAGATGAAAACCTACAATCGCGTAGCGGCTGATGGTTGAATGAGGCTATGGTCAATTCATCCCAAATACCTCGACGCTAAGGGTTTAATTTCCCTCTGGAGGGAGGGCCTTCTTGCAAAAAAGATTTTGGAGGGTCACGTAAGGGGTTATTCAAACCACCCCCAACTTATAAGGTTTAAGGCGCATGAAAGGCCTGTTGCTTTGGTAAACGCATATCTATGTCAAGTCTATCTTGAAGCGAAAAGGAGGGGATACAAATTCAATCCGTCAAAAATAGAATTCGTAAACTTAATAGAAGAAATAACTGTGACGAGAGGACAACTGAAATTTGAGTTCTCCCATTTACTTGAAAAGCTTGAAAGAAGGGATAAGAAAAAGTTTGAGGAATTAAAAAATTTAACCATCCGTAATATAAAACCAAACCCGATTTTCAAAGTGATAAATGGTGGGGTAGAAACATGGGAAAGACCGAGGAAAATTTAGTTGAACAAGGAAGCGGATCCTCCATGGACCCTTCCTTCAAATGTCAAAAATGAGTCCAATGGATGCGAAGGAGATAAATTACATTTCATAATCTTAAGAAAAATAATGCAACAACTCAATGGGATGCGTTCTTATTTTAATCTCGAAAATGAATGGTAGGGAGATGGCTCAAAACATGAGAGGGATCTATTGATTTGCGCCTCAAAATCCTTAGGACAAACATTCTCTAAAGACAAATATTCAGATCCCTGGTTTTTAGGAAATTTTGGTGGGCCGGGCCGGACTTGAACCGGCGACCTTGCATTGCCGCGGGGGCAATTCTGCGTTTCCCAGGCCTCGCCCGTCAGGCAGATATCCTAACCAAGCTAGACGACCGGCCCCGGATCGACCCCGACCGCGAAAGATCTGGAGCGGGTTCCGCGGGCATCCCTTAAATCAGCCTCTCCTTGTTGACCTTCTTGTTCTGCCAAGAATATCTCCTAATCTTGGAGGAGGCTCCGTAGCCGCATGCTGCGCAGCGCTTCTTCCTCACATGATAGGCATGCCTACCGCATCGCCTGCAGACTATGTGGGTCTTCAGCCTTCCCCTCTTCCCAAACGAAGGCGTCCCCTTCAACCCTCAGCGCCTCACTGCCTCTTCGGAGGCGGGCTGACCAAGACCACGTTGTCGCCCCTGACGACCACCATCCCTATCTTCCGGGCCTCCGAGGGGATCGTTATGTCCTCAGCATCCTCGAGGACCAGGTTCATGTGCTGGTCGAAGCTATATAGCTTCCCCCGTACGGTCCTTCCCCCCTTGAGTTCGACGAGCACCACTCTACCGAGGCTTTCCTCGAATATCCTATTCGCTATCTCGGACAATCCTCAACCTCCGCGATCGGTGTGACCTTAGGATTTGGCGCGCTGTTTTTAAAGCTTGCCGCTCCTTAAAAGGAGCGATGGGCCAGAGGAAGGCGCTGAGGACGAGGCTCGCAAGGGATCTATTGCAAGAGGTTTCCTCCCGCTACGGGTTGCCTCTCGATTACCTCGGCAAGCCCTCGGTGGAGGCCATGGAGATCGAAGGGCGGCAAGTCCTATTCCTGGATGGGGAGCCGGCCATCGTGAAGGTCGGGGATTCCTATTACCCGATCCTGAGTTTCGAGCCCTTAGCCGGTCGCCTCCCAAGGGTGGTCGTCGATATGGGGGCCGTGCCCCATATTTGCAATGGGGCCGACGTCATGGCCCCAGGCATAAGGAGGATTGAGGGGAATTTCGGGAACGGAGCGCCCGTGGCGATCGTTGATGAGAAGCACGGCAAGAGGCTGGCCGTGGGAACCGCCCTCATGGATTCTTCATCCATCCTAGGGGCTAGGCGGGGAAGGGCCGTCGAGAACGTGCATTACGTAGGGGATCGCATCTGGAGGGCATTAATGGCCAGGGGAGCCGAACATAGGCCTTAGGGCCCCCTTCTCCCCCTCTTTTCAGCGTGGCTGAGCCGAGGGCCCTTCGCCAAGCGATCGAGCTCCGATCTCAAATCCCTGATGGCCCCCTCCAATGATGCCCTTTTGAATTCCCATATTATATCGCTCCGCGTAAGCTCTATGAGCTTCCTAGCGACATCCATCTTCTTCCTAAATGTCGGAACGGCTTGGGTATGATCTAGGGAGAGGAGATCCTCATAAACGCTCTCAATGGTCTCCAAAATCCCCTCGGCCTCCTTTAATCGCCCATCCCTTAGCTTATCGAGGGCGCTCCTCCTCAATTCCCCGATCAAATCCAATAGGCCCAAGACGTAGGGCATGGAGCCCACACCCACCTCCTTCAGGGATGGCAACCCGCCCCCCGATACGATCGCCAATAGGCACCTCGCCTCGGCATATTCCTGTTGCGCAACCAAAGCATGGCCTAGCTGATTTAGGATCGGGTTCTTCCTTAGGAGATCCTCGATGGCCTTTATCAGGCCATGGGCCTCCTCAGCCAAGCTCATGGCCTCTTGGAGATCCCCCCTGTGGGCCCTCATTATCGATTGGCCCGATAGCTTGGCGGCCCCCCTAGAGAGCTCCAGGAGCTTCTCCCTCGCGAGGTCGTAATCCCTTATATCCTCCTGAATCCTCCCAAGATCCTTCCTCGAGATCCTCATCCCGAGCCCCTTTGAGGACTCCCTCTCCCTCAAGATATCTTGATCGGTTCCTCTAGCTTGCTCAGGAGGACCACCCTGCTATCCCTTGACTCCCCAATCAATCCATAGGAGGTCATCCCAGCGAGCCTTGAGGCGAAATCCTTTACCTCCTCGAACGTGGGCATGTTCTCGAAGGAGAGCCTGAGCCTGGAGTAACCTACGTACATATAGGCCTTTGCCTCGACATAGGTGGGCGACGCCATCTCGATCAATTCAGCCCACCCCCTCAAACCCCTCATATTGAGGCCCTTGACGAGGGTCATCCTGAGGACCGTTGGACATTTCAGGCTATGGAGGAGTTCCAGAGTTTCCAAGAAGCCCCTCCAAGCCCCCCGGCTTTGGGGCCTGCATATGGCCATATATCCATCCTCATCCGGAGCGTATGCGGAGACGTAGAGCTGGGTTGGCTCGATGTCCAGCCCGGCGATCGCGGAGGGGAAGGACCCATTAGTCACCAGGAACGTCGTGAAGCCCCTTCTGTGGAAGGCCTCGATAAGGGCCCCGAGCCTCGGGTAAAGCGTTGGCTCGCCATCTAGGCTTATGGCGACGTGCCTCGGCTCAAGAGCCTCCGAATACTTCGCCCAATCCACCCTCCCGGAAATGGCCAACGCTTTATAACCGCTGAGGATCCTCCGCTGGGCCGAGAGGCAACCGTCCACGATTTCATCCGGTTCGTCCCAAGCGCGGGGAGGCGGGATCGATTGATCAATCCCAACGTCTTCGGGCTGGACCCTCCAGCAGAATCTACAGCGCATATTGCAGGCGAGCGATGGGGTCATTTGTATGCAGCGGTGGCTCTTGATCCCATAGAATGATTGCTTATAGCAGACCCTGCTCCGGGTGAGGCTCTCGTGGAGCCATCTGCATTTCTTTACGGCTGAATGGGATCCAATTATCTGATACTTCTGTCTCTTAAGGATCCCAATCCATTCGGCTAGAAATGGGAGTTCGGATATCCGGCTCGCGGGCGGGGCTTCCATCGTCATCTTAGGCTCAGCGTTTCCTCCCTTGACCCTTCCTTGGTTATTATCAATAGATCCATTCCCTCGCCGCTACCAATGTCCCTAGCGGTGGCCGCCTTCGTTGCCTTTTTGACCAACTCCACGGCCTGCTCGGCATTCATCCCGTTCTTGTACTCGGCCTCCAGAACCCCTATGGCGATCTCCGATCCAGTGCCCACGGATGCGTAATCGTCCCTGATGAGCGAGCCCAGGGGATCCAGCGTATAGATGCTCGGACCCTCCTCATCAACCCCCCCCACTATGGCCTGCGCCAAATACGGGAAGAGCCTCATCGAGAACAGTATATTGCTGAGGATCTTGGCCACGCTTTTAACGCTGGCCCTCCTCCCCCTCTCCAAGAAGTATAGGTTCGCGTAAGCCGAGGACTCCCTCGTGAGCATTTGCATATCGGCCACCATCCCGGCATAGGCGACGCCCACATTATCCGTTATCTTGAAGACCTTCTTCCCGCTTTTGCTCACGACGAAATACCCATACGATACCCTCCGCTCGGATGCTAGGACTACGCCGTCCTTGAAGACCAAGCCTATGGTGGTGGCGCCCGGCATTATTGGATATTCCCTGGACATATCCTATCACTTATGGTGCTGGGTCAAGCTTTAGATGCCTTATGGAATATAAACTTAGGGATCAGCTTGACCCACCCCCTGAGGAACATCCTCCTCCGCCTCCTATGGGCCGATAGGGCGGAAGAATACCTATTGGCCTATGTCCATAGAGGCATCGAGGGCGACTTGGCCATAATCAAAGCCTCGGAGATAGCCAAGATTGGCAAGTCTTGGTTTTCCCTGAAGGGCTCGGGGACCATAATACCGTTCCACAGGATCGCTTGGATCAAGGAGGCGGCGACGGGGAGGCCGATTTGGGAAGGTCGAGGCGAGAGGGCTACAGGGTCCGGCGCCTCAGGGCGAGGCCCTCAACGGCCAGCTCGGCGGGCGCGCCCAAATCCCCTCTGATCTCGAACCTCACGCCGCATATGGCCTCCGCGATCCTTACGTTCGTTAGTGAATGAAGCGTCAGCTCGGAGGTGCCGATCTCAGATCGCCCTTTCGCGATCGCCATGTATGTGACGATCATGTCGGCCATATGCCTATCAACGGGCTTGCCGGATGAAATTTCTCTCAGCAATTTGGAGGCCGCCTCCCTTCCGACCTCCTCAGCGGCCTTCCCCTTCTCGCCTAGGGCATCGGCCCCTAGGATTGCCCCAGAGCTGGTCTTGGCGTAGAGGGTTATCCCGCTGCCGGGCCCCAATCCCGCATCGGACCCATGAGGGCTCCATTCTATGTCTATCGAGATTGGGGAATGGATCGCTCGGCGCAGGGCGGCCTCGGCGGCCTTCGCTTGCCTCTCGGCCACATGTCTTGGCAGCCCCGTGCAATGGCTTAGGCCGCGAACCTCGACCAGTTCCCCGAACTCCTTTATCATTATTGGGCCAAGCTCCTCCGCGGGCTCGACCGATATCTCTACCTCCCCCCCGCCCTTGGGATAATGGCCCCTCCTGATCAATCGCAAATCGATCCTCGGCCCCATCCTGGATAGGATCGGGAGGACAACGAATTTGAAATAATCGATGGGTGGACTCCATTTCACATCGGTGCCCCCTCTGATCGTGGCGGTGATCTTCGATGGGGCTAGGGAGAGGACTGGGAGGATCGCTTGAAGGACGAGCGAGATGCTCCCCGCGGTCCCAACCTCGAACTCGAACTTATCGGAGGTTATATCGCCCGGATGAAACTCCAAGACCCTCGATCCAAGCTCGAGCCCCTCCGCCCTCGCACCGCAGATCCTCGCCAACGCCCTTATCGCGGTAACGTGCTGGGCCCTCATCCCCGGCGAGGGCCTCTTCCCCCTTATATTCGTTATCCTGATAGGTTTCCCCAAAAGGGCGGATAGGGCGACGCTGGACCTGAGGATTTGCCCTCCCCCTTCCAATTCATCGCCCCTGATCTCGATCAGACCGCTGCCCATGGAGTGCGGAGGATGGGCCCCCGTTAAAAAATTTTCAACCGGATGCGCCATGGCCATCCCGTGGTGCTTCTATCAAATCTCAATACGGCCTGACGTCCTTTGATGAATCATGAAGATCGCAGATCGCGAATCCCCCTCAGTCCAAAAGCGATTTCGCGAAGGGGAATTGGCTTAATATGAGAGTTGCTGCTTAAGGGGGGGCGGGTGCATCTGGGGCTTGGCCGTCGGACTTTACGTGGGGAGATTCCAACCCTTCCATATGGGGCATCTGAAAGCCATAGAGCATATACTCAAGAGAATGGATGAGCTGATCATCGCGGTCGGTAGCGCGCAATATAGCCACACGAGCAGGGACCCATTCACCGCGGGGGAGAGGATCGCCATGATCAGGCTCGCCTTGGATGAGGCCAAGTTTGATAGGTCGAAATATATGATCATCCCGATACCGGATGTGGGGGTCCATGCCATCTGGGTTTCCCATTTACTCTCCTATGTCCCAAAATTCGATGTATGCTTCACGAATGAGCCCCTGACCTCCCGGTTATTCAAGGAGGCCGGTCTGAGGGTGGAGGCGATCCCCTTCTTCAATAGGGGGGTGTATTCGGCGAGGGAGATAAGGAGGAGGATATTGAAAGGGGAGGATTGGAGGGCCCTACTGCCCCCCAGCGTGGCCAACTTCATGGAATCGATCGGTGGGGTCCAGAGGATTAGGGATATAAGCAAAAGCGACGAGATCGTTTGAAAAAGGGATCGGCCAATTGGCCTCGCCTAACGGCATCATAGCGCTCCTGACAGATTTCGGGGAAAGGGATTATTACGTAGCCGCCATGAAGGGCGTGATATATGGAATATTCCCGAACGCGAGGATAGTGGATATATCCCATCAGGTCGAGAGGTTCGACATCGTGGGCGGGGCATTCGTTTTGTGGAAGGCCTCGGAGAGCTTCCCAGAGGGCACGGTTTATCTCGGGGTGGTCGACCCGACCGTAGGGGCCTCTAGGGATAGGATAATCGTTAGGACGAAGAGGAATTTCTTCGTAGGGCCCGATAATGGCCTCCTGTGGCTAGCCTCCAAGGCGGATGGGATCGATGGTATCTTCAGCATAGAGAACGAGGCCTACTTACTGAGGGGAAGGGCTCGGACCTTCGAGGGGAGGGACATATTCGCCCCAGTGGCCGCCCACGTGGCCTCCGGGGTCCCGCCAGAGGAGTTCGGGAGGGAGAGGGAGGGCATGGTGGAATTGGATCTTGGCCAGGCGAAGGTTGGCGAAGGAGTTATTGAATGCGAGGTGATATATGTGGACAATTTCGGGAACGCTATAACAAATCTGGAGGGGTGGATGGCGGAAGAGCTCATCGGGATCGACAATCTCGCCAACCTTAGAATTGGATCGGTTGAGGAAAACGTCAAGTTCGGCAGAACCTACGCGAGCGTGGGGGAGGGCGAGGTGCTATTGCTCGTGGGCAGCCATGGGAACCTCGAGGTGGCCGTTCGAGGCGGGAGCGCCTCTGCCAAATTGGGGATAAGAAGGGGGGACAAGATAAGCATCAGCCGGCCCAAGTAGGATAAATTCGTTTCGGAGGGTTGGGAAATCCTTTATTAAAGGAAATGATGAATTAATTCAATTGAAGGGAAGGGTGCCGAGGATTGAGTGAAAGGGTCCAACTGATAATGTTGCCCGGTCCCACGATGGTTCCGCCGAGGGTATTGAGGGCGATGGCGAAGCCCATAATAAACCATAGGGGACCGGAGTTTAAGGAGCTCTACTTAGGGGTCATAGAGAAGTCGAAGAAGGTATTCATGACAAAGGGGGACCTCTTCATCCTCTCCTGCTCCGGCACCGGTGGGGTCGAATGCGCCATATCGAACGCGATAGGTCCCGGCGAGAAGGTGATAATCCCGGTGAACGGTGTATTCAGCCAAAGGGTCAAAAGGACGGTCGAGATATTCGGCGGGAAGCCGGTCGAGATACCGGTCGAATGGGGCAGCTCGGTGACGGTAGATGCCGTGGAGGACGCCATAAAAAAGGAGCCTGATGCCAAGGCCTTGGCAATCGTTTATAATGAAACTTCCACCGGGGCCAAGGTCAAATGCATGGCGGAGCTCGGGGAGCTTTGTGATGAGAAGGGCCTGCTCTACATAGTCGATGCCATATCGATCTTGGGGGGCGATGAGCTTCCGGTTGACGATTGGAAGGTGGACATATGCATCACCGGTAGCCAGAAGTGCCTCATGAGCCCCCCTGGCTTGGCGCTGCTCTCAATAAGCGAGAAGGCGTGGTCAGCGATTGAAAGGACCAATAGAGCTGTGTACTTCGACCTGAAAGCCTATCGAGATTATCTCAAGGAAGGGGAAACCCCGTTCACGCCGGCCATCCCACTTTTCTACGCCTTGGATGAGGCGCTCGATATGATTCTTGAGGAGGGGATGGAAGCGAGGATAGAGAGGCATAGGAGGTGCGCGAACGCGATATACAAGGCCTTGGAGGCGATTGGGTTGGAGATGTTCGCCAAGGAGGAGTTCAGATCCAACACGGTCATAGGGGTGAGGGATCCGAAGGGGATAGATGGCAACATGATCAGGAGGATAATGAGGGAAAAGTACAACGTCGTGATAGCGGGTGGTATGGGGAAGCTCAAAGGAACGATGTTCAGGATAGGGTCTATGGGGAACGTTTCCATGGCCGATATATTGATCACGATCTCGGCCTTGGAGGGGGCGCTCCAGGAGCTCGGATACGAATTCGATCGAGGAGCAGGGGTCGTTGCGGCTAATGAGGCGTTCAAATCTTAAGCGGTCTCCGCTCTCGGATTAGGAGCTCGGTCGAATCGCGGGAGGCGAGATAGTTTTGCCTCTAAAAAATGGGGATTACGCTTACCTCGATTACGTGCTCAGGATAAAGGAGAGCGGGGAAGTCGTGGATACAACGATCGAGGAAGTGGCCAAGGAGAGCGGGCTGAAGAGGGATGGGGCCTTCGAGCCACAGTTCCTCATAGTTGGCGAGGGCTGGATGCCGAAGGGATTGGAAGAGGGCCTGATTGGTTTGGAGCCTGGGGATCGGAAGGTCATAGAGGTCCCGCCGGAGAAGGGTTATGGTGAAAGGGATCCATCGAAGCTCAGGCTCCTCCCTCTCAGGCGCTTCACGTCCCAGAACATAAACCCAGTGCCCGGCATGTCCATCGAGGTGGATGGGCGAACGGCCATAGTAAGGGCCGTCGGAGCTGGAAGGGTGCAAGTGGACTTCAACCATCCGCTCGCGGGAAGGACCTTGGTCTATGAGGTGACGTTGAGGAAGATCCTAGAGGGGACTGAGGAGAGGATAAGGGCGATATTGCACAGGAGGATCCCGGAGGTCGAGCCAGAGAAGTTCGGCGTTTCGATTTGCGATGGAAAATTGACTGTGGAGATCCCGGAGGACGCATTTTACTTGGAGGGCTTGCAATTGACGAAGAGGGCTGTGGTTTCGGATCTGGAGAAGCATATGCCCGAACTCGAGGAGATATCCTTCGTGGAGGTATTCAAGAGGAAGGCTGCCGGAGCAGGGAAACCAGCCGGAGCTCAAGCCCAATAGGGCATTCGATTCCTTCCCCCACCGATAGGATCTTACATCTATCGCCGGCCCTGAGGCCCAAGGGCCTGCAAAGGCCCCCTCGCCCGCAATCCATTTTCCCGCACTCGATCGGCTTATATGAGATTGAAGCACCCTCCACAGCTAACCTCCGCTCCAAGGAAGCCTCGACGCTGCTCTCCTCCACTTCCACCACCTTGGCCTCGCCTCCATGGAGCTTGCAGGGCAAATTTCTCCTTTTGACTGAGGTTACCCTATAGATGCGGCCAGGCTCCAGTAGCCTAGAACAGGCATTGAAAAATTCGCAATCCCTGCATAGCTCTGGCGAGCCCTCGAATAGGAAGCGGAACCCCTCCCTCGCTTGGCCGATCCCCAAGAGGGTGATCCTTCCCCTCGACGTGGATGGCCATTTGGGGAAATCCCGCTTATCGCTTTTCTGGCGGAAATCCTCCTCCATTTCGGATCAACAGCGGGGTGAGGGGCATGGGCGATTTCATGGGAAATAGGAGAGAAGCACCATCCTCGCGCCTAATACCGCGAGAAATAGGCCGAAGGCTCTTCTCAACCACTTCGCCTTAAGCCGTCTTGCGACCCTAGCGCCGATCTGCGTCCCCCCAATTATGCCTATTGCTAGGAGAAGGGAATATTCCAATAGGACATTTCCCAAGAACAGATGGGTCGTGGAGGCGGAGATGGATGTGAAGATCATCATGAACATGGAGGTGGCGACTGCGAGGTGCATCGGAATGCCGGCAACGAGCACCATCACGGGCACCATCACGGCCCCTCCCCCTATCCCGAAGAATCCGGAGGCGAACCCCCCGAGGAAGCTCATCGCGAGGGCCGGCGGGATATTCGCCCTATATCGGAACAGCTCCCCCCTCGAATCCATCAAGACCCTCTCCCAAACCCACTTCCCCTGGGCCCTCCCCTCCTTCGCCACACCACCTGGATCTATCGCCATCCTAATGGCTATAGCGATCTCGAATATCCCAAAGAGCGCTGCCAGCTCCTTGGACTTCACGAAATTGGTCGCATATGCCCCCAAGATTCCCCCCGGAACGGTCCCGAGCGCCATCAGAGCTCCGACCTTATAGTCTATCCTCCTCTGCATAGCGTAGGCTATTGTTGATGAGATCGCTGTGAATACTATCATCAGGCTGCTGGTCCCAACGGCGTTTTTGGGATCTATGCCGTAGAACATCGTCAGCGCTGGCACGACCATAAATCCTCCCCCCACTCCCATCAACGCTGAGATTATGCCTACTAGGAACGCCAAAGCGGTCAATCCAGCCAAATCGATCGGCGGCATCGCGCTCGGCCCCGACCATTGGGATGAGGGAGAGCCGATTATAAAGTTTCGAAAGGTTATTTTTGGAGAATCAGAATTAAGGCTTAAGGATCCCAGGGAAAAGTGCCCTTCCATGCCCGTTCAAAGGAAGCTCGCCGAAGGGGGAAGGGGCGCGGAATCCCCTTGCTTGATCTGCAGGGGCGGCAGGATGCTTTGCGGGAGGCCAAATTGCCCGGTCCTAGCCAAGGCCAGCGCCTCGGCGAAGGTCAAGCCGCTTATGGAGAGGGAGGCGATCCAAGGATCGAGTCCCCCCTCTGTCTTCGTAGGATACGCGGGATATCCATACGTCCGAGCTGGCCCCATGATCCCGCCCTTCTTCGGGAATACGGGCATACTCGATACGCCCGAGCTCTGGCTCGGGAAGGGCTTAGAGGAGATAGTGGAGTATAGATACTCCTTGATCAGGGGTACGAGGAGGATCAGGATTGGGGAAGCGAGAGAGGGAGGAAGGCTAGTTTCCTCGCTTCAGGAGCTGGCCATGGGGGATGGTCCTGTCGATTCAGAAGCCACCCTTTTTGGGAAGCCGAAGGGCCCGGTGATCTTCAGCGAATACTCGCAGCCCTTCGGCCCCTCCGCTCCATTGAAATCCTTCGAAATTTCCGATCTGAGGGTTGATAGGAGGATAGAGAGGGCCTATTATGATAGGGATTTGAAGGCCGCGGAGGCAATCCTCGATCTCTACAGGAAAGGCGTCCCAGTGACGAAGATACAAAGGGCATTCAGCGTTGGGATGCTTGGCCGCCCCCAAGCTAGGAAATTGGTACCAACTAGGTGGAGCATAACGGCGATCGATAGCCTATTGTCCGCTCAGATCGTGGACCGCTTGAAGGGTTTCGAGACCATCGATAAATGCAGGGTCCATTCGCTCAGGACGCTACACAACCTGTTCTTGGCGATACTCCTCCCCCTCAGATGGAGCTTCGAGTGGATAGAGGCTTGGTTCCCGGGGAGCGCTTGGAACTTGGGCGGATCCCGGCCGGCCCTCATGGGCGATTATGAAGGATATGGCGGCAGGAAGACCTACGCAAGCGTGGGCGGTTGCTATTACTCGGCTAGGCTCGCGGTCGCGGAGGGCCTACTTAAGGAGAGGAGGCAGGCAGCCGCTCTTGTGATGAGGGAGATATACCCCGGCTATTCAATGCCCATTGGCGTTTGGTTGGTGAGGGAGGGCGTGAGGAGGATGATGGGGAGCGAGCCGAAGGAGTTCGAATCCCTCGAGGAGGCGCTCGCTTATGCCCGCTCCGAGCTCACGGTCCCATTGAGGAGGTGGATCGAACACAGCACTACCCTGAGGAATGCCTTTCTACAGGAGAAGTTGCCGAAATATCTCTCGAGGATGCAAATGGATTGGGAATGAGATACTCCCATAGGACCTGCAGGAGGGCGTTGTTCAAAAGTGGGTTGCCCGGGTTGGATTATTCCTTGAATCCATATTTCGGATGCGAGCACGGTTGCCTTTATTGCTATTCGCCGTCGATCTTCAGGGATGAATGGGTGGCTAGGAATTGGGGGAGGTTCTCCATCGCCAAGCTCAATATCCACCAGGTCTTGGAGGCCGAATTGAGATCCAGGAAGAGGGGGGTGGTGGGGATCGGCACGGTTACCGACCCCTATCAGCCCCACGAAGCCAAGTTGGGGCTGACAAGGAAATGCATCGAGATCCTCCTAAGGGGCGGGCTCCACCCATCCATTCAAACAAAGTCGGATTTGGTCATGAGGGATATGGATTTGGCCCACCCGGGCCTCTTGGATTTGGGGGTAACGATCACCACGATGGATGGCTGGTTGGCCAAAAGGCTCGAGCCAAAAGCCCCAAGTCCCGATGCAAGGGCGAAGGCCCTGGAGGAGTTCTCGATGAAGGGCATCGAGACTTGGGTCTTCTTCGGCCCCGCGATCCCAACCTTGAACGATGGGGAGGAGGAGATAAAATCCATTGCGAAACTCGCGAAGCTGACCGGTAGCGAGATAATATACGATAAGCTGAACATAAAACCATTCGTGATGGAGAGGCTGGCCCCATTGTTGCATGAGTTGGGGGCGAATCCGGAGCGGATCAGGATGCTCTCGGAGGAATCCGAGCAATACCGCCGAGACCTCTACAAAAGGATCTATTCGATATGCCGCGAGCTCGGGGTCAAGGCCAAGCCCGCGTTCGAGCATCCCATGAGTGGGTGAAGCGCTTGTCGAGCATCCGGATAAGGCCCGTGGGCGTCGTGAAGGCGTTAGAGGAGAGCGAGATATCGAGGATAGAGATATTCGAAAAATACGAGCCGGCCCTGTTGGGCATAGAGGGCTTCTCTCATTTATTGATATTGTATTGGATGCATAAGCTCCCCAAGGGGGAGAGGGACCTCCTCAGGGTCCATCCCAAGGGGAGGCCCGACCTGCCCTTGGTCGGGGTTTTCGCCTCTAGGTCGAGGGCGCGGCCCAATCCGATAGGCCTGACCTTGGTCGAGCTGGTGGAACGATCCGGGAGGGAGCTAGTGGTGAAGGGACTCGACGCATTGGATGGGACGCCAGTGATCGATATAAAACCCTACGTCCCCCATTCCGATCGGGCCTCGGGCGTGAGGGTCCCGAGCTGGGCGAGGAGGCTGAGCGCGGGGAGGCGCTAAGGCCGATGGCCATTAGGTTTTTTAATATCCACCCGACCCAAATTGCTCTTCAAAACTCCGTGGACATTGAAGGGGTTTCGCGAGCGATGGAGGGCGCCACTCGAGAAGTCGGACTCGGTGAATGGTATTGAGCGCGCAAAAGGTCATAAAGATGCCAAAATGCTCCTCTTGCGCTAGGAACATATTGCCGGGAGAGGAGGCCGTAAGCTTCTCCTGCCCGAACTGCGCCTCCGTTGTAATATGGAGGTGCGCGAAATGCAGGAAATTCGGGAGGACTTATAAATGCGCGAAATGCGGATTCGAAGGTCCGTGAGGAGTTGGGCATGGCGAGGGTAATAGCCTCGATTAAGATATTCCCATCCGAGCCGGGCGCGGATCTGGAGGCTCTCAAGAGGGCGATAAAGAGCTCGCTCCCTAGGGGAATAGATGCGTACAAGATCGAGGAGGAGCCGATAGCCTTCGGCCTCGTTGCCTTGGTAGGGCACTTCGTGCTTCCCGAGGATAGCGGCGGATTCATGGAGGATCTGGAGGAGGGCCTAAGATCCGCCCCTGGCGTTGGGGAGATCCAATTCATCTCCGCCCGAAGGATCTGAGGGGGAGGGCCGGGCGAAGTTTTAAAAGGCTTTAGCTAGCCGACCCACATCCGATACCGGCCAAAGGGGGTCCATGGGGCCGGGTCAAAAGATTTATTGACCCAATTTGAAGCTGAGGATAGGAAATCTCGCGGAACGTGGCCGGGGTTGGTTAACGAAGTCCAGCTGAGGGTTGCCGACGCGAAGCAAAGGGATGTCGGACATGGCAAAGTCAGGATAGATTCGGAAACGATGGAGAAGCTGGAGATAACCGCCGGGGATTTCGTTGAGATAAGGAGCAAGAGGTCCACGGTGGCCATAGCCTGGCCGGCTTATGCGGAGGATCAGGGCAAGGGCCTCATAAGGATGGATGGCCTCCTCAGGAGGAACGCCGGCGTAGCGCTCAACGAGTACATCACCGTGAGGAAGGCAATAGTTAAGCCCGCGCAATCCATAACCTTCGCGCCCACGGATGTCAGGCTGAACGTTGATGAAGAGTTCATAAGGTTCGTGAAGCGTAGGTTCATGGATATGCCGTTCATGGAGGGAGATATGACCCTCCTATCCATATTCGGGAGCGCTGTGCCATTGATAGTGGTCAGGACGAGGCCCCGCGGGCCTGTCAGGGTGACCGAGGCGACGAACGTCCAAGTATTGAGCGAGCCAACCCATGAGAAGAAGGGCATACCGGTGATCACATACGAGGATATAGGCGGACTCCACGATGAGATCCAGCGCATAAGGGAGATGGTCGAGCTCCCGCTGAGGCATCCGGAGTTGTTCCAGAAGCTGGGGATAGAGCCCCCGAGGGGCGTATTCCTCTATGGGCCCCCCGGTTGCGGGAAGACATTACTGGCTAAGGCGGTCGCGAACGAATCGGATGCGAACTTCTACGTCATATCCGGCCCGGAGATCATGTCCAAGTTCTATGGCGAATCGGAGGCGAGGCTGAGGGAGATCTTCCAGAAGGCCCAAGAAACGGCCCCCAGCATAATCTTCATCGACGAAATGGACGCGATAGCTCCGAAGAGGGAAGAAGTGACAGGCGAGGTCGAGAGGAGGGTGGTGGCTCAGCTCCTCTCCTTGATGGATGGGATGGGATCTAGGGGGAACATAATAGTCATAGGCGCGACGAATAGGCCGAACGCGATCGATCCCGCCCTCAGGAGGCCGGGCAGGTTCGATAGGGAGATAGAAATAGGCGTACCGGATAAGGAGGGGAGATATGAGATACTGCAGATACATACTAGGAATATGCCATTGGCGAAGAACGTGGACCTGAGGCGGCTATCGGAGATAACCCATGGATATACGGGGGCCGATATCGCAGCCCTCTGCAGGGAGGCCGCCATGAAGGCCCTGAGGAGATATCTCCCGGAGATAAACTTGGAGGAGGAGAGCATACCGCCCGAAGTGCTGGACAGGATGGAGGTCAACATGGAGGACTTCACCGCCGCTTATCGGGAGATAACGCCCACCGCCATGAGGGAGGTCTACGTGGAGGTCCCAAATATCCACTGGGATGAGATAGGGGGATTGGAGGAGGCTAAGGCGGAGCTCAGGGAATCGGTAGAATGGCCCATAAAGAGCCCCGATGCTTTCAAAAGGATGGGAATCAAGCCGCCGAAGGGCATATTGCTCTTCGGCCCGCCGGGCTGCGGGAAGACGCTGCTAGCGAGGGCCGTCGCGACTGAGAGCGAGGCGAACTTCATATCCATAAAGGGGCCGGAGATATTCTCCAAATGGGTCGGCGAATCGGAGAAGGCCATAAGGGAGGTCTTCCGGAAGGGGAGGACCGCCGCGCCGGCCATAATATTCTTCGATGAGCTCGATGCCATAGTGCCGAAGAGGGGAATGGGATACGCGGACTCCGGCGTTACGGAGAGGGTAATAAGCCAGCTCCTGACCGAGATGGATGGGATAGAGGCCCTGGAGAACGTCGTTGTGATTGGCGCCACGAACAGGCCCGATATATTGGACCCAGCGGTCCTCAGGCCCGGAAGGTTCGATAGGTTGATATACGTTCCCCCCCCGGATGCCGACAACTTGGAGAGGATACTTAGGATACATACCCGCAAGATGCCCTTGGCCAGGGACGTCGACTTGAAGCAGCTCGCCCGGACCATGATTGGATATTCGGGGGCCGATGTGGAGGCGGTCTGTAGGGAAGCGGCCATAAACGCCCTTAGGAGAGATATTGGGGCAACCGAGGTAACCCTCCAAGACTTTAAGGATGCCATGGAGAGGATAAAGCCCAGCATAACGCCGGATATGGACAATTGGTACAGGGGCTTCCTGAAGAGGTTCAGGAAGGAGAGCGCCGCTGCGCTGATGACGGTGACTTGATTGTCCAGCAAGGAGAAGGTCTGGTCGCCTAGGCCCTTGCATTTGGCCATAGTGGAACTCCTGAGAAAGGAGGGGACGCTAACGGATGCGGAGCTCCTGAAGGACTTGAAGGATTCCTTTGGAGGGCTAAGCGCTAGGGAGCTCAACAAGGCCTTAATGAAACTCGAGCTCTCCGGCCTGATAAGGGTCTCAAGGCTGATGAAGGGAAAGCGATCCGTGGAGCTGGCCGAGAGGGCCTAGCGGAAAGCTCGGGCGCGGATCGCATGCGCCGTTCTTTCGATTTGGCCATCGTCGGAGGGGGGCCCTGCGGCCTATACGCCTCGTTGCTCGCCTCCAAATCCGGCCTAGATACCGTGCTCTTCGAGGAACATGGGGAAATAGGGAGCCCGCGGCACTGCGCCGGCCACATCTCGATAAAGGGACTCCGAGCCCTAGGGCTGCGGATTCCCCAAAGGCTGTTGACGGGGACCTATAGGGGGGCCGTGCTCCACTCCCCCTCCGATAGGATCCTGTTCCTAGATGCCGGTGAGGAGGTCAGCGTCTCCATCGATCGAGAGGGCTTTGAAAGGCATCTGGCCGACCTCTCGGAGGGCGCCGGGACGGCGCTGGTCCTTGGTGAGAGGGTGAAGGGGATCCGCCCGTTGGGAGAATCCCTCGAGATCCTCCCCTCTTCGCCCAATTCGGACCCCGTCAGATGCAAGATCGCCATCGATGCCGAGGGATATCCCCCGAAGCTCCTAGGCGAGATGCGCGCTTGGAGCCCTAGGCATTACAGCGCGTTAATGGGCATCGGGGCGGAGGTGGAAGAGGTCCATGGGATCCGAGAGGGATTCGTGGAGCTGTATTTCGGAAGGGATACTGCCCCCGGCTTCTTCGCTTGGCTGATCCCGCTGAGGGGCGGGGGGGCGAGGATAGGTTTGGCTACCGAGCGGGGGAATCCCAAGGAGCTTTTGGATCGATTCGTGCGGAATCGCTTGATAGGATCCGGAAAATTGCCCGATCGCCCGCGCATGGTCGAGATGAAGCCCCATCCGATACCCATTTGGAGGGGAAATTATGGGACCTATGGCGATGGGTTGTTGGTGGTCGGGGATGCCGCATCCCAAGTGAAGCCGACCACCGGGGGAGGGCTCTTCTTGGGAATGAGCTGTTCCGCGATGGCGGTCGAAACGGCCAAAATGGCTCTCTCATCCGGCGATTGGGGAAGGGCCTCCATGAAGCGCTATGAAAGGCTTTGGAGAAAAGCCTTCTCGCTCGAGTTGAGGTTGATGGGTGCCGTTAGGCGCATAGCCCTCGGGTTGGAGGATCGGGGGATTGACGCCCTCTTCGATGAGCTCTCGGGTAGCGCGCTCCTCGAGGCTGTGAGCCGCAGCCCGGAGATGGACCTGCAGGGCAGGGCCATTCTCGGCGCGCTCTTGGACCCGATCCGATTCCTCCTCGCCGCGAAGGCGCTCTGGAGGTCGTTCTTGGAGGCATACCTGAAACGGGGATGACGCTCCCGCAGTAGCTCCCCCCAGCGGCCGCCCCTAAGCCCGCCATCTTCCCGTCCCTTTGCCGATCCAATCGATTTGGAAAGGCTCGTGTGGATCGGCGGGCCATTAAGGGCTCGATCCCTCGCCATTGATGCGATAACCCTTAAGTAGTGAACGCCCCACAAGCTATTGCGAGAGATAATGGGTCGCGTTACAATGCGTCCGGTCGCGCTGTTGCTATTGTTTCTGGCGCTTCCCGCCCAGGTTTTATGCGCGGAGAGCGCGCGTGCCATGCCGCCTTTGGAGGCCATGACCTTCCAGCCGGGCAGCTTCGTGATACCCATGGACGATAAACAATTTGATAGGATAGGGGTCTATGGCCTCCTCCACGCGGTCTTGCGCAGGGGCGCGGAGATCTTCCGAATGATCCAACCCCCGGATGCGTTCTTGACCACGAACCTCCATCCGGACGGAGCCGTCTTTAGGGGCGGGGTTGTAATAATTGAGCAAAGGTTCGAGCCGATCCTGAACCAAGAGAGGCAATCCTTCCCGGATGTAAGCGTCGAGAGGCTCTCGATGCCGTTCTCCACGACGAGGGCCTTCAGGATAAACCACCCGACCAAGATCCTCCGGGTCGTTGGGACCTTTGGGCATACCGATGAAACCCTATCCAGAATGGGGATACCTTTCGACGAATTGACGAAGAGCGATCTCGCGATCAATCCGAAGGCGATATGGGATTATACGCTCATAGTGATAGATTGCCCCGGGTGGGGCGGATACATCCCGGATAACGTCGCGAGCGAGTTAAGGGCGAGGGCCCAAAAAGGCGGGGAGATAATATTCACCGATATAGCTCTAGAGGACCTCGATAGGGTGTTCCCGAATTACGTTAAGGTCGGCAAGAATTACGCCGGCATATGGCCCGCCCGCATCCATAACCCGCCCGCCCCAAGTTTCGATTCCGAGTACCCGAGCCAAGGATGGATCCCGCCCCCCGACCCAAGCGAGATATATGTATATACTTACGCCCACGGTAGGGTCGTTTATGAGGTAACGGAGGAGCGCAAAAACGAGGTGAGGATCCTCGCCGATTCGGATTCCTACGGCCCCGCGGGCAAGTATGCCGTGCTCGCGTTCTACTTCGAATACGGCGAGGGGCTCGTTATGGGCTTGGCCCTCCATCCCCAGGATCAGAGCATATCCCAAGTCGGGGAGAAGGGATATTACGCCGTCCATGCGTTCTATGGCAATAAGTTCGTCCATGGGCCCCCGCCGCCGGATTTCACGATAAAATGCTCGCCCCCATCGGCCACGGTCAACGCGAGCAAATCCGTTTCGTATATGGTATCGATCCAATCGGTTAGCGGATTCAGCGAATCGGTGCATCTGAGCCTGAGCGGCCTGCCGCCGGCCACTTCCTTCTCCTTCTCCCCGGCCTCGGTCACGCCGCCCCCCGGCGGGTCGGCGCAATCCCTGTTGACGATCTCGACGACCGAGGCATCCCCGATCGGGACGTTCGATTTGGAAATCGTCGGGACCAGCGGCGAGATCTCCCATAGCTGCTCGATCAAGCTCGACATATTGGCTTTGATCCCGGATTTCACGATCTCCGTAAGCCCGAATTACATCGAGCTGAACAGAGGCGAATCGGCTGCCGTGGCCGTCACGATCGGATCCAAATGGGGGTTCGCCTCCAACGTAAGCCTGATCGCGGGGGGATTGCCGAGCGGCTTGGAGGCCTCCTTCGATCCGCCCATCGTTAATCCGGGGGGAGGGATCGCCGCATCATCCCTCTCGATCAAGGCGGGCCTCACGGCCGAGGCGGGCCTCTATACCATAACGATATCCGGCTCCGGCCCCTCCTCCGCACACGATGCCTTCATAACCATAAAGGTCCTGCCGCCCAAGGACTCGGCCTTCGTGTTGCCCCTATTGATCATCGTGATCGCCCTCTCGGTGATACTCCCAATGGCCCTCTTCGCGAGGAGGAGGCGCATCGCGAGGGCCGGCGGGCGCCCGCCTCCCTATCCGCGCAAGGGGAAGTACCCAATCCTCGGCGCCACGCCCGTTCGCGGGACATATGGGATTTGGGTTTCCCCGGAGGCCCTGAAGAGGCTGAGGGAGGCCGTTAGGTATAGGAGGCGCCCCTCATAGGGATCGGGCCCATTCCTGAGCCAAGGGCTTTTCGAGCGGCCCAGCCCCCGCCTCCAGTTCGGCGATCCTATGGTATTCCTGCAAGGGCCTAACGTCCATCTCGCCCCTTTTTATGGCCTCTATGCCCTCTATGGCCGCCAATGCGCCGGCGACCGTGGTTATATATGGGATGTTATAATCGACGGCTGCCCTCCTCACCTGATAACCGTCGGACCTCGGGCCCTTCCCTACTGGGATATTTATGATCAAATCCACTCGGCCATTTATTATGGCGTCCACTATGTTCGGCCTCCCCTCGCTCACCTTGAGGATCGTTTCGGCATCGATCCCATGGGCCAGGAGGTAATTGGCGGTTCCCTTGGTGGCCAATATCCTGAATCCGAGTTCCTTTAACTTCCTCGCCACCCCAACTATCTTCGGCTTATCCCTATCCTTGACGCTTAGGAAAACCGTTCCATTGGTCGGTAGGGCCATCCCTGCGGCGAGCTCGGCCTTATAATACGCCATCCCGAATCGCTCGCTGATGCCCATGACCTCCCCGGTCGACTTCATCTCCGGGCCTAAGGCCGGATCGACCCCCGGGAGCTTCGCGAATGGGAAAACCGCCTCCTTGACCGCTCTATATCCCGGATCGAGCCTTTCCTTTACGCCCAGCTCCCTGAGCTTCTTCCCAAGCATCAATTTGACCGCCATCTTCGCCAAAGGTATACCGGTGGCCTTGCTGACGAATGGGACGGTCCTCGAGGCCCTGGGATTGGCCTCTAAGACATATACGACCCCGCCCTTCACCGCGTACTGTATGTTGATCAGTCCGACGATTCCGATCGCCAACGCGATCCTTCTGGTATATTCTTTTATCGTTTCCACGGTCCTCGAATCGAGGCTCACGGGCGGCAGGACGCATGCGGAATCCCCGGAATGGATCCCCGCCTCCTCTATATGCTCCATGATCCCACCTATCAGGACCTCCTCCCCGTCGCAGAGGGCGTCGACCTCCACCTCAATGGCATCCTCCAAGAACTTGTCTATCAATATGGGCTTCTCTGGGGAAACTTCCTCGGCCTCCTTCACGAACTCGATGAGCTCCTCCTCGCCATAAACTATCTCCATGCCCCTTCCCCCCAATACATACGATGGCCTAACCAGAACGGGATAGCCCAGCCTCATCGCAACCTCCTTCGCCTCATCCAAACTATGGGCTATCCCGTTCTCGGGTTGCGGTATCCCCAGCTCCTCCATGAGCCGCGCGAACCTCTCCCTATCCTCCGCGATATCTATCGCCTCCGAGGCCGTCCCCAAGAGCCTGACGCCGTTCTCCTCCAACCGTTTGGAGATGTTTAGCGGCGTCTGACCGCCCAGGGTTACTATGACGCCATCTGGGTTTTCGTTCTCCACTATGTGCATAACGTCCTCGAAGGTTATCGGTTCAAAGTATAGCCTATCCGAAGTATCGTAATCGGTGGATACGGTTTCAGGGTTGTTATTCACCATTATGGATTGATACCCTTCCTCCCTGAGCGAGAGGACGCCATGGACGCAGCAGTAATCGAACTCTATGCCTTGGCCTATCCTATTTGGTCCCGAGCCCAGGATCACGGCCTTCTTGCGCCTCGCTGGGATCGCCTCGTTCTCCTCCTCATAGGTGGAATAGAAGTAGGGGGTCCTCGCCTCAAACTCAGCGGCGCATGTATCGACCATCTTATAAACGGGCCTGAAGCCCCTCTTGCGCCTCACATCCGACTCCGACACGCCCAGTATGTGGGCGAGCTGGAGGTCGGAGAACCCGAGCCTCTTCGCCTCCCTGATGATCTGGGTCGGGATCGTATCCAACGTATAGCGCCGCAGCTCCCTCTCGAATTCCACGAGCCCCCTTATCTTCTCCAGGAACCAAGGATCTATCTTGGTCAGCTCATAGACCTCATCGATCCCCATCCCAGCTTGGAAGGCGTACCTTATGTAGAAGATCCTTTCGTGATTGGGGAGCTTGAGCTTCCTTACGATCTCCTCCAAGGAGGGCCTCTTATCCTTCCCATCGCACCCCAGCCCATGCCTCCCTATCTCCAAGGACCGCAGCGCCTTCTGCAGGGCCTCCTCGAAGCTCCTCCCTATCGCCATGACCTCCCCGACGGATTTCATCTGGGTCGTCAGGGTGGCGTCGGCGGTCTTGAACTTATCGAATGCGAACCTCGGGACCTTGACGACGACGTAATCTATCGTCGGCTCGAACGAGGCCAGAGTCTCCTTCGTGATATCGTTCGGGATCTCGTCCAGCGTATATCCGACCGCGAGCTTCGCGGCTATCTTCGCTATCGGAAAGCCCGTTGCCTTCGAGGCGAGGGCCGATGAGCGGGATACCCTTGGGTTGATCTCTATGGCCACGGTCCTCCCGGTTTCGGGATGGATCGCGAATTGTATATTCGACCCGCCAGTTTCGACGCCCACCTCCCTTATGATCTTTATCGCGTAATCCCTGAGCCTTTGGTATTCCACATCGGTCAGCGTCTGGGCCGGGGCCACGGTTATGCTATCGCCCGTATGGATGCCCATCGGATCGAAGTTCTCTATGGAGCATATTATGACCACGTTATCCGCCAAGTCCCTCATGACCTCGAGCTCGTACTCCTTCCAGCCGATGAGGCTTTCCTCGATGAGGACTTGGTGAACCCTGCTCAGGGATAGGCCGCGCTCGACTATCTCCCTGAGCTCGTTCCTATTGAATGCTATCCCGCCGCCAGTTCCGCCCAAGGTGAAGGATGGGCGGATCACCACCGGATAGCCCAGTCCGTCGGCTATGCGTAGCGCCTCCTCCACGGAGCTGGCGAGGCCGCTCGCTGGGACCTCTATCCCTATCCTCTTCATCGATTCCTTGAACAGCTCCCTATCCTCGCCCTTCTTTATCGCCAGCGGCTTCGCCCCTATGGCCTCCACGCCGAACCTATCGAGGATCCCCCTTTCGGCCAATTCGACCGTGAGGTTCAGGCCTATCTGGCCGCCGAGGGTCGGCAGGATCGCATCGGGCCTCTCCCTCGCTATTATCCTTTCGAGGGCCTCCGGGACCAGCGGCTCTATGTAGGTCCTATCGGCCATCCCCGGATCGGTCATTATAGTAGCCGGGTTCGAGTTCACCAGGATCACCTCATAGCCCTCCTCCTTGAGCGCCTTGCAGGCTTGGCTGCCGGAATAATCGAACTCGGCCGCTTGGCCTATCACTATCGGACCCGAGCCGATTATCAGGATCTTCCTTAGGTCCGTTCTCTTCGGCAAAGGGAATCACCTCAGCATCTCGAGCGCCTCATCGAAGAAGAAGTGGGTATCATGCGGCCCGGGCCCGGCCTCGGGATGGTATTGGACGCATAATATTGGCAGCTCCTTGTGCCTGAGCCCCTCGATCGTGCGGTCGTTGAGGTTTATCTGCGTGACCTCTAGCCCCGTGCCGGCGAGGGAGGATTCGTCCACGGCGAAGCCATGGTTTTGGCTCGATATGAATACCCTCCCGGATTCGAAATCCTTGACGGGCTGGTTGGAGCCCCTATGGCCGAACTTCAGCTTGAAGGTCTTCGCCCCCATGGCTAGGGATATGAGCTGATGGCCGAGGCAGATGCCTATTATGGGCATCTTGCCCACTAATTCCCGAATGGTCCCAATCGTCTGATGGACCCTAGCCGGGTCCCCGGGACCGTTCGATATGAATAGGCCGTCCGGATCCAGCTCCATTATCTTTTCAGGCGGATAGTCGAATGGCATCAACCATACGTCAATCCCCCTACGCAGTATCTGCTTCAGGATGCTCCTCTTGGCCCCGCAATCCAAGAACGCGAGCTTGCGCCCCCCGCCCCCATCCGCCTCCAAGAATCTAGGCTCCCTTATCGATACCCTATCTACCAGATCCAGCTCGGTTATATGGGGTTGCTCCCTAGCCCTCCTGAGGAGCTCGGCCTCGCTCGGCCCATTCCCTGGCTTGAAGACGGCCAAGGCCGACTTCATAGTGCCATATACCCGGGCCTTCTTGGTCAGCATTCGGGTATCGACGCCCTCGATCCCCGGCACTCCATGCTCCTCCAAGAGCTCAGCCAAAGCCCTTTGGGACCTCCAATTGCTCGGCCTCTTGCAGAGCTCCCTTACGACGAACCCCTCCACTTGGACGCGATCGCTCTCAAAATCCTCCTCGGTCACGCCATAATTCCCTATCAACGGATAGGTCATCATCAATATCTGGCCCGCGTAGGAGGGATCCGTCAAAGCCTCCACATAGCCCGTCATGGATGTATTGAAAACCAATTCCCCCTCGGCGATCCCCTCCGATCCGAAGCCCTTCCCCTTCACCAAGGTCCCATCCTCGAGGGCGAGCATCGCCTCCAACCCTTCGCCCCTCCGCGGCCCCTGAGACCCCTCCTGCGGCCGCATATCGTACAAGCCCCTCGGGGGCTCCGCTCGCCCCTCCTGATAAGGGTTTATCCCCTGAGTTTGGGGCTAGCGGCCGGAGGGATCCCGGGGGGCCATCGGCTCATTTCACCAACTTCAGGACCTCCTTGAACTCCGGCGTCCCGGCCCTCCTCAAAATCTCGTAGATGGCCATCTCGACGCTGCTCGGGATCGCCCCCGCCCTCTCCATCCTCCTCAAGCCAATTTCCCGATCCAGCTCGGAGCGGGATGAGGTCGCGTCCTCTAGGATGTGGACCTCGAACCCCCTTCTGATGGCCTCCAACGCCGTTTGGGCTACGCAGATATGCGTTTCGACGCCGCTCATCAATAGCTTCCCCCTCCTAAAACCCTCGATGGCCCTGCGGAACCCCTCCTCCTCAAAGCAATTGAAGTGGATCTTCTCTATCGGCTCCACCTCTTGAAGCGCCCTCAGCTCCGGCACGGTCCTGCCGAGCCCCTTCGGATATTGCTCCGTGATCACTATTGGAACCCCTAGGGTCCTGAAGGCCTTGATCGCCAGGGCCGTCCTCTCTATGATGAACTTGGCGTTCGCTATCCTCGGCATGAGCTTCTCTTGGAAATCGATGCATATGAGGATGGAATCCTCGGCGCTTAGGACCATGGCCAATCGTTGGGGGGGACTTCGGTTTAAAAGGCCTTCGATCCGAATTTACCGGTCCCCGCGGGCAAGAGGCTATCCCCGCGGCATGGTTTCAGAGGGAAAGATCACTATCAGCTTCAGGATCCCATCGCCCATGTTGCCCGTCCCATGCTCCACCCCGGCCGGTATATATATCACTTGGCCGGGCCCGACCTCGATCGGGCCGGAGGGGCTATGCTCGCTCCCCCTCCCCTCCAACACGAATATGATCTCGTCGCGGTCATGCGTATGGGGCTCATGCCTAACCCCAGGCTTGACTTCCGTTATATGGATGTGGAGGCCCGCATCCCTAACGACCCCCTTCTCCCGATCGAAGAGGATCCTCAGGGCGCCCCAAGGGACCTCGGTTGGGCTAACATCTTTAACATCGATTATCCTTATTCCCTTCTCGACCAAATCCATCGCCCCGACGATTCAAAGAACCCTCCGCTTGAGCTCGGAGAGCTTGGCCCCTCTCCTCAGAGCGTTCCTGACCTTCTCCTCCTCCTCGAAGTACTCGAGGCAGATGGAATGGATATCCTTGATGTACGCCTTCGGCACAACGAGGACTCCATCGTAGTCCCCGAAGACTAGATCCCCAGGCCTGACCTGTATGCCGCCGCACTTTATCGGGGCATTAACCAGCACCGTCTCCAGCCTCGTTTGGGCCGTCGTAACGACCGGGTTCCGATAGAATAGCGGGAACCCCATCTCCCTTATGCTGAGGACATCCCTGACGCCACCATCCACGACGGCGCCTCCGAGGCCCCTCGCCTTGCCCGCTATGGACATCATCTCGCCCCACATCCCGGAATCGTTCATCCCGCCGCCTACGACGAAGACATCGCCCCTTTGGGCGTTGTCGATGGCCTCGAAGGCCAAGTCGAGCCCTTTCCTTTCGCGGAAGGATTCAAACGAGGGCGGGACCATCCATAGCGTAACCGCAGGGCCTATTATCTTCACATCATCCGATATGGGCCTCAGGCCCGGATCCATCCAAGTTCTCACCTCCAAGCCGAGCACCTTATCGCAAGCGTCCTGTATTATGCCCGTATACATCCTTCGCAGGTCTTCCATCACTTCCTTTGGAGGCCTCTCTATATCGAACAACGTTGTCAACCCCTCTGCCATGTTGAAGACGATTATAAAAGGATTGCGCAAATGAGGAAGTTCATAGAAATCTTAATGCTAAGATTCGCGGCGCATAAAACATGCTTCATCAGTCATGGTATTTAAGGAATTGCATGGGCTTGTTGAAGTCGTAACATCTCAATTCAATACGTGCTCAGCTTCGCTCTGATCCGGCCTCTATCGCATCTCCAGCCCGCCCGTGACATTTATCGCTTGCCCCGTCATATAATCGGCATCGCTTGAAGCCAGGAAAGCCACCACGCCGGCCACGTCCTCCGGTTTTCCCATCCTGCCCAAGGGTATCCTATGCTCCCTCACAATTTTCTCAAAGAGATCATCGACATCCCTCGCCGACCCCGGGAACCGCTCGAGCTGTATCCTCCCCCATCTCCTAAGCCCTGGCGTATCGGTCCAGCCGGGGCAGACCGCGTTGACGTTGATCCCGCATTCGGCGAGCTCCTTCGCCAAGGCTTGTGTGAGCGCTATCACCCCGGCCTTCGCCGCGCTATAATGGGGCTCTCCCAGGACCGGGCATTTGCCAGCATATGATGAGATGTTCACGATCTTCCCCTTGATCCCGTGCTTGATCATCTCCCTCACGACCCTTTGGGTGCAAAGGAAGACGCTCTTCAGATTGAGATCCACGATCCTATCCCAATCTTCCTCCTTTATATCCAAGAAGGGTTGCACCTCTCCCCCTCCCGCATTGTTGACGAGTATATCGATCCTCCCAAACTCCTTCATCGCCGCCCCCACCATGCTCTCAATATCCTCGATCTTCGTGACATCGCCAACAATCGCAAGGGAGATCCCTCCATGCGCCCTGACCTCTCCAGCAACCCCCTCGGCTCTATCCTTGGCTAGGTCGAAAATGACAACGCTCGCGCCCTCCCGCGCAAAGCGCAACGCAATCGCCCTCCCAATTCCGCTACCTCCCCCGGTCACGATGGCAACCTTGCCTTCAAATCTCCTCTCTCCGCACATCTACCCTCACCTACACTTCCCATCGCTCCTTTCCATGTGGAATGAAAATTTTATTTTAGTTACGCATCGTCTTCGGTGAGCAAAGCTTAAAATTCCTTCCCTTCGGGTTGAGCGATTTTCCAAAAAATATGAAAGGCTTAAAACGGAAGAAGCCTCTCAATTAAAAATGGGGCGAGATTGAGATGCGCGTCCTTATAACCGGCGGGACGGGATGGCTGGGATTCTACGTAACCGAGAGGTTCCTTAAGGAGGGGTATGAAGTCATATGCTATGATTCGAAGCCCAGCCCGTTTCCGGATTTCATCCAAGGGGACCTCGGGAAGGCGAAGGTGGTCAAGGGCGATATTTTGGAGCTACCCCACCTCCTGAGGGCCGTTAGGGCGAATGGGGTAGAGGGGATCGTCCATCTAGCCTTCGTGTTGAATGAGCCGTTGATGAGGGAGTTCCCCTTGGGCGTTGCTCACAGGGTAAACGTGGAAGGTACGATGAACGTCCTCGAAGCGGCTAGGCTATCGGACCTGAGACTCGTGTTCGCGAGCTCCGGCGCGGTCTTCGGCGACAGGCCCGACGCCAGGCCTGTGAAAGAGGACGACATCAGGCTGGAGAACATAGACAGGATCTACGCGGCCAATAAGATAATGTGTGAGGCGATAGTGAACTCCTACGTTTCCGTTTACGGCCTAGACGCCGTTTCGATGAGGCCCGGCATGATGTATGGCCCAGGGATGTGGATGCGATATCCGATCGCGGTACTCGTCGAGAGGGCAAACGACGGCATGCCGACCCGCCTCCCATTCGGTGGGGACGTCCCATTTGATTGGATCTACGGGAAGGATGCCGCCAAGGCCTTCTTCCTCGGATATAAGGTCCGCCCGATAAAGCATAGGGTCTTCAACATATCCGATGGAAGGGGGTATACGCTGAAGGAAACCGCCGAGGTCGTGAAGAGGCTGATCCCAAACGCTGTGATTGAGATTGGGCCCGGCTTTGTGGATAAGTCGAGATTGGACTCGATAGAGGTGGAGGACCTCCGCAACTTCTTCCGCATGATGCCCTTGAGGGGCCCCATGGATAGCGGCAGGATAAGGGCGGAGCTGGGGTTCAAGCCGGACTATACGCTGGAAGCTGGCATCGCGGAATATCTCAAGTGGTTGCGGTCCCGTAAGGGTCGGTGAATGCCCACAGCCCCTGGCCCTTTGGGAACCTCATGACCCCCCTCGAAGATTGACCAGCGCTAGAAATTCACCTAGCCCCGCATGGCCGGACAGGATGTCAGAATGGCGCAATTTCCGAGCGCCCATCATGGATAAATAGGCACTATGAGTGATGGCCGATCAAAATTTGGTGAGTGAGATCTTCGGAACGGATGTCCCAATAATAGGCGGGGCGAGGCCAGCTTATCATTTCAGCTTAAGCTGGCCAGAATGTCGGCCCCCTCCTAAGGATAATCACTTATTGTAAAAATACGTAAAATTTACCTAAAATCAAGTTATGATTCAAATCATTGATCACTCATTGATTCTTCATCCCGACCAGCGCACATATCTCCCACTCGGACCATTCAAAAGACTTCCCATCGAATAGGGAGGCCCTGAGGCGCTCGACCCGGGGCGTACTCCCCCCATCGGTCTCAATATCGCCGAATACAACAACTCGTCCTTTTCGGTGGAGAATACGGAGGTATAGGGCTGGCCGTCGAAACAGATGCCCGCTATTCGATCCGTCTCCTCAACGATTAATGCGCTTGCAGATCTTCGAGCGCCTCGCCGGTCCCTTTGGATTCGCTTGGCCCATCAAAGCTCGAGGCAATAATTGAGTATTCCTCGGATAATGCCGTTATGAGTTTCCCCATCCAAGGTCATGAGCGTCGCATCGCATCCCCAGCCCCGATCTCTGCCGAGAAAATTCTCATGGCAATCCAAAGGGATCGCTCTCTGGGGGCCTTCGAGAATAAGCCTTTGGCCCGTCCATAAGGTGGCTGGGGGCCATTGGCATAAGGGGCGGTTCCGGGCTTAGCTAGGGCCCCTCAAATCGAGATCGTCGCAAATCTTTTAAAACTTTGGTAGATATACAAAGGTGGGGTGTCGATGTTTGGAGGCTGTAAAGGGTAGAAGATTATGGTGGCAGCAATTCACTAGGCCGGAGCTGGTGGAATATGCGAAGAAGGTGAGCGACATAGCCCTCCTGCCTTTGGGCTCCTTGGAGCAACACGGCGAACATCTCCCCACCGGGGAGGATTCGTACCACGCCATCGGAATAGCTGAAAGGGTTGCGGAGAGAACGAAGGTCATGCTCCTCCCATGCCCCTGGTACGGCGCACACCCATATCAACACTATTATTACGCCGGGACGATACCGCTCAGGTTCGAGACTTATCACAACATGCTGAAGGACATAGTGAGGGGGGCCTCTTGGGCAGGGTTCAACAAATTCATACTCTTCAACTGCCACGGCCAGGAGTGGGCCATCTCCCCAGCCGTGCATGAGCTCGCGCTGGAGGGGTACTTCGTCGTGGCTCCCACGCTTTGGGAGATAACAAAGGAGGTCATAGCGAAGGTCATGGAGACGGGCTTCAGCCACGCGGATGAGTCGGAGACATCCTTGGGCCTGTACCTGATCCCGGAGCTAGTCGATATGTCGAAGGCGCATGACGAGCATCCGGAACCATTGATGGACGAAAAGTGGTACGCATCGCCCGGGACACTCGTGAGGAAACATGTGCCGTGGTACTCCGGGACGTTCTCGAAGCCCGAGTATAAGCACTTGAAGCATGGGGTCGTGGGCTCCCCGAGCAAGGCGACCGCCGATAAGGGCAAGGCCTTGGTCGATGCGGCGGTGGACTGGCTGGTGGAGTTCATAGAGGAGCTGAGGAGGAGGTATCCCCCGGGCGTCAAGCCGGAGGTGAAGTGAGCGAGCTCCCACTTTTTCTCTATAATTCCTCATGCAATCCCTGTAGATTCGCTCTATATCCCCGCCTCGCCCCTTCTCGGGTTGCCCGCGAGGACCCTTTGTGGCGTTCGAGGCAAGCCTCGGGACGTCCCACTCCTGAATCCCGAGGACCTCGCCCATATGAGGATGTCGATATCCCTCGAGAGCTCCTTTATGGCATCGGGGCACCTCCTCAAGGCCTCCGCGCTCAAAACGCCCTCCATCGGCTCCAAGGCCCTCGTTACATAGGAATGACTCAGACAAGACTCACGAGAATTCCGATAGAATTTTTATATACCATCCAAAACAATTTCATTGGGGAATCCTATGAGCTTGGAGAAGAAGCATTTATGGTGGCAATACCTGAGTTGGCCCGAGATCGTCGAGAGGGCGAAGAGATGCGATATAGCCCTTTTCCCAATGGGCTCCATAGAGCAACACGGCCCCCATCTTCCGACCGGCCATGATACGTTGCAACTGTTCAAGATCGGTGAGGCGGTAGCCGAGAGGACGGGCGCAATGCTCCTCCCATGCCCCTGGTACGGCGCGCATCCATACCACCATTGGCATTTCCCGGGCACGATACCCCTGAAGATAGATACCTGCAGGGAGCTAGTCAAGGATGTCGTGAGAGGGGCCGCAAATGCCGGGTATAACAAATTCATAATCTTCTGGGGCCATGGGCAGGCCTTCGCCTTGGACCCCGCCGTACACGACCTGGGCCTAGAGGGGTACTTCGTCATCTCCGTCATGCTCTGGAACCTGGTGAAGGATATACATACCGAAATCTTCGAGGACCCCTTCTGGCATGCGGACGAGGCCGAGACCTCGATCGGGCTCTATACGCACCCGGAGTTCGTGGATATGAGCAAGGCCGCGAAGGAGTTGCCGACCACGTTCGTGGACGGGAGGTTCGTGGAAGGGCCATCCGATAAGAAGGGGAGCTTCGCGGGCGAGTTCTGGCAGGGGACATGGGCGGCCCCCGAGTACAAGGACTTGAAGAAGGGGATAATAGGGGATGCGACGAAGGCCACCAGGGAGAAGGGGGAAAGATACGTGACCAAGGTCATAGAGCGCCTCATAGAACTGGTCGAGCACATCAAGACGAGATACCCCGTTGGGGTCAAGCCCCCAGTCAAATGAGTCAGGATGGGGATCGAAGCAAACCCCCTCGATTTTTTGCGAGTGCAAAATAAGGAAATGTAGCTCCAGCCATAGGGCCCCGGTGCCAGCCTCTCGAATGCAGGACCCCGAACGCCGCGGTGCGGATGGGCCCTCCTATCGATGGGGACCAAAAAGGTCGAAGGAGTCCATTGAGCGGCGAGGTATGAAAAGGATTAAATTGGGGGCGGGGGACACAGATATCGGTTGAGGCGGAATTGGCATGAGTGTGTTCGATACGAGGAAGGCTGAATTTTGGGAGATCCCCCACCACAAGGGGGTGAGGGCGAAGCTCCTGATGAGCGGGAATAGCATGACGATGGTCCAAGTGGAGTTCGAGCCGGGATCGAGTGGGCCCGAGCACGTCCACCCCCATGAGCAGATCGGATTCGTCTTGAGGGGGGAGCTCGAGCTCAAGGCCGATGGGAAGACCCACGCCCTCAAGGAGGGCTACTCGTATTGGATCCCCCCGAATGTGCAACATAGCGTGAGAGGGATGGGCAGCGGGGGGCTCGTCGTGGAGGTCTTCCATCCCGTGAGGAAGGATCTATTGGAGAGGCAGTTCACCCAAAAGATCCTGAGGCCCACGACTTAAGGTCCATTCGCTCGTCGCCCTCCTCTCGACTCCAAAAGTCTTTTATTTTGAAGGCCCTAAATCCCACATGGTGAATAAGTAGTGACTTGGAGGAGTTGGAGCCCCCTCGATTGGGAGGGGGAGGAGAGATCCCCGGAGCCGAGGAAGCTCATTATAGTGGCGGCGGCGCCGGGCGGGATGGTTTCCAAGGAACAGAATCCTCATCTGCCATGCAGCCCCGAGGAAATAGCCAAGTATCACATAGAAGCCTATAGGGCTGGCGCGCAGATTTTCCATATACATGCGAGGGGCGAGGGATGCGTCCCCTCTTCCGATGTCAACCTTTATCGTGAGATCATAAGCCGGGTCAAGGAAGAGTGCCCGGATGCGATCATCGACGCCTGCTTAGCGCATCCATTGGAGGAGGATACGGTGGAGGCTAGGCTGAGGCCGCTTTGCGAATCCGGCCTGCCGATAGACATAGCAACCTTCTCGGTTGGATCGCATAACGTCTTATATAAGAAGGGATCAACAGTCTATATCAATAGGCATGAGTATACTCTGCAGGCCATAGATTATCTGCTCGATAAGGGCATAAAACCCATGCTCGTCGTTTACAATCATAAGACCCTTGAGTGGGTCAAGAGATACGTCGTGAAAACGGGCCTCATAGAGGAACCGTATTTGAACATAAGCTTGGGCCTCTTCGGCGAGCCCGCGGATATAGACATACTCAGGGGCTTGGTCAGGAAGCTCCCGGAGGAATGCATCTGGGTCCTCGAATCGGCCGGCCGGAACTGGCTTCCGCTCGCGGTCGAGGCGCTACTCTTGGGCGGAAACGTTAGGGCCGGGATGGAGGACGGCATATATATGTATCCTCACAGGGATGACCTGATCAAGAGCTCGGCCGAGGCCGTCGGGAAGATAGTGAGGATAGCGAAGGAGCTGGGCCGGGAGGTGGCGACGCCGAAGGAGGCCAGGATGATGCTCGGGCTGAGGGGATAGGCCGGAATCCATGGAAGGATCCAAAGGGCGGGCTTCGCTATGCCTTGAGGATTGTGTCGGCAGGGCGGGCTAACGATCGGGCCGGCTCCTTCACCCCTTTTTAAACTATATAAACACTACCATAGGCCATTAGAAAGTTTTAAATTTGGAATGGGAGAACAAACATTTTTCGAGGAAAATTGAGCGAGACGCAGAAGGAAAAATGGCCTAATATATTTGACATAAGTACTTGGTCCTTAAGGGGTAAACTCTTGGCCCTCGTCGGGGTACCCTGCTGGATCCTCTTGACCACCATAATCCCGTTGTTCTTCACAAAGCCCCTCTCGATCGGCGGATTCCCCGAGCTCTGGGTGGCCACCAATGTCGTCGGTTGGACTTGGCTGATCTTGGCTTGGATCATAGGCTTCGGCGTGAAGAGGTGACCGTGGGATGATAACAAGAGAAGCGATCGTATTGGCCATGGCCATAGGCTACATAGTGTTGCTCTTCATCCTCGGCGGCTTAGGGAAATGGATCAGGCTCAGGGAGAAGACGATAACCGAATTCTTCAGGCCCTCTGGCATCGCGCCCGCTTGGATGCTTTGGTTCGCGATGGGCGCGAACATGCACACGGCATTCGCCATACCGGGCTCCATGGGCTTCTATTACGCGCATGGTGTAGGCTTCACGATGCACTGGGTCTGGACGCTCACGACCCCGCTGTTCGTCATGTACGTCTTGGGCCCGAGGCTGCGCGCCGTCGCCCAGAAATACGGCTACGTTACGGTCTCCGAAATGCTCGGCGACTTCTACGAGAGCCCGACGCTGGCCGCATTCATAGCCATATTCCTCTCGGTCGCCAACATGGCCTACTTCACGGCGAACGTCATAGGGCCGGCGACGATGCTGTCCTTCGGGACCGGGGGCCTCGTGCCATATGAGTGGGCCATACTCATAATCCTACTCGTCATAATGGGCTACTGTTTCGCCGGGGGCTTCAAATCCGTCTTCTTCACGGACGTACTTCAAGGCCTTCTGATGCTCGTGGCGACCTGGGGCGCGGCCTTCTTCATGCTCTCCCTATTCAACTGGAACTCTTACGCGTTATTCAGCAAGGTTTATGAGATCTCGCCGAAGCACTTGAGCATACCGGGAGCCCTTGGCCTAGTAACTCCGGCTTGGTGGTTCTCCTTCTCCTTCGCCCCGCACGTCTTCCATTGGGCGATACAGCCTAGGAACTTCGCATACTACCAGCTCGCCAAATCCAACGAGGAGATCAGGAGGAACGCGCTCCTCATGGGTCTCTACCTCTCCATGATATACATGCCAGTGGTCATACTGGGGCTGGGGGTGAAGGCCCTGATGCCCGAGCCGCCCAAGGTGGGCGCTTGGACCGGGCCCGACGCGGCCTTCCCAACCTTCATGGCGGCCAACGCGCCGATAATCCTGTGGGGGATCTTGGTGGCGGGCTCCATGGCAGCCGGCCAATCCACGATGGACTCGGACCTCGTGAGCCACTCGGGAATGCTCGTGAGGGACGTATACATGAAGATAAAGAAGGGCGCGAGCCCTGAGCACTACCTCAAGGTCGGGAGGCTCCTCGTCATACTATTTGGAATAGTGACTGTCTACATATCCACCTATGCAGCCAAGTTGCCGATCATTACGCTCCTGACGCCATTGTCCACCGGGGTCGTCGGTTGCCTCTTCTTGCCCATATTGGGCGCCGTCCTGCCCATGGGCAAGTTCAAGGTGACGAAGGCCGGGGTATGGGCAGCGCTGATAGTTGGCATAATAGTCAACCTCCTGACGATGAGCCCGAACTTCGTTGGCTCTCCCAAATGGCTCCAGAACCCAGGGGGCTTCCACTTTAACTTGGCTGTTAACGTAGCCGCAATCGTGGCCGGAGTCTTGGTCAGCCTGGTCACGAAGCCCCCCTCCAGGGACAAGCTGGAGAAGTTCCACCTCTTCCTAGCCCAAGAGTTCGCCAAAGGTAAGGCGGCCTAAGGGATCTCAAATTTTCCCTTTTTTCTTTTTATCCACCCCAGTATCGAGCTTAACCCTCACGCCATAGCGCATAAGGTTTATCTTCGGAAAAAACATCGCGTCAACCATGAGAGTCCTCATTACTGGAGGCACCGGGCTGGTGGGCTCATATGCAACGAGGGCGCTCCTATCCAGAGGGAAGTCTGTAATAGCCTACGACGCCAGCCCGGAAACCGGCCATATGCGGGATATCGCGAATAGGATCGAAATAGTGAGGGGGGACGTAACCAAGCCGTTCGACTTGATGCGCGCGCTGAAGGCCCGGGGGATCGAAAGCGTAGTCCACCTCGCGGCCCTCTTGACGCCTTATGCCCAGAGGTTCCCGATGGATGCCCTAAGGGTCAACGTGGAGGGCACGATGAACGTCCTCGAAGCCGCTAGGCTCTTGGACTTGAGGAGGGTCGTCTTCGCGAGCTCCATAGCCGTTTACGGAGCCACCCCGGAGGGGCCCTTGGACGAGGATTTCCCAAAGAACCCGACCACGATCTACGGCGCATTCAAGCTGGCCTCCGAGCACATAGGCCTGAATTATTACAGGGACTATGGGGTGGATTTCATCGCGCTCAGATTCCCCCTCGTTTACGGCCTGGGCGGGGTGAGGGGCTTCAGGGTCGTGGAGGAGATCGTTACGAAGTGCGTAAGCGGGCTCGTCGCCAAGGTCCCGGAGAGCGACGACAAATGGGAGCTCGTATATGGCCCGGATGCGGGCGAGGCCGTCGCTTTGGCCTTGGAGGCGAGCCCAAGCAAATTGAGGCATAGGGTATTCAACATAGGGAGCGGGCAATTCTATTCCTTCAAGGAAGTGGCCGAGATCGTCCGGGAGTTCATACCGGACGCGAGGTTCGAGGTCAGCAAGGAGTTCGATATCAGGAACCCGGCCAAGGGGATCTTCGATCCGAGCAGGGCCAGGGATGAATTGGGATATTCCCCTAAGTACGATATAAGGAGCGGCTTAAGGGACCTCATAGAGAAGGTGAGAGGGATCGGGTTAGCGCCCAAGGGGACTGGCCCTCAATAGGACCTCGGACCGCCTCCGCCTCTGCTGGCTTATTCTTGACATAATCTAATCTGGGCTCCGGCCCGGGGCTTTCCCATGGGATCTCAACGCCATGGGCATGGCGAAGGGGATGAGGCCCATCGCGAACGCGAAGAGGGATACGCAATGGATCGAGAGCGCTAAGGAGAAGAGCCCGCCGAGGAATCCTATGGCCCACTGCGAAAATATCGATCCGACCATTCCTATGCTGAATAGGAGCCCTGTCGCACCCCCGGTCGCCCCCGGGACCTCCTTAACCAAGAGCGCCAATATGGATGGGAGCGTGGTGGAGAACGCGATGCCCGAGAGGGCCCAGAGGGCCATTGTCGCATAAGGGTCCCTGGCGGAGATCCCGGCCCAGGAGAGGAAACCCGCTGAGATCGCGAATATTGTGAGGGATTTCGCGAGCCCGATCCCCTCTGGCACCTTGGCCAGCATTAGCCTCCCCAATCCAACGCAGCCCCAGAAGAGGCCGATCGTGAGTCCGGCGAGCTTCGGATCGAAGCCCCCGTGGAGCATCAGGTAGGTGGGCAGCCAAGATGTGGAGCCAATGGCCATCCCCATATGGGAGAACGTTGCCAACGCGAGCAATAGGAAGACTGGGTTCCTGACCACCAAGAGGGCTTTGGGATTCAATCCGGCGATCGGCGCCCTATCCCACTTGGTTCGTGCGGCCGCCGCGAACGCCGCGAGGCCCGCGGGGATTGAGAGGAGGACAGGGGTGGAATAAACGATCCTCCAGCTCGAACCGGAGGAGAGCAACCAGCCCGCCACCGTGGGCCCGCTGAGGGAGCCGATCCCGAAGAACGCGTGGAGCACGTTCAGCGCCCAACCCCTCGAACCTGGGTATGTTTTGGCGACGAGGAAGGTCGTAGTGGAATTTATGGTTCCTATGGAGAGGCCTAGGAAAGCCAAGGAGAGGAAGCAGGCCAAGAAGCCATTGGAGCTGGAGACCAAAAGGCATAGGAGGGATAGGGAGATTAACGCTAAGAGGATGGAGCTCAACTCGCCGATCCTGTCCGAGAGGAGGCCTCCGAAGAAGCTGAAGATATATCCCAAGCTCACGGCGCTGGCGAGCATCCCCGTTTCCCATAGGCCCAGCTCAAAATCCGCGGCCATGAATTTGAGGCTCGGCCCAATCAAGGCCATCGTGAAGCCTATTAGCCCGGCGCTCGATGAGCAGGCGGCGAGCACGAGGCCTTTGCTATCGCCCAATGCGCGAACCACCTTCCCCCAAAAAGGCCCATCGCCTCGATTAAAGCCTCCCACGGTCAGATCGCATCTTGAGACCGGCGAGGCCGCAAAGCCCTATGCAGAGCGCCGAGGCAACGAGGTAGGGCATCGAATGGCTCAAGGAGGCCCGCTCGCCGACGAACCCAATGAGCCATTGGGCGAAGGCGGCGCCGGAGAACCCGAATGTGAAGATCGCCCCGGAAGCGCTACCAGAATACTCGGGGAAGGAATCGGTAGCCCAAGCCAGTATCGTGGGGAAGACGGCCGCCATCCAAAGGCCCGATGCGGCCCAAGCGAGCAACGCGAGGGTTTGGCCATGGATGATAAGGCCGAGGAGGATCGAGGCGGCCGATAGGGCCGATAGGATTGCTATGGATTCCCTATACCCGACCCTATCGACGAGCCCCCCTAGGGCGAACCTACCGAGGCCTATCGAACCCCAGAAGGCCCCCAAGGCCAAGCCAGCCTCAATGGCGGATGCCCCCCTGGCCGAGAGGAGGAACGCGGGCAACCAAGCATTGATCCCGAACTCGGTCCCGAAGTAGAAGAACGAGGAGGCCATTATCAAATAGAACTCGGGGCTCCTCGCCATGGCCAAGGCCCCCCTACCCCTATTCTTGGAGCGGCCTAGGGCCCTTAGGCCGCGGCTCCTCAGAATCGGCAAGGAGAGCGCTAGGAGCGCGACGTAGGCCATTAAGCAACCCCTGTATATATCCCTCCAAGAACCACCCAAGCCTATAACTAAGCCCCCGAAGATGGGGCCGATGAAGGCCCCGATCCCAATGAACGCGTGGAGGGCATTCAGGGCTAGGCCCTTCCTTCGGCCGTATAGCCCAGCCATGAGTGGCGTCATGGAGGATTCCACGAAGCCAACGCCCATGCCTCCCACGAAGAGCGCCGGCGATGCCATCAAGGCGGAGTTCGAGGAAGATATCAGGGCCATCGCCAGCGCCAAAATGGCCAAGCTCGCCCAAGCCATGAGCATGCCCCCATATCGATCCGATAGATGCCCCCCTATTGGGGAGAGGAGGAAGCCCAAGCTCCAGGAGCTCGCCAATATCCCCATGGCCCCGAGCGCGAGCCCGTACTCCTTGCCCATGAAGGGGAGGCAGAACCCCAGCTCCGATTGCGAAATCCCGGCGAGGGCCATTCCGGCCAAGCAGATGGCGGTCGCGTAAGCCATTGGGATCCGAACATCCTTGCTCAAGGCGATCGCCCAGCCCTCAAGGCCTGGGCCTAATGAGATTTAAAATTATGAGGGGATAGGGGGAGGTGCGCTGAGGCGGGGAGCCGCCGGGCGGCTTAGGCCTCAGGGGCTGCGCATGGGGAGCGAGAAGGAGAAGATAAGGAATAGGGTTTGGACCCTAATGGAGCGCGAGGGCGTTTCGAGGCCCCCGTTGCCGATAAGGCATAGGATACCCAATTTTATCGGGGCCGAGAGGGCGGCTGAGAGGCTACGCGATCTTAGAGCCTTCCAAGCCGCGAGGGTCGTTAAGGTCAATCCCGACTCGCCGCAATCGCCGGTCAGGAAGCTCGTTTTATCGGCGGGGAAGCTCTTGATAATGCCGACCCCCCGCCTTAGGAGGGGCTTCCTGCTCATAGATCCAAATGGCTTGCCCCAAGAGGCCGTCGGGATGGCGGCCAGCATCAGGGGCGCCTTAAAATTCGGGAGGGAACTGAGCCTCAATGAGGCGCCCGGGATAGACTTCATGGTGACCGGATCCGTGGCCGTCGCCCCGGATGGTTCGAGGCTTGGCAAGGGCGGGGGATATAGCGAGATCGAGTACGGCATACTGAGGGAGCTGGGCCTAATCGATGAGGACACCCCCATAGCCACGACCGTGCATGACGTCCAAGTGGTGAGCGAAATCCCGATGGAGGATCACGATTTGGCGGTTGATTATATAGTGACCCCGACGAGGCTCTTGGAGACCGGGAGGAGCCGCAGAAGGCCCAGGGGCATATTGTGGGATGAGTTGCCGAAGGGAGCGATCGAGGAGATCCCGATATTGGCAAGGCTCAAGCCCCGATGCGATGGGGGCGCGGGATTCCCCAGCCCTAGGGGAGGAGCCGGAGCCCCAAAGCCAAAAACCTGAAAATCGGGAAGGCTAGGAGCAGGATTGTATACGCCAAGAAGAGGCGATCCCGAGGTCCCCAGCCCCTGAATGACGGCTTCCTCTTAACCGATCCGAACCCCCTCATATCCAGGACCCTGCCGACGACATCGGCCCGCTCGATGGCGTTCATCGTTATTGGGATCAAGGCCAAGGATAGCGCTCTTATCCTTCCGAGGAAACCGCTCTCGATCTCCTCATAAGCCCTAACCCGCATTGCATCCGCTACCCTCCTCATGTCCGCCAAGTAAACTGGCATGAAATTGAACGCCAAGGCCATCATCAGGGAATACTTCTGAGGGAGGCCGAGCCAGCCCAAGGCCTCGATCAGATCGTTGGTCGAGGTCGTCGCGACGACCGCGAAGATCGGGAGCGTTAGGATGAGCAGGCGCAGCGCGCTGAGGATGCCGCTCAAGATGCCCTCCTTGGTTACGGTCAATCCCCCGAAGTATTGGGATATCCTCGGGAGGATTTGGAACGCCGGCTCCCCCCCAACCGTTAGGAATTGGATCGCGCCTATGGCCAATATGATCAGCCAAAAACCCCTCAATTGCCTAAATATGGGGCCAGCGATCCCCCCGAGGATTGCCACGAGGATCACCGACGCCAACGTCAGGGTTAGCACCGGGAAGTCTATGAAGATCAGGCCGACGGCGCTGCAGGAAACGGCCCAGAAGAGCTTCAGCCTCGGATCCAAGCCGCTAAGGGGGCACCTTCCCTTCTCGATGGATTGGAACATGGATGCGCAAAACCCTACCGAGTTCTTCCTCCATCTCCTTCACGGAGATTACGTCCGGCCTGATGCCCATGCTGGCGCAACTTCGGGCCAGCTCCGTTATCTGGGGCGGGGCCAAGCCGCATCTCCTCAGAAGCTCCCCCTTCGCGAAGAGGCGCCTGGTCGGCGCATCGGCGAGAATCCTTCCATCCTCGAGGAGTATGGTCCTTTCGGCGTAGGCGGCGACGTTCCTCATGTCATGCGTAACTAGTATAATGGTCTTCCCCCTTTCGTTTAATCCCTTGACGAGTTCCATGATGGCCCTAGAATCCCTATGGTCTTGACCGGTCGTGGGCTCATCCAAGATGAGGATCTTCGGATCCATGGCGGCTATCGCTGCGACCGAGACCTTTTGCTTATCCCCCCTTGACAGAAATCTTGGGTAAACGCCTCTAACGTCCTGAAGCGCGAAATCCCTTAAGGTCCTCTCCACGATCTCGGCGATCTCGTCATCCCCGAGGCCGAGGTTCCTCAAGCCGAAGGCTATCTCCTCCTCCACCGATCTGCAGAAGAGCTGATCATCCGGGCTCTGGAATATGAAGCCCACCTCCCGAGCAATCTCGGAAACCCTTTCGCTTCGGGTATCCTTCCCCCTCACGATGACCCTCCCCTTCGTTGGCTTGAGCAGGCCGATCAGCAATCGCATTAGCGTAGACTTCCCGGATCCGTTCCTCCCGATAATCGCTAGGAACTCGCCCTCCTCGATATCGAGATCGATTCCCTTCAGAACGTAGTTGTCCCCGGAGTAAGAGAACCAGACGTCCTCAACCTCTATTTCGGAGCTCATCCGCGCCCAACCCCAGCTCGATGAGGAGATCCCTCGCCTCTTCAACGGTGATCGGCAACCGCCCGATGGCGTGCCCCATCCTCCCGATCCCGAGCGCGAGCTGAACGACCTGCGGTAGCCTGAGCCCCAATTCCTCCAACTCCTCCAACCTCGAAAAAACCGATCTTGGATCCCCCTCCAACAGAATCCTTCCATCGGCTAGGATGGCGATCTTGGTGGCGCGCTCCGCGAGCAATTCGACCTCATGCGTAACGAAGATTATCGTTTTTCCGGATTCGTGCAGTTCGCTCGCTAAGCTGAATACATCCCTGACGGAGATCGGGTCCAGATCCGATGTGGCCTCATCGAAGACTATTATGTCGGGCCGTCCAGCGATGGTCGCGGCGATGGCTATTTTTTGCTTCTCCCCGCCGGAGCATGTTTGCGGCGCCCTCCCCCTGAGGTGCGATATCCCGATCCTCCTGAGGCATTCTTCCACAACCCTCCCGACCTCCTCCTCGCTCAATCCCCGGTTCCTCAGGCCGAAGGCTATTTCATCCTCCACCGAGGATGTTATCAATTGGGAGTCCGGATCTTGGAAGACTATCCCGACGCGCTTGGATAGTTCGGCGATCGTTTTTGCCCTTGTCGACTTCCCGAAGATCTTCACCTCCCCGATCATCTCGCCACCGGCATAATGGGGGATTAGGCCGTTAAGGCACATGCAAAGCGTCGTCTTCCCGGATCCGGTTGGCCCGAGGATCCCCAAGAACTCCCCGAGCCCAACCCTCAAGTCCACGCCTCTCAGCACGAAGTCCTTGGCCGTGGGATACTTATACCAAAGCCCGCTGACCTCTATGGCGTATCCCAAAATCTCCCGACCTCGCCATCAAGCCCCTTTCGGTTCGGTTATGAATCCATACCTAGCCAAGCCAGGCCTCAGCGCTTCGTAGAGGACCGGGGAAATGATCAGGTTGGCGATCACGGTGGGTATGTATATGATCGAGAACGATGCTGAGGCGTAGGCAAAGAAGGTGACGGCCCCGGCCAATATGCCCCTCGCCACGGGGATCGCCGTATTCGCAAAGCTGGGCAGGTAGAGTATTCCATAGTAGGCTGGTATTATGAAAAGGAGGAAGCTTGCGGTGGTGGCTATGCCAACTATCAGGGATACCTTTAGGGGGCTGAGCTTACGCTCATTGCCCTTGAATGCGTCCGTCAAAAGCTTCGCGGAGACGAGGCCCGAGAAGTGGGATGGTATGTTGGCCAATGGGAACGGGGCCGCCGTGGCCACCATGAGCACTATGCCGTTCACCAGGCCCACCAAAGAGGCCTCGGCCAAGCTCATTGGTATGAGCAACGCTATGAGGCAGTAAATGGCTATGGATACGGCCATCTGTATGCCACCGGTGAGGACGACCGTGAACCTAAGCAGGAAATGGACCACGCCCGCAAGGGCCAAGAACATGCCACATAGGGCAATCTCCCTAGACCTCAAACCTTTCCCACCTCCTTCTGGGAGCGGCCAACGGCCGGCTTCGCGAGTTTCCGGCGAAGGAATTTAGGCTTATTGGCCGCATTAGATTCTTTCATGGTCTGTCCGGATAAGAAATGTGGTATATATATCTTTCTTGTACAAAAATATACAAGAAAGGAGAGATCTCGTTCGGAAGATAAAATGGCGCGGTGCATGGATCTATGGATGGAGAGCACCCCTATGAGGCGGCGCGCTAAAATGGACGTCGGAAGTTCCGACGATTTGAGCGCGGCGGAGGAAGCGCTCAAAGGCGGGGCCCTCACGATCGCCGTGGTCAAGGGCGGGAAGCTGATCTTTTCAGCGAAGGTCCCCGGCCTGAGGGCCATATTCATGGCCGCCAGGGCCTTAGGAGGCGAGCTCGCAGGCTCCTCGGTGGCTGATAAAGTCGTTGGCAGAGCGGCCGCGTTGCTCTATGCCCACCATGGGGCGCGGGCCGTATTCGGGTCCACGATGAGCGAGGGGGGAGCGGCGATCCTCAGGGATAAAGGGATAGGGATCAGATTCGATGCGCTAGTGCCCTCGATAAGGGGGAGGGATGGGGTCCACGCCTGTCCTTTCGAGAGGGCCGTGAGGAACATAAGGGATCCGGGGGAGGCCTTCCGAGTGCTCTCGAGGATGTTGGCGATGAACGGCCCCCCAGCGGATTCGCAATTTTCAGCCTCCTAGGGGATCTTCACCAGCGATCTCCCCTCGAAGAGGCCCTCCAATCCATACCTCTTCAGGGCTTGCCAAAGGATCGTGCAGATGAGCTGATCGTAGGTCAGGCCCGCGGCCCTCGCCGCCCTCGGCAGGCAGGAATGGGCATCGGGGTTTGGGATCAAGCCCGGCAGGGGGTTCACCTCCATTACGCGTGGGACCCCCGCCCTATCCATCCTAATATCCACGCGGCACAAATCCCTGCAACCCAGGGCCCTGAAGGCCCCCACCGCCACCCTCCCTATCTCTTCCTCGACCTCCTTTGGGATCTGCGGGGGGCAGCTGAGCATATCCACCGGATTGCCCGGGACGTCCCAGACCCATTTGGCCTCATAGGAATAAAGCGGGTTGGCCCAGGCTGGCAACTTATCGAGCAGGATTTCAACGATGGGCAGGACGGTGGGCTCCCCGTTCCCTATCAATCCGACCGTGAACTCCCGCCCCGGGAGAAATTCCTCGACTATTGCGGGCTGCTTGTAAAACCTGAGGACCCTTGAAACCTGCTTCCTCAGGCCCGCTTCGTCATTGACCAAGGAGTCGTTCCTTATCCCCTTGCTGGACCCCTCGCATATGGGCTTCACCACCAACGGGAACTCTAGGCTCCCATCGAGCTCCTCGTCGCCGCTCTCGAAGACTTGGAAAGCGGGCGAGGGGATCCCATTGGCGCTGAGGATCTGATGCGTCAGCGCCTTGTTCAGGGCCATCGCGAGCGTTAGGGGCCCGGATCCGGTATATGGTATCCCGAGCATCTCGAGCATGGCGGGTATATGGGACTCCCTGCTCTCGCCGCGCAGTCCCTCGGCTATATTGAAAACTATATCCGGCCTCGACTTGACCAGCCTTTCATAGGCCCCTTCGTCCGCCTCTATCCTTATGACTTCGCAGCCGCCCCTTCGGAGGGCGCTCGCTATGGCATCAACAGTTTCCTCCTCATCGAACTCCGCATAGAAATCCTCCGGCAGCCCCTCGGAGGGGCTTGGCCCCCTCCTGAGGTTATAGGTTAGGCCCACCCTCAGCGGCATCCAGCCCTCTTCCCTATGGGGCTCCGGCTTTCGATCGCGCCCGCCATTTGGGGCGCCCGGGGATATGAGTATGTCTCCCCCTTATAGTTCCGAAGGATCAAGCGATCGCCTTCGATCTTCAGGACATACTCCGGCTGAACCGGTATCTTCCCCCCTCCGCCCGGCGCATCGATCACATAGCGCGGCACGGCCAAGCCCGAGGTATGGCCGACCAAGGCCTCCATTATCTTGATGCCCGCCTCGACATCCGTTCGGAAATGGTGGGCCCCCTTGACCAAGTCCATTTGGAATAGGTAATAGGGCCGGACGCGGATCCTCAAAAGCCTTTGGACGAGATCCTTCATCACGGCTGGATCGTCGTTCACGCCCCTCAGGAGCACCGATTGATTCCCGAGAGGGATCCCGGCATCGGCGAGGAGCCCGCAGGCCCTCTCGCTCTCCTCGGTTATCTCCCTGGGATGGTTGAAGTGGACGTTGAAGTAGAGTGGGTGATATCTTTTGAGCATCCTGACCAGCTTTGGGGTCACCCTCTGGGGGAGCGTTGCGGGCATGCGGGACCCTATCCTCAAGATCTCCACATGCGGGATAGCCCTCAAGCGCTTGAGTATGCGTTCAATCTCATCGTCGGACAACATGAGGGGATCCCCGCCGGATATGATGACATCTCGGATGGATGGATTCTCCTCCACGTACCTAATCTGCTCCGCGATCACAGCGCGGGAGAGCTCGCTTTCGGGCCTGCCGATCCTCCTCTTCCTGGTGCAGAACCTGCAATAGGTCGCGCAGCTATTGGAAGCGGCCATCAGGACCCTGTCGGGATATCTGTGTATCAAGCCCGGGACCGGACTTTGGCCCTCCTCGTTCAAGGGGTCGTCCAAGCCGTATGGGTCCTGGAGCTCGAGCGGGCTCGGAATGCATTGTTTCCATATTGGGTCATCGACTTCCTCTATCAGGTCGAAGTAGTATTTGGAAACCCTCATCGGATATACGGCCGTAACGGCCCTCAGGCCCTCGATATCGACCTTGAACTTCCCAAGGATTTGTTCAGGCTTGGTTATGCTTTGGGAGAGAAGGCGTTCCCATTCTTCCGCCATTTTAGTTCATGTACTCTCCGTAGCACCAGAATCGTGCTACCGGACGTATCATGGTGCTTATGGGTCCTTACAACGGAAGCCCATATTTAAGCCTTTGTATCGGGCAGGTCGATTTGAAGGGGATGGGCATCCAAACGCCCCCCATCCAATGTGGAACGCTTATAGGCCCGGTCGGGAGGAGGCCCTTCGGGAGGCTCGATGAGGGAGGAATTGCTGAAGGCCATAAGGGAGGCGTTGAACGGAGACCCCTTCGCTAGGCTATTGGGCATAGAGGTCCAGGAGGTCGGGGAGGGTTACGGCAGGGCCTCCATGAGGGTCAGGGCGGACCTCCTCAACTCCCAAGGTTTCGCCCATGGAGGGGCCATATTCTCCTTGGCCGATATGGCATTCGCGGCCGCGAGCAACTCCCACAACAAGGTGGCCGTTGCCCTCTCAGTCAACGTGAACTACAGGAGGCCCATCGGGGAGGGGACTGAGCTGTTGGCGGAGGCATTTGAGGAGAGCTTGGGCAGATCCACGGCCCTCTATAGGATCTTGGTGAAAACCAAAGAGGGGGAACTGGTCGCATCCTGCCAAGGCTTGGCCTTCAGGATGGATCGGGATTTCTTGGGGGAGCGCCCAGCCTCTGGGGATGGCCCTAACTGAGCGGGGCTTAAGTGGCTCGGGGATTCGCGGGCCGGGCAATTAAAATCAACAATCTTCGCCTAGGCTCGATCCCAAGCAAATATCCAAAAATTTAAATAGATTTGCGAAGCGATGCGAATCGAAAAGGGGAGATGCGGTGAATATTTTACTAATTCCTAGAGGGGAGATGGAGAAATTAGTTTCCATGAGGGAAGTTATCGAAGCCGTGGAGATGGCATTTAAAGCCAAGGGCTTGGGGAGGGTCCAGATGCCCCCTAAGCTCTACGTAAATTTCCCGAGCGGCGATTTTAGAACGATGCCTTGCTACATGCCCGATCTCGGGTTTGGAGGGGTCAAAATAGTTAATGCTCATCCGGGGAACCCGGAGAAATACGGGTTGCCATCGGTAATGGCGATAATGATCTTGATCGACCCAGAAACTGGCAAACCCTTGGCGATAATGGATGGCACTTGGATTACCAACATGCGCACCGGAGCCGCCGGGGGAGTTGCGGCGAAATATCTCGCTAGAAGGGATTCGAGGATAATCGGTATGGTCGGCGCCGGGGCTCAGGCGAGGAGCCAACTCTTGGCTTTGGGGGAGATCTTCGATATAAGCGAGGTCAGGGTTTTCGCGAAAACCCTGATGGAATGCAAAAAATTCAGAGAAGACATGGGAAAGCTTGGCTTGAACATCTTGGTGGAGAAAGAGATTGAGGAAGCGGTTAAAGGCGTGGATATCTTGGTCACGACCACGCCCGTGACCCAGCCCATAGTTAAAAACGACTGGATCGGCGAGGGGGTCCACATAAACGCGATAGGCGCGGATGCGCCCTCTAAGGAGGAGCTTGACCCAATGATTTTGAGAAGGGCTAAAATAGTGGTTGATGACCTTGAGCAGGCTTGCCATTCCGGCGAGATCAACGTCCCATTATCGAAGGGGATCATCTCCAAAGCCAATATTTACGCCGAGTTGGGTGAGATCGTGGCCGGTAAGAAAGTTGGAAGGGTTGGCGATGATGAGGTGACCATATTCGATTCCACCGGATTGGCCATACAGGATTTGGCCACGGCGGCCATAGTTTACAAAAAATCCAAGGAACTTGGTTCAGGATTCGAGGTCGAGCTCATTTAAATCGCTCAAACGGCCGGCCCAAAAGCTGGGGACGGCTCGCCGAAGGGCCTTTTTAAGAATGGTGCGGGGGGAGGGATTTGAACCCTCGAACCCCTTCGGGACAGGCGCCTCAGGCCTGCGCCTCCAAGGGCCGCCCGGCCCCCTTTGACCTGGCTTGGCAACCCCCGCGATTCGATGGATCCTCGGCGATGTTTTTGCATAAAGCCGAAATTTATATCATTTGCCGGGCCAGCCCTCGGAAACTTTCGCATCAGACCGCTTGGGATGGCCCGGGTGGTTCGTTTGGCAGCTCCTCCATGGCGTCCCATCCCGCCCAGACCTCCGCCCCCTCTTGCCCCAGCCACCTGCAGAAGTCCGTAGGTCTCCTTACGTTGCGAATCCTAGCGGAAGGGATCAAGGCACGTAAGGTGATTGATGGGCGAGCTGAACTGGGCGAGGGGTTGGTAGGGGCCGAGGGCGCGAACTTTTTAAATCCCCCCGCCCCTGAGGGAATCGAGTGAGGGGTATATGGGCAAATGCGAAATCTGCGGCAAGGAGGGAGAGGGCCTCAGCCTGTTCTGGGCCGATCATAAAGATCTTGGCTACATAGCGCTCTGCCAAGATTGTTGGAGGAAGCTATACGCCGAAAACTTGCTAGTCGGCGGAACGGGCTCGGGCGGCGGCGGATGTTGTGGATAGCTAGGATGCTTTAGAAAGCGGCCCACCTCTGGCCAATCGGCGGACCTTATGATCGGGCATATTCGCCAAGGGATGGACCCTAGAATCCATAATCCATTCGAGGGTAGCGCCCCCCTCCTACACCCATGATCCCCTCGCCCTATGTGAAATTCGAGCAGGCATCGAATCCCCTAGCGCCCCTCAAAGCCCACGGGCCCCTTCCTCGGTCGAAGAGGGTCGAGGCCGGCATCGATCTGAGCTCATCCCCATATATGGCCAGCTCCCCCTCTCAGATAGGATCCCGCTTTCCCGAGCGAACCTCTCGACCGGGAAACCAATTCGGGGAATCGATGCCCATAAGCTAGGGGATGAGGCTCACGTCGTGCCCCCTCTGGTATTCGATCCCATGGCCTTCAATGGCGCCTTGAGGCTTCTCCATGCGCTCTTCGCTCCTTATGGCATGGGCTCCATTCCTCGATAACGGCCTTAGTCGATAAAGGTCCTATTTTGGAGCTATTGGAAGAGGCGTTTGGGCTCAGAAATTATTATAACTATTGGGGTGCCGGCATCGGCAGAGCCGCTTATCGGGTCGGCCAAGCTTGCCAAGAGGTCGCATAGCTCCCTCGGGGTCGTTCCCTTGGTGAGCATATCGTTTATCTCATGAGATCTCGCTTTTTCTGCCATTATCCGGACCTCTATTCCTCCCCCGCTTTTGGATTCTGGGAGGAACTTGTCGACCAGAAATTTGTATTTAACCCCCGACCTCCTCCCCTAACCTCCCGTTGAGGCGAAGTGGTTACTGGGTCTGCCAATTCTCATATCTTTTGGCGAGCCTTTATAAGCGCCATTGCCGTAGAGTAGCACCTCAACATTCGCTTTCTTTTCTTTCGCGATTCTCGTTTTGACTTCATTGGCGATCTTATTGGCTTGGGGGGCCAACTTCCATAGGACATGTTGTTGCTATAAAGCCCTCATTCCGACCACGATGGGGCGCTTGGGTCGTTGAAGAATTCTTGCATCCTTATGAAATTTTCATACGCCGATTTTACTTTCCTCTTGGTTTCATCCTTTCATGGATATATGGATATTGGCTATGATTATGCCGTCGGGGTTTTGCTCGATTATTTCCAGAGGGTCGTTGGATGGGAAAATCTCTGGAAGAACCCTCGTTTTCCACGGTTTTTGATAAAGGGCCAGGCAGTTCACCCCCTATATGGATGGGGAAAATCCTTGCCCTCCAAATCCTTGGCGGTTATCTCTCCGTTCAACCCTATTCCGGTTTCATCAAGGTATTCCTGAGGGATTATTGGATTTCCAACATCATCTTTTGGATAGGGGATTGGGTTATGGCCCCTCCTTTTTCACGGCCCTAGCGAAACCTCGAAGGAGGGGGAGAAAGCGGTTACGGCTTATTATCGGCCAAAGGATGCCAAAGCTGTGCTGGCTTATTTTCAGTTTTGAGTTTCTTCGGCAATTTGGTCGATAGTGACCTAATTGTTTTGGGCTCGCGACAATCGACTCCGTAATGCAAATATGTCGCCATCTCCTATAACTCCGTCGGTTATTCCCTTATCCACCGCTTAGCAGACAAACTCGATCACATCATCGCCAGGCGGTAGAACGCCGGATTTTATCCCGAAGGAAACCTTGCCCAAATAGTCAGGCAACCTAATATCCAACAACCCTAGGCCTCCCCCCTCTTTGAAAAAATATTCAAAACTATCCGCGGGCGGCTCGCCAAGCCTAAAATGGGGGAAAATGACGGAAATAAAGGGCCTCAAATCTAAACCCTCTCTGAAATCCGGAACCTTGAAGCAAGTTATGGGCCAGCGCCTCTGAGCCGATGCCCTCCGCCAAATCCGTCGGGATCGGCCCCGACCTCGGGCTCTTCCCATGGGGCAAGCTTCCGCATTGGGCCATGCGGCATAAAAAGGCGCTCAGTAAACCTCATATGGCGCCGCAGGCATTTTATGTCCGGGGAAAGGCTCGACAATGGGCGTGGATCTATCCGATCTTTTGCCCAAAAGGAAGTTGGAGATCAAGGAGCTATCCGGGAAGCCCCTCGCGATAGACGCCTACAACGCCATTTACCAATTCTTGGCCATAATAAGGGGGGAATCCGGGGAGCCGCTCATGGATCGGCGCGGCAACATCACCAGCCACCTGAGCGGCCTCCTGTATAGGACGTCGAACCTCGTTGAGATGGGGATAAGGCCCGTTTACGTCTTCGATGGGAAGCCGCCGGAGCTGAAGGAGGTGGAGATAAGGAGGAGGAGGGAGATCAAGGAGGAGGCCATATCCAAGTACGAGGAAGCCCTCAGGGCCGGGGATTTGGCGGAGGCCAAGAAGTACGCCCAGATGACCTCTCAGCTCAAGGGGCCGATGGTCGAGGACGCTAAGAGACTGTTAACGGCCATGGGCATCCCTTGGGTTCAAGCGCCATCGGAGGGGGAGGCCCAAGCGGCCCACATGGCCATCAGGGGCGATGTCTGGGCGACCGCCTCCCAAGACCACGATTCGCTGCTCTTTGGGACCCCTAGGCTCCTCAGGAACTTGGCGATCACCGGCAAGAGGAAGCTCCCCGGGAGGGACCTCTACATAGAGGTGGAGCCCGAACTAATAGAGCTTTCGAGGGTCTTATCGGAGCTCGGAATCGATAGGGAGCGCCTCATAGAGATAGGGATACTCGTTGGAACGGACTTCAACCCGGATGGCATAAGGGGCATTGGGCCCAAAAGGGCGCTAAAGCTCGTGAAGGAAGCGGGTGGGCTCGAAGGAGCCCTTGGGAGACTGGGAATCCGCCCCAGCTTCGACCCCAGCGAGATAAAGCGCATATTCTTGGAGCCGGAGGTCACGTCTGATTATAAGCTCGAATGGAGGGAGCCCGATGAGGGAGAGGTCATGGGCTTCCTATGCGGGGAGAGGGACTTCTCCGAAGCAAGGGTTAGGAACGCCTTGGAGAAAATGAAAGCTGGCATCAAGAGAGCGGCGGCCACCAGGACCCTCGAATCCTTCTTCGGGTGAGGGGGGAGCGTCTCCGATTCCGAGAACTGATCGCGGGCAATCCATAGACCCGCTCCGTGAAGTCCTCGAAGCCCTAAGATAGCTGTTTTTTGAGGCGCTCTGCCCTACGCCTCGAAAGACTTGCCCTGACTCGCTTCGATAGATCTTCAGCAACTAATGGTCGAGCTTGCGCGCCTCTTGGAATTCCCCTGGGGAAGGGCCTTTCCGAGCTTTTTCTATATACTTTGAGCTGAAGATATATTCAATATTTACTTTATATCACATAGTGATACAATTTGTCCATGGAAAGATTTTTCTAATACCGAAGCTGGTAAAGAGTCTTCGAAAGCATCGGAAGAATGCGCAAGGAAGTTGGGGGCAATGGGGGGGAAGGTCATCGCAAAGGACTCCTTGGGGGAGTTCGTTTCAAAGCTCTCCGAGCGATATAGGATATTTGGCCCTAGGAAGAAGGGAACCGAGTGGATATTCGATGAAGTCCGGTCGGCCGAGGAGATGGATCTTCGCTATTCAACGACCATCCTGCCGCCCCGAAAGTTCTTCATTCCGACATCCGAGCGCATATTCTCTTTCAAAATGGATGGTGGGGTTGAGGAGCCCGAGGAGCGAGATGGCCCATCGCTGATATTCGGGATACACTCCTGCGATCTGAACGCCCTTCTCTTACTCGATATGGTCTTTTTGGAGGGGGAGTTTCCCTCCCCCAGCTATGCTAGAAGGAGGGAGCGCACAGCGCTGGTGGCGTTGACGTGCATCGATCCAAGCGAGAATTGCTTTTGCGAATCGATGGGGACCGGGCCATCCCCAGCCGGGGGATATGACGTCCTATTGACCGATCTGGGGAGGGAGTACTTGGCCGAATCGGGCTCGAGGAGGGGGGAAGAGATGCTCGCCCTCGCGAAGGGCAGGGCGGTAACCGCGGCTGATCTCGAGGGGAAGGCCAAGGCGATAGAGTGCGCGAAATCCAAGTTCAAAAAGAAAGTGGACCTGAAGGGCATCGATGAACTATTCCTGAGAAACTTGGATAACCCGGTATGGAAGCGGTTGGGGGAGAAGGATCTGGCATGCGGCATCTGCGTCAACTCCTGCCCAACGTGCTTCTGCTTCGATGTGAGGGACCAGCTCGACTTCCCAATGGTCGGCGGCGTCAGGTATAAGGAATGGGACGCCTGCGTATTGCTCGAGTTCTCCCAAGTGGCCTTGGGCGGGAACTTCAGGCGCGATAGGGCGGCTAGGATAAGGCAGTTTATAGGTCACAACCTCGGATGGGGAGGCGCATCTCAATTCAGGGAGTTCAAGGGGAGGGCGAAATGCGTCGGATGCGGCAGGTGCATAAGGTATTGCCCAGCCGGGATAGACCTGACGGAGGTCGTCAAGGAGTTGAGGGGAATATGAGGCTGGAAAACCCATACTTGGCGGAGGAATGCGCCGTAAAAAGGGTGAAAAGGCAAACGCCTGACGTGTATACCTATACGATTTCCTACCCGAGGGGATCGAATAGGTTGCGTATGCCGTTCAGGCCCGGGCAATTCATAATGGTTTCGATCCCCGGAATCGGGGAGGCTCCCTTCTCCTTCAGCGCTTGGGACGATGGGAAGGGGATCTTCGATACGACCATTAGGACCGTTGGAAACGTGACATCGGCGCTCATGAAGAGGGGCGAGGGCCAAAGGGTCTGGGTCCGCGGCCCCTATGGAAGGGGCTGGCCGATGGAGGAGGCGAAGGGGAAGGACGTTCTGATAGTGGCAGGTGGGATCGGGATGGCCCCCCTAAGGCCCGTCATAGAGCTGGTGGCGAAGAATAGGAGGAGCTACGGGGGCTTGGAAATATTGTATGGCGCGAGAACGCCCAATGACCTGCTCTTCGCCGATGAGTTTGAATCTTGGAAGGGGATCCCGGATGCGGATCTCCTGTTAACGGTCGACTCGGTTCCGAAGGGAATCGAGTGGGATCATGGCGTGGGCGTGGTCACGACCTTGTTCGATAGGATGCGAACCGAGCCGAACGATTCGATCGTAATGACCTGCGGCCCGGAGATAATGATGAAGTTCGTGGTCAAGGGCCTCTTGGCCATGGGCTTTCAACCAAAGGATCTTTATCTCTCGTTGGAGAGGAGGATGAAATGCGGAATAGCCCAATGCGGCCATTGCCAAATCGGGCCGAAGTTCGTATGCCGGGACGGCCCCGTCTTCCCATATTCGGAGCTGAGGGGCCTGCCGGATCTTCTGGTATAAAGGAGAGGGGTTATGGCGAAGCCTAAATTGGCCGTGGTCAAGATGACGGGTTGCGCCGGTTGCCAGATGGAGGTCCTCCGCATAGAGGATAAGCTCTTGGACCTCGTGGGAGCAGTCGATGTGGCCTATTTCTATATGGCCACGAGCGCCAATCGGCACGGGCCCTACGATGTGGCCCTAGTGGAGGGCTCCGTATCGACCCCTAGGGAGCTCAGGGAACTGAAGGAGCTCAGGGAGAGGACGAAGCTCTTGATAGCGCTCGGGGATTGCGCTTGCAGCGGTTGCTTGCCATCCATAGTGAATTGGGTACCGCCGCAGGAGTCGGCTAAGGTGTATGAACGGTTCTTGGAGATCCATTCTAAGAAGGAATCTTTCCAGAGGGTATACCCTTTGTCCGCTCATGTGCGCGTGGACTTGGAGCTGAGGGGGTGCCCTCCCCATAGGGATGCGATACTGGAGGCACTCAAGGGCGCCCTTTTGGGGATCAAGCCATTCCTCAGGGAGCACCCGGTCTGCGTCGAGTGCAAGCTGAAGGAGAACGTATGCCTTCTGGTTTGCGAGGGCAGGCCTTGCATGGGGCCCGTCACCGCCGCCGGTTGCGGGGCCGCCTGCCCATCGAACGGCAGGGTTTGTGAGGGGTGCTATGGCCCGATGAGCGATGCGAACGCCAGCTCCTTGGCAGAGATACTCGCTAAGAGGTGCGGCCTCTCAAGGGAGGATCTGATCGGGAAGTTCAGGAAATACGCCGGGCTCACGCCAGCGTTCTCGAAGGAGGCCAGTGGGGGAATATGAGCCAGATCAGGGAAATAAGGGTCGATTACGTGGCCAGGGTCGAGGGCCAAGCGGAGATATTGGTTAAGGTCATGGGCGGGAAGGTCGAGGAGGCGAAGTTAGCGGTCTTCGAGCCGCCGCGCTTCTTCGAGACCTTCATGGTTGGGAGGAGATGCGGCGAGGCCCATGAGATAGCATCCCGGATATGCGGCATATGCCACGTGCCCCATCAGGTCGCGGCCTTGGAGGCCGTCGAGGACGGATTGGGCATAGAGGTCGACGGCCAAACGAGGGCCCTTAGGAAGTTGTTGAATTACGCGAACCATATATCGAGCCATGCGCTGAGCATTTACTTCCTCTCGGTCCCGGACTACTTCGGGAAGCCGGATGTATTGTCCATGGCGGGCGAGCGCCCGGACTTGGTTAGGAACGCCATAAGGCTGAAGAAAGTCGGGGACGACATAACGGAGAGGTTTGGGGGGAGGGCGATACATCCAATAACGATGGTCGTGAATGGGTTCACGAGAATACCGACCAAGGCCGATCTCGAATGGGCCAAGAGGGAGCTGCTCGCGATGAAGGGCTTCGCGATGGAGGGCGTTGATTTCGTGGCCGACTTGGATGTGCCGGACTTCGAAAGGAGGTGCGAGCATATTGCGCTCTCGCAGGCCGATCAATACGCCATAAACGAGGGGCGCCTCGTATCGACGGAGGGCTTGGACATATCCCCGAGGGAGTATAGGGCTCATATCGAGGAAACGCACACCGATTACTCTTGGACCAAGCGGTCGATCGTGAGGGGCCGCGACTCCTTCTTAGTAGGCCCATTGGCAAGGGTGAACTTGAACTTCGATAAGCTCTCCGACGACGCAAGGGAAGCGGCGAAGAGGGTCGGCTTTAAGCCTCCTATCTTTAATCCATTCATGGCGATGCTCGCTAGGGCCATAGAGCTCGTTAATGCGATAGACGACAGCGTCTCCATAATTGAAAACCTAAGGCTCGAAAATGGGCCGGTTACTGAGGAATCCTTCGAAGTCAGGGCCGGAGATGGGTTCGCGATCGTTGAGGCTCCCAGGGGCATCCTCTATCACAACTACGCCTTCGATTCCAATGGGCTCATCCAAAAGGCCGATGTTGTGACGCCGACCGCCCACAACTCGAGGAACATAGAGAGGGATCTGGAGGCCCTGGCCCCGGAGCTTTGCGGGATGTCACCGGAGGAGGCAACCCTCAAATGCGAGATGTTGTTGAGAGCTTACGACCCGTGCATATCATGCTCGGTCCATTTGGTCGAGGTGAAGTGATCGGAGGCAACCCTTTAGGGCCGCTAATGTTAAATTCTCCCTTGATGCCAATAAAAATGGGAGCGGACATGGTTAGCCCTAAGATCGTGAGACCGGGCGACGTCCAGGAGATAACTTGGCCCGGCGGGGGAAGGGGGCGGAGGATGGTTCATCCCGATGTCGTGGGGTCCAAGAAGTTGGTCCTCGGCATAATCCGAGCGGAGCCCGGGAAATCCCCCCATAGATGGCATACCCATACGCGCGATAAGGGAGAGGGGTTTGAGGTAGAATATCCGCCCGATTTTGAGGAGGCTTACGCGGTGGTGAAGGGGAATGGGACCCTCTTCTGGCGCGAGGATGGGAAGGAGGTTAGCGCTCCAGTCCAAGAGGGCGACGTCATCTATTTCCCGATCGGCGTAGCCGAAAGCCAGTTGGTGAATACGGGGGATGAGGATATGATCATAGTGTTCGCTACTACGCCGCCCGTGAAGGTAATAAAATGATGGCGACTTAGCTCCTCCAACCGTATTTTCCCCTCATCGGCACGAAGGCCACCCCCCCGAGGTTTTCCTTGAGGATCTTCCCGTCCCCCCTCTTAACAACCTTTATCAAATCCTGCCCAAGATAGAGCTCCCCGACCGGGATGAGCATGACGCCGTTGGGCTTCAGCTGTTCTATTAGGGGCTCTGGGATCTCCGGCGCGGCGCTCGTGACTATGATGACATCGAACCTCCGATCATCCAAGCCCCCCGAGGCATCCGCGTGCACAACCGTGACCCTGTCGGAATATCCGGCCCTTTCGACATTCCTCTTGGCGTATTCCGCCAGCTCCTTTATTATCTCAGCCGTCCACACATGCCCCCAAGCCTCTTTTGGGCCTTCGGTCGGGGCCACGATCTCGGCGTAGACGCAGCTCATATAGCCACAGCCCGCTCCAACCTCCAGGACCTCATCGCCCAATTTCATGCCGCTGCATTCGCAGAAGATCGCGGTCATGTGGAGGGCGCTCGTGGTCTGGCCATAGCCTATGGGCAATGGGGCATCGACGTAGGCATCATCCCGGACCTCCTCAGGGAGGAATAGCTCCCTTGGGACCCTACGGAAGGCCTCTATGACCTCCCGCCTCTTGAGAAGGCCCTCCCTAATGAGGGCCTCGATGGCCCGCTCCCTCTTCAGGGCCATCTCCTCCTCTGGCAAACCATCCGGCACCGATATCGTTTTTGGACCCCCGCATTTAATAGTATTTTAAGGGGGGTGGGCGGATCTGCCAAGGGCATTGGAGCTCATCGAGGCCTTCGGACATCCGAATATAAGGGCCGCCCACAGGACGACCTTTGCGATCACCAAGGATGAATGGCTCTCCATAAGCGGCGATTGCATAATAGGCGTGAGGGCCAATAAATCCGCATTGGGCTTCTCGGGAGCCTTCAAGGCGATCGCTAAATCGCCTGGGTCCAGGATCGAGATGGTCTTAGAGGCGCGTGGGATCAAGGAGGTCATCCATGGCTTTGGGGATCCCGGGCTGACCTTTGGGGATCCCAGGGATTTAGTGGTCAGGAGGAGCTCCTTCAAGTGTCCTAGGACGATAATGGTAAGGTCCGATAAGGCCGCTGCGGACCTCTCCAGGCAGCTCATTCGAGCGCTCCAAGACCCAAGCTCAAGGTTAAGGGCCCTATTGATCGTCGAGTCCTAGCGGTCTGAGAAAAACCAATATATTGGTATTGGGATTATATAATACGAATCAGGAGCCATTTTGGGGATCCGCCTTGGCCAAATGGCATAGGAGGGAGGAGTTGTCTGGAAAGGAAGTGATAGATCATGAAGCTAAAAGGATCGGCACGGTGAAGGATCTGGCGTATTCAACGGATGGGAAGTTAGCGCTCTTGATCCAGAGGGAGGGAGGGGAGGAGGGCTTCCTCCCCTTCGGCAGCGTGGAGAGGATAGGCGACGTCATATTCGTGAAACCCCAAGCCAGCATAGAGCCGATCCCGATGAGGACATGTCCGAGCTGTAAGCTAAAGGTCCCTGAGGATGCTAAGTTCTGCCCTCGTTGCGGCAAGAGGTTTGAGGGGAAATGAGCGGGGCGAACCGCGGGGAAGAGGCCAGCGGCCTCATGCGGGTGAACGTATTCATAACGAATATCTCGGGGGAGAGATTGTGGGACGTCGACAGGTTGCTCCCGTCCCAAGTCCAGATACTGGTGAACATAAACGTGCTGGAGATGGAGCGAAGGGAATCCTCAATAGAGGTGCCCTTCTTTTTATCCGTGAACTTCTCCCCGGCCATCGCCCTGATTAACATAAAAGGGAAGGCCAAGGTCATGGGGAATGCGGAATCCCTTGGGAAGGTCATGGAGGATTATTCCCAAAGAAGGCCCCCGCCGATCCAATTGATACAGGCCATATCGAACGCGGCCATTGCGGAGGCGGTATTGATAAGTAGGAGCTTGGGAATACCCCCGCCCCTGCCTCCCCTACCTCAGCCCTCAGGGGATCAAAGGCCGAGTTTGAACATGAAATATACATCTTGAAGGGTCGCCCGTCCCCTCTTAAAATTTAAATCTTTCGGAAAGGTTTTAAGGGCCAACATCGCGATCTATTTCAGAGGGCTGGATATGGCGTCCCTGCTGGACGTTGCCCTAAGGTTGGGGATATATGTCCCACTGGAGGCGGAGGAGTACGTTAAATCCGAACTCGCCAAGATATTCGACGTTTCTGATGAAAGGGAAATGGGCGAGGCGCTGGAGTATCATTGCGAGGAGAACCCCTCCGAGCTGAGGAGGATCCTGAGATCGATCCTTAGGGAGTGGAGAAGAACCCGGGCGGGGGACTTGGTCAGCCTTAGCGCCTCCCCTCCAGTGGCCCAAGTCTCGAGATCGCTGTCAAATGCCTCCAATTGGGAGGAGAGCTTCGCGGAATCCCTCCTCTTCGATGTGATAGAGCATGGACCGTACATATTGGTGGTAGCCGAGCTCCCCGGAGTGAAGCGCAATGAACTTGACATCCAACTATTGGAGAACTCGCTTTACGTTAAGGTGAACTCGAAGAACTGTAAGCTGAGGAGGTATGTATCCCTGCCCGATAGGGTCGAGCGCGAACCGATGGAGATCTCCCTCAAGAACGGCGTCCTCCTCATCCGCCTCAGGAAGAGGCCATAAATCTCCCGGTTAAAATTTTCCGAAGGCCGCCCTAGCCGAGCGGGGGATGTCGCATTAATTGAGCGGAACCAATGCCATAGTCTATAGCGATGGAATCGCGAATTACGATTTCGGCCCAGGCCATCCATTCAGGGGGGATCGCTTCGAGAGGTTCATGAAGGCCTTCCGCGCCGCTGGCCTAGGATCCAACCCTAGGTTCGAGGTGGTGGGCGCGGAGCCCGCCGATGAGGAGGACTTGTTGTTAGCCCATAGCGAGGAATTGATAAGGAGGGTCGAAAGGGGTGAGTCGGTAGATCCGGATACCCCCCTGAGGCCCGGCATCTATGAGGCGGCGAAGTTGATAGTTGGGGCCTCCATGCGCGCCGGAGAGCTCGTCCTCCGGGGGGACCATCGGGTCGCCTTCGGCTTGGGCGGGGGTTTGCATCACGCGAAGCGCGATCGGGAGGCCGGGTTTTGCGTATTCAATGACGTCGCCATATGCGCTCTGAACCTCCTCGAAAGGCTCGGCGCTAGGCGGATCCTCGTATTGGATATGGATGCGCATGCGGGCGATGGGACGGCCGAGATCTTCTATGGGGATCCCAGGGTCCTGCTGGTGGATCTGCATCAGGATCCAATGACCCTTTATCCATTCAAGGGCTTTCCATGGGAGGTTGGCGAGGGGGATGGCGAGGGCTTCACCGTGAACGTCCCGCTCCCGCCCGGATCGGGCCTAATGGCCTATGAATGCGCTCTGCGGGAGATATTCGAGCCGCTCGCGGAGGAGTTCTCACCAGACCTAATCATTAGGAATGGCGGATCGGATCCCCACTTCGCGGATGGGTTGACGAACCTCGGCCTGACCGCGATGGACTTCAAAGCGCTTTGCAGGAGGGTCAAGGCCGTGGCCGATCGCCTTTGCCATGGGAAGATCGTCGATTTGATCGCCAGCGGTTATAACCCCGAGGCGCTCCCGAGCTGTTGGCTCGCGATATTGAGCGGGACATCCGGCGAGGACTTCCCAATAGAGGAGCCCTTGGAGCCACCGCCTTGGCTCGCGAAGGATTCCGGCTTGGATAAGGTGAACAAGGTGGTTGGGGAATTGAAGAGGATCCTGTCCAATTATTGGAGCGCGTTCAAATGAGAGATCATCGATCCCGGGAAGCCCCTTCCCCACCGCGACTCGAGGTTCTCCTTAGCTATCATGAGACCGACTTTGCGCAACCTCTCCGCGGCTTGGCTTAAGCGACCCCGGAAACCCAATACGGCCTTAACCATCGAACTCGCCGCCAAATATCCAATCGGCGATGATCGCCCTCTCGCATCCGATGATCCTCCCCCCGATCCCATGTTCCCCGAGCGGGGCTCCCTCAGCTCCGCCTTCGCGCCGTTCGAATTGGAGGAAACCGGCCCCAAACCGATCCCCAATGATCATCTCGATGGCCGCTGGCCGGCCCCGCCATCGCCCGGGGCCTCCCTATCGCGGGCCCTCCCGGGCGAGCTTCAGGGCCTCGATATCTCCTTGAGGAGCGACCCTCTACTGTCGAATATCTCGATCTTCAGGGGCAACTGCCCAGGCGCGGTATGCGTCGCGCATGCGAGGCATGGGTCGTAGGCCCTGAAGGCCATCTCCACCTCATTGAGCAGCCCCTCCTCGACCGAGCCGGCCCTTATCAGGCTTCGGGCGGCGTTCCTCACGCTCATGCATATAACCGAGTTGTTATGGGTCGTCGGGACGATAAGATTCAACTCCCTGATCCTGCCCTCCCCATCCGATGTATAGTCGTGTATCAGGACGCCTCTGGGGGCCTCTACCACGCCAACCCCCCTCCCCCGCGGGCCCGCCGGTATGTTCCTGATGTCGCCGTTAGTTATGCTCGGATCCTCCACCAACTCCATAAACCTTTCAGCCGCGTACAGCGTTTCGATCACCCTGGCCCAATGGTATGCAAAGGTTGAATGGCACGGCTTCTCGAGGACCTCGAACATCTCCTCGAAGGCCCCTTGGGCCCTGGGGGTCGGTATCCTATCGATCACATTGAACCTGGCCAATGGGCCAACCCTATAGATCCCGCTCCCCTCTCCATCAACGAGGCCCCTCCAGCCCAAGGGCTTCAGGAACGTGAACTTCGAATAGGTCCAGGGCTCGACGTGCTCCGATATATGGTCTAGGTAGTCCTTCGGTTCGAAGATATCGATGGCCCTTCCATCCGGATCTACCGCCTTGAGCTTCCCTCGGAGCAAGGAGAGGGAATCGCCCTCCCCAACCATGGCGAGGGAGTTGACCCGGTTGACGTTCTTGTCCTCCAAGATCATTTTGGAGTATTTCTCATCCTTCAATACCGTCTTTTTGAATAAACCCAAGGTGGATTCGGAGAACTCGAGCAGGTACTTGGCCATCCCCTCGATCCTCGCCCTCTCCTCCTCCGTAATCGGCCTGGAGATGCCACCCGGCAGGCAGAATACGGGATGGGTCGATCTGCCGCCCACGATCTCTTGTATCTCATGGGCGTATCCAAAGGCCCTCAGGAGCCTCCCCCCAAGCTCTTGGCCAACCTTGTTCAGGAGGCCGACGACGTTCCTCTCGGCTGGCGGGGCGCTCGGGCCCGGGACGAAATCGGGGAGCGCCAAGAGATAGAAGTGGAGGAGGTGGTCGTGGACGAAGAACGCGGAATAGCCCATCTCCCTGACCTTCTCGGCCGTCTCGGTCGGCTCCACCCCATATACGGCATCGGCCGCCTTCGCCGAGGCCAGATGGTGGGCCCAAGGGCAGACCCCGCAAATCCTAGGAGTTATCCTCGGCATCTCCTCAACCAGCCTCCCCTTGCAGAACTCCTCGAAGCCCCTGAGCTCGAGGATTTGGAAGAACGCATCCCTTACGCCCCCCTCCTCGTCCAGGAATATGCTTATCTTTGCGTGGCCCTCGAGCCTGCTCGCCGGGTATATCTCGATCTCCCTTCCCGGTCCCATCGCCCTCAAACCTCCCATAGCCTCCTGCGCAGGATCGAGGAGGGCAGGCTGAATAGGTAGAAGAGGCCCACGGGATCCACGATGCCATCCATGAGCCTCGCGACATCCTCCTCGGACATCTTGTCCTCGCCCTCCAGCCCAAGGATCGAAGCTATGGCGCCGAGCATCTTGGCCCCCTGATCCCCGACGCCATCGGGGGGCCCCATGCAACCCTCGCACCTCATATTGGCCTTGATGCACTTGGCGTCGCAACCCGCCCTAGTGGCCGGGCCCATGCAAAGGATGCCTTGGTCGAGGAGGCACCTTTCTTGATCCGCGATCGTTTCATGGGCCCTTACTATCTTGGATATGGATTTCCCCTCCCTCTTCCTCGGGCATTCATCGCAAAGGTTCTTGGCCGGGCCGATGACCGATCCCCTGGGCGGAAGGTCGCTCGATAATATGGCTTCGAATGCGTCCTTCACTTGGGAGGTCTGCGGGGGGCACCCCGGTATCGAGTAATCGACCTCCACCACTCCGCTCAAGGGCAGGACGGCATCGAGCCTCTTCGGCACCGCCATCCTATACTCGCCCACGAGAGCCTCACCCTGCGGCTTTAATCCCTTTGGATTATCGGTACTTGGCGTTCCGTAAACCGTTTCGAGCAATGAGTCCTTGGTTGCGAGGTTCGCCAAGCCCGGCACCCCGCCGAAGCAGGCGCAGGATCCGAAGGCCACCATCAGCTTGGATTTTCGCCTGAGCAACCTCGCCATCTCCGCGTTCTCCTCGTTCACTATCGCCCCGTGGTAGAGGCAAAGGTCTATCGACCCATTCGCCATGGCCTCCAAATCCTTGAGCTTCAGATCGGCGGCGGTGGGCCAGAACGCTATGTTCACGGAGCTCAGGACCTTTGGGAGGTATTCCGCCAAATCCACTATGGTGATATCGCATCCCGAGCAGGTGGCCCCCAATCCGATCGCCAAATTCAATCTATTCCGCCCCAACGCGCTTCACCTTTAGTGGGCTTGGCCCCAGCCTCCTTAGGCGCTCAGTGAAGTCCTTCACTATCTCGGCGAACCTCTGGCCCTCAGATGCCGATGCCCATTCCAATCTGACCCTATCTGGATTGATGCCCAGTTCCCTCAGGAGCTTCCGAAGCAGGTAATAGCGCCTCCTAGCTTTCAGGTTCCCGCTTTGGTAATGGCAATCGGAGGGGGGGTGGCAGCCGGCTATTAGGACGCCATCGTAGCCCTCCCTGAGGGCCTCCAGCACGAAGCTCGGCTCGACCCTCCCCGAGCACATGACCCTCACGCATCTTATGTTCGGTGGATACTCCATCCTGCTCATCCCGGCTAGGTCCGCCGCCGCGTAGGAGCACCAATTGCATAGGAATCCCAAGATCCTCGGCTCGAACCAATCCCCCTTTCGGTTTTCAATCAATTTCGCTCACCTACCCAGCGGCCGAGCTTATCATCGAGAGGATCTGCTCCTCCGTGAACATCCTAGATCTCACCGCGCCGGATGGGCAGGCGGCCGAGCAGGTGCCGCAGCCCTTGCAGAGGACCTCGTCCACCTTGGCCACCCTCTTATCTTCCCTCTCCTCCAGCTTCAGGGCCCCATATGGGCAAAGCTTGACGCAAACCCCGCAGCCACCGCATCGATCCTCCTCTATCAGGGGGCTTATGGGCTCCACATACACTTGGCCCATGCTGAGCGGTATCAAGGCCCTAGCCGCGGCGCCGCTGGCTTGGGCGACGGCATCGGGGATGTCCTTCGGGTACTGGGCCGATCCGGCGAGATAGATGCCGTCGACCACCGCATCGTTGGGCCTCAGCTTCGGGTGGGCCTCCATGAGGAACCCATCCGCGCTGCGGGGTATGCCCAGGATCTTGCTGATGGCATCCGTATCCGCCCTCGGGACCTGCCCGACCGAGAGTACGACCAAGTCGAAGGAATCCTCCAGCGCGGTGCCCAATAGGGTATCCTCATACCTGAGCACGAGCTCATGGGTCCTCGGATCCTCGCGTATGCTTGAGACCTTGCCCCTTATGAACTTCACCCCCGCCTCTTGGCTCCTAAGGTAAAATTCCTCATATCCCTTCCCGAAGGCCCTTATATCCATATAGAATATGTATACATCGGACTCGGGATTTTGCTCCTTTATTATCAACGAATCCTTTATGGCGTACATGCAACAAACCCTGGAGCAATATAGGTTGAACCTCGCGTCCCTGGATCCAACGCATTGTATGAAAGCCACCTTCCTCGGCGGTTTGCCGGTCGACGGCCTTAATATGGCGCCGCCGGTCGGGCCCATCGGATCGGTCATGCGCTCCAACATCGGTCCCGTCACAACGTCTTTGTATCTTCCGAACCCATACTCCTCCAACGGAGTGGGATCGAAGGGATCGTACCCGATGGCCACTATGATGCTGCCCACCCTCAGCTCCAAGACTTCCTCCTTTTGATCGAAATCTATCGCTTTGGCCTCGCAGACCCTCTCGCAAACCCTACAGATCCCCCTCTTGAGATAGAGGCAATTCTCTCCATCTATGGAATAGGCCAATGGAACGGCGTTTGGGGACGTTATGTAAATTGCCTTCCTTGAGCTCATCCCGAAATCGACCTCGTTCGGGATCCTGACCGGGCATTTTTGAGCGCAAAGCCCGCAGGCCGTGCATTTCTCCTCATCGACATATCTTGGCCTCTTCCTTATCTTGACCTTGAAATTCCCCAGGGATCCCGAGGCCTCAATGAGTTCCGAATTGGTCAACAACTTGATCTTTGGATGTTGCGCCGCGCTGACCATCTTCGGAGTCAATATGCAGGCCGCGCAATCCATCGTCGGGAATACCTTGGACCATTGCCCCATCCTCCCACCAAGGCTCGGGCCCTTCTCCACTAGGTATACTTGATAGCCGTTATCCGCTACATCCAGCGCGGCCTGTATGCCCGCGATCCCCCCGCCTATCACCAGCGCGCTCCTCGTCACCTCCACGGCCTTCGTTTCGAGCGGGATCAACCACCTCGCCTTGGCAACGGCCATCTTTACTAGGTCGATCGCCTTCTCCGTCGCTCTATCCGGATCGGAGCGATGGACCCAAGAGCATTGCTCCCTTATGTTGGCCATCTCCAACAGATATGGGTTCAGCCCCGCCTTCCTCAGGGTATCCCTGAAGGTGAGCTCGTGTACCTTCGGGGAGCAAGCCGCAACGACGACCCTATTTATGCCCAGCTCCATTATATCTTTTGATATCATTTCTTGGCCCACGTCATCGCACATGTGGAGGTACTCCCTCGCCACTTCAACTCCGGGTAGCTTCGAGGCGAAATCGGCGACCCTCTTGACATCGACCACATCGGCTATATTCTTGCCGCAATGGCATACATATACGCCTATCTTCAAATTTTTCAAATCCGCTCGAACATCATTCATCAAAATCACCAACCGTTCAAGGGAGCTTGCTCAATATTCGATCCATCCCAACGAAATTCATATCCACGCCCAGCTCATGGGGCCCATATCCCATGGCCAGGCCAAGGGCTTGGACGTAATGGAGGACCGGCATGTCGTAGGGTTGCAAGCCGTATAGCCTTTGCAACTCGATCTGGCCCCTATCGAATTGGAGGTGGCAGAAGGGGCAGACGTTTAGGATGAAGTCGGCGCCCGCCTCCTTGGCGCTCAGGAGCTTCCGATTCAACATCCTCAATGAAACGTCCAAGACCGCGGAGCGGACGCCGCCGCCGGCCCCGCAACATGCCATCTTGTCCTCCCATTCCACGCTCTCGGCGCCGAGAGCCTCCGTCAGCTCATCCAAGAAGGTCGGCCTCTCGGCGCTGCCGACCCATTCCCTCAGGACCTTGGGCTTTATCAAATGGCAACCGTAATGGACCGCGGCCCTCAGGCCCAATGGCTTCGTGACGGCCCTCCTTATCCCCTCGGGCGTTACCTCCTTCATCAGGACCTCGGCCAGATGCCTTACGCCAACCGATCCCTTGAAGACCATCCCCACCTCCTTCAATTTCGAATTAACGGAATCCCTGAGCGCCCTATCGGCCTTGAGGCTATGGTTGGCATCGGCGAGGGTTCCATAGCAACCGTTGCAGAAGGTCAGCACATCCAAGGCCATATCCTCGGCGATGCAAAGGTTCCTGGCCGCCACGGCCAACCAAGCCGGGCGGCTGAAGGATTTCACGACCCCAGGGGCCGGACAGCAGGAGGCCCCGTTCATATCCGCCAGCTCTATGCCGATCCTCGGCAGGACCTTCCTGGCGGCGGCCTCTATTCCGGGGTACCTATTCGGGATCAAGCACCCGAGGAACAGGGCGTATTTCCTCCCCAACTTGAACGCCTCGATTAGGCCGATCCCGCCTTCTGCGGCTGGGCCTTTTCCACCAATTCGAAGAACCCCGTTTCCTTGAGGATATGCTGGACGTCGAGGAGGGCCCTCTCGTATTGATGAACGGTCGGCGGCAGCTCGCTGAGGCCCAGCTCCTTGCGCCTCTCCCTCGTCGCCTGATCTATGGGCACCGCGTGGCCCGTCTTCATCAGGTTCATCGAAACAACTTTGTGGGGATCCAACATCCACCCATTCTCAACGGCCATGTTCCGCATGGTTAGTATAGCGTTCACGACGTCTATCTTTCGGGGACACCTCTCGACGCACGTATAGCAAGTTGTACAGAGCCACAGTTCGATGCTCCTCAGGACCTCCTCCTTATACCCCATGGAGGCCTTCCTGATTATTCTCCTCGAATTGTAGGCAGTGATCCTGCCGGAGGGGCATGAGGCGACGCAGTTCCCGCATTGGATGCACTTATTGATGTTCTCCCCGCTCGCCCTTATTATCTCCTCGGCGAACTCGGGGGAAGGAGGTGGGGCCTCCTCCACGTGCTCCAAGGGGATTTCGACCTTTGCCTCCTTGACCCCCTTCGCTTCCTCCTCGGATCTCATCCATTCGCGTATCGCCTCCTCTATGGCCAAGCTCATGCTGCCCTTCTTCATGCCGAACCTCTTGGCCACCCTCTCCCTGAAGGCCCTTTCCAATGCGTCATCCATCATGACATCAATTCGACCCATGGGCGATAATTATCTCCACATATGCACATATAAACTTTTGTGTAGCAAAAATTGTAGAAGAGAAGCTCATAAATTCAACAATTTCCTTACCGAGGCCTCGCATCGCAGCAGATCCTTCCTCAAGCGCTCAAGATCCGCCTCAGAAACCTCCTTCCCCGAGGAAACCTTGCCCACTATTAAACTCCAAAGCCTCCTCTAGGATCCCGATCAAGCTCGGGTCATCCATCCTTAGGGCCTCGAGGCAACCCTTGATCGCGTTTATGTCCATTGCGATCTCATATGGGCTCGAATCCCGATATATGGCCTGAGCGAAGCTCCAGCCGAGAAGGAAGGCGCACCTAAGGGACTCCATTCCGATCGGCACCTCATAGATTGAGGATATCGAGCCTTCTGCCCCTCCAATCGGTAATTTCGCAACATACGATCGCGGACTCCGACGCCCCCTTGAGGCCGCTCACCAATACCTCCTCCCTCTCCCTTATGAGCGCTAGGCCATCGTATACTACGGAAAATTCCCCGGAATCCGCGATCAAGGTGAACAAGGTCCTGAGGCCGGATGGGGTCCTATAGGTTATGATGGGGCCCTTAACCCCCCCTGAGCCTAATCCCCTCGCTCCCGCGTCCAGGATCATTCAATCCCATCCGCGCCCCTGGAATCCGGCCCTCGGACCTCTACCTTGCACAACCCATCCCTCTCCACGGCGTTTTCTATGGCCGCCTCGGCCATCGAAATGGATATCTCCCCAATCCTGCGCAGGGCCAAGACCACCTCCCTCAATTCCCCGAATCCATGGCAAATGTTCTCAAGCGGCAGGTCATCGATTATATCATACGCCTCCCTCGAGCATTCCTCGAATAGGTTTATGGCCATATTTGCCATCTTGCTATCGTAATTGAACGCGCTCTTCATGACCATATCGCAAATGCCCTTTATCTTATTGTTATATTCCCATATCCGAGCCTTGAGCCTCTCGCTAACCCATCCCCCCGAAGTCCCCATCCTCACCACGCCCTCGGCCACCTTATTGGCCCAATCCGCCATCCTCTCCAGGGCATTTGAGATGAGGGCCATCGAGAGGATGCTCCCGGAGTCGTATATACCGATCCTTTGGGATATCGCCGGATTCGCTTGGGCTTGATTCAAAAGCCTCAGGATCAGGGCATAGATCCTATTGGCCTCCCGCTCCCGCCTCTGGGCCTCCTTGGCCAGCGCGACATCCGAGTCCATCAGGGCCTTGATCGCATCGCTCAGCATCGTGGAGAAGAGGGAATATAGGCGATGGATCGCGACGTCCATTGGAAATAGGGCGGGGTTTATGGAGCATTGAAGCACAACGCTCGAGGGCGTTTCCTCTATGATGCTCAGCCCGATCAATTTGAGCTCGGCCTCGCGGATCGCCTCGAGGCTCCCTCCGTCTATCCTGCTCGACGAACTCACCCTTATGACATCGAATCCCTTGACGTAGCCCGCGGTTATCAGCCTCCCGAGGAGGCCCCTATCTCGAAAAAGATCGAGGTTTATGACGAGGGTGCTCGAAACCTCTTTGGTGGCCGACTCCGCGCTTTGGAATATCCTGAGGGAGCCATCCCTTTCGGTGGAGAGGAGCACGAGGTCCCCCTTCTTCAGCCCAACCCTTTTGACCCAACTGGCTGGCAAAGAAACGGTCAGCGTGGAACGCCCAACCAGCTGTATCCTGCGCCTCTCCATTGGCTCAACCTCGCAATCGTTTATTTATTCTATTTACCAGAATATATTCTAAACTGAACAAATATAAGATTTGCTGGAGGATATTTACCAACCCGAGCGCATATGGGTGAGGGGGAATAGTTTACGAGCATGTTTGCGATTGGAAGTCTTGCGAGAGGGATTGCCCAAAGGCCAAGATACGGGGCGAGCTGCTAAGGGCCGGGAATGAAATACATTCGCTCCACAGGAGGGGCCTCGATTCCGCCGCGAGCTGCCTTGAAGAAATCATCAGGCCTCGGGGACGCCGTCCTAAGGGCCAAGCCATTCGCGGGGGATGGGAGGTTCCTGGTCCACGCCGGGGATACCTACATCTTATCCAAGGGCCATGGGCATTTGGAGCGGATGATCGAGGCGCAAGCGAAGGCTTGCGGAGCGGCCCTTGGATGCCGGGCGGATCTCGCGGCCCGATCAACGGATCCCCATCCGCCCCTCGAGCCCCTCAATCCTCGCCTCGATGGACCTCAATTGGCCCGAGATCTCCTCCTTGATTATGGACCTTATCTCGGGCAAGAGGATCCTTGAGATCCAGCCCGGGGCCTTCTCGGCGGCCTTCTTCGCCAATCGGATCGCCGGGATCGCATCGGGCCCAATTCATTTAAGCCTTGTGGGGCCCGCCCCCGCCTTTGGGGCCCATGGCGGGCCCGATCCCTCGGGATCCGCTGGGGATCCGATGTCGATGCGCCCGCGCGATTCCCAACGGCCTCCACGAACGCTCCCCAAAGCCTTTCCGATGCTTGGGGATCCCCTTCGGCAGAGCCCCTCCGTCCCCCGGCTGGGGCCATAAACCCGTAAGCCGCTGGCGTTGTTAATGGGCGAGCGGCGGGACCTAGCGAGGCCCAATGAAGCATCGCTCCCGGCGATGGGCAATGAAAGGGCACGGAGCCCCTAGCCCAAGAAGGCCTTCAGCGCCGTCGCCAGGACGGCTATCAGTATGGGTATGTTGAAGCCCACGAGGAGCCTCTCGACGATCCCGAGGCGCTTATCCACGTAGTACCTAAGGTCCTCGAACCTCTTATCGATCGCCTCGAACCTCCTGTCGCTATAGGCCCTAAGGTCCTCGAAGCGCTTGTTCATATCCTCGAAGCGCTTGTTCATATCCTCAAATCGCTTATTCATATCCTCGAACCGCCTATCGCTATGGGCCATCACTTCCTCGAACCGCCTATCGCTATATGCCCTAAGGTCCTCGAGGCGCTTGTTCATATCCTCGAGGCGCTTATTCATATCCTCGAACCGCCTATCCATATCCTCGAAGCGCTTCCCCAAGAAGCCCAATAGCATCTCGAACCGCTTATCGATATCCTCCCTCGTGGGGAACCTATCCCATGGGGCGAGCCTCATGACCAGGGCCATTAGGGCCTCGGGCTTGCGCTCCAGCGCCTCTATTATGGCATCGGGCCTCCGCCTTATTATGGCCACGATGTCCTCCTCGCTCATCGGGATCGACCGATCATGGGCATCGGGCGCCCCCGGCCTTAAAAATCCTTTCGACCCTCGGCATAAGCGCCCATGAGCCCGAAGCCGATGAGGATCCCGTCGGCGGGCGCTGATAACCTTGCATTTCCGCATTACCTCCTCACGATGGAGAGGCATTGTATGCGGCCCCGGGCCCCTCCCTTTGGAATGCTTCGCCCATATTTCATGGAGGGAGATGCGGGCCCCAGAAGGCTGAAGGTTATAGCGCCGCCCGGGATACGACAAGCCTTAATTCGATGTCCCGCCGCATGGGCGATTGGGATGCGCATCCTGATAACGGGCGGGATGGGGTTCATAGGCTCGAACCTGATAAGGCATATGCTCGAGGCGCACGAGGACATCGAGATCCTCAACCTCGATAAGCTCTCCTATGGTTCCAACCCGTTCAATCTTAAATCGATCGAGGCGGATGGAAGATATGGATTCCTGAGGGGCGACATATGCGATTTCGAAACCGTCAAGGGGGCCGCTAAGGATATGGAGGCTGTGATCAACTTGGCCGCCGAGACGCATGTCGATAGGAGCATATCCAACCCCAGACCGTTCCTCGAGACCAACGTCCTCGGGGTCCTTAACCTCTTGGAGGCTTGTAGGCTCCACGACCTCGCTTATCAGCAGGTCTCCACCGATGAGGTCTACGGGCCCGCGCCGAAGGGGCGCTCGTTCAAGGAGGGGGATCCGCTGAACCCCTCCTCCCCCTACGCGGCCTCGAAGGCATCGGCCGACCTCCTTGTTAATGCCTACCACGAGACCTATGGCCTGAGGGCCACGATCACGAGGTCGACCAACAACTTCGGGCCGAACCAATTCCCGGAGAAGCTCATACCGAAGGCCATAATCAGGGCCCTTCTGGGCCTATCGGTGCCGATCTACGGATCCGGGAGGCAGATCAGGGATTGGATCTACGTGGCCGACCATTGCGAGGCGATCGATTTGGTCCTCCGCAGGGGCAAGCCGGGCGAGATCTACAACGTAAGCGCTGGCAATGAGCTGGAGAACTCGGAGGTCGTCGAGGCGATCCTGGAGGCCCTCGGGAAGCCCAAATCCATGATCGAGTACGTGGAGGATAGGCCCGGGCACGATTTTAGATACAGCTTGGATAGCTCCAAGATCCGGGGCGAGCTCGGCTGGAGGCCGAGGCATGCCTTCGGGGAGGCGTTGAGGAAGACCGTCGAATGGTATATTGAGAACGAGTGGTGGTGGCGCCCCTTGGCCGATGAGAGGATCCTCCATCCCACGCCATGGAGGCTCGAATGGTGAGCTGGGGCGGGGCCATTGAGGATCTTGGTCACGGGCTCGAGCGGATTGCTCGGATCGGCCGCTATCCGCTTGGCCATAAGAGGGGGCCATGAGGTCTATTCGGCGTATGGCAACAATCGGCCCGAGGCCGGGATCCCCTTAAGGTTGGATCTAACGGCCCTCCAAGATATCGGCCGAGCGGTCGGGAGGGTCGATCCCGATGCCATAATCCACGCCGCGGCCCTAACGGATGTGGATAGATGCGAGCGGGAGAGGGACCTGGCCATGAGGGTCAACGCCGAGGCCACCGCCGCGATCGCCTCCGCGGCCCGGGAGGCCGGGGCCTTCTTGGTCTACATATCGACCGACTATGTCTTCAATGGCGAGAGGGGCCTATATTCGGAGGAGGATGAGCCGGACCCCGTGAACTTCTACGGCTACACGAAGCTCAAGGGCGAGGAGTTCGTAAGGGAGCGCGCCGGGGGCTATTGCATAGCCAGGGCGAGCGTCATATACGGCGCCGTCCCGGCGAGCGGCAAGGCGAACTTCGCCCTATGGCTCATCGATAAGCTGGGGCGGGGGGAGGAGGCGAGCGTCCTGGTGGATCAATACATTTCGCCCACCTTGAACTCGAGCTTGGCCCGGATGGTCTTGGAGGCCGCCGAGAGGGGGCTCGAGGGCATCTATCATATGGCCGGGGCCGATAGGGTTAGCAGATACGATTTCGCCGCGAAGCTATGCGAAGTCTTCGGGCTCGATGCCTCGCTCCTCAAGCCCGCGCGCATGGGCGATATGGGCTGGGTGGCCCGGAGGCCAAGGGACTCCTCCTTGGATGTCTCGAAGGCCGCTGGGGCGTTGAGGGGTAAACCGTTAAAGTTAATCGAAGCCCTGAGGACCCTCAGGGGGGAGTTTGGGGAATGCTCCCGGGCGTGATGATCAAGCCCCTGAGGAGGTTCTTCGATGAGAGGGGCTTCATGGAGGCCATCAGGGCCGATTGGGGAGATTTGATGGGCGAGGATCGAATCCTCCAAGCCAACCTATCCACGACCTACCCGGGCGTGGTAAGGGCTTGGCATAGGCACGAGCGGGGCCAAGTGGACTACGTGGCGGTGAAGGGGGCCTTGAAGATATGCGCCTATGACGAGGCCTCTGGGGAGCTCGACGAGATCGTGGCGGCGGCGCAGGATCCGAGCGCGATAAGGGTGCCGGGGCGCTACTGGCATGGGTTCAAAGCGATCGGGGACGAGCCGGCCATCCTGCTATATTTCGTCACTATACGATTACGAAAAGCCCGATGAGGTGAGGAGGCCTTGGAACGACCCGACCATAATCCCGAAGTCCCTCAACGGCAACGTTGAGGATCCGCGCGTTGGGAAGCCCTGGGACTGGCTCGCTCCGCCGCATCGTTAGGGAGTTCCGATGAAGGGCCTCCTCTTGGCCGGCGGCCATGGGACGAGGCTGAGGCCGCTGACCTTAACTGGCAACAAGCATATGTTGCCCATAGCCAACAAGCCCATGATCCTCTACGGCCTGGAGCATTTGATGAACGCCGGCGTGAGGGATATAGGCGTCGTCCTCGGGCCGATAAAGGAGGGCGTCAAGGAGCTCCTCGGCGACGGCTCCAAATTCGGCGTCAGGATCTCCTACATCGATCAGCCTGAGCCCAAGGGCCTCGCCCACGCCATCCTCATCTCCAAGGGCTTCCTAGGCGATGAGCCCTTCGTCATGTACTTGGGCGACAACCTCCTGAAGCAGGGGGCCAAGCCCTTCCTGGAGGCGTTCGAGGGTGGATCGAGCGATTGCGTCGTCGGAGCCGCGAGGGTCCGGGATCCAAGCCGCTACGGAGTAGTCGTCTTCGACGAGCGCGGCCGGGTTAAGCGATTCGTCGAAAAGCCCAAGGAGCCGATCAGCGATTGGGCTTTGATAGGCGTCTACGTCTTCAACCATAGGATATTCGATGCCATAGGGAGGATAAGGCCCTCTTGGCGAGGGGAGCTGGAGATCACCGATGCGATCCAAACGCTCCTCAAGAGCGGCGCCAAGGTTGATTGCAGGTTCGTTGAAGGGTGGTGGAAGGATACGGGCAGGCCGGAGGACCTCTTGGAGGCGAACCAATTGGTCCTGGGGGAGATGGACCTCCGGATCGAGGGCGAGGTTGAGCCGGGCGCAAGGATAACGGGCAACGTGGGCATAGGGGAGGGGACCAAGGTTCGCGAAGGGGCGGCGATCAGGGGCCCGGCCATAATAGGGCGCGGTTGCGAGATAGGCCCCAACGCCTACATAGGGCCCTATACATCCATAGGGGATGGGGCGATCGTGAGGAACAGCGAGATAGAGAACTCGATAGTGATGGGCGGGGCCGAGATAGATTGCGGGAGGCGCATCGTCGACAGCCTCATAGGATCTAGGGCCAAGGTCCTGAGCCAAGAGCGCAATTTGCCCAAGGGGCTAAAGCTGATATTGGGCGATATGACCTACGTGGGCGTTTGAGCCTGCCGAGCTAAGGGTGATGCGAGTATGGCGCCGAATTGCCCCGTGCCCCTAGCGCCCTTTTGCTATGGCTTCAATTCATCAGGTTCCCGGCCCCGGTCGGATGAGCGCGGCCCTTCAGGATCGCGAGCATCCCCCTTGCGTTCTCGAGCATCGCGTGGTCGTTGTTGAAGAATACGTAGGCCCTCCTCGGCTTCGCCTCCAAGATCCCCCTCGCGACCTCCCCCAGCTCCCCATCCGTATAATAATGGGAATACCAGGCCGATCGGCCGTGCATCCTATGATAAACGAGGCCGTTTATGTTGAAGACATCGCGCGGGAGATCCGGGGAATCGATGCCCACCCATGTTATCCCTAGCCCGGAGGCCCATTCCAAATGCTCCCCCTTGAACCATTCCGCGTTCCTGACCTCCAACGCGAACCTTTCCTCCAAGCCCGTCGCTTTAGCGAAGGCCTCGATGGCGCCGGCCGAGGCTGGGGTCAGGGAAGGGGGGAGCTGGAATAGGTAGAAGTCTATGCTCGGCTCGAGCGGGGCGAAGAGGCCATGGAACCTTTCCCAAAGCCCCAGGGCCCTCCCCTTGAGCTTGCATGAGTGGGTTATCAGCCTATTGGCCTTGATGGCCCATCGCAGGCCCTTGCCCCTCGAGGCCCAGGACTCGATCGCCCTCGTGGTGGGGAAGCGATAAAAGCTCATGTTCAGCTCCACGGCGTTCAATCCCGATTCCTTCACGAACCAATCCAGGCTGCCTTCCGGGTTCCAAGAATATAGCCAACCCGAGGTCCCGACGAATGCTTCCATGCCCGATCCATCGCTCGGGCGCTTGCTTGGTTAAAAAGCATGAGGGCGCCCCGATGCCCGTGATCGGCCGATCCTGGATAAGCGCCTCGGGATCGTCGAGAGGCCCTGGTGGGCTTTGGGCTCGACATACCATGCCGGGCAGCCGTCCTGGCGAAGGCGCTCGCCGCCATCTTTGAGCGGGTCAAGGCAGAGGAAGCTAGTCCCCGACCTATCCCGCGTTCGGTCATCGCGCGGTCCGAGGCTTACCGATGGCGAAGGCGAGGAAGCCGCGGGGATGGGCAAAAGCCCGCGTGGCGCCATGCGATCCCGCTCACGGGAACAGGCCCAGCTGCGATTGGGCCTCCGCCACCTTCCCCACGGCAAGCATGTAGGCCGAAGTTCTCATGCTCACCCCTTCCCTCTCGGCCAGATCGCTCACGGCCTTGAAGGCGGAGACCATCTTCCCCTCCAGCCTGGCGTTGACCGTTTCCAAGGGCCACCGATCCCTGTTGAGGTTCTGAACCCACTCGAAGTAGCTAACCGTGACGCCCCCCGCGTTGGCCAATATATCCGGTATCACGACCACGCCCTTCTCGTAGAGAATCTTATCGGCCCCAGGCGTGGTGGGGCCGTTAGCGCCCTCCGATATTATCTTGGCGTTCACGTTGGATGCGACCTCTTCGGAGATCTGGTTCTCGAGGGCGGCGGGCACGAGGATGTCGCACTCCAGCTGGAACAGCTCCTCGTTCGATATCCCCTCGGCCCCCTCGTATCCGGAGACAGACCCGGAGCGCCTCTCGTGCTCCTTAAGGCCCCTCGGATCGAGGCCCTTGGGATTGTATGCCCCGCCTCCCGCATCGGTGACCGCGATCAGCTTGCAGCCCATCTCGACGAGCGCCTCCGCGCTCCAGTAGCCCACCTTGCCATAGCCCTGCACGGCCAGGGTCGCGCCCTTCAGCCTCAACCCGATCTTCTTGGCGGCCTCCCTAGCGCATACGGCGACGCCCTTCCCGGTGGCCTCCTCCCTGCCATACGACCCGCCCAGGGCGATCGGCTTCCCGGTCACAACCTCCGGGACGCTGTAGCCCTTCAGGCTGCTATAGGTATCCATCATCCAAGCCATGACTTGGGCATCGGTGCCCACATCCGGGGCCGGGACATCCTTGAATGGGCCTATCTCATCCATTATCATCGCTGTATAGCGCCTGGTCAGGCGCTCGACCTCTCCCGAGCTGAGCCGCTTGGGATCGCAAACGACGCCGCCCTTCGCCCCTCCATATGGGATATCGACCACGGCCGTCTTGAAGGTCATCCAAGCGGCCAGGGCCTTCACCTCGTCCAGGTCGACGCTGGGATGATACCTGACCCCGCCCTTATAGGGCCCCCTCGCCTTGTTGTGCTGAACCCGATACCCGGTGAAGACCCACGCTCCCATCGTCCATGCGGATGGGCACGGATACGATCAGGATCCGCCTGGGGTGCTTGAGTATCTCCAATATGTCTTTCCCAACCCCTATCCTCTCAGCGGTTTCGTCCAGTTGCTTCAATACCACATCGTAAGGATTGATCGCCCTCCCCGGTCGCTGCAAACTCCCCCCTCCTCCGATCCGCACCACAATCATCCAGTGGAAACCCTTTAAAACCCTTGGGACGGGGAAAAGGTATTGAGCCCGAAGCCCCATCGGAGGAGGGCGCTCGCTTTTGCATACAATGGACGAATTGACAAGGAAGATCCTGTTGGCGTCCCAGAGGAACGAGATCTCGGAATACCTCGTCTATGAGAAGTTGTCCACTCGTCTATGAGAAGTTGTCCAGATCGGCGAAGGATCCTAAGAATAGGGAAATCTTGAGGGGGATCGCGGAGGACGAGATGGAGCATTACCGCTTCTGGAGGGAATATACCCGGGAGGAGGTAAAGCCGGATAGATTGAAGGTATGGGGATACTACCTGATCTCGAGGTTATTCGGGATGACCTTCGGGTTGAAGCTCATGGAGCTGGGCGAGGAGCGGGCCAAGGCGGTTTATGAGAGGATATCCAAATCCCTGCCACCCGCCAAGGATATCTCCGAGGACGAGGACCGCCATGAGGCGCAGCTCTTGGACCTAATCGATGAGGAACGCCTCCGCTACGTCGGCTCAGTGGTCCTCGGCCTGAACGATGCCCTCGTGGAGCTCACCGGGGCGATAGCGGGGTTGACCCTCGCCCTCCGCGATGCGCGCTTGGTCGCGATGGTGGGATTGATCACGGGGATCGCCGCCTCCCTCTCCATGGCTTCATCGGAGTACCTCTCTACGAAGTCCGAGGGGGACGGCAGGAGCCCGGTCAGGGCATCGATCTATACGGGGATCGCCTACGTCCTCACGGTCTCATTGCTCATCTCCCCTTTCCTCCTATTGGAGGAGCCATACCTCTGCTTGGGCCTCGCGATCCTGAACTCCGTCATCGTGATTTTGGTGTTCACGTTTTACGTATCGGTTGCGAAGGGCCTCCCTTTCAGGAGGAGGTTCCTTGAGATGGTCTCTATAAGCCTTGGGATAGCGGGCCTCTCTTTCGCCGTGGGGTTCCTCGTCAGGATCTTCTTTAACGTCGAAATATGAGTTGGATCCCGGCTACCGCTCCTTAAACCCGCTCCTCCGCCCCGCCGCGGGCCTCCCGATGGTCCCCAGGAAGCGGGATCGATCAAGGAGGGCGCTTCGAGGACCATATTCTGGGTTTGCGCATAACTTTTATATATGGCTGCGGCCCGCTCCAGCCGAGCGGAGGTCTGGCGATGGGAACCGGTCGCGAAGGGGATTTGGTTTATCCTCGCCGATGAGCTAGCCGATACCCAGCAGACCGTCCCGAAGGGGCTTTTCGGAAGGCCGTTGATGCGCTCTTTTCGGCAGTTCATTCGATCCCCCAGGGGCCCATCCGCAAGGCCTTCGAAAACCGTGGAAAGGAAAATGGATGGAGAGGTGATCGATTTGAGGAGGTCCATGCGAACCCATCCGATGGGATTGGCCAAAGGTGATCCGCGATGACCCAAAGGAGAGCCGTTACGAAGCTGCAGGCCATAGCGCTCTTGGCCATAGTGGTCGTAATCGCCCTGGGCGGCCTCTACTATTATATGGCGCTTATGCCGACCAAGGCCCCGCCCAGGGAGATCTTGGTCGGATCCCCGAACCCCCTCACGGGCCCCGCCTCCAAGCACGGCATAGAGATGAGGAACGCCATAGCGCTCGCGGCCGAGGAATGGAACGCCAAGGGCGGAGTCTACGTGAAGGAGTTCGGCAGGAGGCTGCCGATCAGGGTCATATTCAAGGATACCGAGTCCAGCAGGGATACGGCCGTGAAGGTCATGACGGAGCTCGTCACCGTGGACAAGGTCGATGTGGTGATAGGGAACTTCGGGAGCGCTATCGTCTTCGCCGATCAGGTAGTGGCGATGGAGCACAAGGTCCCATATATAACGAGCGGGGCATCCTCCGTTCTGCTGACCCGCAGGACCGACATCGATGTCAGCTACTACTTCAACACGGCGACCCATACGGAGCTATATCCGTTCTACACGATGCCATTCTTGGACGAGGCCTTCAGGCCGGCGATCAATAAGAAATTCGGGTTCCCGGAGACCAGGAACTTGAGGCTGGCGATACTATATCAGGACAGCCCATACGGCAAGGGCGTCTTGGAGGGCTGCAAGCTCTACATATCCAAGTTCAAGCCCAAGATCGAGATAGTCGAGGCGATCCCGTTCAAGCTCGGCGAAACGGACTTCAGGCCGCATCTGCTGAGGATAAAGGAATCCAAGCCCGACTTCGTCTATATGGCGGCCTTCATCCCGGAGCAGACGGCGGCCCTTACGCAGGCCAGGAGGGACGTCGGGCTGAATACCCTCTTCCAATCGGTGATATGCAACGACGATGAGGACTTCTACAAGGGAGTTGGGCAATGGGGCGATTACCAATTCCAGGAGACCACCGGGACCACATCGGTGCCCGTCCTGAAGGGCCCGACGAGGGAGAACGGGGAGAGATTCGTGAAGGCCTATAGGGCGAAGTACGGCAAGCTGCCCGCGCAGATGGCCACCCATATATACCAAACCTTCAACGTCGTCATGAAGGCCATAGAGCGGGCGGGCACCTTGGACAAGAGGGCCATCAGGGATGCCCTGGAGGGGATCGAGCTCAGGGGCGAGGAATACGCCAACGCCTTGGTTTGCCCATTCGAGGGCGACGTCTTCCGATTCACTAAGGACCATTTGGTCAACATGAGGATAGCGGTAATCCAGATGAGGTGGAACGAGGCCAAGGGGGAGAACGAGCTCGGGATCGTTTGGCCGGATGAGTACAAGACCGCTGAGCTGGAGATACCGCCTTGGTACGCCCCCGGCGCTTGAGGCTCGGGGACATAATCTCCCCTCAAAACCCCCCGCTATATTTATTTACGCGATCCCCAGCCTGAGGAGCCATGATCCACGAGGTCCTCCTCTGGGGTCTCTACGCAGCCAGCGTTTACATGCTCCTCAGCGTAGGCTTGAACATGATATTTGGCGTTATGAAGATAGTGAACTTCGCCCACGGCGAGCTCATGATCCTCGGCGCCTACATAACCTTCTCCATCGCCACCTCCTTATCCCTAAACCCCTACTTGGCCATCCCAATATCGGCCCTATTCACGGCGATCCTCGGCGTGGCCGTGGAGAGGCTCTGCTTCAGGCCCATCTTGGGCACCGGCAAATTGAACGAGATATTGGTGGGCTTGGCGCTGACGTATGTCTTTCAAAACTTTGCCATCACGGCGTGGGGCCCGAACCTGAGGTCACTCGGGAGCCCCTACGCAGCCCTCTCGATACTCATCGGCCCGGTGAGCCTCCCCTTCGATTATTTGATGGGGATCGGGATCACCGCCGCCGCGCTCCTCGCGCTCTTCGCGTTCCTGAGGACCGAGTCCGGGCTGAGCTTTAGGGGGACGAGCCAGGACAGCGAGGCGGCGATGCTGATGGGGGTCAGGATCGGGAGGGTTTTCGCCCTCAGCTTTCTCATCGGCTCGGCCCTGGCCGCCGTGGCGGGATCCCTCTGGGCCATTTCGGGCCAAATGTTCAATCCATTCACCGGGGCCCATCTCGGGGTGAGGGCCTTCGTCGTGGTAATCCTCGGGGGCTTGGGCAGCATACCGGGGGCCATGATCGCCTCGTTGATCCTCGGGCTGGTGGAAACATCGGTGGCGTTCGCCTTCGGCGGCGTTTGGAGGGAGGCCGCCGCGTTCCTCGCGCTCACCGCGGTCCTGATCCTGAGGCCGATGGGGGTTTTCGGGGGTGGGCCTCGATATGCCTGATGGCATACCGCGGGTGGCCGCATCGATCGCGCCGCTCCTCCTCGCGGCCGCGATCCTGCCCCTCCCATTCGGGGGGAGCGCGCACCTCATAAGATACGCGACCCTGCTGTGGATATCGGTCCTCTACGCCGCCTCTTGGAACTTCTTGGCCCAAAGCGGGCAGGTTTCGTTCGGACACGCGGCCTTCTTCGGGACGGGCGCCTATATATCGGCCCTCTTGGTCAGGGATGCGGCCCTATCCCCCTTCGTTAGCATGCCCTTGGCCTCCTCGGCCACCGCCCTGATCGGGCTGGGGATAGGGCTGATATGCCTTAGGTTGACCGCTTGGTTCTTGGCGATGGTCACCTTCGGCTTCCCGATAATAATCCAAACCCTGATGGCCTATCAGCTTAGCTGGCTCACTGGGGGCTGGGATGGAATGCCCTCCTTCCGATTATTCAGCCCCGCCATGCCCCTTTACCACATTTGGGAATACTACAGCGTATGCGCCATCGTAGGCCTCGCCCTCTTAACGCTCCATCTGCTGAGCAGATCGAGGTTGGGATTGGCGCTGAGGGGGATAGCCCAGAACGAGCTCGCCTCGAGGGTCTCCGGCATCGGCTCCTATAGGTATAAGCTCTTGGCCTTCGCGGTTAGCACCTTCTTTGGGGGCTTGGCCGGATCGCTCCATGGGCATTACATGGGCTACATAAGCCCGGAGATATATGAGGTCGGAACCTCCCTCAATCCGATAATCTTCTGCGTTATAGGCGGCCTCGGATCCGTCGGGGGCGCCGCCTTGGGTGCGATCGCCGTGACTTTGGCTTGGGACCTCCTGAGGTCCTTGGGCCTCATGTGGGAGCGCTTCATCCTCTTCGGGATCCTTTTGATCCTGACGATAAGGTTCGCCCCCGGGGGCCTCGCCTCCCTTTTGAGGGGATGGCCGCCCCTCCTCGGCTCGATAAGAGGCGGAAGAGGCGAGCGGATGGGCTAAATCCCGAGGTACGCCTCCCTCACGAGCTCGCTCTCAATGAGCTCCCGGGATTCGCCCTCCAACACGACCCTACCCCCCTCCAAGATCACCCCCCTATCGGCCACCTCAAGCGCCAAGCCCACGTCCTGCTCAACCAATAGTATCGTTATCCCCTCCTCCTCGTTGAGCCGCTGGATCGCCTCGAACAGCCTTTGGACCATCAAGGGGGACAATCCCGAGGAGGGCTCATCGAGCAAAAGGAGCTTGGGCCTCGACATGAGGCCCCTGGCTATGGCCAGCATCTGCTGCTCCCCGCCGCTCAGCGTGCAGGCCATCTGCCCCTCCCTATCCCTCAAAGCCGGAAAGATCCGATATACGGCCTCGATCCTCTCCTCAATTCCACCGCCGCCCTTGACCGCATGGGCCCCCATGAGGAGGTTCTCCCGAACCGAGAGATATGGGAATAGCCTCCTCCCCTCGGGCACTAAGCTGATCCCGAGCCTAACTATGTCGAACGTCCGCATCCCGCTCAAATCCCTGCCTAGGAACCTTATGGTTCCCGAGAAGGGCCTCAATAGCCCGATTATGGATTTCAACGTGGTCGTCTTCCCGGCCCCGTTCGGGCCCAGGAGGGCGAGGATCTCCCCCTCCCTGACGTCGAACGATTCGTCCCAGAGAACCTGTACGTTGCCGTATCGAACGCTTATCCCTTCCACTTCTAGCATCTCCTTCCCCCCTTGGCATATCTCTCCCCGAGGTACGCGCTGATCACCTGCCCGTGGTTCACGACCTCCGAGGGCGCGCCCTCCGCGATCTTCTCCCCATGGTTTAGGACCACGACCCTATCCGATAGGCCCATCACGACCTTCATGACGTGCTCAACCATGAGTATGGATGCGCCCATCTCTCGCACCCCCCTGAGGAGGTTCGAGATCTCGGACCTCTCCCTAGGGCTCAGCCCGGTGGCCACCTCATCCAGCAGTAGCAGCTTGGGCTCAGCCGCTAGCGCGCGGGCCAAATCCAAGCGCTTCAGCTCAGCCGTGGTTAGCCGCCCTGCCAACTCCCTCGCCCTATCCGAAAGCCCCACCGATTCCAAGGCCTCCATGGCTTTCCTGCGCGCATCCCTTGCGCTGATATGCCCCTTTGATCCGAAGAGCGCGCCGATCATGGCGTTCTCGAGAACGCTCATCCCCGGGAAGGCTTGGGCCATTTGGAAGGTCCTGCCGACCCCCATCCTGCATATCTCCTCGGGCCCCATCCCGGTTATATCCCTCCCGAACAGCCTGATCGAGCCCGAATCGCATCGGACGACCCCGTTTATGATGTTTACCAAGGTGGACTTCCCCGCGCCATTCGGGCCCACGAGACCCACTATCTCTTTTTCCCCAACCCCGAAGCTCACGGATTTCAGCGCCTCCAACCCGCCAAAGCGCTTCGTTACACCATCGCACTCGAGCAGCACGACCAGTCGCACCTCCTTACCCTTGGAAAGGCTCCGGGGTTTGGTCGGCATCTGATGGCTGGTGCGGGACCCCTCGCCACCCTAGAATTCAAAACCTCTATGCCGATCGGTTCGCTGGGATTATTTGAATCATTCTGGATGGGCGCCTTCGAAAAGTCGGCCACCCTCGTAAACCGGATCACCCATGCCTTCCTCACCCAGCCCTTGGATCGCGCTCTTCAAGAGGCCCGAAATATTAACCTTTCTCCCCTAAGCCCTTGGCGATGCACCAGCGGCCAGGATCCTCACATAATCCGCCGTATCCGCGCAGACGTCGGCGGCGCCCTCCAAATGATCCGCGAAATCCTTCAGGATTATCAGCAGGGCCGGGTTCACCTCCTCGCCGTACTTTATCAATAGGGACTTCGATTTGACATGGGCGTCGTCTATCAAATGCTCCAACTTGTCAACTCCCCTGGAGAGCTCGACCGCTTCCGAGACATCGGACCCGAGCTTCTCTATGCTATCCCTTAGGATGTTCGCGCACTCCTTCAGGTTCCCGACCATCTCGGCGCAGAGGGCTTGTATCTCCCGCGGGAGATCGGAATCCCTGAGGGTCGCCAGATCCCTAGCCGAATCCTTTACGCAATCCGCCAGGACATCGATCCTCTTAACCAAATGCATCAAATCCTCGCGATCCTTGGGCTGCAGCTCCCCTCTGCTCAGCTCCTCGAAGATCTCCCTCCTGACGTCGTCTATGCCCTCCTCCTCTGCGAAGAGCTTCTCTATGACCTTCATCGGATCCCCCTTGGATCCGCCGAATATGATCCCGGAGGCCTCGTCCAAGAGCCTAACGGTCTCCATCGCCATGTCTATTTGGCGCTCGGCTAGGGTTAGGACCTTGGACTTCCGCCTCGATACCCACCATTCCAAGATCTTATGGCTCAACCCTAAAATGAACTCGATGCCAACTCCAATAAAGGTTTTGGATGGGCGGGCAGCGGCCGCCCCAGGCATGCGGCGCCATTCGGCCGCCCATGCCCGTGAAAACTATTAAAGCCCGGTTGGGGCGATTGCTTGGGGGTCCCCTTGCTAAACGACCCCGTGAACCTCCGCCTGCTGGAGAAGCTCGTATCCGGGGAGGCCACAAGCCCGAACCTGAGCCTCCTCTCGAAGCGCTTCGGGAAGCATAGGAATACGGTGAAGGAGAGGGTGGATGAGCTGCTCGCTCATAAAGTCTTGGATAGGCCCGTGTTCCCCTTCATAGGGCTCTACAGGGAATACCCCCTCCTCATAGCCGTGAGGGCCGACATCCCAAACGACGAGCAGTTCAGGAGGTGGATAAGCACGGATGAGCATATATTCGCCGCCTTCAGGTCGAGGCAGGGCGAATACAATACGCTCCTCTTCCTGTTCCATAAGGATGTCACGAGCTATCAGCTTTGGAGGGAATCCCTGGTCCCCGAGGGGAAGATACCCCCAAGGGAGTACCGATATCCCTCCAGCGCCTCATACTTCTCCACCCATATGATGGTCAAATACGAGCCGAGCTCGGCCATAAAGCTCATGGAGGAGGATTTGAGGAGAAACGGGGAGCTCGAGATAAGCGGATGCACCATCGACCGGCTTAGCTTCGATATAATGAAGGCATTGGTCCTCGGGGAGGGCATAAAGGTCAACGAGAACTTCCTATCGAAGGAGCTCGGGCTTCATAGGAGGACCGTATCGAAGAGGATAGAGAGGCTCATCGAGGAGGGTTACGTTGGGAGGCCGGTTTGCCGATTCCCGAACTTCTTCGTCCCCCCCAATTACATACTTGTCTTCTCGCTATACGAGATCAGGAGGTCCAAGGAGGCGATCTTGGAGGAGATAAGGAGGGATCCGCATGTGCCGATAGCGATGAACATCAGCCACGGCAGGTACAACCTGCTCCTATTCGGGAATCACGACAGCATAACGGATCATTTGGAATGGGAGGAGCGATACGAGGCCAAATTCCAGAACTGCTTCGGGAGCGCCGATATAACGTATCTCTCCCCCAAGATGACGGTATCGATAGATCAGCAAAAGGTCTCCTTGGGGATCATAAGGAGGAAGTTGAGGGAGCTGGGGGTTGATGCCCAGCCGGAGCGGCCGTATCCAGCCCCGGACGGCGCATAGCCCTGAAGGTTTTATTCCAAAAAGAATAAAATGCCCAATAATCTATTAAGATCGGAATATGGGGCGCTTGTTCAATGGTGGCGCCATTTGTCGGCGTTAAGGGGTAAGGAGGAGCTCAGGACCTATGAGGAGATAAACGAGAGGATCCGCGCAGGGGACGCTGTCGTGATGAGGGCCGATGAATTCGTCGAGTTTGCCAAGTCGGTCGGGATAGAGAAGGCCGCCAAGGAGGTGGACGTTGTGACGACCGGGACGTTCGGCGCCATGTGCAGCTCCGGCGCCTTCTTGAACTTCGGGCATGCCGATCCTCCGATAAAGATGAGGCGATGCTGGCTCAACGAAGTTCCCGCCTACGCGGGATTGGCCGCGGTGGACGTTTATCTGGGCGCCACATCGCCCAGCGAGGATAGGGGCATAGAATATGGAGGAGGGCACGTGATAGAGGATCTGGTGAAGGGGAAGGAGGTACATTTGCGGGCGGAGGGCTATGGGACCGATTGCTATCCGAGGAGATCGATCGATACCTACGTTGGCTTGGGCGACATAAACCAAGCGATCCTCGTGAACCCGAGGAACGCCTACGAAAGATACAACGCGGCCACCAACAGCACCGATGAAATCCTGTTCACGTATATGGGGACCCTTCTGCCCGACTTCGGCAACGTCACCTATTCCGGATCCGGCCAGCTGAGCCCGCTTTATAAGGACTACGGCCTCGAAACGATCGGGATCGGCACCAGGATATTCTTGGGCGGAGGGGTCGGCTATGTCATCGGGGAGGGTACGCAGCATAACCCGGAGAGGAGGCTCGGGACGCTCATGGTGAGGGGGGATCTGAGGGGCATGAGCCCAAGGTACCTCAGGGGGGCGACCTATTATAGGTATGGGAGCACGCTGTACGTGGGCATCGGGATCCCCATCCCGATCATAAACGAGAAGGTCGCCAAATCCGCCTCCCTTTCCGACGATGAGATCTTAACGGATTTGGTTGATTACGGTGTGCCATCAAGGAATAGGCCGACCATTCGCAAGGTCTCCTATGCGGAGCTCAGGTCCGGGAAGGTTGAGGTAGGCGGGAAGGAGGCTCCGGCTTCATCGCTCTCGAGCTATGGATACGCCCTCGAAATAGCGGAGGAGCTGAAGCTAAGGATCGAGAAGGGGGGGTTTCTCCTATCCAGACCGATTGAGCCCATCCCCGAGGAGCGCCCCTTCAAGCCCATGAAGCAGATCGAGGCGATTCCAAGGGTCAGGGATTTGATGCGGAGGGATTTCAAAACCGCCAAGGCGATCCAAAGCCTCGAGGAGGCCGCTAGGATGATGGTGGAGGGCGGCGTGGATCATCTCCCGATAGTGGACGGCTCAGGGAGGCTCGAGGGGATCGTAACCTCCTGGGACATAGCGAAGGCCTTGGCCAAGGGGGAACGCGACCTGGGGAAGGTGATGACGAGGGACGTGAAGACCGCGGTGGAGGATGAGCCCATCGAGGCAGTTGCGAAGAGGTTCTCCAAGTTCGGGATATCAGGCATGCCCGTCATCGATTCGAGAAGGGTTGTGGTGGGCTTGATAACCACCGACGATCTGGCCAAGCTCGTGAAGGGGGGCGATTCGAAATGAAGCTAAGGCTGACCTATACGCCGGAGAACGTGGGGGAGCCAATACTCTCCAAGCTCATCTTGGCTAAGGGCTTGGAGATCAATATAATAGAGGCGAGGATCTCCGGGGATAGGGGAACGATGATCGTGGACGTTCCGCTTCGAAGGGATGAGCTGGAGGGCGTCTTGGGCTTCCTAAAGGATAGGGGCGTCGAAGTGGAGGAGATAGCCTTCGCCATCGAATTGGATGAGGGGAAATGCATCTATTGCGGCGCCTGCGTTTCCCCATGCCCCGTCCAAGCCATAAGGATGGAGGGCCCGAGGGATATACGAATAGACCAGGATAGATGCGTCCGATGCCTAATATGTGTGAACGCCTGCCCGATGAGGGCCATAAGGGCCGTCTGAGTCCGGCCGGGCTACCCCGAAGCCCGCTCAGGGTTCGGAGGATCATAGGGGAATCCAAGCTCCTCTTGATCAGCGATTCCCCGACCGCCATAGGAGCGGCGCTCGCATCGGTGCTTGAGAACAGAGACCTCCTGAGGGCATATTTGAGGTCGAATCCGATCTTCTTGGAATCGCTCGACCCGCTCGATGTGGAGGACCATGCGCCTAGGGTGGCGAGGAGAGCGGCCCTCGCCGCCAAGGCGGCCGGCGTGGGGCCCATGGCCGCGATCCCAGGCGCCATCGCGGATTTGGCCCTTGAGGAGATGCTCAAACATGGTGGATCGATCAATGCTGTGGAGAACGGCGGGGAGGTGGCCGCGAGCTCCATAGCCCCATTGGTGGTCGGCATTTACGGGGGTTCGGGGCTGAGCCGCTCCGAGATGGGCTTTAGGTTCCACCCGGAGGAATCTCCGATCGGCGTGGCCACAAGCTCCGCGACGATGAGCCACGCCCTCAGCTTTGGCCAAGCCGATGCCGTCGTGGTGGTTGCTGGCTCGGCCGCGATGGCGGACGCCGCCGCCACGGCCATATGCAACGAGGTAAGGGGGGAGGGCCCGGAGGAGGCTATCGAGAGGGGATTGGGATTCTCGCGATCGATCCGGGGTTTGAGATTCGTTGGCATATTCATGGGCGGTTGCGTGGGATTCCGCGGCGATCCCCCGGAGCTCGTTCGCATCAAAGGGGACCTTTTGGAGGTCTTGGGGTCTGGGCTCGATGAAGGCCTCGGCATATATAAACCAATATTATCCGAATCGAACGAACTCTTAAATTTCCCACCCTCAAGTAAAAGCTCTATGGGTGGAAGCATATGGAGGAAGTCTATGGGGATGAGGAGATAGAGCGAATATTGCATCCGAGGCGAGGGGACCTTCGGACGCTTATCGATGAGCTGGAGGATGAGGCGGAATCGATGCCCCTCGTCACCATGGTCGCATTCTTCGCACTGGGCTTGAGCCTCGGCCTCGCGATATCCAGAAAATGACCCAGGCCCCTCGGTGGGATCCGATGTGGTCAAAGGCAGCGGGTTCGCATCAAGCCTAATCGAGAGGCTGGACGCCAAGGCGAGGGCGCTCTTAATCTTTTGGCATAAGTTCGGGGAGCTTTTCTCGAGCGAGATAGAGTTCCTCAGGGGGTTCGTGATCCGCTATACCCTCCTGAGCGTTGGGATTTCGCTGCTCGCCGGCTTATTGATCGGGGCCACCTTGAGCGCTATGATATCGCAGTTCATCCTCATATCCCTGATAGGGGGCTTTCCGCTGGCAATAGTTTACGGCAACTCGATCGGGATCCCGGCGGAGGCCTCATGCGCCTCGGTCGTTCTGCTACATTGCTTCATGCTCTACGCGGCCCTGAGGGTCCTCTCCTCTTTGGTCGGGTACCCTAGGCTGGCGCCCTATCTCTCGGCTATTGTGGAGAGATACAAATCCAACCTCGCCCCGTTCTCGAGGCGCGTCGATGGATTGCGAGCGATCGGGACGATGGCCCTAAGCTCCTTCCTCATAGGTTGGTGGGTTTCCGCCGTGTTGGCCCTCCTGTTGGGCATCGGCGTTCGGGTCGCCCTCAAAGGCTCGGCCATGGGGTTGATGGCGGCAGCTGCCGTTTCGCTGGCGCTCTACAAGGGCCTCATCATGGCGATACCTGATGCTTGGGTTGTTGGCGCGATCTTCTTGGTCATATTCTTCGCCTCGACGGCAATCCTCCGGAGGATCGCCTCCCGAAGCAAGTTTTTTATTAAGCCATCGCCATCAAAGCTCGGGTGCCCAAATGTCGAAAGAGGTAGGAAAGGAGATATTGTCGGAGGAGTTGAAAAGGGAGATAAGGGACAGGGTGGAGAAGGGCCTCGAGGAGTTGAGGAAGAAATTCGAGGAGTTCAGGGAGAAGAGGAAGGAGCTAATCGATGATAAGGCGCTAATCGCCATCGGGATCGCCTTCTTGGTGGGATTTGCCCTAGGTGCCATATTATCGAGATCGAAGGAGTAATGCCGTAGTTGGCCAAGGGATTCCTTTCAGCCCTAATCGATAGGCTCATCGAATCCGCCATAGATGAGGCTCAAAGGGCCGTGGGGAGATGGATCGGGAGGAGCCTCTCCGGGATACTGAAGGCTTTGGCCCTCGCGATCCTCGCCGCATTCCTTATATCGCTCGGGATCGCATTCATCTGCGTTGGGATAGCCAAGTACCTTGGGGCCTTCATCCCGGCGTGGTTTTCGTGGCTCTTAGTCGGCGTTTTGGCGGCCCTCCTCGGCCTCCTCTTCGCCCTTGCATCCCTTTTATTGCTAAAGGGATAGCGGCCGCCCCGGTGGCCCAAGGGGCCTGGCCCCGGCTCTGGAGATTCGCCTAAATATAGCATCGTGAATTAAGACCCCAGAGGCCGATCCGGCTTGAGGGCCGTTGGGCTGATCTCCGGCGGCTTGGATAGCGCGCTGGCCGCGAAGATAATCATGGGCATGGGGATCGAAGTTATCGGCATCCATTTCTCAACGCCCTTCTCGAGCGCCAAGGTAGAAGCATCCGCCAAGAGGATCTCAGAGCTCCTGGGCTTCCCCTTGCGGATCATCAAGCTCGGCCGGGAATACTTCGAGGTCGTCGCGAGCCCAAGGTATGGCTATGGGGCGGCCATGAACCCCTGCATAGATTGCAAGATCCTCATGCTCAAGAGGGCCAAGGAGCTGATGGAGGAGGTTGGGGCCGGGTTCGTATTCACGGGCGAGGTCCTCGGCGAGAGGCCCATGTCCCAAAACCCATGGGCCTTGGGAGTCATCGAGAGGGAATCCGGCTTGGAGGGGTTGCTCCTGAGGCCGCTCTCCGCCAAGCTCTTGGGCGAAACTCTGGCCGAGAGGATGGGTTGGGTGAAGAGGGATGGGTTGTTGGCGCTCAGGGGCCGATCCAGAAGGGATCAGATCAGGATGGCCGAGGAGCTCGGCATAACCGGCTACCTGACCCCGGCCGGCGGTTGCATGTTGACCGATAGGGGCTTCTCAGCCAAGCTATTGGATTTTTTGGAGCACGGCGGCGAGCTCTCGGAGCCAGAACTCGAGAAGCTCAAGGTGGGAAGGCATTTCAGATATGGGGGGAGCAGGATAATCGTTGGGAGGGACGAGAGGGAGAACGAGGCCCTCAAGAGGCTTAAGGGGCCGGGCGAGGTCCTTCTTGAGGTCATCGGCTGGGGTAGCCCAACGGCCTTGCTATCCGGGGAGGTTTCGGAGGAGGCCATAAGGATCGCCGCCTCCTTGACGGCCAGGTACTCGGATTGCAAGCTGGATGAGGTCCCCGTGGCCTACTGGAATGGGGAGCGCGGGGAGATATTGGTCGGCCGCGCGGGGGAGGACCTCATTGAGGAATTGAGGGTGAAGTGGAAGAGGAGGCGGGGAAGGTTTATATTCAAGGCCCGGGGAACTGGTGGGAAATAGGTGGGGAATGGGGTTGGCCAAACGGCGTCCGTGGTTCATCCCCAAGCGAGCCAAGGATAGGATAGCGATGCTCGCGTGGTTGATCGCGTTCGCGATGGTATGTTGGCCCGCCGCGGCTTGGGCCAACCGCCTCGAGCCGCACATCCTCGGCTATCCTTTCAACTTCTTCTGGCTTTGGTTCTGGTTCAATGCGATAATCGCCATCGAGATACTCATAGCTTGGAAGGTATGGGGGGTAGGAAGCGATGGAGTCTTGGATCGTCGTATTGAGCATAATATTGGGCTATCTGGTCCTTTGCCTCCTGCTGGGGTTCCAAGGTTGGAGGATCGGCAAAATCAACCTGGAGGATTTCATAGTTGGAGGGCGGCAGATGGGCTTCCTGGTCTTATACTTCACCTATACGGCCACCTTCATGAGCTCCTTCGCGTTCCTAGGGGCGCCGGGATGGATTTATTCGAGGGGCGTTAGCTTCTTCGCCACCTTCCTATCCTGCGTATTCAGCCCGCTATTCATGTATATCTTCGGCTATAGGTGCTGGTTGCTGGGCAAGAAGTACGGTTATCTAACCCCCTCCGATCTGCTGGCCGATTTCTATGGAAGCGATCTCGTGAGGGCCCTGGTGGCCATCCTCAGCTTGATATTCCTCGTGCCCTACATCCAAACCCAGATGATGGCCTCGGGCTATCTCCTTGAGGCCGGCACGGGCGGGAGGATACCTTACATGTGGGGCGCGCTCTTCCTGCTGGCCGTCGTGGTCATCTATAGCCTCTTGGGCGGCATCAGGTCGGTCGCTTGGACGGATGTCTTCCAAGGCATATGGGGCTTCATCGCCATATGGGTCGCTGGGCTATATATCTCGCAGGTGGCCATGGGGACGATCGATCCCGCCCATATCGTGAGGAGGATTGAGGAGGCGAAGCCCAACCTCTTGCTATTCTCGGAGGCGGGATGGCCGGCCTATATGTCCCTCTTCCTCGGACTGGCCGGGATATCCCTCTACCCGCCAATGTGGATCAGGTACTACGTGGCCAAGAGCCCCAAGACCCTCAAATGGACGGCCGTGCTCTCGCCCATATACTACATATGGTGGTATCTGCCGTGCTTCATGATAGCTTGGGCTGGCTCCTTGCTCATGCCGGGCCTGAGGCAACCGGACAACATCCTGCCCGAGATGATGGTCAAATACGCGCCCCCATGGCTCGTGGGGCTGGTCTTCGCGGGCGGAATGGCCGCCGCCATGTCGACGGCCGATTCGCAGATCCATGCCTGCAGCGCCATATTCACGAGGGATATCTGCCAGAGGTTCCTGAGCCCTGGGGCTTCCGAGAGATCGATGGTGGCCCTCAGCAGGGCCCTGGTCGCGATCTTGGGCTTCTTATCGGTCGTCCTGGCGGTCCTATTCCCGAGCATGATAGTCATGATAGTGGCCATGAGCCTGAGCTCCTTCCTCATGCTGATCCCCCTCCTAGTCGGGGTCCTCCTCTGGCCCAGGGCCACGAAGTGGGGCGCCATAGCGGGCCTCTTGAGTGGGCTCGCGGTCTTGGCCCTGACCATGTTCGTCTACACGAGGCCGTTCGGCGTGGTTGGCGTCGTGCCGGGCGTTTGGGCCCTAATGGCCAGCGCGATCGCATTCACCGTAGTGAGCTATGCGACGAGGCCCCCGCCGCCCGAGATAATAAGCAGGTTCCATGGCTACTTGGAGTCGGAGATATACGGGGGCAGGTCATAGGCCGAAGGCTAGATTCGCCTCGCGTCGAATGGCCTCGGATGCTGGCGGTTGACCGATCCGGGAGCTCGGTGAGCGTGGTTGAGGATTGAGAGGCTTGTGAGATGCGCGATCGATATGCGCGTCCACGTGGGGCCGGAATGCATCGCTAGGAAGTACGATGCGATACAATTCGCGAAGGAAGCCCTGAGGCGCGGGATCGCCGGTGCGGTTCTGAAATCCCATTTCCAACCAACCAGCGATTGGGCCTATCTGGCGAGGAAGCATATTGGCGCCAAGTTCTTCGGGGCCATCGCCCTTAACAGGCATGTGGGCGGACTAAACCCATACGCGATCCGGGCCGCACTTGGGCCGAGGATCGGGGATGAGCCCCTCCTCAAGGTCGTATGGATGCCGACAATCCATTCCAAGAGCCACTTGGCCCTGAGGGTCGGGAAAGGGGGTGAATACGACATCCCGACCGAATGGGGGGGCGCGATGCCCGGTTGCGGCCGCAGGGCCTCGGAGATCGATCCCGTTGAGGTCACGGCCGAGGGGGCGAGGCCGGCGCTGGAGGAGGTCTTGAGCATAATAAAGGAGTTCGACTTGGTTTTGGCGACGGGCCATTTGCACCGGGAGGAGGTCGAGTACCTATTCGAGAGGGCCAAGGGGAGGGGCTTGAGGAGGATATTGATAACCCATCCGCTCTACGAGGCCGTCAACATGCCATTGGAGGGGGGTCGTCGCCATTTCCAAGAGGGGGGCATATATCGAACAATCCTATGCCCTGAACCTCATGGATGGCATCCCGATCCGCAAGATGGTGGAATGCATAGAGGCCGTTGGGCCGGAGAGGACCATCCTCAGCTCCGACCTCGGCCAAGCGACCAACCCAAGCCCCCCCGCTGGTCTGCTCAGGTTCTCCAGGGCTCTCCAAAGGGAGGGGGTGGATCCGAAGGACATAAGGGAGATGGCCTGCGAGAACCCTAGGGCCCTATTGGGCTGACCTCAAATCCTGATTGGAGGCCCCGTTAAAGGAGCGGGTATAGGATCCTGAACGCCAAGCCGCCCAAGAGCACGGCAAGCCCTATGTCGAATAGGGCCGTCGCGAGCGCCTTCCCCCAGCCGAACTCCTTCGCTAGCGCCGCCACCGTGGCTATGCAGGGGAAGTATATCATGGCCACTAGGGAGAACACGATCATCTGGACGGGCGCGAGGATCTCCGCGTAATTGGCTGTTCCGGCCAAGGTCGCCAATAATATCAGGGTGAGCTCCTTCCTGAGGATCCCGAAGAGCAACGTAACGCCCGCCTCCTTCGGGAGGCCCAGCCACCAAACCACCAGCGGGACCATTGCTTCGGAGAGGGGATCCAGCCATCCCACGATCCTGAACGCCTCTAGGGCTATGCTCCCGCCCACTATATATGGGAAGGCGATGCAGGCGAAGCTCTTCGTCCTGGCCCAAGTCTTTTTGATTATGATCCTAAAAGAGGGCATCCTATAGGGCGGCATCTCCATTATCAATCCCATTGGCTCGCCCGGGAGCGCTTTATAGGCAATCCTTCCGACGAGGAGCACCAAGGCCAAATCGAATGCGTAAAGGCCAAGGGCTGGGAGCAGGCCCAAATAGGCGCCGACGAGCCCCATTATGACCACAGTCCTGGCCGCGCAGGGGATCAGGATCGCCACGAAGGCCGCGAGGAACCTCTCCCTATCCCTTTCCATTATCCTACACGCCAAGCAGGCAGGTACGCTACAGCCGAACCCTAACAAGAGGGGGATGAAGGCCTTCCCGTGGAGGCCCATCTTATGCATCAAATTATCCATCAGGAAGGCCGCCCTTGGCAAATAGCCGGAATCCTCCAATATGGCCAAGAGGGCGTAGAATGGGATTATGAAGGGGAGGGCTATGCTGACGCCGGCCCCTATGCCGGCCAGGACCCCATTCGCGATAAACTCTGCGATCCCCCCCTGGAGGATCGTCCCCATGATGCCTTCGCCAAGGGGTATCACGAGGTCCTCGAAGAGGGCATCGAAGATTTTGGAGAGATATCCCCCCACCACGAATACGATCCAAAATATGGAGGCGAATACGGCCAACAGGATGGGGTAGCCAAGGATCCTATGGGCCGTTATATAACCAAGCCTATCTTCCATGGAAATCCTTGGGGCCGGGGCGAATCGAGTCACTTCCTTCGCGATCCTGTTCGCGAAACCATATCTCTCGTTCGCGATGACTACATGGGACGGCTCCCCATGGATGTTCTCCAGCTCTTCCCTCGCGACCTCGACCAACGCCATTATCCTAGGGCCGTTTTCATGGGACCTCGCCCTTCCCTCTATGTCCTCATCGCCCTCGAGGAGCTTTATGGCTATCCACCTTGGAGGATAGAGCTTCGCCATCTCCGGCAGGTCGGAGGCGATGGCCTTGGAGAGCTTGCCCAGGACCCGCTCAACCTCCTTGCCCTTAAACGTCCTCCTAGAAACCTTGATCTTGCCATCCAAGCAATCGATGACAGTCCTCAGGAGCTCCTCGATCCCCTCCCCGGTTATCGCCACCGTGGGGACCACTGGGACCCCCAAGAGCTCCGATAGCCTCTTGGCATCTATCCTTATGCCCTTCTTGGAGGCATAATCGACTAGGTTCAAGGCTATTATGATGGGGACCTCCATCTCCAATAGTTGTAGCGTGAAGTATAGGTTCCTCTCTAAGGATGACGCGTCCACCACGTTCACGATCACATCGGGGCGACCCGTGGCTATGTACTCCCTAGCGATGATCTCCTCCATGGAGAAGGTCGATAGGGAATATATCCCGGGCAGGTCTATGACCCTAAGGACCCTCCCCATGAAGAATAGGGTGCCCTCCGCCTTTTCGACCGTCTTGCCGGGCCAATTGCCTATGGTCTGGCTCGCCCCGGTCAATTGATTGAATATAACGCTCTTTCCGACGTTCGCATTCCCGGCTAGGGCGATCGTCGCCTCCTCCTTGGCCATGGCCTTCAAACCCCCAAGCGCCTCACGATGACCTTGGAGGCCACGCCGAACCCAAGCGCGAGCGAGGTTCCGCGAACCCCAACCTCGATCGGGCCCCTGAAGGGCGCCCTCCTAAGGACCGTGATCTCGACCCCCGGGGTGAGGCCCATCTCGATGAGCCTCCTCCTGAGGCCGAACCCACCGAGGGGATATAGGACGATCGCGCTTTCCCCCTCCCTCAACTCCGACAGTGGTAGCGCATCCTCTATGGCCCCCCTCGTTGCGCTTATCTCCTCTATGGCCTTCCCATCGATCTCGTGCTTCGTTTGGAGATGGAATGGGAGGTCCCCCACATCGCCTTCCAAGAGCCTCCTCAAATACCCGAGAGGTCCCCTCCCGTGACCATAACTTTCATGGACGAATCGTACCCGATGCTCCCTTACGGCTTCGATCCCTTTCTCGGTCAGCTTATACTGGCCCCCCTCCAGGAGGATGAGGCCATCTTCTTGGCCCTTCCTCAGCAGATCCTCTGCCTCCTCCAACGGCAACCCAATCCTCTTGGCCACGTCAACCGCGGAGGCCCCACTGCCCTCGAGATGCGCCGTCAGGATCGCCTCCATCGCCTCCGTTAATCCGTCCACCTTGGGGGCCCTTCTACCCATCTCGGTTCCGCCGCCTCGAATGGCACAGCTGGGCCGTGGCCAATTTAAAACCTTTCTCAATACGATGAGGCATCAATCGGATGAGTCTGGGCCCTATTGATCCAAGGGGATCTCCATAACGCCATATTAACTCCCTCGGGGCTAATCTAGGCCATACAACCTCTTGGCATTCTCCCCCAAGACTCTTCGGAGGTTTTCTCCATCTAAACCGGAAGCCCGAACCTTCTCCAGCTCCCACGAGGGATGGCCACATGGCGCATCGTCCCCGTAAATCACCCTATCCCTGCCAACGCGTTCCATCGCCTCCTTGATCTTGGTGTGCATCGGCATGCCGCTGGTCTCCAAGTATACATTCGGGTTGCGCTCGGCCACCTCTATCGCGCCGTTTATGTAGACTATATGGCCATGGCCCATGTGGAGGAGGACGATCTTCACGCTCGGGAACTCCCTAGCCAGCGGCTCAAAGCTCCAAGGAAGGCTGAAGGGGGGATGGCCGCAATGGAATTGTATCGGCACCCCAGCTTCCTCGGCCGCGCTGATCACGGGGCGGACTATTGGGGAATCGGGAGTATATCCATCGAAGAGCGGATGCATCTTTATGCCCACGAAGTTCTCCTCGCCCAAATACTTCTCCAGGTCTCGCATGTAGTCCTTCTCCCTAGGATTCACCCAGACGTTTGCGAATAGGTCCCTGGAGCCCCTGACCGCCTTCGATATCGCATAGTTATCCCTATCCATTATTATGGCCTTGCTATAATTGTACTGGCGCATAAGCTCCCTAAGCTCCTCGAGCGTCAGGGCCACCCGGAAGTCCGGAGAAAGGGGATGTATGTGGGCGTGGGCATCGACTATTTCAAATTCCTTCCACCAACTCATTCCGGTCAACTCCCAACAGCCTTGATCCGGGCCATCCTCTCCTCTATTGCCCTCCTGTAAGCGATCACGCTCGGATAAGCCCTCATCACGGATAGGGCTATGATCGGGGTGGCGAAATAGGTGACAAGCGCCGGGCCGGGGACGAAGAAGCCCATGAGCCATAATACCATAGCCCCATATCCGAACAGGAAGAAATATACCGGGGCATAAGCTAAGCGGTTTGCGATCGCTCCCGCGATCACCGCGAGGGCGATCTTGACGATGGCTCGCTTATTAATCGATTCGATCCCTCGGGAAACCAACCCACAAGCCAATCCGCTGGCGAGTTTGCAGAAGGGCGTGAAGGGCGCCCAAACGTGGGCCCCGAGGAAGAGGTCCGCCAGCATCCCCCCAATCCCTCCGGCCAATCCCCCGATTAGCCCACCAAAGAGGATGGAGGCCGTCCACATGACCGTGTTCCCGAAGTGCGTAATACCCCCATAGGGGAGCGGTATGGCATATAGAGTAGTTATGGCCATCAAAGCGCTGAATATCGATACGAGGGAAACATCCCTAACATCAAATGCCCGAATCCGAAGCTTGGCCTCCTCCAACATTCCCAAGGATTATCATCACCTTTGCGGATGACCCGCCCATGCGCTTCATGACGGGCAAAAGCCCTTTTTTAAACCTTTCATGGAAAACTTTTATTACAAAGCCGAGAATTGGCCTCGATGCCAATTGTTAGGCTATGGGGACGAATATTTCGAGATAGTCGAGATAAACGCCATGGAGGTCTTGGACTCTAGGGGCAACCCCACGCTCATGGTGGAGGTATTGACCCGCGGGGGAGGCCTCGGCAAGGCGCTCGTCCCCTCGGGGGCCTCGAAGGGGGCCCACGAGGCCTTGGAGCTAAGGGATGGCGACCCGGCCAGGTTCCGGGGCAAGGGCGTCCTGAGGGCGATTGAGAATATCAATAGGAAGATAGCCCCTGCTATAAGGGGGATGAACTCCTCCTTCCAAAGGGCCATAGACCTGAAGATGATCGAGCTGGATGGGACCGAGGATAAGTCCAATTTGGGGGCCAATGCCATTTTGGGCGTTTCGCTAGCCGTCGCCAAGGCCGCGGCCGATACTAGGGGCATACCCCTATATGAGTACTTGGGCGGGATCTCGGCCAGGACAATGCCGGTGCCCCTGATGAACCTGATAAACGGCGGCAAACACGCCGGCAACGAGCTCTCGTTCCAAGAATTCATGATAGCCCCCGTGGGGTTCGGGATGTTCTCCGATGCCCTCAGGGCCGGTTGCGAGATCTACATGGCCCTAAGGGACCTCCTGAGGAAGAAGTACGGCCCGAGCTCCATAAACGTGGGGGATGAGGGGGGATTTGCGCCGAACCTCAGGAGCGCTAGGGAGGCCTTGGATGCGCTCATCGAATCCATAGAGGCCGCCGGGATGAAGCCGGGTAGGGAGGTGGTCCTCGCCTTGGACGCTGCCGCCTCCTCGTTCTACGACCGGGCCTCCGGCATGTACGCGGTCGATGGCGAGCTCATGGATAGGGAGGAGCTCATATCCCTCTACGAGGATCTCGTTAGGGAATATCCGATCTTCTCGATCGAGGACCCCCTCCAAGAGGAGGATTTCGATGGGTTCTCCTCCTTGACCAAGAGGCTTAGATACGTCCAGATAGTCGGCGACGACCTTTTCGTCACGAATAGGGAGAGGCTTAGGAGGGGCGCCGAGATCGGCGCGGCCAATGCCATCCTGATAAAGGCGAACCAAATAGGGACCCTTTCGGAAACGATCGACGTCATATCGGATGCGAGAGCGTTCGGATATAGATGCGTGATCAGCCATCGATCCGGGGAAACCGAGGATACGACCATAGCCGATCTGGCGGTTGGGCTGGGCGCTGGCCAGATAAAGGCGGGGGCGCCAGCCAGGGGCGAGAGGACGGCGAAGTATAACAGGTTGCTGGAGATAGAGCGATCTCTATCGGAATACGATTCGCCGCAATACTACGGCGCTAGGCTCGTCCCCAGAAGGGCCTGAGATTTGCCGCCAAGGGGATCTCGATCCCCTCGGCCCGATCCATTCCCAACCAAATTGGGCCTTGGCCGTGGATCTCGGATCCGCAAATGGAAGGGGAGCCGCCATGGGGATATACGGGAGGTTGGATGCCGAGATGGGGGGGAGGGGCTTGGAGGCGGTGATCGCATATGGCGAATCCTGCTCCAATCCGAACTTCTGCTACTTGGCCAAGGTATCCGTGCCTAGAGGGGGCCTATTCTTCAAGGCCTTGAACTCCGATCCGGTTTTGGTCGTTAGCCAGGTGGATTATGGCATGGCCTCGAGGGGGTTCCCGGGGGACGTTATGGCGTTCTCGGAACTGATCGGCCCGGAGCCGCCGCGGAGCGCAGCCGATGCGATCGCCCTATCTGCCGAGGAGCTCCTCAAGCGCCATGGGGTCTCCGGGGGGGTAGCGATCTACGCCAAGGAGGATTTCTCGGCCTCTCTGAGGATCCGCGAAAGGTTGAGCGAGAAGGGCTTCAAGGTGGTCGTGGAGCAATACCCATCAATGCTGGATTCCATGAGGGAGCTGAAGTCGTGGGAGGAGCGCAGGAGGATCTCGGAGCTCGGGCGCTCCGTCAACGAGGCTTTCGAATCCATTTACGAGTTCCTCGGGGAATGCCGAATCAAGGGGGGATCGTTGCATCATAAGGGCAAGCCCCTCAGGGTCGGGGATTTGAAATCCTTCGCGATGGCCGAGTTGGCGAAGAGGGACTTGATCCCATCGGAGGGGCTAATAATCTCGGCCGGGAGGAAGGCCTCCGATCCGCATTACCCGGGATCCAGGGGGGACCCGATTAAAAGAGGATATCCCATAGTGATCGACCTCTTCCCTAGGGGCTGGGATTGCTATTTCTATGACATGACGAGGACCGCGCTCGTTGGCAGATCCGCGGCGATCGAAAGGATGCATTCGCTCGTCCTCGAGGCCCAAGGCTTGGCTAGGGACGTCGTGGGGGATGGCGGGAGGGCCAGCGAGGCGATGGACTCCGTGTGCGAGTTCTTCGAGAGGAACGGCTTCGAAACGATCGGGAGGCGCGCCGGTGGGATCGCGATCCCGAGGAGGGGCTTCATCCACTCCTTAGGGCATGGGGTGGGCCTCTCGATCGGGGAGAGACCATTCCTGCGCCACGGTGAGGATTACGCCCTTAGGGATGGGCATGTGTTCACGATAGAGCCGGGGTTATACGATCCGAAGCTCGGCGGGGTTAGGGTTGAGGACGTATTCCTCTTGGAGGAGGGAAGGGTCAAGGCCGCTACGGGGAGGATCTTCTCCCAAGAGCTCCTCCAGATCTCATAGGCCCCATTCCCAAGCGATGGGATGGGCCGGAGCGGCGATTTAACCCGAAAGCCTCTTAAAACCGGCCGCGCTGGGCTCCTCAACGGGAGCGGAAAGGGTCTGCGGAGGGGAGGGAAGGGTGAACGGGGAGATATCGATAAAGGTCCATAGGATAGAGCCGCCGGAGGGATGCAACATCATCCTTGGGCAATCCCATTTCATAAAGACCGTTGAGGACCTCTATGAGGCGCTCGCCAACTCAATGCCCGGCATAAGGTTCGGCATCGCCTTCTGCGAGAGCTCCGGGCCCTGCTTGGTCCGCCATGAGGGCACGGATGAGGAGCTGAGGTCCTTGGCCATAAGGATCGCATCGGAACTCGCGGCCGGCCATTGCTTCGTCATATTGCTGAGGGGGGCCTTCCCCATAAACGTCATGGATAAGGTAAAGGCGGTCCCGGAGGTTTGCTCGATCTACTGCGCCACCGCCAACCCATTGGAGGTGATCATAGCGGAGAGCGCCCAAGGGCGTGGCATACTCGGCGTGATAGACGGCCAGAGGACTAAGGGCGTGGAGGGGGAGAAGGAGATAGAGGAGAGGAAGGCGCTCCTGAGGAAGCTGAAGTATAAGCTATAGCCCTACCGGGGCGCGGCCTATTGAGGATATACAATACCATGTCGCGGGAGAAGGAGGAATTCGTCCCGCTGAATGGGAATAGGGTCAAGATGTTCGTGTGCGGCCCCACCGTATACGATATGGCGCACATAGGCCACGCTAGGACCTATGTCATGTACGACATAATTGCCAGGTATTTGAGGTTCAAGGGCTATAGCTTATTCTTCCTGATGAACATAACGGACGTCGATGACAAGATAATCGCGAGGGCCAAGGAGGAGGGCGTTGATCCGCTCGAGCTCTCCAGGAGATACACGGAGGAGTTCTATAGGGATATGGCCGCGCTCAGGATAAATAGCGTGAACCTCTTCGCCAAGGCATCGGAACATATCGGGGAGATCGTGGAGCAGATCTCCGCCCTCTTGGAGAAGGGGTACGCATATGAGGTGGATGGGGAGGTATACTTCGACATTTCCAAATTCCCGGATTATGGGAAATTATCGAGGCAGAACCCGGAGGAGCTCAAGCGGCATAGGATAGAGCCGAGCCCCAAGAAGCGAAATCCAGCGGACTTCGCTCTCTGGAAGCCCGCCAAGCCCGGGGAGCCGTGCTGGGATAGCCCGTGGGGGAAGGGCAGGCCGGGATGGCATATCGAGGACACGGCCATTTCCCATACCTACTTCGGTCCCCAATACGATATACACGGCGGGGCGATAGAGCTGGCCTTCCCGCATCATGAGGCCGAGATAGCCCAAGCCGAGGCCTTCTCGGGGAAAAGGCCCTTCGTGAAGTATTGGGTCCACACGGGAATACTGATGATCAAGGGGGAGAAGATGGCGAAGTCCTTGAAGAATTACATAACGATCAGGGAGGCGATCGGGAGATGGGGCTGGGAGGCCCTGAGGATATTCTATGCGATGAGCCATTATAGGAGCCCCATAGACTTCGACGAAAGGGGGTTGGAGCAGGCGAAGGCGATCAGGGACAGGGTCCGCTCGCTCTTGGCCAAGATGAAATCGATGGAGCCAAGCCCGAGCGAGGCCGGCCCCGTGGATGAGTGGATGATCGAGAGGATAGAGGAGCACGAGAGGAGGTTCATGGAGGCGATGGACGACGATTTCAATACGCCCGAGGCCATCGCCGCGATGATATCGCTTTGCAAGGAGCTGGAGAAGTACATGGCCGGGAGGACCAATGAGGCCGTGATATCGAGGGCCAAGGCGGCGTTCGATAAGTTCTCGAGCATCCTCGGGGTCTTCGGGGATGAGGTCCCCGGAGCCTTGGTGGATGGGCTGATCCGCCTCATCTTGGAGATCAGGGACGAGGCTAGGGGGAGGGGGGATTGGGATACGGCCGACAGAATAAGGGCCAAGCTGAAATCCCTCGGGATCGCCTTAGAGGATTCCCCAAGGGGGACCATATGGAGGATTGAAGCGTGAGGCTTCGATCCATCAACCCCTATTGAGGATATACCTTTCGTAAAACGGGCATCCCCGATCCCTTTCGGGGCAAATCCCCTTTGAGAGGCAATAGGGCCCGGCCCCCTCGAAGATCGTTGGCGCTACGCCCTTGACAAGCTTCAGCATGGCCTCTGCCAAGGCCCTTATCTCCCATTGGGCCTTCAGGCAGCATCTAAGGCCGAAGAAATGGATCAATTCCCTAGCGTTCATGGTAACGACGATGTTCGTGGCGGTGGCGTTGGGAAGGACGAACCTAGCGTCCTCCTGCGGTATTCCGAGCTCCAATAGCTTGGAATAGGCCTCCGCCGCGCTCCTCATCGCGGCATTGAAGACCTCAAAGGCCTCCCCGCTTTTTCGAACGCTCTCCGGGATAACGAACCCTGCTCCCCGAAGGTCCACATGCCTTTGGCTCTGTTGCGAGTAGGATGCGATCCTATGCCTAACGAGCTGATGGGTGCAAGCCCTGGAGATGCCCTTTATGCTGAAGGTGAAGTGGGCGTGCTCGATCACCGATTCATGGCCCGAATCCAAGACCTTTCTCAGGCTCTTCCTGAGGACCTCCTCGGGCTCCGAGGCGAGCTCATGGGCGCTCCGCTTCGATACGCAGGACCTGGCGGCCACCGCTATCAACCTCTCCGGGTCCGGCGTATGGCTCAGCAATTTAACTTCCATTGACAAATCACCACTCGTGGAACCCCCTGAGTTTAAGCCCTTCCAGCTCATAAAAAACTATAACCCCCTGGATCGATCCCCAAGCTGGGGAGGGGCATGGGGGCGAGCTGGATCCACCATTCTCCAAGAATAAGGATCAATCGATCGGCCCTCGCGGCCATATTCGATCACGTTGGCGCTCCATTCGAGCGGATAGGCCTCTTGATTGGATGGCTGCATGGAAATACGCTTTGGATAACGGACGCGATACGCGGGGACTCCGGGGATTGGAGACATTGTTCCATCCTCCCTCCCGAGTTCCTGGCCAGGGTTGCCGAGGGGATAATATCGGGCAACATCCAGGGGCGGATAATCGGTTGGTATCATTCCCACGTAGGCCAGGGCGTATTCATGTCAGATGTCGATCTCCAAACCCACCTCCGATTGGCGCAGTTCTCCCCCTACGTCGTTTCAATGGTCATCGATTCCAAGACCCTCGAGTATTCCCTCTTCTCCCTATTGCCCGATGGATCGCTGATGGAGATCCGCCCGGAATCGATAGATATCGTATAGGCCGCGCGGCCCCGGACCGCCGACCGATGGAGCGTGCTCTTGCGAACCCCTAAAAGCCATATTACGATTTTCAAATTAAAATTACGAAATATTTATATTAAAGTACGATTTCCGCATAAGAAGGCGCGGCGATATGGAGAAAAAAATAATGATACTGGACTCGACCTTGAGGGAGGGGGAGCAGACGCCCGGGGTTTCCTTCTCGGTCGAGCAGAAGCTGGAGATAGCCCAGAAGCTCGATGAGATAGGCGTCGATATAATAGAATCCGGGAACCCGGTCGTATCGGGGGATGTGAAGGAGGCGATGATCAAAATAAGCAAGCTCGGCCTCGAGGCGGAGATCATGGGCCACGCGAGGGCCTCGATACCGGACATAAGAGAAGCGGTGGATTGCGGAGTGGATAGCGTGGGCATATTCCTGGGGGCCACCGATACGAGGCTGAAGCAACAATTGCGAATCAGCAGGGAGCGCGCCTTGGAATTGGCCTATGAAACGGTCAAATACGCTAAGGACCATGGCCTTAAGGTCAGGTTCACGGCCGAGGATGGAACCAGGGCCGATCCCGACTTCCTGAAGGAGCTCTTCAAATCCGCTTTGGAGGCCGGGGCTGATAGGCTCAGCATAGCGGATACGGTGGGCATAATGACGCCGGGGAGGATCAGGGCCCTCTATGAGGATTTGGGCAAATCATTGGACGCGGTTTTCGAAACGCATTGCCACAACGACCTCGGGATGGCCGTCGCCAACTCCCTCGCGGCGGTGGAGGGCGGGGCCAGGATAATAGATGTAACCGTCAACGGCCTCGGCGAAAGGGCCGGCATAGCCTCCCTCCAGGAGGTGGCCGCCGCCCTCAAGGTCCATTATGGGATCGATACGGTGAAATTGAGCGCCCTTAAGCCCCTCTCGATGCTCGTCGAGCGCTACAGCGGCATCTTCCTGCCCCCACACGCCCCGCTGGTCGGAGATAACGCCTTCTCCCATAAGGCCGGGGTCCATACGGCCGCCGTGATAATCAATCCATCGATCTACGAGGGCTTCCCCCCGGAGCTGATCGCTAGGACCAGGGAGTTGGTCGTGGACAAATACGCGGGGAAGAGCGTCATAAGGGCTAGGCTCGAGAGGCTTGGGGTAAGGCTGAGCGAGGAGCAAATATCGAGGATCCTCGAATCCATAAAGAGCAGGCCGGCCGTCACTAGGTATAGGGATGCGGACCTATTGGAATTGGCGGAGAGGGTATCGGGGATGAGGCTCAAGCCCGTCATACCGGAGGCGATTGAGGCCCTGATCTCCGTGAAATGCGAATCGAATGTATACACCTCGAGCGTCGCGAGGAGGATCGGGGCGATCAAGGGAGTCCTCAGGGTCTACGAGGTGAGCGGGGATTACGATATAGAGGTGGAATTGATCGCGGGCTCGATGGCGGAGCTGAACGAATGCTTGGAATCCATAAGGGAGGTCAAGGGGATAATCGGCACCAATACGAAATTCGTATTGAAGAGGTTCGATGGCGCATCCGCGATGAACGAATCGGCCAATCGCTCCGCGCTTGAGCGCGAGGTGGAGAAAGAGGAGGATCGCAAAGCTTAAAAATTGATGCCTAGCCTCTCAATTTAATTCCGGGTGGTGGCGTTGGGGATGCCGCTTTCCTCGAGGCAGCTGGCCTATTGCGCCGTTTTCGGAGGATTAGCCTTCCTCTTGAGGGCTATGCAGCTGGCGATACCGATAGGGGGCCCATTCGTGATAGACCTAAGGGGATTGCCGGGCGTCGTGGGTGCGGCGCTCTCGGGGCCGATCGGGGGGATTATAATCGGCATCCTCGCGGGACTGCCGGCCAAGATCCCCTTGATAGACATCCCGGCTTTCTCCTCGGCCTATTTCTTGGTAGGGTTGTTGGCGAAGAGGCTTAAATGGCTGAGCGCGTTGGCCACGGTCGTTGGCTATGCGGTGGCCGCCGCCATAGCGTGGCAAATGGGGCTCTTCCCTTCATTCGGATCGGCCTTCGCCACAGTATCGATTAGAGCCATTTTGATAATCCCGGTGCAGCTCGCCATCCTCTACGCGATATATAGGAGGTGGCCCAGCGCATTCGCGAGCCCCGGGCCCTCTTAATTTTTCGAGCGAATGAGGGGCCTCACGGAGCCGAGCTACCTTGGGGCATCAAACCCGATGGGCCAACCCGATGAGCTCCTCCACGCTTCGGTATCCGTTCTCCCGCATGAACCGCTCCATGCCCTCCAATATTTCCCGGAAGACCGATAAGTCCCTATAATAGACGGCGGATCCCACGCCCAACGCATTTGCCCCGGCCATCAGGAACTCCACCGCATCGGTCCAATTGAGTATCCCGCCGCACCCTATTATCGGCAGATCCACGGCCTTCCTGATCTCATAGACGCATCGCAGGGCTATCGGCTTTATGGCTGGCCCCGATAGCCCGCCCGCCCCCGCGGAAAGGACTGGCCTCTTGGCGTATATGTCTATGGCCAATCCCTTGACGGTGTTTATGGCCGATATGGCATCCGCGCCAGCGTCCTCCGCGGCCCTTGCCATCGCGCCTATATCGGCGACGTTCGGCGATAGCTTAACTATGAGCGGGATCCTCAGCGCGCCCTTCGTCTCGGCCACGACGCTTCTCAAAGCGCCCGGGTCTTGGCCTATCTCGGCCACGCCGCCGACGTGGGGACAGGAGACGTTCGCCTCTATCGCGTCCGCCCCCGCCTCCTCCGCCAGCCCAGCGGCTTCGGCATATTCCCTCGGGGATTCGCCCGCGATGCTGGCTATCACGACCCCCCCAAGGCTCTTCAGCCTCCTGATCTCGGAGGAGAACTCCTTGATGCCCGGGTTCGGTATCCCCATGGCGTTGAGGAGCCCGCACCTAACCTCGACCAGCGTGGGATTCGGGAAGCCCCTCCTCGGGGCGAGCGTCAGCGATTTCGTAACGACGGCAGCGGCGCCGGAGTCGAGTGCCCTCTTCATAAGCCTCCAACACAACCCGAGGATGCCCGATGAGAGCAAAAGGGGGGATTTGAGCTTTATCCCAGCGATCTCCAAGGAGAGCTCCATGGCGCTGCGCCTCGATCGGCCTTGAGTCACTGGAATCGCCCCTTATATTTTAGATCTCGGGATAAATGGATTGGGCCTTTGGTGCTCGGGGATGGAGTGCATAATCTCGCTGACCCCGATCGGGGTCTTCGCAATAGATGGGGATGGCAATGTCATAGCCCGGGAGGCATTCCCCAAGGATTCGAAGGCGGTATCGGAGATCCTGCGATGGGCTGGGGAGGGGAGGTTGGAGGGGCCGCTGCGGGGGTTCCTGGAGGGGCTGAGGAAAAGCGGCTTCGAGGCGATGATATTCGAGAGCGAGCCCTTGGCCGAGGCAGCTAAGAGGGCCCTGGGCGTGGCGGCTAGGGTCGATGTCAAATCGAAGGCCCTTGAGGCCTTCAAGGCGAGGCTACCGAGCATGGCCTCGGAGCTGGGGCTATTCCCGGATGAGGCTGGTTACTCCAATTTCGCGCGGGAGGTCATGCTGGAGATGGCCAAGGCATCGCTCGCCTTGGTGGGCATGAGGCGCGATGCCTACGCAATCCAGCTCGTCAGGGCAATGGACGATCTAGACAAGACGATAAACCTCTTCTCCGGGAGATTGAGGGAATGGTTCGGGTTGCACTTCCCGGAGCTGGATAAGGAGATTGAGAAGCACGAAACCTATGCTAGGCTCGTCAACGATCTCGGGCGGAGGGAGAACTTTGAGTTCGAGAGGCTCGTCGAGATGGGCATACCCGAGGATAGGGCGAAGCGATTGGAAAAGCTGGCTAGGGATTCGGCTGGATCGGAGATAGGGGATGAGGATTTGGAGCGCATAAGGGATTTCGCCGCCGCGATATTGAGGGCGTTCAAGCTCAGGGATGGGATGGCTAGATATCTGGATGAGATCATGCCCGAGATCGCGCCGAACCTTTGCGCCATAGTTGGGCCATCTCTATCGGCTAGGCTGATATCGCTGGCGGGGGGGCTCGAGAGCTTGGCCAAGATGCCGGCGAGCACGATTCAAGTCCTCGGCGCCGAGAAGGCCCTCTTCAGATCCCTCCGGACCGGCTCCAAGCCGCCGAAACATGGGGTCATATTCCAATACGGCCCGATCCATGAATCCCCAAGGTGGCAAAGGGGGAAGATGGCCAGGGCCTTGGCCGGGAAGCTCTCCATAGCCGCTAGGCTGGACGCCTTCGGGGGGGAGCCCAGGGGGGAAGCCCTCAGGGAAGGATTGAATAGGAGGATCGAGGAGATAAGGCAGAAATACGCGTCCCCGCCCGCGAGGATCGGCCGTGCGAGAGATAGTGGTGCGCCCACACGAAAGGTTCGAAGGCGTCTACCTCGTAAGGCTTGAGGATGGATCCGAGAGGCTGGCGACGAGGAACCTCTCCCCGGGCGTTTCGGTCTACGGGGAGAGGTTGATCCGCGTGGGCTCAGCGGAGTACAGATTATGGGATCCATTCAGGAGCAAGCTCGCAGCGGCGATATTGAACGGATTGCGCTCCATGCCCATAAGGCCCGGCTCCCGCGTCCTATACCTCGGCTCCGCGGCCGGGACGACGGCGAGCCATGTCAGCGATATAATAGGCTATGGGGGCTCGCTGTATTGCATAGAGTTCGCGCCAAGGGTCATGAAGGAGTTCATGGCCAAGGTTTGCGCGCATAGGAGCAACGTATATCCAATTTTGGCCGACGCTAGGTTCCCGGAGAACTACCCGGCGCTCCCTGGGATGACCTTCGATTCCATATACTGCGATATTGCGCAGGCCGATCAGGCGAGGATACTTTCCGATAACGCGGATCTATATCTGAGGAGGGATGGGGGGGTCTTGATCGCCATTAAATCCAGGAGCGTTGATGTCGCGAGGCCGCCATCGAGCGTATATAGGCAGGAGATCGAGGTCCTGGAGGGGAGGGGCTTTCGGATCCTGGAACGCGTTAAGCTGGAGCCGTATGAGAGGGATCACATGATGATCTCCGCCACTTTCAATCCCCCTTAAGGGGCGCCCCGGCGCCTCAGGGCTCATTAAGCCTGCGCTGCCCAGCCTTCCATACGGTCCTCCAGGACCTCCTGGCTATTGGGGGGACTTCCCCGTGGGCCCTCAGCCAAGACCTCAGGAAGGATATGGTCTTGGGATCCGAGGCGTATCCGGAGCCGAAATCGCCGTACTCCTCCTTCAACCTCCCGATCCATTCATCCCTCCTGACCTTTGCCAAGATGCTCGCCGCTGAAACCACCGGATACTTGCGATCCGCATAATGCTCGCAGATCAAATCGATCCCTCCCCCGAGCCCCACCTCCAGGTAGGCCTTGAACCTATGGGGATCCGTGTCGGGGGCATCTACATAGGCCAAGTCGGCTTCAAGCTCCTCGATAACCTTCGCCATTAAGATGGCCTCCAATCGGTTCAGGCCGCCGGTTTTCCCCCTTCTCAGTACGTAGTCATCTATTAGCTCCGGCCAGGCCTCCGCATAACTGATCCTGATCTCCTCCCCCTCCATTAGCTTAGCTAGGGCCTCCCGAGAGCGCGGGGAGAGCGCCTTGGAATCCCTGACGCCCAATTCGGCGAGGCATAGGGCGCACTTGGAATGCGCGAACTCCACGCCGACGCCCGCGATCACGAGGGGACCTATCACGGGGCCCATCGGGGGGCCTCCCGCCCTCTCCCGGAATCATCCGCCCCAGCCACGATCAGCCTTATGGCTAATCCCCTCGATCCGTTTCTATCGAGATCGGTGTGGTCTTGCCCGCTGCGGATATTAAAGACTTGATCCGATCTCCATAGAGGATGCCCCTTGAATGGGAAAAGGGTGATCCTGCTCACCGGGCCGCCCAGGTCCGGCAAGAGCACGGTCGTGGCAAAGACCGCCGAGCTGTTAAAGGCCATGGGCTTCAAGGTGGGGGGCGTCTTAACGCTCGAGATGGCTGGGGAGAGGGGGCGGATCGGCTTCAAGCTATTGGACCTTTGGAGGGGAAGGGAGGGGGTCTTGGCCCTAGCCGGCCTCAAGGGCGGGCCGAGGATCGGGAGGTATTGGGTGAATTTGGGGGATCTGAGGGATATCGGCGCCGGCGCCATAGACATCGCGATCCGGGAATGCGATTTGATAATCATAGACGAGATAGGCCCGATGGAGCTCCTCTCGGAGGAGTTCAGGGGATCGATTGCTAGGGCGTTCGAATGCGGGAAGCCAGTGCTGGCCACCGTACATTATAGGATGGGGGATCGATTGGTGAGGGAGGCGAAAAATAGGGGCGACTCCATCCTGATCGAGGTTTCGCCCTTGGATAGGGGGGAGCTACCGGCGAAACTCTGCGAAGCGATCTCGGGCCTCTTGGGCGGCGGGCTCAGATGAACCTGAACCTAGTCTTGGATATCTTGCCGTGATACGGGCAGTACCAGTCGTTGGGCACCCAATATAGGACCGTGCGGCAATATGGGCATAGATAGGTAGTGGGCGGAGGGGGAACGTGGACGTACCTAGCCGGCGCTTGATAAAAGACCGGCTCGGGGGTGACGTAGGAGGGCTCCACATAATAATAGATCGGCTCCGGGGGAGGAGGCGGATACCAAGCCTGCGCAGCTGGTACCTGATAGGGCAAGTAGGCCCTCGGGAGCTTTGCCGCTGGCACCGGGACGAAATATGCCAAATTGGATTCACCGCCAATACGTGGATGCGCTTGAATAATTAAAGCTTTTGTCATCGTATTTATTCATTCTCCCCCCTACCGAAGAGGAACCCGCCTAGGGAAAGGCCCAATACGAAACCGATCCCAACCCCCAATAGAAAGGATAGGGCATAATAGCCCAATTCCGCATCCGAGGCGAGCGGCATCCCCCGCCACTGGGATGGGGATATCGATTGATCCCCTATATTAGATCTCCTCCTTCGGCCACTTTCGCCGGCAAACGCCTCCTTTCCAGATCTCGTCCAAAGTTGATGGCTCAGCGTTTAAACCCCGTTCCGGGGCATGAAGCCCTTCGCGAGCAAATAAATCTCGGAGCTCTCGCTTCTGGAGGCCTTTGGCTTCAGGGTCTTGACCTCTGAGAAATAATCCCTAAGCTCGGCCCTCAGCCCATCGACCTCAGGCCCATCGAACGCCTTCGTCAGGAAATGCCCGCCCCTTTTCAGGACCGCTTTGGCGATCCTCAGGGACGCCATCGACAGCCCAAATTGCCTAGCCCGATCGAGGTCCTTAACGCCCGAGAGCTTCGGGGAGGCATCGCAGAGCACGGCATCGAACGGCCCCCTCTTGGAGGCCTCCCTCAAGGCCTCGTCGCTCTCTATGTCGGCGACGATCGTCTCCACGTTCCCCGAGGGCAACGGCTCGACTTCATTTATATCGATGCCTAGGACGCGGCCCCCCTCCCCAACGCATTCGGAGGCGACTTGGAGCCATCCCCCCGGGGCCGCTCCGAGGTCGAGGACCCTATCCCCTGCCTTGATTATTCCCTCCCGGGAGTTGATCTCCAGCAATTTATAAGCCGCCCTGCTCCTATAGCCCTTCCTCTTGGCCATCTTGTAGTATTGGTCCTTAAGCCTCCTCCTGATCCAGGGGCTTCTATGCTTCCTCATGGGGCCGTTGCTCGGTACCCTCGTTAAGCATCGAGGTTATCCAAGCCACCATCCTTTCGCAATTCTCAGGGGAGAGCTCCGATTCCCCGCACCTAGGCTCCAAGTCGCAGAAGGTGCACGGTATATCCTTTATCTCATCTATGGTGACATACTTCCTCTTCGAGAACAGCCTATAGGTCCAACGGCCGCTGTGGAGCTCCTTCCTGCGGGCTATCAATCCCCTCCTTTCCAGCCTCAATATGGCCCTCGATCCCTCGCGGCTATCGACCCCCATGCTCTTCCATAGCTCCGATTGCAAGACCCCCTCGTCTCCCGCATCCATTACGAGCCTCAGGACGTCCTGCTCCACTGGACCCTTCCTCTTAGGCTTGGAGGACATGCGGATCGCCTCATTGGATCTTGGCCCCATTCGGGACCAACCTATCCACCGTCAATAGGGCCAATTCGCCGTCCTTGAGGGCGGCTAGGATCATTCCCTCGGATTCCTCCCCGGCTATCCTAGCCCCCTTGAGGTTTGCGAGGAATACGACCCTCTTCCCGATGAGCTCGCTTTGGCCGTAATACCCCACCAAGCCCGATATCGTCTGCCTAATCCCGAGCTCCCCGAGATCGACCTTTATCCTATACAGCTTCTTGGTCCCGGCCACCCTCTCGGCCTCCACTATCGTGCCCACCCTGAGGTCCAACTTGTTGAAATCGGATATATCGATGATTTGCCTCTCGTCCGACATCCTAGACCTCCCGTTATTTTAAAAAACGCCCTAATATAGTTTATAGTTTACATCTTCTCCAAGAACCCCTCCAAGAATGCCCTGAGGTCTCCGGCGCTCGCATGTCGCCCCTCCTCGTTCGAGATGTAATAGGATGCGGCGGCGTTTGACAGCGCCAGCCTCAGCTCCGGGTCGAGGCGCATCGAATGCCCGAGTATATCGGCTGCGTTCCAAGCATCGCCCGCGCCGGTCTTCCTCAATGGGCTCACGGGAAGGGAATCGACCATCCAATCCCCATCGGGGCCATGCGTCGAGCTGAAATCCGACGTATGCAGATCGACGATGACCCCAAGCTCCTCGTGCATGAACTTCCCCATGTCGAAGCAGGAGGCATCATCTGCGCGGAATCCCATCGCCGAGGAATACCACTTGGCTTCGTTCTCGTTCATGCTCCAAATATCGACGAGGCCCCGGCCCACTGCGCCCTTCAAAAGGGCCTTTATCTCATCCCTCTTCGCGGAGGGGTCCCCGGTGTCCAAAAAGGTCTTGCCGACTCCCTCGCGCTTAACGAGCCCGAATACCTCTTGGATGAGCTCCGTTCCCCTGGAGTTCTGCGCCCAGTTTAGGACGCATACGAAATCGGCGCGCTTCATCGCCTCAACATCGCCCTCATCCAAATCGGATGGGCCGAAGTCTCGAACGGGTCCGGGGTCGTTTATCATCAGGTTGATCAGCCTCCCCCCGTAGCGTAGCTCTAGGGCCACGGTCATGGATTGAGCCTCCGTGGCCTTCACACCCCTGAGCTCCGGCCCCTCGAGTTCGGATCGCCTCTTCAAGAACCATAAGCCGAGTTCGTTCGCCTTCGCCACCAGATACGGCCTACCGCCCAGCTTCAAGAGCGCTGCGGCCGTGTTGGCGGCGTTGCCGCCCCTCATGATCGCTTGCGCAGTCATCGGAAAATTCCCCCCTCCGCGCTCCGCCATCTCGCGAAGGGATCCCAAAAATACCTCCAGCTCGCCTTCGAACCTGACGAAGTGGTCCAAGTAGAAATCGGGCATCAGAACGACCTCCGGGGATTTGAGGGGCCCCCTCAAGAGGCCCCAAAGCCTCTCCAATAATTCCCCCCTCATCTCCGATCCCCTCGGGCGGTTTTTCGAAACCGCTCCGCGCTTGGGCATAGCTCGGCGATCGGGCATTCATGGCAATAGGGCGCCCTCGCTTTACAAATGCTCCTCCCGAATTTTATCAGGGCTATGTGGAACCGCCTCCTCTTGTGCGGTGGTATGAGCTCCTCCAACCTCGCCCTCACCCCCTCATAACCCCTCGCCCTCCCAGCTATCCCCAACCTTTTGGCCACCCGACTTATGTGCGTGTCAACCGGGAGTATATCGAACCCCCCGTAGAAGGCTAGGAATACGTCGGCGGTCTTCGGCCCAACCCCGGGCAGGCGGAGCAGCTCGCTCCGCGGATCATCGTTCAGGAGCAAATTTTCCACCCTCCCTCCGTAGCCCTCTAAGATCCTCCTCGCGATCGCCTTGATCCTCCTCGACTTCTGATTGAAGAGGCCCGCGGGCCTTATGCAATCCCTTATGGTCCGCAGATCGGATTTGGCTATTGAGGAGGGGGAGATCTCCAGCTTGGCCCTGAGGCGCTCCATGGCCATCCTGACGTTCTTGTAATTGGTGGATTGCGATAGGATGGTCGCTATGAGAAATTCGAAGCCATCGACCCCTTTGAACCAATCCTCGACCTCGATGCTCTCCTCCAATATGGAGAGCGCCATCCTCGCCCTCTCCGATGTCCCCCACATGGCGTAGATCCCGCCTCAGGATCCGATTCGAGTCTAATATGGCTACTGAGAAGGGGGACCTGGTAAACCTTTTTAATAATCGAACAAATCTCGTTCGACATCGGGATTCAGAAAAAGATCGGCCGATCATGGGGGGGAAAATTTGGGCAGCATCATGGCGTTGGAGAAAGCATATGACCCGAGGAGGGTCGAGGAGGAGGTCTTCGAATATTGGAGCAGAAATGGTACTTATGAGGAGGTGAAGGCGCGCCTCTCAAATGGCCCCAAGTTCTACTTCTTGGACGGCCCCCCCTTCCCATCCTCCGGGACCCCCCACCTGGGCACCTGCTGGAACAAGGTGCTCAAGGACATAGTCATACGCTATAGGAGGCATAGGGGATACAATGTGCGGGATCAACCCGGCTACGATTGCCACGGCCTTCCGATAGAGATAGCGGTCGAGAAGAAATTCGGATTCCAGACGAAGAAGGACATAGAGGCGTTCGGGGTGGATAAGTTCGTCGAAGAATGCAAAAGGCTCGCCGAGGAGAACTCGGCCCAGATGAGCGAGGAGTTCAAGAACCTCGGGGTTTGGATGGATTGGGAATCGCCTTACATGACCCACAGCAACCGGTACATCGAATCGTGCTGGTGGGCAATAAAGAGGGCGCAGGAGAGGGGGCTGCTGGAGAACGACAAAAAGGTCGTGCATTGGTGCCCCCGCTGCGAAACCGTGCTATCGGATTACGAGATAACCGAGTATAGGGTGATGAGGGACCCGTCCATATACGTAAAATTTCCCTTGAAGAGCTCGAGGGGGGAATACATCCTGATATGGACCACGACGCCTTGGACGTTGCCATCCAACGTGGGCGTGATGGTACATCCCGGTTTCGAATACGCCAAGGTCAGGAGCGGGGATGAGGTCTTCATAATGGCGAAGGAGAGGGTTGAACCCGTCTTCTCATTGGCCGGGAGGGAGTACGAAATCATAGAGGTATTCAAGGGATCGTCGCTGGAGGGGTTGGAATATCGCACGCCGCTTTTGGAGGAGGTCCCCGCCCTCCAAGGGCTCCCCGGCGCCCATAGGGTCGTCCTCAGCGAGGAGTTCGTCACCCTCTCGGAGGGCACCGGATGCGTCCACATGGCCACCGGACATGGGGAGGAGGATTTCATCGTTGGCGAAAGGGCGGGCCTGCCGATGGTCATGATGGTCGACGACGAAGGGAGGTTCTCGAAGGGGGCTGGCAAATACGAGGGCTTGGAGGTTCGGGAGTCAAACGGGATCATAATGGAGGACCTGAGGAGCCGAGGACTCCTCTTCTTTGAGGAATGGGTGGAACATAAGTACCCTGTATGCTGGAGGTGCAAAACCCCGATAATCCTCAGGGCCACGAATCAATGGTTCATAAAGGTAAGCTCCCTCAGGGAGGAGATGCTCCGGGAGAGCTCGAAGGCCCTTTGGATCCCGGAGTGGGCCGGGATGAACGCGTTCGGGGATTGGCTCAGGGGCGCTAAGGATTGGGTCGTATCGAGGCAGAGGTATTGGGGGACCCCCATGCCCATATGGACCTGCGATTCCTGCGGGAGGATGGAGGTCATAGGCTCGGCCGAGGAATTGTACAAGAAGGCCCCCGCGGCCGAACCCTTAATCGATTACCACGTCCCATGGGTCGATGCCCTCAAATGGAGGTGCGAATGCGGGGGCGAGATGAGGAGGATTAGGGACGTCCTCGTTTGTTGGTTCGACTCCGGGATGGCCCCCTACGCCTCCCTTGGGCTATCGAAGGAGGAATCGGAGGGCGAATCTTGGTGGCCGGTCGATTTCATAGTGGAAGGAAGGGATCAAATATCCGGATGGTTCTATTCTCTGCTCAGGGCCGGGGTCCTCCTCTCGGATAGGGCCCCCTTCAGGGCCGTCCTGATGCATGGCTTCATGCTCGACGAGCGCGGGAGGGAGATGCACAAATCCCTCGGCAACTACGTGACGCCTGGCGAGGCCATCGAAAGGGCCGGGAGGGATGCCCTGAGGCTATACGTGGCGCAGCATACGATATGGGAGGACTTGAAGTTCTCTTGGAGGGGGCTGGAGGAGGTCCGAGGGGACTTGAACGTCATATGGAACGCGTTCGTCTTCGCGACGACTTACATGGCCCTGGACGGGTTCGCGCCGAAAGAATGGCCCCTCCAAAGGCTCCGGGCCCATATGAGGTTGGAGGATAGGTGGATATTGGGGAGGGAGCAGGAGCTGCTGAGGGAGGTAACGGAGGCGATGGAGGGGTACCGCCTCCATGAGGCCGCCAGGGCGATAAGGAGGTTCTTGGTGGAGGACCTGAGCAGGAATTACATCAGGATTGTTAGGAAGAGGGCGTGGAGGGAGGGCGACGACCCGGATAAGCTGGCCATGTACGCGGTCCTCTTCAAGGTCCTATCCGATTCGCTGGTCCTGATGGCCCCCTTCGTCCCCTTCCTCTCCGAGAGGATATTCGTATCCTCGTTTAGAGGGGTTTGGGGCGATGCCAAGAGCGTCCACATGCTCCCCTGGCCGACGCCCGATGAGGGCCTGAGGGATCCATTGGCGGAGAGGGCCATGAGGGCCGCACAGGGGGTATTGGCGGCGGCCGCGAGGGCTAGGATGAGGGAAGGGATCAAGCTCAGGCAACCGCTAAGGTCCATGGCCTTGGCCGTGGACTCGATGGAATTGAGGGATTCCCTGCGCCTCGCGGAGCGGATCCTATTGGAGCAGGGCAACGTCCAAAGCCTCAAGTTTCTGGAACCCGGGGACGAGGTCGGGGAGGGATGGATCTCGGAGCCCTTCGAGGGCGGCACCGTTTTCCTGGACATCAGGCTAACGGAGAAGGAGTTGGCCGAGGGGCTCGCCCGCGATCTGGTCCGAAGGCTTCAGCAGATGAGGAAGGAGATGGATCTGAGGGTAGACGATTACGTGGACGTTTGGATATCGGCCCCAAGCGATAGGGTCGATATGATAAGGGGGGAGGAGGAATATATACGCCAAGAGGTTAGGGCGAGGGCCCTCAGCATAACAGCGGGGGGAAAGATAGAGGCCGATTACGTGAAGGGCTGGGAGATAAACGGAGAGGATTACGCGATGGGGATCAGCCTCGCGGGCGGGCCGGATCGGAGTCAGGGCCGCTCCTCCCAGCGCATGGATGAATGCGCGGATAAGCCCTCATCTTTTTGAGGAATCGTATCCTCCGCAACGGATCAAGGCCGATTCGCGCGATCCGCCCCCGCTTTGGGAAACGCCCTGAGGGATATCGCAAGCGCCGGGGCTGAAGGGGAAGAGGATCGATGAGCCCATTGAAAAGGCCTAGCGGAGAGCTCGATATGAAGGCCACAATGGGCGCAAATGCCTTGATCTGCGATGCATTCGAGGATAGCGCGCACCGCGGCGAGGCGAGGATCCTCTTGCCGAGCCTCACAGCCGGACCGCTCTCCCATAGCTCCTCTGGGCGGCCCTCATCCCCAATCCTTTGATGGCGGCCGAGGGAAACTATTTATGATCATACGATCCATGCGGCTCGGTCCGACCAATGCGGCGCGAGCGGATGGGCTGCGATCGCGGCGGATTGCCCGACGATCCCCCAGCGGCCCATCCCATCGATCCCGAATTGGCTCGGTTGGATATACGGGAGCTCCTGAAACTCCAGGCGGAGGAGCTCCTCGCTAGGTTGGGGACCTCCGGCTCCGGGCTATCCTCCCAGGAGGCTGAGAGGCGCCTCCAGATCTTCGGCCCCAACGAGCTCGCCAGGAGGAAGCGGAGGGCGGCCATCCTCGAGTTCCTCTCGCACTTCAGGAGCCCCCTGCTGATGATATTGATGCTCGCGGGCTTAGTCTCGGGCCTATTGGGCGAAACGAAGAACGCCGCCATAATATTCTCGATAATCCTCCTGAGCACGATCTTGGATTTCTACCAAGAGTCGATGGCGGAGAGGGCCGCGGAGGCGCTGAGGGAGAAGGTGGCCACGACGGCGACCGTGCTTAGGGATGGCGCCAAAAGGGAGGTGAGGCTGGCGGAGATAGTTCCCGGCGATATAATATACCTATCGGCTGGGGACATCGTCCCAGCCGATTCTAGGCTGATCGCCGCAAAGGATCTCTTCGTCAACCAATCCGCGCTGACCGGGGAGTCGTTCCCTGTTGAGAAGATCGCGGCGCCAATCGAGTCACCGGGCCCATCTATCGAGGAATGGAGAAACTACCTCTTCATGGGGACCTCGGTCGTCAGCGGGACCGCGATGGCCGTCGCCGTCAGGACCGGTGGCCGCACGGAATATGGGAAGATAGCCGAAAGGCTTGCCAAGAGGGCGCCGGAGACGGAGTTCGAGAGGGGGATGAAGGGCTTCGGCCTCATGATGATGCAGGTGACGTTCCTCTTAGTGATCTTCGTCTTCTTCGTGAACGCGCTATACAAGCGCGACGTCTTGGAATCGCTCCTCTTCTCAGTGGCCCTAGCGGTCGGCTTGACGCCAGAACTCCTCCCGATGATAATCTCCGTGAACTTGGCCAAGGGGTCGATGGCGATGGCGAAGAGGGGCGTCATCGTCAAGCGCCTCATATCCATCGAGAACTTCGGCAGCATGGACATCCTATGCGCGGATAAAACCGGGACGCTCACGGAGAACAGGATAAGGCTCGTGCTCCACATCGATATGGAGGGGGATGACGACGAGAAGGTCCTCCTATATTCCTTCTTGAACAGCTATTATCAAACCGGGCTGAGGAGCCCTTTGGACGACGCCATATTGGCATATAGGGATGTGGATATCAGCGGTTATAGGAAGGTTGATGAGATACCGTTCGACTTCGTTAGGAAGCGCATATCCATAGTCGTGGAGCGCGGTGGAGAGCGCTCCTTGATATCGAAGGGAGCCCCGGAGGAGATACTCGGGATATGCTCCCGATATGAATTGAAGGATGCGGTGTTCGATCTGACGGAAGATGCCCTAAGGGAGATCGAGCGGAAATACCGCGAACTGAGCGCTGAAGGCCTCAGGGTCTTGGCGATAGCGCATAAGGCGCTTAGGGATGGGAAGGCCGTTTACTCCGTGGAGGATGAGGAGGGCCTAACGTTCGTTGGCTTCGTGGCCTTCTTGGATCCCCCGAAGGAGACGGCTCGGGAAGCCATTCAGCTTTTGAGGAGGGCTGGGATCGAGCTCAAGATAGTCACCGGGGACAACGAGTTGGTAACGAAGAAGGTATGCGAACACTTGGGCTTTGAGATCAAGGGCATAGTCCTCGGGAGCGAGATAGCCCAGATGCACGACGATGCCCTTTCGAGGGTCGTCGAGGAGGCGAATATATTCGCGAGGGTGACCCCGGCCCAGAAGGACAGGATAATGAACGCGCTCAAGGCCAACGGGCACGTCGTCGGCTTCCTCGGGGATGGCATCAATGACGCGCCGCCCCTGAAGACGGCGGACGTGGGGATCTCCGTCGATAACGCCGTTGATGTGGCAAGGGAGTCGGCCGATATAATATTGATGCATAAGGATCTAAGGGTTTTGCGGGAGGGCGTCTTGGAGGGGAGGAAGACCTTCGGGAACACGATGAAATACGTGATGATGGGGACGAGTTCCAACTTCGGGAACATGTTCAGCGTCGCAGGCGCATCGCTTTTCTTGCCCTTCCTGCCCATGCTGCCGATCCAAATACTCTTGAACAACCTTCTCTACGATTTCTCGCAATTCACCATACCGACGGATGAGGTCGATCCGGAGTACGTCGAGGGGCCGAAGAGATGGGATATAGCCTTCATAAGGAAGTTCATGGCCTTCCTCGGGCCTGTGAGCTCCCTATTCGACTTCCTGACCTTCTTCATAATGTTGCTGGTATTCCAAGCGACCGAGCCCCTGTTCCAAACGGCTTGGTTCTTGGAGTCCCTATGCACGCAAACCTTGGTGATATTCTCCATAAGGACCAAAAGGACCCCCTTCTATAGGAGCAGGCCCAGCGTGCCCTTGTTGTTGAGCACTCTTGCCATAGTCGGCTCCGCGCTCCTGATGCCCTTCACGCCCTTGGGCCCGATATTCGGGTTCGTGAAGCCGCCGCCCGCCTTCTTCGCGGTCCTGGCGGCCCTGATCGGGGCCTATATAGCGCTCACGGAAGCGGTCAAGAAATGGTTCTATGGTCGATACGCCAATCGCCTTGAGAGGATCCCAACCCGAGGGATCCAGTCCCAGATAGCCGTCGGGGAGGTCCGCGATCGCGCTGGCGATTTGCAAACGGGCC